>NZ_JBIBFR010000001.1:15192-599892 GCF_042956125.1 Streptomyces sp. NPDC008313
CATCCCGGCCCAGACCACCGACGAACCCGCCGCCAAGCCCGCCCGCCGCACCCGCAAGACCGCGGCCAAGGCAACGGCAGCACCCGTCGACACGGCCACCGACACGGCCACCGACGCGGCCACCACCGAGGCCGCGGAGACCAAGCCCCGGCGCACCCGCAAGGCCGCCGTCAAGACCGTCGAGGCCGACATCCCGGCCCAGACCACCGACGAACCCGCCGCCAAGCCCGCCCGCCGCACCCGCAAGACCGCGGCCAAGGCAACGGCAGCACCCGTCGACACGGCGACCGACACGGCCACCACCGAGGCCGCCGAGACGAAGCCCCGGCGTCGTACGCGCAAGGCGGCGGCCTCCGCGGAGTCCGCGGAGGGCTGACCGCCCGCCCGACGGTCCGGCTCCCCCTGTTGCGAAACCGGGGGAGCCGGACCGGCGGCGTTCCCGGGCCGGTCCCGGCGGGAGGACCGCGGGCCGTGGCGGGCGGGGCGATAGCCTCGGGGCATGAGCAGGCCTCCCAGTTTCGTCCCGCCGGCCGGTGTCCGCGCCTACCGTCTCAACACCGCGCGCGGCGCCTTCGCCGGGCTCGAAGCGGCGCCGGAGGGTCCGCCGAGGGGCACCGCGCTGCTGCTGCCGGGATTCACTGGCAGCAAGGAGGATTTCATCGCGCTGCACGAGCCGCTGGCCGTGCGCGGTTACCGGACCGTCGCGGTGGACGGGCGCGGGCAGTACGAGTCCAAGGGGCCAGCCCAGGACGAAAAGGCTTACGCTCAGGCGGAGTTGGCGCAAGACGTGCTGGCCCAGGCGCGTGCCGTCGGCGGGCCGGTGCACCTGGTGGGGCATTCGCTGGGCGGCCAGATCGCCCGTGCCGCGGTGCTGACGGACGCGGCGCCGTTCGCGTCGCTCACCGTCATGTCGTCCGGGCCCGCACAGATCTCCGTCTCGCAGCAGCAGCGCGTCAAACTGCTCAGGGACGCCCTCGCCGTGATGGGCATGGCGGACGTGTGGGAGGCGATCCAGGCGATGGAGGCACCCGAGGAGACCGCCACGGGAGAGATCGACGCGGGGCTCGACGACCGCGACGACCTGCGCCGCCGCTGGATGGGCAACAGCCCGGCCCAGCTCGTCGCGACCGGCCGCCAGCTGTGCACGGAACCCGACCGCGTCGCCGAGCTCGCCGCCACGGCGCTGCCCGTGCACGTGCTCTCCGGCGAGCGAGACGACACCTGGCCGGTCTCGCTGCTGGACGACATGGCCGCCCGGCTGGGCGCCCGGCGGACGGTCGTGGAGGGAGCGGAGCACTCCCCCAACACGGACCGGCCGCTCCAGACGGCATGGGCCCTCGCCGACTTCTGGGACGCGCTGTAGCCCGTACGTGCCCAGCTCCCGGGCCCCATACGCGCCCCGCTCCCGGGCCCGTACGTGCCCGGCCCCCGGCCTCCCGCCCGCTTCGGGGCCCAAGGGTGGCGCGGCTAGTACTGCGCCTGTACGTGGTCCCAGAAGCCGTCCCTGAGGGCACGCCGGAGGTCGGCCTGCCCGCGCAGGGAGTACTGCAGCAGGCCCTCGGCCTCGACGAGCAGGTCCTGGTCGACCGAGCCGGGCAGGTAGGGGTGTCCGGGCAGCAGCTCCGCCAGTGACTCGCGCCCCCTGGCGGCCAGCCACTTCGCCGCGATCTGGGCCCCCACGAACCGCACGTCGTCGCGGGTTGGCCGGCCCGCCCCGGCCGCCTCGTAGGTAGCGGCGGTCCGCCGGGCCACGTAGGGCTTGAAGAAGTCGAGGTCGAGGGTGCGCTGGCTGTCGACCTCCCACAGCAGCGGCTCGGCCTGGTTGCGGCCCTCGGGTGCCTCGATGCCCCAGAGGTGGACCCGCGCCCCGTACCCCTGCGCCGCCTCGACCGCCGACACCAGGTCCTCGTCGCCGCCCAGGAGCGCCGCGTCGCTGATGGCGCGGTGCCGGGCCAGGGACTCCAGATCCGACCTGATGAGGGAGTCGACGCCCTTCTGCTGGTTGTTCGCGTTGAGGTTGCCCAGCCGGACCTTGACGTCGGGCAGCTCGGCGATCGACTGCTGCTCGGCGGTGTGGATGCGGCGGCGGGCGCCGTCGTACCAGTAGACGCGCAGCAGCCTGCTGTCCGCGAAGATCGTGCGCGCCCGGTCGATGAGCGCGTCGATGAGGCCCTCCGCGTCCAGGTCGAAGGCGCGGCGGTCCTCCGTCCCGGCGACCAGCCGGCCGGCGGCCGCGTACAGGTATCCGGCGTCGACGAAGATCGCATGGGTCGAGGGTGTCTTCGCCACCTCGGCGAGCATGCGCTGCAGCAGCTCGTTCGTCCGGTCGATGCGGGCGCCGAGCGCGGCGGGGTCGTCGGGACCCGTGAGGGCGTCGTCGTTCATATGCGACCCATTGTTCCGGCCGTCACGCTGCGAACACAACCGGTCCCGATGGGTCCATCGGCCCGATCCCTTACCAGCCAGTAATTAGCTTCTCGAAAATTTTCTTTAGCGTAGGGAATGTTTGCAGCGCACACGCCGTTGACCCGTATGCGAAGAGAGGGACCGCGGTCTCTCCGGCGCCACTCACAAGTAGTTCTCCTCAGGAGGATGACCAGACGAAGGGAGAAGCCCATGCGCTTCGAAATCATGCGACTCGACGACGTCGACGGCACACCCGTGGACAGCACCGTTGTGGACGCCGCCTCCGTCAACCGGATCGTGCAGCAGGCCGCCGCCATAGGGCAGCGCCTCTGGATCCGCCCAGCCGAAGCCTCCGTGTCATAACGCGGACGCTGTTCCCGGATTTCAGGACCCCGCACGGCACACGCGCCGTGCGGGGTCCTGCGTGTCCGGGGTCCTGCGTGTCCGGGCCCGGACGCGGGCGGGTCAGGCGCCCTGGATCACCTGGGTGACGCCGTTGATGATCTGCTGGACGGCGATCGCGGAGAGCATCATGCCCGCGAGGCGGGTCACGAGGACGACGCCTCCGTCCTTGATGACGCGGATGATCAGCAGCGAGTAGCGCATCACCAGCCACAGCACGACGTGGATCGCCAGGATCGCGACCCACACGGACACCTGAGTGGCCACGCTGTCCGCCTTCTGGACGGCCAGGATCACCGAGACGATCGCTCCGGGCCCGGCGAGCAGCGGCATGCCCAGCGGGACGAGGGCGACGTTGACGTCCTTGGTCTGCTTCGGCTCGTCGGTCTTGCCGGTGAGCAGATCGAGGGCGATCAGCAGGAGCAGCAGTCCTCCCGCGATCATCAGCGCGGGCACGGACACGTGCAGGTAGTCCAGGATCTGGTGGCCCAGGACCCCGAAGACGGCGATCACGCCGCCGGCCACGCAGACGGCCTGGAAGGCCATCCGCTTCTGCACCTTGGCGGGGCGGCCCGCGGTGAGCGCGAGGAAGATCGGCGTGATCCCGGGCGGATCCATGATCACGAAGAGGGTGAGGAAGAGAGAACCGAAGACGGCGACGTCGAACACGTTGATTGGCCTTGCAGAGGTGGTGAAGCGGTGTGTCACCGCCGGGGACGGCGGCCACCGCGGTGGGCGGGTGTTCCGCGGCTCACGGCGGAACGGGGCCACGCACGCCCCGGTGCCGGGGCCGGGGACGGCACCGGACGGACTCGGGTCCCCGAAGGGCGGGCGCGGAGGGGTGGTGAGGGGCAAGGGCCCCGAAGGGGTGGGCCGGGGCTCCCGCGGTCGCGGGCGGCCCGACGGCGCGGGTTACGCCTCCGCGGCTCCACCCGCGCCGGGCACGGGGAACGCGCCGGTGGCCCGGCGGGTGATCTCGCCGTACACCTCGGGGTCGGTGGTGAACTCGCCGAGCACGCACGTCTTGCGCGTGCCGTGGTAGTCGGACGAACCGGTGACCAGCAGTCCCAGGTCGGCGGCGAGTCCGCGCAGCCGGGCCCGGGTCGCCGGCTCGTGGTCCATGTGATCGACCTCGATGCCGTCGAGTCCGGCGGCGGCGAGCTCGGCGACGGCGCTCTCCGGGACGGTGCGTCCCCGCTTGGCGGCGGCGGGGTGGGCGAAGACGGTCACGCCGCCGGCCGCCTTCACGAGCCGGATCATCTCGAAGGGGTCGGACTCGTGCTTCGCGACGTAGGCACGTCCGCCGTCGGCGAGCCACTCGGTGGTGAACGCGTCGGAGACGCTGTCCACGACGCCGAGTTCGACGAGTGCCGAGGCGATGTGCGGGCGGCCCACGGAGCCACCCGCGGCGATCCGCTCGACCTGCTCCCAGGTGACCGGCACGCCCAGGTCCCGCAGCCTGCCGATCATGCTCTGCGCGCGCGGCACCCGGTCGTCGCGGATCAGCTCGCGCTCCGCGAGCAGCGCGGGCTCCCCGGGGTCGAAGAGGTACGCCAGCATGTGCAGGCCGATGCCGTCGAGACGGCAGGACAGCTCCGCGCCGGTGACGAGGGTGAGCCCCTCGGGGACCGCCGCGACGGCCTCCGCATGACCGCGGGTGGTGTCGTGGTCGGTCAGGGCGACGACGTCCAGTCCGGCGGCGGCCGCGCCCCGGACCAGCTCGGCCGGGGTGTCCGTGCCGTCGGACGCCGTGGAGTGGGTGTGCAGGTCGATACGCACGCGGACTCCAGGCGGTGACGGGACGAAGGGGACGCTCAAGGATAACGGGCACCTCGCGGTCCCCCGCCCACACGGGCCACGGCCCCCGCCCGCTCCAGGGCCGCACACGCTCAGGGCCGGCCGCTCAGGGCCGGCCGCTCAGGGCTCCAGGATCCGCGGGGACAGCGCACCGCACGGCAGCAGGTCCACCTCGGCGCCCGCGTCGCGCAGGTCGGTCAGCACCAGCTCGTCGTACATCAGGAGTCCCGACTGCTCGGGCCACACGACCGCCCAGAGCCACACGCCGTGCGCCTCGCCCGCGAAGACGGCCCGGTCGTCGGGGGTGCTCGTGACGTGCCACAGCGGGGTGGGACGGCCGGCGGCGAGGACCTTCGCCTGAGGCGGCTTCTCGACGCTCATGTACGGCCCCGGGTCGGGCCCGTCGATCCCCGCGTACCGCGCGCCGAGGCCGACGCCGAGCTCCTCGGCGACCAGGACGAGCTCGCCCATCCCGCCGAGCGGCCCCGGACCCGAACAGGCCACCGCCGTCGCACGGCCGCCGCTGCGGTCGTCGCCGGCGAAGGCGGCACCGGTGAACAGCCAGCCGACCGGAAGCGGCCACGGCATCCACACCGGCACCCTCGCCCGGTGCACCACGACACCGAGGGCCTCGACGCTGGGCGGGATCACGGGCTGCAGCGGGTGGACGACGCCGTGCACGTCGCACTGCCAGGAGTCGGAGAAGAGTCCGGGAGCCCTGACCCGGCCACCACACTTCGGGCAACTGGGTTCGCCCCTCATAAGGTCCCACAGTCCTCCCCGTCCTCCGCCGCGTCAAGGACGATCACCCGTCCGGCGCGCGCCGGCCACCCGGCCCAAATAGATGTAGCTTGCATTAATTAGCCACACTAAATTACCGTTGCGGGAGCCGAACCGACCCTCTCTCCGTGAGTCACCGGCGAGCCGTCCCCGGCGAACCAGAAGGAGCAGGCATGACCAGCAGCACGCAAGGACCCGCGGCCGTACGGAGCGCCGAGGGCACCGGCGCGCACGACGCCGACGCACACGACACCGGCACCGGCACCGGCACCGGCACCGGCACACAGGACGTCGACGCGTTCGACGCCGGAGCGGGAGGCCTCCTGCGGCAGCCGAAGGCCGTCTGGGCGACCGCCGGCGCGTCCGTCGTCGCCTTCATGGGCATCGGGCTCGTCGACCCGATCCTCCCCTCCATCGCCAAGGGCCTGGACGCCACCGCCAGCCAGGTCTCCCTCCTGTTCACCTCGTACTTCCTGATCACGGCGGTGGCGATGCTGCTGACCGGCTTCGTCTCCAGCCGCATCGGCGGCCGCCGGACGCTGCTGCTCGGCCTCGCGCTCGTCGTGGTCTTCGCCGGCCTCTCCGGCACGTCGGGGTCCGTCGGCGAGCTCGTCGGGTTCCGGGCCGGCTGGGGACTCGGCAACGCCCTGTTCGTGTCCACGGCCCTCGCCGTCATCGTCGGCGCGGCGGCCGGCGGCAGCGCCGCGGCGATCCTGCTCTACGAGTCGGCCCTCGGCCTCGGCATGGCGTGCGGGCCGCTGGCAGGGGCGCTGCTCGGTGACGCCAGCTGGCGCTACCCGTTCTTCGGCACCGCGTTCCTGATGGCGATCGGCTTCCTGTGCATCACGGTGTTCCTGAAGGAGCAGCCGAAGCCCGCACGGAAGACCTCGCTGCTCGACCCGGTCAGGGCGCTCGGCCACGGCGGGCTGGCCTCGGCGGCGGCGTCCGCGTTCTTCTACAACTACACGTTCTTCACCGTGCTGGCCTTCACCCCGTTCGTGCTCGACATGAGCCCCTACCGGTCGGGCGCGGTCTTCTTCTGCTGGGGTCTGCTGCTCGCCGTGTTCTCGGTGCTCGTGGCGCCGCGCATGCAGAAGCGGTTCGGCTCCCTGAAGGTGCTCGGCGGTTCCCTGGTGCTGCTCGCGGCGGACGTGCTCGTCCTCGGCTACGGCAGCCACACCACGGCCGTCGTCTGCACGATCCTGTCGGGAGCGTTCATCGGTGTGAACAACACCGTCTACACGGAGCTCGCGCTCGGCGTCTCGGACGCTCCCCCGGACTCCGTCCGGGGGTACCCCCAGCGTCCGGTGGCGAGCGCCGGCTACAACTTCGTCCGCTGGTTCGCCGCCGCGGCGGCGCCCTTCCTCGCGCCGAGGATCGAGGAGTGGGCCGACCCGCACGTCCCGTTCGTGGTGGCGGCGGTCACGGCCCTGCTCGGCGCCGTCGTGGTCCTCGTACGGCGTGGCGCGCTCACCACCGAGGCTGAGGAGCTGCGGCCCCGGCACGCCGCCCAGGACGGTGTCGCCGTCTTCGCGAACTGACCCGGCCGCGGTTGGGGGGCGACCCGCCTTGTGGGGGCGGTCCGCCACCACCGACGAGTTACGGCCGTTCGTCAAGCGGCTTTTTCCGGCCAGGGGCTGACGTGCCCTCAGTCCAGGGCGACGGACCTGCGCGACGGATCGCGCAGGTCCGTTCCGCTGCTCAGCCAGCGCTCCTGGAGGGCCTGGGCTCCGTGCACCCGCTTCCACGCCGCCTCGTTCGGCGTCATCGGCAGCAGCGGCAGGAACCGTACGGGATCGGCCGGCGCGTCCAGGTCCAGGTCCTCGACCAGACCGCCGGACTCCGCGACCAGTACGGAGGTGAAGGGCGCGTCCGGCCACAGCGGCTCACCCACGTCCAGCGAGGCGCCCGGGGCCACGATCACCCCCTCCACCTGCGGAGACGCGGCGAGTACGGCGAGCGGGCGCAGCACCTTGTCGGTGTCGGCGCCGGCCCGGCGCACCGACAGCACCAGCTCGGCGCGCGGCCCCTTCACCGGGTCGGCGACGGCGGCCGTGGGGTCCGCCATGGGCTGCGCGGACATGCCGAGAGTGGCGTAGCGAACGAGGTCCCCCTCGGTGAAACGGAGCACCTCGACGCGGTCGGTACCGAGGAAGGTGACCGCGGCCCGCGCGTCGGGTTCGCCCAGCGCGGCGAGCAACCGGGCCTCGACCAGGGGAAGAACATCAGCCATGATCCGAGCATAGAACTCGTCAGCAACCGGCAAAGCGGCGGCTTGACGCTTCGCCGCGCTGATAGTCTTGGCCGCTGGTCGAGGCAGCACGCTGAAGCGACGCTTTCGAGCCCCGACGCGCGACATTCCCCAGGTGTGGGGACTCCCCCGGCGGGGGATGGATCGTCCCTCACGAGGGACCGGCCGAAGGAGGTGGGGCTGCAATGGACCGAAGTCGACCGTGCAGTACCACCCACTCTTCCGGCCGCTGACGCAGCTCTGGTTCCTCCGGCTGCCGCCTCTCGCACTCGCGTCCTCGTAGTCCGGCCCGGTGCACGACGGAAGAGTCTTCGTTCCCGCCTGATCCATCCGACTGATCCGTCCGATCCGAACGGTCCGTCCGGTGCGAGCGGCCCGTCCGTCCCGGACGGCCCGTGCGGTCCGAACGGTCAGAGTCAGTAGCGAAGCCGCCACCGCGACGGTGCGGTGCTCCCCGCTTTGTGGACGTACGAGACGTCCCTCCCTGCCCGAGGGCAGGAGGGTCCCCATGCCAACGTCCCCATTCCGGGCAGTTCCAACCGTCACCGGCGGCCCCTGTTGCGAAGGAGCCTGCCATGTCGATGATCCGAGACCTGCGCGCCGCGGTCCGCCCCTCCCAGCGCAAGGAGAACGGCACGTACGACACCACCCGCGCGCCCGGGACGGCCTCCGCCGTGGTCGACTGCGCGGTCTACCGCGACGGCGCCCGCGTCGAGAGCACCGGGACCCTCTCCCCGCACCAGGCGATGCGTCAGGTGCACCGTGACGGCGGCTTCGTCTGGATCGGCCTGCACGAGCCGACCGAAGCCGAATTCGCCGGTATCGCCTCGGAGTTCGGGCTGCACCCGCTGGCCGTCGAGGACGCCGTCCAGGCCCACCAGCGGCCCAAGCTGGAGCGGTACGACGACTCGCTGTTCACCGTCTTCAAGACCATCCACTACGTCGAGCACGACGAGCTGACGGCCACCAGTGAGGTGGTGGAGACCGGCGAGGTCATGTGCTTCACCGGCCGGGACTTCTTCATCACCGTCCGGCACGGAGGGCAGGGCTCGCTGCGCGCGCTGCGGCACCGGCTGCAGGACGACCCCGCGCTGCTCGCCAAGGGCCCCTCGGCGGTGCTGCACGCCATCGCCGACCACGTCGTCGACGGGTACATCGCGGTCGCGGACGCCGTGCAGGACGACATCGACGAGGTCGAGACCGAGGTGTTCTCGCCGGGCCGCAAGGGGTCGCCGCGCGGCACGGACGCCGGACGGATCTACCAGCTGAAGCGCGAGGTACTGGAGTTCAAGCGCGCGGTGTCGCCGCTGCTGCGGCCCATGCAGCTGCTCAGCGAGCGGCCGATGCGGCTGATCGACCCGGACATCCAGAAGTACTTCCGGGACGTCGCCGACCACGTCGCCCGGGTCCAGGAGCAGGTCATCGGCTTCGACGAGCTGCTCAACTCGATCCTCCAGGCCAACCTCGCACAGGCGTCCGTCGCGCAGAACGAGGACATGCGCAAGATCACGTCCTGGGCGGCGATCATCGCCGTGCCGACGATGGTCTGCGGGGTGTACGGCATGAACTTCCAGTACATGCCCGAGCTGCACTGGCGGTTCGGCTACCCCCTGGTCCTCGGGGTCACGGTCGCCATCTGTATGACGATCCACCGCACCCTCAAGCGCAACGGCTGGCTCTAGGGTCTGTCCGGGGCCGGGCGCTGCTCGGGCCCACGGCCGGGCGCGGGGTCCGCCGGGGCCACGGAAGCCGCCCGCCGGTGCTGGATACCCTGGCCCCATGACGGAATCTGCCGGCGCCGCGTCCGCCCCCTCCCCGACGAGCCTGCTGGACCGGGCGCTCGTCGAGGAGGCCACCAAGAAGTCCGGGCTCGTCTGGGTCCTGGGCGACGGCGTGCCGGCGCCGCACGCCGGGGGGCCCGGCGCTCCGTCCCGCGCCCTGTGGCACGTGTGGCACGACGGAGCGGCGCACGTGGTCGGAGACGGCCCCGGCGAGCAGCCGCTGCCCGGCCTCGTCGACGGGGGCGGCGCCCTCGTCACCGTACGCAGCAAGGACAAGGGCGGGCGGCTGGTCAGCTGGGCGGCGACGGTCGTGGAACTGGCCCCCCGCTCCCCCGAGTGGGAGGCGGCCGTCGCCGAGCTCAAGGGCAAGCGGCTCAACGCCCCGGACGGCGAGGCCATGCCGGAGCGCTGGGCGCGCGAGTGCCGGGTGCTGCGCCTGGAGCCGTCCGGGAGCACGGCCGGTCTGCCCGACGGCTCGCTCGCCGCGTCACCGGTGCCCACCCCGGCGACCACCCGCCGCCCCGCCCCGGCGGCCCTGCCACGCCTGCTGTTCAAGAAGCGGGCCAAGCGCAGGCGCGGCTAGGGTCCTCCGTCGGGATCAGGGCGCCGGATCAGGGCGTCCCGGCCGTTACGACGTCGGCAACTGCTTGCCGTAGTCGACGGTCTCCTTCTTCGAGGGCTCCTCCAGGGCGAAGTCCTTGCCCCAGTCCGTCAGGCGCAGGGTGCCCGCGCCGCCCGCGCGGACCATGCGCAGCGGATACGGGGTGCCCTCCAGGGAGACGTCCAGGGAGCCGCCCGCGCCCTTGTCGCCGGTGATCCTGACCGTGCGGACGCCGCCCTGCTCGTGACGGCCGTCCTTCGCGAGCGTGCCGTGCAGGGTGAGCAGTCCGTCGAGGAGCACGTCCTTGTCGGTGAAGCCGCTGAAGCGCTTGTACGCCGGGTCGCCGGTGGGCACCTTGACGTACATGCCCGCGAGCTTCTTCGCCGCCGCCGTGTCCGCCGGACCGCCGTCGGACGTGCCGCCCTCCTGGTGGCTCCAGAACCCCGCGTCCGCCTTCAGGAACAGGTGCTCCCCGACGCGCAGCAGCCGGAAGTTGGCCCCCTCGGACGTCACCGAGCCCGTGCCGCCGTCCGCCTTCAGCCGCATCTCCAGCCTGTAGGTGCGCCCGTTGCTCACGACCGCCCCCGAGAGCCGCACCGCGTCCGCCCCCTCGGCCGCCTTGCGGGTCCGGGACTGGATCTTCTCGGCGGACAGCTTGCCCACGCCGTTGGTGCCCGCGTCCGGATCGTCGCCGCCGCACCCCGTCAGCCCCGTGGCCGTCACGACCAGTGCACACACCGCGCTCACCAGTACGGCTCTGCGGGTACGGACGAGGGGAATCACAGTCACAGGTGGGGCTGCCTCTCATGAGGGGTACTCAACGGCGTACGGCAGCGTACCGGTGCCGTACGCGACGGTCGGAGCCAGTCCGTCCGGACGGCTCACCAGGGCGTATCCGACCGGGACGGGCTAGCCTGAAGCGCACCCGAGCGGACAGACGAGCAGGAACCGAACCAGTACGAGCAAGTCGGCACGGCCCAGCGGGAGCGGGCCGACGGGAAGCCGACGGGAACAGGAGGCGCGCGCATGGCCGCAGGCGTGCCCCGGGTCTTCGTCTCGCACCTCTCCGGTGTCGCCGTCTTCGATCCGAACGGCGATCAGGTCGGCCGCGTCCGCGACCTGGTCGCCATGCTGCGCGTCGGACGGCGCCCGCCCCGCCTCCTCGGGCTCGTCGTCGAGCTGTCCACCAGGCGCCGCATCTTCCTGCCGATGACCCGGGTGACCGGCATCGAGTCCGGCCAGGTCATCACCACCGGCGTCCTCAACGTCCGGCGTTTCGAGCAGCGGCCCACCGAGCGGCTGATCCTCGGCGAACTCCTCGACCGGCGGGTCCGGATCGTCGAGACGGACGAGGAGGTGACCGTGCTGGACGTGTCGATCCAGCAGCTGCCCGCGCGCCGGGACTGGGAGATCGACCGGGTGTTCGTCCGCAAGGGCAAGGGCGGCGCCTTCCGCCGCAGCAAGGGCGAGACGCTGACCGTCGAGTGGTCCGCCGTCACCGGCTTCTCGCTGGAGGAGCACGGCCAGGGTGCCGAGAGCCTGCTCGCCACCTTCGAACAGCTGCGCCCCGCCGACCTCGCGAACGTCCTGCACCACCTCTCCGCCAAGCGCCGCGCCGAGGTGGCCGCCGCTCTGGACGACGACCGTCTCGCCGACGTGCTGGAGGAGCTGCCCGAGGACGACCAGATCGAGATCCTCGGCAAGCTGAAGGAGGAGCGTGCCGCCGACGTCCTGGAGGCGATGGACCCGGACGACGCGGCCGACCTGCTCGCCGAACTGCCCGAGGAGGACAAGGAGCGGCTGCTGGCCCTCATGCGCCCCGGTGACGCGGCGGACGTGCGGCGGCTGATGGCGTACGAGGAGAAGACCGCCGGCGGGCTGATGACCACCGAGCCGATCGTGCTGCGCCCGGACTCGACGATCGCCGACGCGCTGGCCCGGGTGCGCAACGCCGACCTGTCCCCCGCGCTCGCCGCCCAGGTGTACGTGTGCCGTCCGCCGGACGAGACGCCGACCGGCAAGTACCTGGGCACGGTCCACTTCCAGCGGCTGCTGCGCGACCCCCCGTACACCCTGGTCGGCTCGATCATCGACGACGACCTGCAGGCGCTCGCCCCGGACGCCGCGCTGCCGGTGGTCGCCGGGTTCTTCGCGACGTACGACATGGTCGCGGCGCCCGTCGTCGACGAGAGCGGGGCGCTGCTCGGAGCGGTGACCGTGGACGACGTACTGGACCACATGCTGCCCGACGACTGGCGGGAGACGGAGTTCCACCTGGACGAGGAGCTTCCCCCCATGGACGGTGCGCACACCGGCACCGGCGAGAGGGCGCCCCATGCCCCCTGAGCGCGAGGGGCGGACGGCGCGGGAGGGGATCCGCGAGGTCCGCGACCCCGCACGCGAGCGGACACCGGCCGGCGCCACCGCGGCGAGCCGGCCGCGCAACCGGCTCGACCAGCCGTTGCAGCGCCGCCGCAGGCTGGTGCCCGAGTGGGACCCGGAGGCCTTCGGACGGCTGTCGGAGCGGATCGCGCGGTTCCTGGGCACCGGGCGCTTCATCGTCTGGATGACGTTCGTCATCATCCTGTGGGTGGTGTGGAACATCGCCGCGCCGAGCGGGCTGCGCTTCGACAACTACCCGTTCATCTTCCTCACCCTGATGCTGTCGCTCCAGGCCTCGTACGCGGCCCCGCTGATCCTGCTCGCCCAGAACCGCCAGGACGACCGCGACCGGGTCAACCTCGAACAGGACCGCAAGCAGAACGAGCGGTCCATCGCGGACACCGAGTACCTGACCCGGGAGATCGCCGCGCTGCGCGCCGGGCTCGGCGAGGTCGCCACCCGGGACTGGATCCGCTCCGAGCTCCAGGACCTGGTGAAGGAGCTGGAGGAGCGCTACGCGGACGGGCACGGCGACGGACGGGTCGTATTCCCGTCGGAGTCCGCCCGGGGACGTGACGTAGAAGACCGCTGACGGGACTACCCGGTCCCCCGGTCCGTCGCCGTACCATCATCCTTATGGCTACGGAAGACGCGGTGCGCGAAGCACTGGCGACGGTGAACGACCCCGAGATCCAGCGACCCATCACCGAGCTGGGGATGGTCAAATCGGTGGACATCGGCGCGGACGGAGCGGTCGCGGTCACCGTCTACCTGACCGTCTCCGGCTGCCCGATGCGCGAGACCATCACGGAGAACGTGACGAAGGCGGTCTCGGCGGTCGACGGCGTCACCCGCGTCGACGTGACCCTGGACGTCATGAGCGACGAGCAGCGCCGTGAACTGGCCTCCGCGCTGCGCGGCGGCCAGGCCGAGCGCGAGGTGCCCTTCGCCAAGCCGGGCTCCCTGACCCGCGTGTACGCGGTCGCCTCCGGCAAGGGCGGCGTCGGCAAGTCGTCGGTCACGGTCAACCTCGCCGCGGCGCTGGCCGCGGACGGCCTCAAGGTCGGTGTCGTCGACGCCGACATCTACGGCCACTCCGTGCCCCGCATGCTCGGCGCCGACGGGCACCCCACCCAGGTCGAAAACATGATCATGCCACCGTCGGCGCACGGCGTGAAGGTCATCTCGATCGGCATGTTCACCCCGGGCAACGCGCCGGTCGTGTGGCGCGGCCCGATGCTCCACCGCGCACTGCAGCAGTTCCTCGCCGACGTGTACTGGGGCGACCTGGACGTCCTGCTCCTGGACCTGCCGCCGGGCACCGGTGACATCGCGATCTCCGTCGCCCAGCTCGTCCCGAACGCGGAGATCCTCGTCGTCACCACCCCGCAGCAGGCCGCCGCCGAGGTCGCCGAGCGGGCCGGCTCCATCGCCGTCCAGACGCACCAGAAGATCGTCGGCGTCGTCGAGAACATGTCGGGGCTGCCCTGCCCGCACTGCGACGAGATGGTCGACGTGTTCGGCACCGGCGGCGGCCAGTCCGTCGCCGACGGCCTCACCCGCACGACCGGCGCGACCGTCCCGGTCCTCGGCTCGATCCCGATCGACGTCCGGCTCCGTGAGGGCGGCGACGAGGGCAAGCCGGTCGTCCTGACCGACCCCGACTCCCCGGCCGGCGCCGCCCTGCGCGCCATCGCCGGCAAGCTCGGCGGCCGCCAGCGAGGCCTCTCGGGCATGTCCCTGGGCATCACCCCGCGCAACAAGTTCTAGCGCGCGGGGAGCACGGGAGCAGCGCGCGGGACCGCGGTATTCAGCCCTGCCGGTTTCGTACGGGGAAGGGGGCGCCGTCACACGGACGGCGCCCCCTCTTCCGTATTCCCTCGGGCTAGGCGTACGTCTCGATGTCCTTGATCACCGAGAAACCCAGCCCGTAAGCGCTCAGCCCCCGCCCGTACGCCCCCAGGTGGACGCCCGCCTGCGTGGAGCCCGCCAGGACCCAGCCGAACGCGGACTCCCGGTAGTGGAACGTCGAGGGCACCCCGTCCACGGGAAGGGACAGCGTCGACCAGTCGGGCCCCGTCAGGTCGTCCGCGAGGACCCACGCCGTCTCGGTCTGCTGGTCCAGCCAGCTGTCCCGCAGGGTGTGGTCCATCTGCCCGGGCCAGGTCTGGGACAGCAGCCCCACGCCCGCGAGCCAGGCCGCCGAGGACACCGAGGTGGCCTCCAGGAGTCCCGTGCCGTCGGCGCTGCGCCGTACCGGGCTCGCCGCGACGGTGACCACCACGGCGAAGCGCTCCGTGTCCTGCGTCGACTCGCTGCGCACCGTGGGCTCCTCGCCGTGCCCGATCGAGCCGTGCTCGACGGATCCGTCGGCCGAGGTGCCGACCTTCATCAGCCAGCGCGGTCCCGTGAAGGCCTCGTCCAGGCCGTACCACGGGAAGGGCGCCAGCAGGTAGCCGTCGACCGTGCGCCGGGCCGAGGGGACCTGTTGTCCGCCCTCCGCGGCCGGCGCCTGCGCGCCTACCCGACTTGTCGTCTCCATTACCCGGACGCCTCCTAGCTCTCGTCGGACCGGAGCAGCCCGCCCCCCTCGGGCGTCGTTGCTCACTCTCGTACGGTCCGCACAACAACTGGGCAGCATAGCCACCCCGGTCCGGGCAGCCGGGAAACCGGCTCGCGGGTGGGTCGCGCACGGGACCCCGCGCGGGGGATGCGGACGGGGCCGCCAAGGGCCGCGCAGAGGCGGGCAGGGGGCGGAATCAAGCCGTCCGGGCCTGCCCCGGCCGGCGGGTCCCGCCGTCCCGTTCGCCTCAGGTGGCGTCCGCGTCGAAGGGCGGGCGCTCGTCCAGCTCGGGCTTCTTGGTCATGTCGACGGAGGCGCCCGAGGAGGACGACGAGGAAGACGAGGAGGAGGACGTGCCGGACGACGACTCGGACTCCCGCCCGTGGACGGCGTCCGTGATCTCGGCCATCTCCTTCTTCAGGTCGAAGCCGTTGCGGATCTCCTTGAGACCCAGCTCGTCGTTGTCCAGGTGCTTGCGGATGAAGGTCTTCGGGTTCAGGTCCTCGAACTCGAAGTCCTTGAACTCGGGACCCAGCTCCGAGCGGATGTCCTGCTTGGCGCTGTCCGAGAACTCACGGATCTTGCGGATGGTGCGCGTGACGTCCTGGATCATCTTCGGGAGCTTGTCCGGCCCGAAGACGAGCACGGCCAGGACGACGAGCGTCACCAGCTCGAGCGCTCCTATGTCATTGAACACCTTGCAGCTCCTAGCGAGGTCCTCGGCCCTCGGCGGTCCTCCGTGGTCCGGGCCGGGTCCACGGTACCCGGACCACCTGTCCGACCGGTACTGTCCCGGGGCCGCCGAATGCGTGCACGCGGCCGGTTTTCCGCGATGTTTGCCTTACCTGGCGGGCCCGGGACGCCTTCCTGTGACGTTTACGTCAGTCACCGTCCGCGGAGCCGAGGACCAGCGTCACCTTCTTCTCCGCATCGCCGCGCCGCAGGGTCAGCTCCAGGTGGTCGCCGGGACGGTGGGCCCGCGTCTTGACGATGAGCTCCTCGCCCGAGTGGACGGCCGTGCCGTCGACCTCGGTGATGACGTCGCCCGCCTTCAGGCCCGCCTTGTCGCCGGGGCCGCCCGCGTTGACCGGGGAACCGCCGCTGCCGCCGCCGCTGGTCCCGATACGGGCGCCGTCGCCCGAGTAGCCCATGTCGAGGGTGACGCCGATGACCGGATGGGTCGCCTTGCCGGTGTTGATCAGCTCCTCGGCGACGCGCTTGCCCTGGTTGATCGGGATGGCGAAGCCGAGGCCTATGGAGCCCGCCTGGCCGCCCTCCTGGTCGGAGGCGCTGTCGGCGGACCGGATGGCGCTGTTGATGCCGATCACGCGGGCCTTGGAGTCGAGCAGGGGCCCGCCGGAGTTGCCGGGGTTGATCGGGGCGTCCGTCTGCAGCGCGTCGACGTACGAGACGTCACTCCCGTCGCCGCTCTCCCCGCCCGCCGTGATGGGCCGTTCCTTGGCGCTGATGATGCCTGAGGTGACCGTGTTGGCCAGGTCGAAGGGGGCGCCGATCGCGACCACCGGGTCGCCCACCCTGACGCTGTCGGAGTTCCCGAGCGGCATCGGCCGGAGCCCGCTGACGCCGGTGACCTTGACGACGGCGAGGTCGTACCCGCTGTCGTGCCCGACGACCTCGGCCTTGGCGGTGTCGCCACTGCTGAAGGTCACGGTGATCTCGCCGTCGTCACCGGCCGGTTCGACGACGTGGTTGTTGGTGAGGATGTGTCCCCGCGAGTCGAGCACGAAGCCGGTGCCCGTGCCGCCGGCGTCGTCGCCCCGTACGTGCAGGGTGACGACGCTGGGCAGCGCGCTGGCCGCGATCCCGGCGACGCTGTCGGGCGAGCGCTTCTCGTCGTCCGCCGCGGCCTGGGGCAGCTCGATGCCGCCCACGCCGCCGTTCCGCTCCAGGTAGGCCCCCACGGCGCCGCCGACGCCGCCGGCCGCCAGCGCGATGATCACGGCTCCGGTGACCAGGATCCGCCTCCCGCGCTTCCTGCGCCGGGCCGCGCTGTCCACCGGCGCGCCGGTCTGCTGGAGCGGGTGGGTGGCGGCCGGATGAGCGGCGGCCGCCCAGGGGTCGTAGCTCTGGCCCGGCGGCACCTGCTGTCCGGGCTGACCCGGCTGACCCGGCTGTCCGGGCTGCACCTGCTGTCCCGGCTGACCCACAGGGGCGGGTATGCCGGGGACCGGCTGCTCGGCGGACACGGGCGGCACGGGGGCGCCCTGCGCGGGGATGCCCTGGGCCGGGATGCCCTGGGTCGGGATGCCCTGCGTGGCGTGGCCGGCCGTCCCCTGCGGAGGCGGGGCCTGGGCGGGCACGCCCTGTGCCGGTGTGCCGTGGGCCGGTGTGGTGCCGGGGTGCTGCACGGGCGGCGCGGGGGCCCACGGGCCCGGTTCGCCGTACGGCGGGGTGCTGTAGGGGTCCGGGTCGTGCAGCGGCCGGGGCCGCTCGTCGGCGACGCCGGGCGCGGCGCCGCTTCCGGCGTGTGCCGTACCGGCCGGGCCTTCCGCGTCGGCGGCCCCTGCGTCCGCCTGGGTCTCGTCGGCGCCTACGGGGAGGGCGGCAGCCGTCTCCCGCCCGGGGTCGACGGGCGGCGCGACCGGGCCCGTGACGGTGGCCGTCGATGCCTCGGCTCCCGCCGGGTCCGCCGCGGGCTCCGGAACAGCCCGCGCCGGACGCTCCAGCTCGAAATCACCGTCCGGCCCCGAACCGTCCGTACCCGAACCCTCCGTACCGGCACCAGTCCTGTCCGTACCGGTCGCACCGGCGCCGTCCGTGCCGACGCCTTCCGCGCCCGCGCCCTCGTTCTCGGCGTCGGTGTGCGTCAGCGCCCGCGCGGCCGGTGTTCCGGCCGGGCGGTCCAGTTCGAAGTCGCCGTCGTGCCGGTCCTCGGCCGCGCTCCCGGCCTGCCCGGCTTCGGGGGCCGCCCCCGCGGGCCTCGGCCCGCTCCACCACTTCGCCTTCGCGGGCTTCCCCTCGTGCATGCTCTCCCCACACCTGGCCCGCGGCACAGCGCGCCGTCGGTCGCCGCAGATTGTCGACTCCGCGTCCGGGATCATTCCGGCGGACGCGGCCCACCCCGGATTCAACCAGGTTCACCGGCGACCGCGCAGACGCCGGGGTCAGCGGACGGTGCGGGAGGAGAGCAGCGGCGACGGGGCGGCGGAGGGGGACGAGGTGGGTATGGGGGCGGCGAGCAGTCCCGGGGTCGTGGCCTCCGACACCGTGGACCAGGCGGTCGACGCGGCGGGCGGAGGCGCGGTCAGCGGACGTATCAGCGGAGTCATGGCGGCGGCCCCGGCCACCACGGGGGTGGTCAGTCTGGACACGGCGTCCTGGCCGTCGGCCGGGGCGGCGAACCCGGGCAGCAGGGGCGCGGACAGCTCGGTGGGCGCGACAGGTGCCTCGTCCTGCGACCGCCGGCCCTGCGCGAGCAGGGGCCCGACGGAGCGGCGCCGCTGGGACTCCGGGGCCGTGGTGACCCCGCTGCCCTGGGACCGCATGGGCGTCACGTTGCTGCCGGTGCCGGTGCCACCGCGGGCGTCCACGGTGTCGACCGGGCCCCCGGCCGTCACCCCGCCGAGCGCGATCGCGGCCAGCGACACCGCTCCGGCGGCGGCGAAGGCGAAGCGCATCCCGCGCGAGGCCGACCGCTCGGTCTCGTGACGGCTGACGTCGTGGATCCGGAAACCGCGGCCCTGGGAGGGCGGCAGCAGATCCGCGTGCGGACCGGAGGGGACGTATGCGAAGGACTCGGCGCGCGTTCCGAAGACCCCGGGGAAGCCGGAGGACCGCGACGGCTCGGCGGACCAGGGCAGGCCCGCGAATCCTCTTCCGTCCGGCGGGCCGGTGTCGTCGGAGCCGCCGCCCGCCGGAAGTCCCTGGAGGCGGGCCAGGAAGCTCTCGGACGGCGGCGGTGGCGCCATCTCGGCGAAGACGTTCTTCAGGCGTCGCTGGGCGTCGGCCTCGGCCTTGCACTTCGCACAGGTGGCGAGGTGGGCGAGGACCCGCTCACGCGACTCATGACCGAGCTCTCCGTCCACCAGGGCGGAGAGTCGGTCTCCCAGATGCTGCTCTGCGGGGGTAGGACGTGATCCACTCACGCGGTCGCGGCCCCTCCCCCCAGCGCGGGCACCGTGGTGATGGCGAATCCGCGCCGCTCGGCACGGGCCTGGGGAGACCGGTGCGCGAGTGCCTTGCGCAGCTGCGAACGGCCACGGTGGATCCGGCTGCGGACCGTGCCGAGCTTGACGCCCAGGGTCGCGGCGATCTCCTCGTACGAGAGGCCCTCGATGTCGCAGAGGACCACGGCCGCCCGGAACTCGGGCGCGAGCGTGTCCAGCGCCTGCTGGACGTCCGCGTCGAAGTGCGCGTCGTTGAAGACCTGCTGCGGGGACGGCTCACGACTGGGCAGCCGCTCCGCCGCGTCGTCGCCGAGCGCGTCGAACCGGATGCGCTGCTTGCGGCGCACCATGTCGAGGAAGAGGTTGGTGGTGATGCGGTGCAGCCAGCCCTCGAAGGTGCCGGGCGTGTATGTGGACAGGGACCGGAAGACGCGGACGAAGACCTCCTGGGTGAGGTCCTCGGCGTCGTGCTGGTTGCCGGTCAGGCGGTACGCCAGGCGGTAGACGCGGCCGCTGTGCGTGCTGACGATCTCCTCCCAGGTGGGCGGAGTCCACGCCTGCGACGCCGCGTCGGTGGTGAACGTCGCGGTCTGCGCGGCGGAGTCGGCGGTGCGGAAACGGTCAGCGGTGTCGGTCACGGATCTCGGCTCACCTGCCGACCTGAGAAGGCGCCGAAGCACCCCTCCGCGGTCCACGGGCGCAGCCGCACCTCCCCTGTCGGCTCTGGTGGTGTCCAGTAGAGCCCCTACCATAGCCACCTCGCCCGTTAGCTCCGGATAAGCGGTTTTACGAGAATTTGATGTGCGCTTCTGCGCCTGCGTCAGCACTTGCTCGGCGTCCTCGTTCATCCCTGTCCCCCCGCTGTGTCCTCCACCCTTGTAAACGCCCGGTCCCATCTGCGGGTTCCCGACGCCAACGGATACAGTCACGGCCAGGCAACCACGGGGACAGGAGAGGGTCATTACCGGCAACCGGCAGACGAGCTGGGCGTTCGCCGACGCCTTTGTCGCCGAGGACGAGGCGCTGCGCTGGGCCCGTGAGCGGGCCCGCGAGGCAGGGCTGCGCTCGGTGTCGCCCGGCACGGGCGCCGCGTTGCGCATGCTCGCCGCCACCGTGGACGCGAAGGCGGTGGCGGAGATCGGGACCGGGACCGGGGTCTCCGGAATTCATCTGTTGCACGGCATGCGGCCGGACGGGGTGCTGACCACCGTGGACCCTGAGCCGGACCGCCAGCAGTTCGCCCGCCAGGCCTTCCGCGCCGCGGGCTTCGCCAGCAACCGCGCCCGTTTCATCCCCGGCCGCGCGCTGGAGGTGCTGCCCCGGCTGGCGGACAGCGGGTACGACCTCGTCTTCTGCGACGGCGACCGGCTCGAGTGCCTGGACTACCTCGCTGAATCGTTGCGCCTGCTGCGGCCGGGCGGGCTCGTCGCCTTCGAGGGCGTCTTCGCGGACGGCCGGACGGTGGACTCGGGGCCGCAGCCCGCCGAGGTGGGCCGGCTGCGCGAGCTGCTGCGGGCGGTGCGTGAGAGCCAGGAGCTGGTGCCGTCGCTGCTGCCGGTGGGCGACGGCTTGCTGTGCGCGGTCAAGCGCTGAGCCCACGGCGCACCGGAAGGGGCCTGAGCCCACGCCGCCCCGGAAGGGGACGGAAGAACGCAGCCGCCCCGGCACCGATGCGGTGCCGGGGCGGCTGGCAAGAGATAGGGGTCGCGTCCGCGTCAGCCGACGACCTTCTTGAGGGCGTCGCCGAGCGCGTCCGCCTCGTCAGGGGTCAGCTCGACGACGAGCCGACCGCCGCCTTCGAGCGGAACGCGCATGACGATGCCCCGCCCCTCCTTGGTCACCTCGAGCGGGCCATCGCCCGTCCGCGGCTTCATGGCCGCCATGCTCGTTCCCCTTCCTGAAACCAGCTCATCGTCGCCGACGGCCCCTTAGGAGGGCACGCACGTCCCCTCATAGGACACACGTCACCGGCATCGAACACATTGCTTCCAGGCCATTATCCCGCATCTCAGGACCCGATGACCAACATCAGTCGGCATCGCTTGCGCAACGCGCTTGAGCAAAACCACTCAATTCGGCGATGTGACTGCGATACTGCGCCGCCGCACGGACCGTCCGGGGCCAGGTTTCTTTGACGCAGGTCACATGTCCCGCGCGCCCGGCATTCCGTGATCTCCGCCATGCTGTCTCCAGAAGTCCGCCGTACCGACGGGTACGGCGCAGCCCGAACCAGACACCCGGAGGGGACCCATGGCCGACACCGTGCTCTACGAGGTGAGCGACGGACTCGCGACGATCACGCTGAACCGCCCCGAAGCGATGAACGCGATGAACACCGAGACCAAGGTCGCCCTCCGTGACGCGGCGGAGGCGGCCGCCGGTGACCACGCGGTCCGGGCGGTGCTGCTCACCGCCGCCGGTGACAGGGCCTTCTGCGTGGGCCAGGATCTCAAGGAGCACATCGGCGGGCTCGCGGCGGCCCGGGAGTCCGGTGCGGGCGAGGGCGTGATGAGCACGGTGCGGGAGCACTACAACCCGATCGTGCGGGCCCTGACCGGGGCGGACAAGCCGGTGGTGGCGGCGGTCAACGGCGTCGCGGCGGGCGCCGGCTTCGGTTTCGCGCTCTGCGCCGACTACCGGATCGTCGCGGAGACGGCGGCGTTCAACACGTCCTTCGCGGGCGTCGCGCTCAGCGCGGACTCCGGCATCTCCTGGACGCTGCCGAGGGTGGTCGGCCCCGGCCGCGCCGCCGAGCTGCTGCTCCTGCCCCGCAGCATCACCGCGCAGGAAGCCCTCGACCTGGGCATCGCCAACCGGATCGTCCCGTTCGCCGAGCTGGCCACCGAGGCCGGGAAGATCGCCCGGCTCCTCGCCGAGGGCCCGACGCTCGCGTACGCCGCTCTCAAGAAGTCCCTCGCCTTCGGTCTGACGCACACGCTGGACGAGACGCTGGAGAAGGAGGACACCCTCCAGTCCAGGGCGGGCTCTTCGGAGGACCACATGATCGCGGTCCAGGCGTTCGTCAACAAGGAGAGGCCGAAGTACCTGGGCCGCTAGGGTCTTTCGTTCGGGTGGTCAGGCGGCCAGGGGCCGGCGGCCCCGGGCCGCGCAGTCCACGAGGTGGTCGTCGACCAGGCCGCACGCCTGCATCAGGGCGTACGCGGTGGTCGGGCCGACGAAACGGATGCCCCGCTTCTTGAGCGCCTTCGACAGGGCGGTCGACTCGTCGGTGACGGCGGGCACGTCGGCCAGGCTCTTCGGGACGGGCCGGGTCTCCGGGTCGGGGGCGAACGACCAGATCAGCTCGTCCAGCTCGCCGGAGGGCCAGTCGGCGAGCACGCGCGCGTTGGCGAGCGTCGCCTCGATCTTGGCGCGGTTGCGGATGATGCCCGGGTCGGCGAGCAGGCGGTCCCTGTCGGCGTCGGTGAACCGGGCCACCGAGGCGATCCGGAAGCCGGAGAAGGCCGTCCTGAACCCCTCACGGCGGCGCAGGATCGTGATCCAGGACAGGCCGGACTGGAAGGCCTCCAGGCAGAGCCGCTCGTACAGGGCGTCGTCCCCGTGGACGGGCCGCCCCCACTCGTCGTCGTGGTAGGCCGCGTAGTCCGTGGCCGACAGCGCCCAGGGGCAGCGCAGTACTCCGTCGGGGCCGGCGAGGGCGCTCGTGGTCACCGCTGCTCGTCCTCCGGGTGCCGCGGGTGCTTGTCGAGCGAGGGCGGCGCGCTCGCCCGGGCACCGGCGAGGGCTACCTCCAGGCCGGCGATCCTGGCGTCCCGCTCGGCGATCTCGGCGCCGAGACGGCCCAGAGCGTCGTCCACGTCCGCCATGCGGTAGCCCCGTACGGCTACGGGGAAGCGCAGCGTCTCCACGTCGTCCCGGTTCACCGGCCGGTGTGCGGGCAGGGGGTCCGCCAGCCGCTCGGGCGCCGCCTCCGGCAGGGCGGCGCTCTCGCCGCCGCCCACCACCGCCAGTGTCACCGCGGCGACCACGACGACCAGCGCGACGACGAGGAACAAGAACATCAACATCGCTGGGGTCCCCACGCTCTGGTGCCGGCGCGTGGCCGCGCCGACGGGAAGGTGTCGAAAGTGTCTGGCTCCGATCGTGCCATGCGAGTCTGACAGTTAGGGTTCCAGGCGGCGAAGCCGCAGGACGTACAGGGAGAGGTCGCAGGGGATGCTCAGGCTGGGCAGGCGTGAATTCGGCACCCATGAGCCGGTGATCATGGCGATCGTCAACCGGACCCCGGACTCCTTCTACGACCAGGGGGCGACGTTCCGCGACGAACCCGCGCTCGCCCGCGTGGAGCAGGCGGTGTCCGAGGGCGCCGCCATCATCGACATAGGCGGGGTCAAGGCGGGCCCCGGCGAGGAGGTGACCGCCGAGGAGGAGGCGCGGCGGACGGTCGGTTTCGTCGCCGAGGTGCGGCGGCGGTTCCCCGACGTGGTCATCAGCGTCGACACCTGGCGGCACGAGGTCGGCGAGGCGGTCTGCGAGGCCGGCGCGGACGTGCTCAACGACGCGTGGGGCGGCGTCGATCCGCGTCTCGCGGAGGTCGCCGCGCGGTACGGGGCAGGCCTGGTGTGCACGCACGCGGGGGGCGCCGAGCCCCGCACGCGGCCCCACCGGGTCACCTACGACGACGTCATGGCCGACATCCTGCGGGTCACCGTGGGCCTCGCCGAGCGGGCCGCCGCGCTCGGGGTTTCCCGGGAGTCGATCCTCATCGACCCGGGGCACGACTTCGGGAAGAACACCCGGCACAGCCTGGAGGCGACGCGGCGCCTGGGCGAGATGGTCGGGACGGGGTGGCCGGTGCTGGTCTCGCTGTCCAACAAGGACTTCGTGGGCGAGACGCTGGACCGGCCGGTCAAGGAGCGGGTGGTGGGCACGCTGGCCACGACCGCGGTCTCCGCGTGGCTGGGGGCCCAGGTGTACCGGGTGCACGAGGTGGCGGAGACCCGGCAGGTGCTGGACATGGTGGGGGCGATCGCGGGGCACCGGGGGCCGGCCGTGGCCCGGCGCGGGCTCGCCTGACCACGGGCCACGCCCCGCCACGGGTGGGGCGTGGTGGTCGCGGAGGCGTGGCCGTCGAACGGGTGGGCGGCCGAAGACCGCCGGAGAGGCTCGTCTAGCGGCCCGCCTCCTTCGAGACCAGGGCCACCGCCTCGTCGACGTCGTCGGTCAGGTGGAAGAGGAGGAGGTCTTTCTCGGATGCCTTGCCCTGGGCGATGAGGGTGCCGCGCAGCCAGTCGACGAGGCCGCCCCAGTACTCCGTGCCGAAGAGGACGATCGGGAAGCGGGTCACCTTCTGCGTCTGCACCAGGGTGAGCGCCTCGAAGAGCTCGTCCAGGGTGCCGAGTCCGCCCGGCAGGACCACGAAGCCCTGGGCGTACTTCACGAACATCATCTTGCGGACGAAGAAGTACCGGAAGTTCAGCCCGATGTCGACGTACTGGTTGAGCCCCTGTTCGAAGGGCAGCTCGATGCCGAGGCCCACCGAGATCCCGTCGGCCTCGCAGGCACCCCTGTTGGCCGCCTCCATCGCCCCGGGCCCGCCGCCGGTGATCACGGCGAAGCCCGCCTCCACCAGCCCGCGGCCGAGTCTGACGCCCGCCTCGTACTCGGGCGAGTCCACCGGGGTTCTGGCGGACCCGAACACGCTGATCGCGGCCGGGAGTTCGGCGAGGGTGCCGAAGCCCTCGATGAACTCGGACTGGATGCGCAGCACCCGCCAGGGGTCGGTGTGCACCCAGTCGGAGGGGCCTCCCGCGTCGAGCAGGCGCTGGTCGGTGGTACTGGCCTGCACCTGATCGCGCCTGCGCAGCACCGGTCCGAGCCGCTGCTCCTCCGGTGGCTGCTTGCTGCCCTCGGGATTGCCGGTAGCCATGTCCGCTCCCTCCGCTCGGCCGTCGTTCGGGCCCAGCGTAGATCCACGCGGGTCACGGGCGGGGGACCCGGGGGGCCGCCGCGTACGGCCCGGGGCCGATGACCGGCCCTCAGGCGGTCAGCCAGGCCCGCAGCCGCTCCTCGCCCGCGAGGATCTTCGCCGTCTCGACGCGCTCGTCGCGCTTGTGCGCCAGGTGCGGATTGCCGGGGCCGTAGTTGACCGCGGGGATGCCCAGGCCGCTGAAGCGGGAGACGTCCGTCCAGCCGTACTTGGGCAGCGGGGTCCCGCCTACGGCCTCGATGAAGGCGGCGGCGGCGGGGTGCGAGAGCCCGGGGAGGGCGGCGCCGCTGTGGTCGTCGACGACGAACTCCTCGATCCCGCAGTCCGCGAAGACCTCACGGACGTGGGCCAGCGCCTCGGCCTCGCTGCGGTCGGGCGCGTACCGGAAGTTGACGGTCACCACACAGGCGTCGGGGATCACGTTGCCCGCCACACCGCCGGAGATGCCGACCGCGTTCAGGCCCTCGCGGTACTCCAGGCCGTCGATGACGGGATGACGCGGCTCGTACGAGGCCAGCCGGGCGAGGATCGGCGCGGCGGCGTGGATGGCGTTGGAGCCCATCCAGCCGCGGGCCGAGTGGGCGCGCTCGCCCTTCGTCGTCAGGAGCACCCGCAGCGTGCCCTGGCAGCCGCCCTCGACCTGGCCGTCCGACGGTTCGAGGAGGACGGCGAAGTCACCCTCCAGCCAGTCGGGGTGGGCCTCGGCCACATGCCCCAGCCCGTTGAGGTGTGCGGCGACCTCCTCGTTGTCGTAGAAGACGAAGGTGAGGTCGCGGTTGGGTTCGGGGACGGTGGCCGCGATCCGCAGCTGCACGGCGACGCCCGCCTTCATGTCGCAGGTACCGCAGCCCCACAGCACGCCGTCGTCGTCGAGGCGGGAGGGCACGTTGTCCGCGATCGGCACCGTGTCGATGTGCCCGGCGAGGATGACCCGCTCGGCCCGTCCCAGCCGGGTCCGCGCCACCACGTTGTTGCCGTACCGGTCGACCGTCAGGTGGGGCAGGGCACGCAGCGCGCTCTCGACGGCGTCCGCGAGCGGCTTCTCCTTGCCGCTCTCCGACGGGAAGTCGACGAGCCGGGCGGTCAGCCGCGCGGCGTCCAGCGTGAGGTCAAGCGGGGAATCGGCCATGGTGCCGACCCTAACGCGCGTCGCCGCCGGGCCGTCCGGACGGCCCGGAGTCCGGACCGCCGCGGATTGTCCACAGGCCCGCGACCGCCCACGCCCGCCTCCAGTACCTTGTACGCGTGCCTGAGCCGTCCCCCACCTTCTTCCGGCGCGGCCGCCTCCTCCGTTTCGGGGCGGCCGTCGCGGTGCTGCTCGCCGTCGCGGGCTATCTCGCCGCGCAGTACGTCACCGGTGGCACCGGGGCTCCGCGGTGCACGGTCGTCTCGGGCAAGGGCGACGGCGCGTCCTACGAGTTCTCGGCCGAGCAGGCGGTGAACGCGGCGACGATCTCGGCGGTCGGCACCTCGCGCGGCATGCCCGAACGGGCCGTGACCATCGCCCTGGCGACCGCGCTGCAGGAGTCGGGGCTGCGCAACATCCGCCACGGCGACCGGGACTCGCTCGGCCTGTTCCAGCAGCGGCCGTCGCAGGGCTGGGGCACCAGCAAGCAGATCATGGACCCGACGTACGCCTCGGGTGTCTTCTACGAGCACCTGGCCAAGGTGCCGGGGTACTCGCGGCTGCCGCTCACGGTCGCCGCGCAGCGGGTGCAGCGCAGCGGTTACCCCCAGGCGTACGCGAAGCACGAGCCGGACGCCACGCTGCTCGCGGCCGCGCTGACCGGCCGCTCGGCGGCGACGCTGACCTGCGAGGGGCGCCCGGCGGCGACCCGGACCGGCGGTACGGACTCGGTGCGGGCCGCTCTGGTGCGCGACTTCGGGCGCGACGCGTTCCAGGAGGCCGGGGCGGAGGTGGGCGCGGAGGTGGGCGCCACGCGGCCCTCGCCGACGCCCAGGGCGGCCGTGAGCGGGACGGTGACGGTCCCGGTGGCCGAGGGCACCGCCGGAAAGGCCGACGCGCGCCGCAGGGGCTGGGAGGTGGCGCACTGGGCCGTGGCCAACTCCACCGCGCTGCACATCCGCGAGGTCTCCTACGCGGGCCGCGTGTGGACGTCCGGGAGCACCGGCAGCCAGTGGCGCGGCACCGACGAGAAGAACGGCGCGCCGGCCCGTGAGGCCACGGCCGAGGTGCGGATAGTCGCCGGCGAGTAGGCCCGGCGCGTGCGGGCCGCCTACGGCCGTGCGGGCCGGACGCGGCGTGCGGGCCGATGCGGGCGTGCGGGCAGCAGTGCGGGCGGTCACCCATTGGGGTCATCCGCGTGGCGTCGGGCCGGCCGTGCGCGTCGGCGGTCGCGCGGTCACCTCCATGCCCCGCGCATCCCTTGGCGGCAATGAGCAGTAACGATTCGACGGGCCCTCCGGCCGGTCGACTTTTGCCCGCTTTTATCCACAGCCGATTATGCGACGCATTGCCAACTCTTTACGCGGGGCCACCGCAACCTTCGCGGGCTTCGAGCGGTAGTCACTGCGTCCGAGCCCGGACGCTCAACCGCCGGGCGCGGTCGGACACTTCCAGGTTCTCTCCCGTCTAAGGAGCATCATGTCCCTCCCCCTGACCCGCCGGATCGCCCGTGCCGCGCTGCTCGTCGCAGCGGGAGCGGCAGCCGGGGTCGGTGCGGCCGGCTCCGCCGGTGCG
This sequence comes from Streptomyces sp. NPDC008313, assembly GCF_042956125.1. Lineage (NCBI taxonomy): Bacteria > Bacillati > Actinomycetota > Actinomycetes > Kitasatosporales > Streptomycetaceae > Streptomyces > Streptomyces sp. NPDC008313. Next base: position 42,934 of record NZ_JBIBFR010000001.1, read on the forward strand.
GCGACCGGGCTGCCGGCCACCCCCGACCTCGGCGGAGCGACCGCCCTGGACGGAGCGAACGTCGGCAACAGCCTCGACGGCGCGACCCAGCACGTCACCGGGGTCGCGGGCGACACCAGCGGCAAGGCGGTCAAGAAGGCCGTGCCGACCGCCGGCAAGGTGGCCAGGACCGGGGCCAAGACGGTCAGGACCACCCAGCCCGCCGCGCAGAAGGTGGTCGGGCAGACGGCGGGCCAGGCCGGTGGACTGCTCGGCGAATCCGCGAAGTCGGCGCACGGCGGCCTGCCCGCGCAGAACCTCCCCGTGAAGACCCTGCCGCTCGGCTGATCCGGCACAGCGCGGGCGCGGACGCCCTGCCGTACGGCGGAGGGGCCCGGGGAGTGCGACTCCCCGGGCCCCTCGGCCGTACGCGCGCGTGGTTCCCGCAGCCCGCTAGGCCAGGCGCCGCACCGCCGCCGCGACGCGCTCGTCCGTGGCCGTGAGGGCCACGCGGACGAAGCGGTCGCCGGCCGGGCCGTAGAAGTCGCCCGGCGCCACCAGGATGCCCCGCTCGGCGAGGTGGGCCACGGTGTCCCAGCAGGACTCGTCGCGCGTCGCCCACAGGTAGAGGCTGGCCTCGCTGTGCTCGATGCGGAAGCCGTGCCCCAGCAGGGCCTCGCGCAGTGCGCCGCGACGCGCCGCGTACCGCTCGCGCTGCTCCCGTACGTGCTGGTCGTCGCCGAGCGCGGCCACCGTGGCCGCCTGCGTCGGCGCGGAGGTCATCATGCCGCCGTGCTTGCGGATCTGCAGGAGGTCGCCGAGGACGGCCGGGTCACCGGCGAGGAAGGCCGCCCGGTAGCCGGCGAGGTTCGAGCGCTTGGAGAGCGAGTGGACGGCGACGATCCCCTCGTACGAGCCACCGCACACGTCCGGGTGCAGCACCGAGACCGGGTCGGCCTCCCAGCCCAGCTCCAGATAGCACTCGTCGGAGAAGACCAGGACACCGTGCTCGCGGGCCCAGGCGACGATCCGGGTCAGCTCGGCCCGGGACAGGACCCGTCCCGTCGGGTTCGACGGGCTGTTGAGCCACAGCAGCCGCAGGCCCTCCGGGTCCAGCTGAGTCGGGTCGTCGTAGGCGACGTGGTCCGCGCGGGCGAGCCGGGCTCCGACCTCGTACGTCGGGTAGGCGAGACGCGGATACGCGACCCGGTCGCCCGGGCCGAGGCCCAGCTGGGTCGGGAGCCAGGCCACCAGTTCCTTGGAGCCGACGATCGGCAGCACGTGGCGGTGAGTGACCCCCAGCGCGCCCAGCCGCCGCTCCGTCCAGCCCGTGATGGCGTCCCGCAGCTCGGGCGTGCCCCACACCGTGGGATAGCCCGGCGAGTCGGCGGCCGCGACCAGCGCCTTCTGGACCAGCTCGGGCACCGGATCGACCGGGGTGCCGACGGACAGGTCGACGATGCCGTCCGGGTGAGCGGCGGCCGTCGCCTTGTAGGGCTCCAGCTTGTCCCAGGGGAAGACGGGAAGCCGGTCGGAGACTGCGGACACGGGGATCGGGCTCACTTTCTCGTCAAACGCCTCGGTCCCGTACGGCGGCGGGGCCGTACGGGACCAAGGCGGCGCATGTGCGTACCGCTTACTGGTTCTGCGGCGGCAGGGCTGCCACGAAGGGGTGATCCCGCTCGATCAGTCCCAGCTTGCTGGCGCCGCCGGGCGAGCCGAGCTCGTCGAAGAACTCGACGTTCGCCTTGTAGTAGTCCTTCCACTCTTCCGGAGTGTCGTCCTCGTAGAAGATCGCCTCGACCGGGCAGACCGGCTCACAGGCTCCACAGTCGACGCATTCGTCCGGGTGGATGTACAAGGACCGCTGGCCCTCGTAGATGCAGTCGACCGGGCACTCCTCGATGCACGCCTTGTCCTTCACGTCGACACAAGGCTGCGCGATGACGTAGGTCACGCTGTCGTTCCTCCTCGATAGGGCGCTGGCGGGCCTCCTCAGGCTCCGCCGCCTGGCGCGCGGGAGCGCGGCGTCGTCGATGCCCGCATCTAGTATCTCCGTTCCTGGGTGTGATCCGAACAGGAGGGGTGAACTGACCAGTGGAAATCTCTGCGGCCGGTCGGCTCGTGGTCCGCATCACCGCTGCTGACGTGGGAAAACGTGTTTCCGTACGACGACGCGACGAACATGCCGCGAAGGGTGAGAAGTACACCGACACGGTCGGGGTTCTCACATCATGGGACGACGGTGTGCTGCTGATCACACGACGCACCGGCGAGCGTGTCCGGATTGCGGAGTCCGCGCTGGTCGCGGGCAAGGTCGTACCGCCCGCGCCGGCCAGGCGCAGGGGCCCGGCCGCCTCGTTCGGGGAACTGGCGCGGGTCTCGGCCCGGGCCTGGCCGCCGGTGGAGAGCGAGCCGCTGGGCGAGTGGCGGCTGCGTGCCGCGTCCGGGTTCACCCGCCGCGCCAACTCGGTGCTCCCGCTCGGCGACCCCGGCCTTCCCCTCGACGTCGCCCTGAGCCGCGTCCGCGCCTGGTACGCCGCCCGTGGGCTGCCCGCGTACCTCCAGGCCGCCACGGGGGCCGAGGACACCCACGAGGCGCTCTGCGCGGAACTGGAGGCGCGCGGCTGGACGCGTGAGGTGACGGCGGAGACGTGGATCGCCTCCCTGGCTCCGCTCGCCGATCATGCTAAGGCCCCAGGCGCGGTAGCCCTGACCGCCCCAGGAGCCCCAGGAGCCCCAGGAGCCCCAGGAGCCTCGGACTCCCTCGAGGCCCCGGTGGTCACGCTGTCCCGTACGGCGGACGAGGCCTGGCTGGCGCGTTACCGGCGCAAGGGGCTGAGCGAAGTGGCCCTGCGGGTGCTGGGCGGCGGCCCCTCGGTGTGGTTCGCGACGGTGCCGGGCGCCGAGGACGGGGACGGCACCCCGGCGGCGATCGGACGGTGTGTGGTCGACGGGAGGTGGGCGGGTTTCGCGGCGGTCGAGGTCGACCCCGCCTTCCGCCGCCGGGGCCTGGCCATCACGGTCATGGCCGCACTGGCCCGCCGCGCCCTGGACGAGGGCGCCTCGGCGGCCTGGCTCCAGGTGGAGACGGACAACACCGCCGCACGGGCCCTGTACGCCAGGATGGGCTTCGAAGCCCACCACGCCTACCACCACTACCGGGCGCCGGAGCCGGACCGGGCGGCAGCCGCCCCCGGCCGCGGCACGTCCGCACCGGCGTGACGCGGCACGGGGCCGGTATGCGCACTCCTCAGCCTCCGGAACCGGAGCGGGACGCCGAGTGGCGGCGGCGGTTCGCCCAGGAGGCCCGGGCCGAGCGGCCCGATCTCGCCGCGCTCTGCCTGCTGATCGGCGCCGTGGCGGACGGGACGCTCGACGAGGCCGGTATGGACGCCGCCCAGATCGCGCTGGACGACCTGGCCGGGCAGTTGCCCTTCCGGCCCGGCGGTCCGCACGCCTGGGCCACCGCGCTCGCCGAACTCCTCGGCACCCGCCACGGCTTCCACGGGCTGCCCGCGGACTACCGGCGTCTGGAGTCCTCGCTGCTGCACGCGGTGCTGCGGCGGCGGCGCGGGCTGCCCATCCTGCTGTCGGTGGTGTGGATGGAGGTGGCGCGGCGGGCCGGTGCGCCCGTGCACGGCGTCGCGCTGCCGGGCCACTTCGTCGTGGGCTTCGGGCCGGTCGACGAGCAGGTGCTGGCCGACCCGTTCGACGGCGGGCGGGTGCTGACCAGGCCGGACGCCGAACTGTTCGTCACCGGCGCGACCGGTGCGCCGCTGAACCCCGCCATGCTCACGCCCGCCGACCCGCTCGACGTCGTCCTGCGGATCCTGAACAACATCCGCGCCTGGGCAGCCGCCCGACCCGAGTGCTCCGCCGTCGGGCTGTGGGCCGTGGAGTTGTCGCTGCTGCTGCCCTCGCACCCGGCACGGCTGCGCTACGAGCGTGCGCAACTGCTGGTGCAGCGGGGCGAGTTCCTCACCGGGGCGGCGGAACTCGACGCGTACGCGGACGTGGTGGCCGCCGTCGACGAGCCCGCCGCGCACGAGGTGAGACGACAGGCCCACGCGGCCCGCTCCCGGCTCAACTGACCCGCCCGGACCGGACCCCCGCTCAAGGCAGTCCCCCGGGCCACCCGGACGCCCCGTCGCCCCGGCGGCCCGTCAGGGGCTACAGCCAGCCCTTTTCGCGGGCGGTGCGGACCGCCTCGGCGCGGTTGCGCACCGCGAGCTTCTGTATGGCCGTGGAGAGGTAGTTGCGGACCGTCCCCTGCGACAGGTGGAGGGTGGTGGCCAGCTCCGCGTTGGTGGCGCCGCCCGCCGCCGCGCGCAGCACCTCGCGTTCGCGTTCGGTGAGGGGGTTGGCGCCCTCCGCGAGGGCGGCCGCGGCCAGCGTGGGGTCGATGACACGCTCCCCGGCGAGCACCTTCCGTACGGCCGCGGCGAGTTGCGCGGCCGGCGCGTCCTTGACCAGGAAGGCGTCGGCACCCGCCTCCATCGCGCTGCGCAGATAGCCGGGGCGGCCGAACGTGGTGAGCACGAGCAGCTTGAGCTCCGGGAACTCCTGGTGCAGCAGGGCCGCCGCCTCGATTCCGGTGGCGCCCGGCATCTCGATGTCCAGCAGCGCCACGTCGATCTCGTGCTCGCGCGCCGCGGCCACCACCTCGTCGCCGCGGGCCACCTGGGCGACCACCTCGATGTCCGGTTCCAGGCCGAGCAGGGCGGCCAGCGCCTCGCGGACCATCGACTGGTCCTCGGCGAGCAGGACCTTGATCGTGGAGCTCATGCCCCGGATCCTACGGCGTCGCCGACAGCGCCTCCCGGCTGGTCACCGGGCGCCCCCTCCCCCTGGTCCGCCGAAGCGGCCGACGGGTCCATCGGCGCCCGGGCGACCAGCCGGAAGCCGCGCCGCTGCCGGGACGCCTCCAGCGTCCCCCCGGCCTTCTCCAGCCGCTCGGTCAGCCCGGTGAGACCGTTGCCGGGGGCGCTGCCCGAACCGCCGGAACCACCCGTGCCGTCGTCCTCCACGGACAGCTCGACGACCCGGCCGTCCAGCGTCTGGCGCGGTACGAGTGCCACCACGCAGCGCCGGGCCCCGCTGTGCCGCACGACGTTGGTGACCGCCTCGCGCAGCGCCCAGGCCAGCGCCGACTCGCTCTCCTCGGGGACGCCGGTGAGGTCGGGCTCGGTCGGCAGGTCGGCGACGACGCCGGCCGCCGTCAGCGCCACCTGCGCACCCGCGAGTTCACCGGCCAGCCGGGGCCGCCGGTAGCCGCTGACCGCCTCACGGACGTCGACCAGCGCCTGGCGGCTGACGTTCTCGATGTCGGTGACCTGCTGGGCCGCCTTGTCGGGGTGGTCGGGAAGCATCCGGCCGGCCAGCTCGCTCTTGAGGGTGATCAGCGACAGCGAGTGGCCGAGCAGGTCGTGCAGGTCGCGGGCGAGCCGAAGCCGCTCCTCGTTGGCGGCGAGCTGGGCGACGGTGGCACGGGCCTCGCGCAGGGCGATCGTCGTCCGCACCAGCTCCCGGACACCGGTCATCGCGAACCCGCCGAGCAGGGCCGGGATCAGCAGCCCGCCCAGGTACTCCGAGCCGTCCGTCACCACCAGGGCGAGGCCCGTCATCAGGGCGCACGCCGCGGGGATGGTCCAGCGGGCCAGGCGCAGCGGGAGGGCCGCGCCGGACGCGATGGACACGTACACGAAGAGGACCAGCCACTCCCGTCCCAGGGTGAGGACGAGCAGTGAGGACTCCGCGGCGAGCACGGCCAGCGAGCCGAGGACCAGCCGGTCCGTCTCGCCGCGCCCGGTACGGAAGAGCAGCAGCATGTACCACACGACGAACCCGGCGAGGCCGAGCCAGCCGAGGACGCGGGCGCCGGTGCTGTGCCCGCCGTCCAGGAGGTCGTTGACCGGTGCGCTCAGGTAGACGAGCCAGATCCCCGTCCAGAGGGACTTGACCATCCTCTGCTTGCGGTTCTGCGGGCGCTGCCCGATGCCGACGTCACTCACGCCTTCAGCGTGTCCTTCCGGTACAGCCACGCGGCGCCGCCCGCGAAGAGGACGAAGGAGACCGCGAGGATGGCGAGGTCCTTGGTGTGCGGGGCGTCGCCCAGTTCGATGGACTGCCCCAGGGCAGCGTACGCGTGGGTGGGAAGCCACTTGGCTATGGACTGGAGCCAGTCGGGGAAGGTGGTCGTCGGCATCCACAGGCCGCCGAGCATCGAGAGCCCGAAGTAGACGATCATCGTGATCGGACGGACGGCGTCACCGCTCGCCAGGTAGCCGATGGCCACGCCGAGGGCGGCGAAGACGAGGCTGCCGATCCAGATGGCGAGGGTGAGGACGCCCCATTGCCAGGCGTCGAGGCGTACGTCCTTGACGGCGGCCGCGACGACGAAGACCACGACGATCGACGGCAGGCTGATCACGGCGGCGCTCGCGGTCTTCGCGAGGACGTAGCCGCGTCCGGGCAGGGTGGTCAGCCGCAACTGCCGTACCCAGCCGCTCTCGCGCTCCTTGGCTATGCGCTCGCTGTTGCCCATCAGGACGGCGGTCAGGGCGCCGAAGGAGGCCATGGAGACCATGAAGAAGGTCGGCAGGTTCAGTCCCGTGCCGTCGACCTCGGTGGTGCTGTCCTGGCCGCCGGCGATGAGCAGGAACAGGGCGGAGGGGTAGATCACCGAGAAGAACAGGAACTTCTTGTTGCGCAGGGCGCGGGTGATCTCCAGCTTGATCAGGCACCAGGAAGTGAAGGTGTTCAGCATGACTGCTTGGCCTCCTCGGCCGCGGTGATGGCGACGAAGGCCTGCTCGAGACCGAGCCCGGCGACTTCGAGATTGCGGGGGTAGAGGCCGAGCCCGTACAGCGCGTGCACGGTGGCGTCGGCGTCCGTCGACTGGATGCGGACGGTCTGGCCCGAGACGTCGAGGGCGGTGAGGAAGGGCAGGTCCCGCAGCGCGGGCTCGTCGATGCCGCCCTCCAGGTCGAAGGCGATGCGGCGGGCGCCGGCCTTCGCCTTGATCTCGGCGGCCGTGCCGTCGGCCAGCAGGCGGCCCCGGTGCAGGACGAGCACCCGGTCCGCTATCGCGTCGGCCTCCTCCAGGTAGTGCGTGGCGAACAGGACCGTGCGGCCCTGGTCCGCCTGCTCGCGCATGGTGGCCCAGAAGGCCTGCCGTGCGGTGACGTCCATGCCGGTGGTCGGCTCGTCGAGCACGATCAGGTCGCTGTCGCCCGCCGTGGCGAGGGCGAAGCGCACGCGCTGCTCCTGGCCGCCAGAGAGCTTGTTGACCTTGCGGTCGGCGATCTGCGTGATACCGGCGCGGGCGAGGACCTCGCCGACGGGGAACGGCCTGGGGTGCAGGGCGCAGGCGAGCTTCACCAGTTCGCCGACGGTGACCTCGTCCATCAGTCCGCCGGTCTGCAGCATGGCACCCACCCGCCCGCCGACGATGGCCTCGCGCGGGCTGGTGCCGAACACCCGCACGGTGCCGCTGTCGGCGTGCTTGAGGCCCAGCAGCAGGTCGAGGGTGGTCGACTTGCCGGCGCCGTTGGGCCCCAGCAGGGCGACGGTCTCACCGGGGTGCAATGCGAGCGTCAGCCCGTCGACGGCCCGCACGTCGCCGTACGTCTTGGTCACGGAGTCGAAGCCGACCACCGAGGTGGTGGTCGCCGCAGTCGTTGTCATGTGATCCATCGTCGCGGCGGAGCGGACCGTGCGGCAGTGTCACGGATCCCGGGTCCGGGATGACAGATGTCATGCGGCGGCGAGGCGGCTCCGGAACGTCGGCCGGAAACGGAAACACGGGGACCGGGCCACCGGCCACCGGCCACCGGCCACCGGCCACCGGCCACCGGCCACCGGCCACCGGAACGGAACACCCCGGCCACGGTCGTCGTGGCCGGGGTGCCCCCGTGAGCTGATCCGCCGGTAGGTGCTAGCTCGGGTCCGTCTCGATGGTGACGACCCGGTCGGCGGCGGACGTGCTGAGCAGCGCCGGACGCATCGTGCTGATCACGTCCTCCACGGTCACCGGCGTCTTCTTGCCCGTGCCCCGGGTGATCAGGACGCCGTCGAAGGTGTTGCCGTAGAGCTGCTTCAGCGCCGCCTTGTCGTAGGTGTCGACGAGCTTGCCGTCGACGGCCTTCACCCGGAGGAACTTCCACAGCGAGTTCTGCGGGCTGAAGGACACCGTGTGGACGGCGTCCGTCTGGACCGTGACGATCCCGGACATCGCCGGCTTGGCGAACTTCTTCATCATCCGGTCGACCTCGGCGTTCGAGACCGTCGGCTTGCGCGTGGTGGTCGGGACCTTCACGGCACCGGCCGAACCGGTCTCCACCTGGGTGCGGTACGCCTCCTGCACGGCCTCGGTGGACCGGGCGGTGTCGATGCCCTTGCCCTCCTTGCCGTAGACGGCGACGGCCTTGCCCGCCTGGAACTTGACGGTGCCGTCGCTCGCCGAACCCGCGCCGCCCGCGGCCCGCTCCAGCGCCGCGCGCAGCTTCTCCTCGTCGACGGGCATGACGGGCTCGACGACCCGCTGCTCGCCGAAGAGGGAGCCGATCACCGACACCGGGTTGTAGTCGCTGCCCGCTGCCGCCCTGACCGTGGCCTGGGCGTCGAGCTGGAGGCCCGCCTGGTCCGGCTTGAGGGAGACGGTGTCACCGTCGACGGAGAGCTGGAGCGCCTTGTTCGTACGGTCGCCGAAGGCGTCGTCGAGCTTCTGGACGGCCTCGTCCCGCGTACCGCCGCCGATGTCGACGCCGAGCACGGTGGTGCCCTTGGGCACGTCGGAGTGGTTCATCAGGAGCCCTGCGCCGTAGGCGACACCGGCGACGAACAGCACCAGGACGAAGAGGAGCACCAGCTTGCTGCGCCCCTTCTTCCTGGCCTTGGGCTTCGCGGAGGAGGCGGCCGGCTGGGACGGCTCCGGCAGCTTCGGCGGGGTGTGCGGCTTCCCGTCGGTGCGCCCGCCGGGCCCGAACTGTGAGTTCGGGGAGGACGGTACGACGGGGATGCCGCTGGTCAGGGTGTGCCCGGAGACGTTGTCCCCGGCGCCGCCGTACCCCGGGCCGCCCGGCTCGGGCGCGGGCTTCTGCGGGGTGAGGATCGCGGTGTCGTCGCTGAGGCCGCCACCGGGCGTCATGCCGAAGTCGGGGCCCGCCGGGCCCGCGTCGGGGCCGCCCTGCCCGCCGGGTCCCGTGGGCCCGCCCGGACGCGCGGCGAGGCTGCCGGGGCTCGCACCCGGGCCGGGGCGCGGCGTGAGCCGGCCGTCCCCGGTGACCGGGCCGCCGGTCGGCCCGGAGGGGCCGCCGCGACCGCCCTGGCCGCCGCCCTGACTTCCGAGGCCGCCTTCGGCGAAGTACGGAAGGTCGTCGCGTCGCGGTTCGCCCGCGGGGTCGGAGCCGAGGGCAGGGAAGGAACCCGTGCTGGATCCCGTCAGCGCACCGGACACGTCGAAGGAGCCCGTGCCGCCGCCGTGGCCCGGCGCGACGGGTCCGGCGCCGGTGGCACCGGGCAGCCCGGCGCCGTTGGTGCCGCCGGGACGGGGGGCACCGGGGCGCGGCACGCCGGGGCCTCCCGCCGGGCCGCCGCCGTTCGCACCGGGGGCACGCGTGCCGCCGGGGGCCGTCGCGCCCGGAGCGCCCGCTCCCTGCGGTCCCGGAGGCAGCGAACTCCCGGACATTCCGGACCCGTTGGTGGAGGCGCCGCCCGGGCCGCCCTTGGGTGCCCCGGACTTGCGGGGAGCGAACCAGTTGTTCGCCTTCTCCTCGGGCTCGGCCGGTGCCTCCGGCGGCGCCTCGGCGACGGCGGGCGGGCTCACGGCACCGGACGTGCCGGTGTCGGTGCCCGCGCCGTCGGACGGGGCGTCGGTGTCGGCCACGGTCTTGCGTACGACGACCGGCGGGATGGGCCGCGATCCGGGGATGTTGATCCGGATGCGGGTCGTCAGTGTGGTCTCGGTCTTGCGCTCCTCCGGCGGCGTGCCGGCCGAACGGGCCGCGTCGGCACCGGTCTCGGAGATCGCGGGTGTCCCGTACGGCGGCGTTCCCGACGGGTACGCGGCTCCACCGCGCCCGTTGGGCCCGGAGGACGAACTGTCAGTTTCACGACTCAAGGCAGGTTCTCCCGGTTGGCTCCGCCGCCCGTTTACTCGACCTCATCTCGGGCAGCTCGGCGGCGCGCACCACCATACTGGCCGCTTCCGACACGCTGACGGCGCCCGCGAGGGAAAGTCACACCGGACCCGCACGGGGCCACTACGGCGAAGTGGTACGTCACTTCCCAAGTCGGACGCCGGGCCCGGCCGGTTGCCGCACCCGGCCGAGGGTGGCGCACATCACAGCGACCGCCATCCCGCCGAGCAGGAAGAGGTACGAGCCGAGGCCGGCGCCGAAGAGGAAGTCGCCCTCCGGACGGCTCGCGGTGAGCAGGACGACGGCGACCATCCAGCCCGCCGCGGGGGCGACGGCTCCGGCCCTGGTACCGGTCGCGCGCCCCCCGCCGAGGAAGACACCCGCCGCGCCCACGAGGGCGAGCAGCAGGCCGCCGGGGAGCCAGCCGGACTGCACGAGCGCCCCGGCGGCACCGATCACCGCGCCGAGCAGGAAAAGCCCCACGTAGGCGGCGATCCGCCCGCCCGGAGGCACCGCCAGCGGCTGTGCGAGCCCGCCCCCCTGCCTGTCCGTCCCGCTCATCGGACGCCCCCCTCTCGCTCGTCGGTCCCCGCGAGGCCGACCCCGGCGAACAAGTCGCTCTCCCGTGCCGCACCCGCCCCCGTGGCCCCGCACGCGGGTCCGCCGCGCACCAACTCGTAGTACTCCGTCGTGAACAGCGGCTGCCCGAGCCCGTTGGAGAGCGCGAACCAGGGCTCGGCGACCTCGATCTGGGTGGCGTGGGCCCGCATCGCGGCGGCCTTGGCGGCGGCGAAGGCCCTGCCGTCGATCTCGGTGGTGATCACCGCGTCGTCCACCACGCCGGGCACGTCGTCCACCTCGGCGGCCGCCGTGAACGGCAGCGCGCCCGCCCTCGCGGGGTCGGCCAGCTCGGCACGCAGCCGTGCGAAGCCCTCCTCGGCCACGGGGCGCGGCACACGGTTCCAGTAGATCTTCGCGATCTCCCAGGACTCCCCGAGGTCCGGACGGAAGTCCCCGTCCCCGGCCAGTCCAGCGGCGCGGGTGGCGACGCGGTGGGCCTGGATGTGGTCGGGGTGTCCGTAGCCGCCATCGGGGTCGTAGGTGACGAGCACCTGGGGCCGTACCTCGCGGATGACCTCGACGAGGTGCGCGGCGGCGGTGTCGAGGTCCGCCGCCCAGAAGGCCCCGTCCCGGTGGTTCTGCGCGGTCCCCATCATCCCGGAGTCCCGGAAGCGCCCGGGTTCGCCGAGGAACCGGTGGTCGACGACGCCCAGCTCCCGCATCGCGGCGGCCAGCTCGTCCACCCGGTACGGGCCGAGCGCGTCGTCCCGGTCGGGTGCGAGGTGGGCGAGTCCGGGCGGAATGACCTCGCCCTCCTCGCCGAGCGTGCAGGTCACCAGGGTCACCCGGGCGCCCTCGGCCGCGTACCTGGCCATGGTGGCACCGTTGTTGATCGACTCGTCGTCCGGATGCGCGTGCACCAGGAGCAGACGCCGGTCGGGCAGTTCCGTCATGAGGCCAGCCTATGAGGCGGCACCGTCCGCGTCCTCGTCCCGGTACCGGGGCAGACCGTTCGTCGCGATGGTCCACTCCCCGATGGTGACGTCCTCGCCGTAGACGAAGTCCTTGCGGGTGGCGTAGCGGGGGCCGTCCGGGGTGGAGTGGATGTCGGTGAAGACGGCGCCGCTGCCGGTACGGGGGTCGAAGACCGCGTACACGGGGATGCCGAGCAGCGGGTAATCACGCGTCTTGGCGATCCAGTCGTTGTCCGGGTTGGAACGAGAGACGATCTCGACGGCGGCGAGGACCGTACGGGGGTCGAAGGTGCCCTCCCCCTCCATGTCCTCCTCGGCGATCACCATCACGTCCGGGCGACGCAGGACCCCCTCGTAGGCGCCCTCCACGTCGGGTTCACCCGTGTGCGCCACGATCTCCTCCGGCATGGCCTTTTCCAGGCGCTTCCGGAGACGCAGCACGGTGAGCTCATGCTGCTTCACAGGCGACATCATGTCGTGGACGATCCCTTCCTTGGTGATCTCGAACTTGCCGGGGAGCGTGTCGTCCACGGACTGAACGAAGTCGCGCATGGCCCGGTACATGTGGGAGGCGCCCTGGTCTGCGCTGCCGGGTGCGATGGTCATGGCGCTCGCTCCTCGTCGTGTGTGCCCACGGGCTCGGGCAAGGATCGTCACGTTCATGCTAGGCGGCCTCCTGAAGGTCGGAGCGGCAGTCGCGGCAGCGGCCGGGGCGGGGCGAGCGGAACCCGCGGTCGCAGCCGTCGCAGTTCTGCATCGGGTGCCGTGCGGGCGGCGGGTCGGTGACCGGCGCCGGGAACGGCGGCGGAGGCGGAAGCTGTGCGGCGAGGCGGTGCGCCAGGAGGGCGGCGGGTCGGCGTACGCCCTCGGGCGGCAGGTCGGCCGTCAGGGCGCGGCGTACGGCGACGGGGCTGACGTCCCGCTCCAGCCAGGCGGCGACACCGGGGGTCAGGTGGGCCGCTTCGCAGGCGGAGAGCAGCAGTCGTGAGTCGTGACGGTGCAGGTCCGCGAGGAGGCCGGTGGCGGCCCGGAGGAGTCCGGGGGCGGCGTACGCCGGGCCCGGCACGGCGGGGAGGGGCTTACGGGGCGGTCGCTTGCCGGGCCTCTCGGGCTTCTCGGGTCCCGTGTGCTTTTCGGGGGCCGCCGCCTCATCGCACCGTGGCTCCGCCTGTCGGGGCTCCGAGCGGGGAGCGGGGGCCCTTCCGGCGGGGTTCCGGCCGGCCCCCGGCTGATTGCAGGAGACCGTACGGGTGACGATGCGGCCGGAGGACGTGCGGTGACGTTCACGCCGCAGGTAGCCGTGAGTCTCCAGTTCGCGGAGGGCGGCGGCGATACGGGTGGCCCCCTCGGGGAACCGGGCCGCGAGGCTCTTGATGTCGGCGGGGGCGCCCTTCGGCAGCGACTGGAGGTGCGTGCCGAGCCCGATGGCGAGGAGCGAGAGTTCCCCGTGCTGGGCCAGGTGGTTGCCGACCACCGTGAAGCGGGTGGTGTGGCGGGAGTTGTCGTGCTGGAGCCCGCCGGAGCCGGTGCGGTGAGCCCGGTTCGGGTGCTTGTTGCCCGCAGGGCGGGCCTGGGCGCGCGGGGGCGCGCTAGGGTTCTGGATACCCATCGGGAAGCCTCTATCTTCCTCGGTGGTCAGGCCCTCGCACTGGGATTGCCGTCCCGGCGGGGGCCGTCTCATGTCTGTGGTTGTGGTGGTGGTGCGTTGCGCTGAGCGTCGGGCCTCGGAGGCCCGGAAATCCAGCCGAACCGGGGATGTTCACCCGCCCGAGTGAGTGCGACCACGGGCGGGAGGGGTGGGGTTCGGTGAGGGTGTTTTCCCCTGAGGTTCTTTGTCTTTCAGTCGCCGACGGCACCGGAGCGCGAGGACACGGGGTCCGGTGGCGTGAAGCTCAGTTCGGCCCAGACGGTCTTGCGCGGGAACCGCCCCTCGGTCACTCCCCAGCGGTCGGCCAGCGCCTCGACGACCAGCAGGCCCCGGCCCGACTCCGCGGCGGCGTCAGGCACTTGGAGCGCGGGCATCCGTTCACCGCGCGTGTCGGTGACCTCGATACGGAGCGTGGCACCGACCACGTAGAGCGTGAGACGGAAGCTGCGGCCGGGGAGTCGGCCGTGGGTGGCAGCGTTGGCGGCCAGTTCCGCGACGACGTGGCCCGCACTCTCGTACGGAAGCCCCCAGTTCCGGAGGGCGTCCACGGCGAGCAGGCGGGCGAGGCGGGCGCCGCGCGGGGTGGAGGACAGCAGCATGCTGAAGTTCCGGACGGTGACGTCGGGTTCGGGTCGTGTCCCGTGCTCGGCGATTCCCTGAGTTTGCTGATTCACATCACCGAGCGTGGCCGACCGGACGTACCGTGATGCGTGATTGCTCTGTTACGTAGAGCCACAGTCCAAGATCTGTCCAGCGCTGTCGGGACTGTCGAAGCAGCTCCTGCGAACTGGGCGGAACGGTACGTCGCAGCATCACGTGAGGGGCGCGCATGTCGGTGAACGGTGAGGCGGTGCGGGTCGGGACGGAGCCGGACCAGGCGGACGAGCCGGGCTGGGAGGTGGACCCGGACGACGACTGGGCACTGGCCGTCGTGGCCACGGTAGGAAGGCAGTTGCGGCTTCGCCGGGAGGCGGCGGGGATGCGTGTCGGCGACTTCGCGACGGCGGCCGGGTACGGCGAGGATCTCGTGTACAAGATCGAGACGGGGAAGCGGATCCCTCGGCCCGAGTACTTGGACAAGGCGGACGAGGTGCTGCACGCCGGTGGGCTCATCGCGGCGATGCAGGAGGACGTGAAGAAGGTCCGGTATCCGAAGAAGGTTCGGGATCTCGCACAGTTGGAGGCGCGGGCGGTTGAGCTCCAGCTCTATGACCCCCTGCACGTCCACGGCTTGTTGCAGACCTCGGATTACGTACGTGCCCTCCTGTCCATGCGCCGCCCGACCTACTCTGCGGAGGAAGTGGAGCGCTTCATCACGGCGCGCATCGCCCGCAAAGCGATCTTCGAGCGAGATTCGGTACCCGACCTCAGCTTCGTCCTGGAGGAGTGGACCCTTCGGCGTCCGCTGGGCGGCAGGGACGTCCTTCGCGGCCAACTTGAACATCTTCTTGAAATGGCGCAGTTGTGTAGCGTCGATCTTCAAGTGATGCCGCTGGAACGCTACGAGCACGCGGGAGTGGACGGCGGCATCGAGGTGCTCAAGTTCGAGGACGGTTCGGCAGTCGGACGCTCGCCGGCGGTGGCCAACGGGCGACCGGTTTCCGACCTGCGGCAGCTCCGTATCCTGGAACTTCGGTATGGCATCATCCGGGCTCAAGCACTTACGCCACGTGAGTCGACCGCCTTTATCGAACAACTCCTGGGGGAGACATGATCCGCAAGACGTCGTCCGGGGGCGCCTCCAACCTCGTCTGGTTCAAAAGCAGCTACAGCAGCGGCAGCGAGGGCGATTCCTGCGTCGAGATCGCCACCGATCCCGGCACGGTCCACGTCCGCGACTCGAAGAACCTCGGCGGCCCTCAGCTTGCCTTCGCCCCCGCCGCGTGGGCCGGATTCCTGCCGTACGCGGTCGAGGGCTGATCCCGCGGGGCCGCTACTCGACCTCGGCCTCCAGTACGTCCACGTCGCCGCCCAGGGATTGGGCAATCACGGTGAACTCGTTCAAAGGCGGACTGAAGGCCGCGGACGATCTCCTCGGCGATCACCTCGGGCGGCAGGCCGCTGTCGGCATCGCCGAGGGCCGGGTCCTTGATCGAGAAGCTGCCGCATCTCCCGGCGAGGCACGACGGACGCGTCGGGTGCCAGGCGGCCCACCGTCCTCACGGCGATGCCCAGGTGGGCGCCGATGCCTCCTTCACCCCTCAGACGGCGTCCTGGATCCGCCGGAACGGCTGGTCCGCCTCCAGGGTGAACGCCAGTTCCAGCAGCGTGCGTTCCGCGCCGGGGCGGGCGGAGAACATGACGCCGATGGGGAGGCCGTCCGCTGTCGTGCGCGCGGCCGGCAGGGAGAGCGACGGGGTGCCGACGACGTTGTTGACCGGGGTGAACGCCACGTAGGCGAGGATGCGTTCGATCAGCGTGGCGTAGGGGACGGCCGGGTTGAGGTGGCCGATCGGCGGGGTGGTGTGGGCCAGCACCGGGGAGAGGATCAGGTCGACGCCCCGGAACCCCGCCGCGTACGCCTCCCGGGTGCGCTTGAGCCTGCGCAGTACGCCGGGCGTGTTCTTCCAGTTGGCCACGTACGTCTCGCGCAGGCCCCGGCTCAGCCCGTCCATGCGGCGCCGGTCGAAGTCCGCTCCCAGCGTCCTGCCGGTGACGCCGAGCAGGAACGACAGCAGGCCCCAGTAGGTCAGGAAGTCCTCGGTGAAGCGCGGGTCGAGGGAGAGTTCCACCGGCTCCACGGTGTGGCCGAGCCGCTCCAGGCGCCGGGCCGTCTCCTCGACCGCCGCCCGGGTGTCCGCGTCGGAGCGGACGCCGTTCGGGGAGTCGATGAGGAGCCCGATGCGCAGGCGGCGGTCCGAGGGGCCCTCGACCAGGCCGACGGGCGGGAGCTTCGGGTTGCGCCAGTGCCGCTCCGCGGCGGCCAGGAAGGCCGCGCTGTCGCGCACCGAGCGGCTCAGGACGCCGTCGGTGACGAGGTCGATGGGGAGCTGGCGGCCCTGCGCGTTGGCCACCACCCGGCCGCGCGTCGGCTTCAGCCCGACCAGTCCGCAGCAGGCGGCGGGGATGCGGATGGAGCCGCCGCCGTCGTTGGCGTGCGCGATCGGTACCGCGCCGGCGGCGACGAGCGCCGCGCTGCCGCCGGACGAGCCACCCGCCGAGTGGTCCGTGTGCCACGGGTTGCGGACCGGTTCGGCGTCCTCGTACTCCGTGGTGGGGCTGAAGCCGAACTCGGGCAGCCGGGTCTTGCCGAGCACCGTGACACCGGTGCTCAGCAACTGGCGGGCGAACGGGGCGTGCCGCCGTGCGGCCCGGGGCGCGAAGGCGGCGCTGCCGTGCCCGGTGGGCAGGCCCCGGTAGTCGGTGTTGTCCTTGACGAAGGTCGGCACACCGGCCAGCGCACCGCCCGAGCCGTGCGCCGGGACGTCGAGGCGCACCTGGACCGCGTTGAGCCGCGCGTCGGCCGCCTCGACCCGGGCGGCCGCGTCACGGGCGGCCTCGGCGGCGCCGACCTCGCCCCTGCGGACCGCACGGGCCAGGCCGACCGCGTCGTGGTCGCCGAGGGCGTCGTCGCGGAAGACGTGCACCCTGGTCCGTGCCTCGGAAACCGTCACCGTCAACTCCGCCCTGAACGCGTGGATGATCACCCGCCATCATTCCTTACCAGCGGGTAACACGCGAGGGGGCGGCACTCAGAACTTGATGCTCTCGATCATGCTGGCGACGTTCGTGGTGATGTCGTTGATCGTCGGGGCGACCGTGGACGAGGCGAGGTAGAAGCCGAACAGGACGCATACGACCGCGTGCGCACCCTTCAACCCTGACTTCTTGATCAGGATGAAGACGATGATCGCCAGCAGCACCACCGCCGAAATCGAGAGTGCCACGGCGGCTCACCTCCAAAGATCCCAGGGACTAGGGGGTCGTACGGTGCCGTACGGGGGGCTCGTACGGCTTCCAGCAACAGCCATCCAACGGGCAGCAGTTTCCTACCCACGCTGCGCTAGTGATCATAACTATCTGTACGCGCGCATCGATCGGCGCACGGCCGCACAAGGGGGCGCATGGCCAATATGGTCGGGGCATGACGACAGAGGCACATTCCTTCCCGCGCCGGCAGGCGCGCACCCAGCGGTTCACCCTCGGCGCGCCCCGCGCCTTCACCGTGTCCCCCGATGGTTCCCGGGTGGTGTTCCTGCGTTCCCGCTCGGGCACGGACCGGGCGAACCAGCTGTGGGTCCTCGACATCGGGGCTGATGGGGACGGCGGGGAGCGCGTCGCCGCCGATCCGCAGGCGCTGCTCGGCGGCGCGAGCGAGCGGCTGTCGGCGCAGGAGCGGGCCCGCCGGGAGCGCAGCCGCGAGGGCGGCGCGGGGATCGTCGGCTACGCCACGGACAGCGCCGTGGAACTGGCGTCATTCGCGCTGTCGGGGCGGCTTTTCGCGGCGGAGCTGCGCGCCGGCACGGCACGTGAACTGCGCGTCCCCGGGCCGGTGATCGACCCGCGCCCCTCCCCCGACGGCCGCTTCGTCGCGTACGTCACCGGGGGTTCCCTGCGGGTCGTGGGCGCCGACGGCACGCAGGACAGGGCGCTGGCGGAGCCCGAGGCCAAGACGGTCACGTACGGTCTGGCCGAGTTCGTCGCAGCCGAGGAAATGGCGCGTTCGCGCGGCTTCTGGTGGTCGCCCGACTCGGAGCGGCTGCTCGTCGCGCGGGCCGACGACGCGCCCGTACGGCGCTGGTGGATCTCCGACCCCGCGCATCCGGAGCGCGATCCGCAGCAGGTCGCGTACCCGGCCGCGGGCACGGACAACGCGGACGTACGGCTGTTCGTCATGGGGCTCGACGGGAAGCGCACGGAGGTTCTCTGGGACCGGGCGCGGTACCCGTATCTGGCGCGAGTGCACTGGTCGGCGGCGGGGGCGCCGCTGGTTCTGGTGCAGGCCCGGGACCAGCGCAGCCAGCTGTTCCTGGCCGTGGACCCGGACACCGGCGCGACGCGGATGGTGCACGCGGACGAAGATCCACAATGGCTTGATCTTTTCCCCGGTGTGCCCTGCTGGAGCCCCGGCGGACAGCTCGTACGGATCGCGGACGAGGGCGGCGCGCGGGTGCTGGCCTTCGGTGATCGCCCGCTGACCGGACCGCAGTTGCACGTCCGGGCGGTGCTGGACGTGTCGGACGACGACGTGCTGGTCTCGGCGTCGGCGGGCGAGGCCGCGGCGGCGCCGGAGATCGGCGAGGTGCACGTCTACCGCGTCAACGAACTCGGCGTGGAGCGCGTCTCCCAGGAGCCCGGAGTGCACTCGGCGGTCCGTTCGGGCGGCGTGACGGTGCTCGTCTCGGCGGTGCCGGAGCGGCCGGGCACCCAGGTGAGGCTGGTGCGCGAGGCCGGGCGCACCGCGTCGGGCACCCCGTCCGGCGGCGCGGCGAAGGCGGCGACCATCGCCTCGTACGCCGAAGATCCCGGTCTGTCCCCGCGCGTGACGCTCACGGAGGGGGGCGCACGCCGCGTACCGTGCGCCCTGCTCTTGCCTCACGACTATGCCGAGGGCGACGGACCCCTCCCGGTGCTGCTCGACCCGTACGGCGGACCGCACGGCCAGCGTGTCCTCGCCGCCCACAACCCGTACCTGACCTCACAGTGGTTCGCGGACCAGGGTTTCGCGGTGCTCGTCGCGGACGGACGGGGCATGCCGGGGCGCTCGCCCGCGTGGGAGAAGGCCGTCAAGAACGATCTGCTCGCCGTCGTCCTCGACGACCAGATCCACGCCCTGCACGCGCTGGCCGAGCGCTTCCCGCTCGATCTCGGCCGGGTCGCCATCCGCGGCTGGTCGTTCGGCGGCTACCTCGCGGGGGCCGCGGTGCTGCGCCGCCCCGACGTCTTCCACGCCGCCGTCGTCGGCGCTCCGGTCACCGACCAGCGGCTGTACGACACCCACTACACGGAGCGGTACCTCGGTGACCCGCGCGTGCAGCCGGAGGTGTACGCGGCGAACTCCCTGGTCGACGACGACGGTCTGGTGGGCGCCGCCGAGCCCGCGCGGCCGATGATGATCGTGCACGGCCTCGCGGACGACAACGTGGTGGTGGCCCACAGCCTGCGGCTGTCCTCAGCGCTGCTGGCCGCCGGGCGCCCGCACGAGGTGCTGCCGCTGTCCGGGGTCACGCACATGACCCCGCAGGAGCAGGTCGCCGAGAACCTGCTGCTGCTCCAGGTGGACTTCCTGAAGCGGTCGCTGAAGGCCGGGTAGCGCGACGACCGGCCGGGGCGGGTGGCAGCACCACGCGCCCCGGCCGGTCCACGGCACCCGCACGGCCGTACGCCGGCCAGCCTGCCGCGTCCGTATATCGGAACGAAGACGGCCGAGTCGCCTGCGTGTCAACGAGACCGGCGCGTCCGCACCGCTACTTCACGTCGTCCTCCGGCTCGTCCGACAGCCCCGCCGAGGTGCGCGGGGGCGGGGGCTGCACCGCCTCCTCGGGGGGCACGACCTGCTTCTCCTCCGCGAAGTGGCAGGCCGAGTCGTGCGCGGCGGGCCCGGACACGTCCCGGAACTCGGCCGGGACCGCGAGCAGCGGGACCTCCAGGGCGCAGCGTTCCCGGGCCTTCCAGCAGCGGGTGCGGAAGCGGCACCCCGAGGGGATGTTCGCCGGGGAGGGCACGTCTCCGGCGAGGATGATCCGCTCCCGGTGCTCGCGGGCCGCCGGGTCGGGCACGGGGACGGCGGAGAGCAGGGCCTGGGTGTACGGGTGGGTCGGGTGGTCGTAGATCTCGGCGTCCCGGCCGGTCTCGACGATCCGGCCGAGGTACATGACGCCGACCCGGTCGGAGATGTGCCGCACGATCGACAGGTCGTGCGCGATGAAGACATAGCTGAGGTCGAACTCGTCCTGGAGCCGGTCGAGCAGGTTGACGACCTGCGCCTGGACGGAGACGTCGAGCGCGGAGACCGGTTCGTCGGCGACGATGATCTCGGGGCGCAGCGCCAGTCCCCGGGCGATGCCGATGCGCTGGCGCTGGCCGCCGGAGAACTGGTGCGGGTAGCGGTTGATGTACTCGGGGTTGAGTCCGACCACGTCGAGGAGGTCCTGGACCCGCTTGCGCCGGTCGCCCTTGGGCGCGACCTCGGGGTGGATCTCGTACGGCTCCCCGATGATGTCGCCGACGGTCATCCGGGGGTTGAGCGAGGTGTAGGGGTCCTGGAAGACCATCTGGATGTTGCGGCGTACGGCTTTCAGCGCGCGACCGGAGAGCTTGGTGACGTCCTCGCCGCGGTAGAGGATCGTGCCGGCGGTGGGCTTCTCCAGGTTGACCAGCAGCTTGGCGACCGTGGACTTGCCGCAGCCGGACTCGCCGACGATGCCGAGGGTCTCGGCGCGGCCGAGTTCTAGGTCGACGCCGTCGACGGCCTTGACGGCGCCGATCTGCTTCCTGAAGACGATGCCCCGGGTGAGCGGGTAGTGCTTGACCAGGCCGCGGACCTGGAGGAGGGGTTCCTCGGTGCGGCCGGCCGCGGCGGGCGCGGGTGCCGCGGGTGCCGTGGGTGCGTCAGCCATGGAGGCACTCCCTCCAGAAGTGGCAGGCACTGCCCCGGTCCTCGTCCACCTCGTACAGCGGGGGCACGTCGGTCCGGCAGACGTCCTGGGCCATGGGACAGCGCGGGTTGAAGGCGCAGCCGGGCGGGATGTGCGTCAGGTTGGGCGGCAGGCCCTTGATGGCGTAGAGCTCCCGGCCCTTCTGGTCGAGCCGCGGGATGGATTCGAGCAGGCCCTTGGTGTAGGGGTGGGCGGGCGCCTTGTAGATGTCGTGGACCGGTGCCGACTCGACGATCCGGCCCGCGTACATGACGGCGATCCGGTCGGCGACGTCGGCGACGACGCCGAGGTCGTGGGTGATGAGGATGAGCCCCATGCCGAGTTCGCGCTGCAGCTCGGCGAGGAGGTCCATGACCTGGGCCTGGACGGTGACGTCGAGCGCGGTGGTCGGTTCGTCGGCGATGATCAGCGCGGGTTCGAGGGCCAGCGCCATGGCGATCATGATGCGCTGGCGCATCCCGCCGGAGAACTGGTGCGGGTAGTCGCCGACGCGTTCCCTCGCGGCCGGGATGCGGACCCTGTCCATCAGCTCGACGGCCTTCGTCCTCGCGTCCTTCCTGGACATCCCCCGGTGCACGACGAACATCTCGGCGAGCTGGGCGCCGACGCTGAGCACGGGGTTCAGGGAGGAGAGGGCGTCCTGGAAGATCATCGCCATCTGCGCGCCGCGTACGGTGCGCCGCTCGTCCTCCTTCATCCTGAGCAGGTCCCTGCCCTGGAAGAGGATCTCGCCTCCGGTGATCCGTCCGGGCGGGATGTCGAGGATGCCCATGACGGCCTGCGCGGTCACGGACTTGCCGGAGCCGGACTCGCCGAGCACCGCGAGGGTCTCGCCCTCGTCGACGCCGTAGGTGACGCCGTTGACGGCGTGGGCGACGCCGTCCCTGGTCCGGAACTCCACGTGCAGGTCGCGCACTTCGAGCAGCATGGCCGGCTACCTCAGCTTCGGGTCGAGGGCGTCGCGCACCGCGTCGCCGAGCATGATGAACGCGAGGACGGTGACGGCCAGCGCGCCCGACGGCCACAGCAGCGCGTGCGGGGCGTTGCGGACGTAGGGGGCGGCCGCGGAGATGTCGATGCCCCAGGACACGCTGGGCGGCTTCAGCCCGACGCCGAGGAAGGACAGGGTCGCCTCCAGGGCGATGTAGGTGCCGAGCGCGATGGTGGCGACGACGATGACGGGGGCGACGGCGTTGGGCGTGATGTGCCGCAGCAGCAGCCGGGAGTTGGAGGCGCCGAGGGCGCGGGCGGCCTGGACGTAGTCGTTCTGCTTGGCGGTGATGACGGAGCCGCGGGCGATGCGGGAGATCTGGGGCCAGCCGAGCAGCACGATGAAGCCGATGACGGGCCAGACGGTGTTGCTGGTGATGACGGAGAGCAGGACCAGGCCGCCGAGGACGACCGGGATCGCGAAGAAGATGTCGGTGATGCGGGAGAGGATCGCGTCTCCCGCCCCGCCGTAGAACCCGGCGAGACCGCCGAGCACGCTGCCGAGGATCGCGACGCCGAGCGTGGCGAGGACGCCCACCGTCACCGACGCGCGGGCGCCGTAGACGGTGCGGGTGTAGACGTCGCAGCCCTGCCCGTTGAAGCCGAAGGGATGGCCGGACTGCGAGCCCTCCTGGGACTTGGACAGGTCGCACTTGAGGGGGCTGCCCGAGGCGATCAGGGAGGGCCAGAGGGAGATGACGACGAGGAAGAGGATGACCAGGGCCGAGATGATGAAGACCGGGTTGCGGCGCAGGTCGTGCCAGGCGTCGGACCAGAGGCTGCGGGGCTTGTCCTGGGGGTCGGTCCCGTCGGGGCCCGACGGCGTCTTCTCCAAGGTGACCGCCTCGCTCGCGCCGAGGTCCATCTGCCCGCCCATGCCGGTTCCGGCGACGGCGCGCTCGGGTTCGTAGGGCTGCTGCTCAGGCATAGCGGATCCTCGGGTCGAGTACGGCGTAGAGGAGGTCGACGATCAGGTTGGCGACCAGGAAGACGAGGACCAGGACCGTCACGAAGCCGACGACGGTCTGGGTGTTCTGGCGCAGGATGCCCTGGTAGAGCTGGTAGCCGACGCCGTGGATGTTGAAGATCCGCTCGGTGACGATGGCGCCGCCCATCAGCGCGCCGATGTCGGTGCCGATGAAGGTGACGACCGGGATGAGGGAGTTGCGCAGCAGGTGCCGGACGATGACCCGGTGGCGCGGCAGGCCCTTGGCGATGGCGGTGCGGACGTAGTCGGCGCGCCGGTTCTCCGCGATGGAGGTGCGGGTCAGGCGGGTGACGTAGGCCAGGGACACCGAGGCGAGCACCAGCCCGGGGATGATCAGCTCGTCGAACGGGGCCTCGGAGGAGACGGCCGGGTCGATCCAGCCCCATTTCACACCGAAGAGCAGCTGGAGCAGCAGGCCGGTGACGAAGGTGGGCACCGAGATGACGACGAGGGTGGCCAGCAGGATGCCGCTGTCGACGGGCCGGCCGCGGCGCAGTCCGGTCACGACGCCGAGGACGATGCCGACGACGATCTCGAAGAGGATGGCGACGATCGTCAGCCGGATGGTGACCGGGAAGGCCGTCCTCATCAGCTCGGTGACCTCCTGCCCGTTGAACGCGGTGCCGAAGTCTCCGGTGAAGACGTTGCCCATGTAGGTCAGGTACTGCTGCCAGACGGGCTTGTCGAGGCCGAACTCCGCGCGCAGCTGGGCCGACGTGGCGGGGTCGCACTGCCGTTCGCCGCAGAGTCCGGCGATGGGGTCGCCCATCACGTTCACCATGAGGAAGATCAGGAGGGTGGCCCCGATGAAGACCGGGATCATCTGCAGCAGGCGGCGGATCACATAACGTCCCATGGGCCCTCCGGAACGGTTGGTGGCGGCGAGCCGCCCAGGTCGGTGACGGGCCGCCCCTCGCCCGGTGACGGCCACGCCGGGCCGGTGGCAGCCGCCCCGGCTCGGTGGCAGCCACCCCGGCTCGGTGGCAGCCACCCCGGCTCGGTGAACGGCCGCCCGGCTCGGTGGCGGCCGCCGCTGCGGGCGGTGGCGGACTGCCCGGGGCGTGGCTGCCGGCCTTGGGCGGCAGCCTTGCGCGGCGGTGGGTCAGCCGACCTTGATCTCGTTGTAGACGGGGACGCTGAACTGGTTGAGGGCCACGTTCGAGAGCCGATCCGAGTAGCCCGCGCTGCCGTTCTGGTACCAGAGGGGGATGGCCGCCATGTTGTCCCGTACGACCCCCTCGGCCTGCTGGAAGAGCTTGACGGCCTTGGCCCGGTCGGTCTCGGCGTTCGCCTGGTCGACGAGCTGGTCGAACTGCTTGTTCGACCACTTGCCGTCGTTGGAGGAGGCGTTCGTGTAGTAGAGGGGCTGGAGGAAGTTCTGGATCAGCGGGTAGTCCATCTGCCAGCCGGCGCGGAACGGGCCGGGCATCTTGTGCTTGCCGATCTGGTTGCGGAAGTCGGCGAAGGTGCCGATGGGGTTGCCGACGCAGGCCTTGTCGTTGCCGAGGGCGTTGTTGATGGAGTTGCAGACGGCGTCCACCCACTCCTTGTGCGAGCCGGTGTCCGCGTTGTACGAGATCTTGACCTGCCCGCCGGGCAGTCCCCCGCCCTCCTTGACCATTTTCTTGGCCTCGTCGGGCTTGTACGCGCAGGCGTCGCCGCACAGCCCCTCCTGGAAGCCGCCGTCCTTGCCGAGGACCGGTGAGGTCCAGTCGGTGGCCGGGGTGCGCGTCTTCTGGAAGATGGTGTCGGTGATCTGGTCGCGGTTGATCGCCATGGACAGGCCCTTGCGGACCTTCTCCGCGCCGGCCTTGGACCAGTTCTTGTCGTAGAACGGGAAGGCGATGGTCTGGATGATGCCGGCCGGGGTGTTGATGTACCGGTCGCCGAGGTCGCTCTTGGCGTTCTTGAGCTGAGCGGCGGGGACGTCGTCGACGAGGTCGAGGTTGCCGGCGAGCAGGTCGGTGTAGGCGGTGTTGTTGTCCGTGTACACCTTGAGGTCGACGCCGCCGTTCTGCGCCTTGTCGTCCCCCGGATAGCCGTCCCACTTGCGCAGGGACATCTTCGAGCCCTTGGTGTAGGAGTCGATGGTGTACGGACCGTTGCCGACCGGCTTCTTCAGCCAGGCGTCGTGGTTGTCGAAGAACGCCTTGGGCAGCGGGGCGAAGGCCGCGTAGCCGAGGGTGTCGGGGAAGGTCGAGAACTTCTGGGTCAGCTTGACGGTGAACGTCTTGTCGTCGACGACCTTCAGACCGGACAGGGTGTCCGCGCTCTGCGTGCCGGACTCGGGGTGGACCTTGTCGTAGCCCTCGATGTATCCGAAGAAGTACGCGTTCTTCTGGTTGTTCTTGAGGCTGGCGCCGTAGTTCCAGGCGTCGACGAAGGACTTCGCGGTGACGGGCTCGCCGTTGCTGAACTTCCAGCCGTCCTTCAGCGTGATCTTGAAGGTCTGGGAGTCCGAGCTCTCGATCTTGTCGGCCAGCATGTCCTCGGCGGCGCCGGTCTTCGCGTCGTAGCGCTTCAGACCGCGGAAGACCATGTCGAGGACCTTGCCGCCCTGCACCTCGTTGGTGTTGGCCGGCTCCAGCGGGTTCTGCGGGTCCCCCCATGACGAGCTGAGGATGCCGGAGCCGTCACCGCCGCCGCTGTCGCCCCCGCCCCCTCCGCAGGCCGTCGCCGCGAGGGCGACCGCCGCCGCGCATGCGGCCCATCTGGCGTGTGTGGCTCCACGCATGGAATGCCTCCTCGTGAGTGGGCTGTGCCCTCGGCGCCGGGGCGTGGGTCACGGGCTCCGGTGCACTGTGCCTTTTCGCCAATATCGGTGCAAACAGTGCCTGACGCACATTCAGCCCACCCTTTCGGGGAGCCGCTCATCCGGATGCACGCATTCCGCTCAGCGAGCGCAATGGATCTTCGACATCCGATGCCGAACCGTTCCGATACGCCCGTCTCGTGTACGCATTCCGAGACCCTGGCGCCCGCATATCGAACGCGTTGACCGTTTCGCGCGGAAGGTCCGATTACGGACACGGATCGATCACGACCGGCTACCCGCGTAGCTACGGGATGATCAAGTCCGGGTAAAGAAGGTAAAGAGAACGCCAAGACGACTCAGAATTTATTGACGTTGAATGAATTGCGTTGAAAAAGTCCGGCGTAGCCCGTAGGGAGCGCCCTGCGGAGCCCTTGACCCCTTCGGGCCTGGAGCATCATGACCCCCCCAACTCCATCAGCGGCCGCCCCGCTTGAGGTGACCGACGAGAGCACCGAGAAGTCGGCTCTCCCTTCGGCCCCCAAGGGCTCCGAGAGCCGCTCCCCGGGACGGCTCGCCTGGAAACGGTTCAAACGGGACCGGACGGGCGTCATCTCGGCGTACATCGTGATCTTCTTCTTCGTGATCGCGATATGCGCCCCGCTGATATCGAAGCTGTACGGCAAGGACCCGTACACCACGTACGCCAGCGACCGCCCCGAGCTGCTGGACGCCTTCTCCTACCCGGCCGGCCCCAACGGCGGCATGAGCGGAGAGTTCTGGTTCGGCATCGAGCCGCAGCTGGGCCGGGACGTCTTCACGTTCCTGCTCTACGGCATCCGCACCTCGCTGATGATCGCGACGGCGGCGGCGCTGCTGACCACGATCGTCGGTGTCGTGATCGGCGTGACCGCGGGTTACCTCGGCGGCAAGACGGACTACATCGTCGGCCGGATCATCGACATCCTGCTGTCGTTCCCGTCGACGCTGTTCTTCATCGCCTTCATGCCGGTCGTCTACGGCCTCTTCGTGGCCGACGACGACAACATCCCGACCTCCCTGCGGGCCATCTCCCTGATCCTCGTGCTCACCGCCTTCGGCTGGGCGTCCATCGCCCGTCTGCTGCGCGGCCAGGTACTGGCTCTGCGCGAGCGGGAGTTCGTCGAGGCGGCCAAGGTCACGGGAGCGTCTCCGGGACGCATCGTTTTCAAGGAACTGCTGCCCAACCTGTGGACGCCGATCATCATCCAGTCCACGCTCATGCTGCCGGCCTTCGTGACGGCGGAGGCGGGCCTCGCCTTCCTCGGCGTCGGCATCATCGACCCGACCCCGGACTGGGGCGTCATGATCCAGCGAGGAGCCCAGTTCTACAACGAGGACATCACCTTCATGCTCTTCCCGGGCCTGTCCATGGTGATCTTCGTCCTCGCCTTCAACCTCCTCGGCGACTCGGTGCGCGACGCGCTCGACCCGAAGTCAAAACGCTGAGTCCGCACCATCCCGGTTCGGATCCACGTCGTCCGGCTGCACTTTTCCGTCCCGCATCCACATAGGCAGGATCTCCATGTCCTTCTCGCGCAGAAACTTCCTGATCGCCACCGGCGTGGTCGCGGCCTCCAGCTCGATGCTGACCGCCTGCGGCGGCAGCGACAGCGGCGGCTCGTCGAAGAACGACGGCCCCAAGGTCAGCGGCTCCAAGACCACCGAGATCGCGGTCGGCACCAAGGCCGACTCGACGGGTCCGGCCCCCGAGGTCAAGGGCGCGGTCAAGGGCGGGACGATCTACTCGCTCGACCAGTTCGACATGGACCACATGGACCCGGCGCAGATCTACGTCTCCACCGAGGGCGCCATCACCGTCCCGATCCTGCGCGGTCTGACCGGCTACAAGATCGACGACAAGGGCGGCGCCACCCTGGTCGGCGACCTCGCCACCGACGCGGGCACCGCGAAGGACGGCGGCAAGACCTGGTCCTTCACGCTGAAGGACGGTCTGAAGTGGGAGGACGGCTCCGACGTCACCATGGACGACGTCCGCCACACCTTCGAGCGCCTCTACGCCGACTTCGTCACCGAGGGCCCCCGCTACGTGCAGGACTGGCTCGAGGGCGGCAAGAAGTACAAGGGCCCCTACGGCGGCAAGGAGCTCGACTCGATCGAGATCGACGGCAAGACCGTCACCTTCCGCCTCAGCGAGCCCCGCGGTGACTTCAACTTCACCCTCGCGATGCGCGGTTACGCGCTCGTGTCGAAGAAGAAGGACACCAAGGAGAAGTACGACAAGCGTCCGTTCTCCTGCGGCCCGTACAAGATCGGCGACCGCAAGATCGGCAAGTCGCTGACCTACGTGCGCAACGAGCACTGGGACCCGAAGACGGACTCGATCCGCAACAACTACCCGGACAAGTACATCTTCCAGTTCGGCTTCCAGCCGCTGGCCGCCACCGACCGCTACATCGCGGACTCCGGCAAGGACCAGTACGCGATGTCGATCTTCAACGAGGTCGCGGCCGAGCGCATCGCCCAGGTGCTCACCAACGCCAAGTACAAGAAGCGCGTCCTCACCGCGGTCGACACGGTCACCTACTACTGGCCGATCAACACGACCCGCGTCAAGGACGTCAAGGTCCGCCAGGCCATCAACTACGCGTGGCCGCACCGCCAGCTGCAGACGATCCGCGGTGGCGCCTCCACCAGCGAGATCGCCACCACGATCTTCAGCCCGGTCACCCCCGGCTACACGAAGTTCGACCTGTACGGCACGACCAAGAAGCCCGGTGGCGACCCGGCCAAGGCGAAGGCGCTGCTGAAGGAGGCCGGCAAGGAAGGCTACAAGCTGGTCATCGCCTACCAGCAGTCGGACAACGCGGTGAAGCAGGCCGTCGCCATCAAGAACGCCCTGGAGGCCGCCGGCTTCGAGGTCGTCAACAAGCAGGTCGACAAGTCGACCTTCTACACCGCCATCGGCAAGATCGACAACCACTTCGACCTCTTCGCCGCGGGCTGGAGCCCGGACTGGCCGAACGGCTACTCCGTGTTCTACCCCTGCTGGAGCGGCGCGAACATCGGTGACGGCCGCAGCAACTACGCCCAGCTGGACGACCCGGGCGTCAACAAGGCGATCACCGCCGCGTCCAAGCTCACCGACGCCGACGCCGCCAACAAGGCGTGGGGCGAGATCGACCGCCAGATCATGGAGCTCGCGGCCGTGGTCCCGGACTACCACTCCATCCGCAACTGGATGTACGGATCCAAGGTCGGCAACGTCGTGTACGACAGCGGCAACACCTGCATCGCGCTCTGCAAGCTGTACGCGATGAAGTAAGCAGCCCGCACACGAAGGGGGCGGCCGCCCATGCGACCGCCCCGTCAGGCCCTGTCGTCGACCCCCACCGCCCCACCGGGCGAACGAGGGGGCCGACGACAGGGTCTGGGTCCGACCCCCCTCATCTCCCGGCGACGGCGCCCCGTCCGGAAAGTCACGCCCCCATGCTCCGCTTCCTTGTTCGCCGAGTCATCGGCGCGCTGGTCATTCTGCTGATCATCAGCGCCGTCACCTTCTGGCTGTTCTACGCCATCCCGCGTGACCCGGCCATCATGTCCTGCGGCAAGAACTGCTCCCCGGACATGCTGGAGAAGGTCCGGCACAACCTGGGTATCGATCACCCGATCCCTGTCCAGTACTGGGACTGGCTCAAGGGCCTCTTCGTCGGGCGCAACTACCCCGGCTTCGGTAACTGCGACGCCCCCTGCCTCGGGTACTCCTTCGCCAACCGCGAGCCCGTCCTCGGCACGATCCTGGACCGGCTGCCGCTGACCCTCTCGCTCGCGTTCGGCGCGGCCATCGTCTTCCTGATCATCGGCATCGGCGCCGGCATGATCGCGTCCCTCAAGCAGGGCAAGTGGCAGGACAAGCTGGCCAGCTCGGCCTCGCTGCTCGGCTCGTCGCTGCAGATCTACTTCGTCGGCTACATCGCCATGTACTTCCTGGTGTCGAAGCTCGGCCTGCTCAGCCAGCCCTCGTACACGCCGATCACCGAGGACCCGGCCGCCTGGGTCTCCGGACTGCTGCTGCCCTGGCTGGTCCTGGCCATCATCTTCACGGCCAACTACACCCGTATGTCCCGCTCCCAGCTGGTCGAGCAGCTCAGTGAGGACTACGTCCGCACCGCCCGGGCCAAGGGCCTGTCCGGCGCGAACGTGTTCTTCCGGTTCGCCTGGCGCGGCGCGATGGGTCCGATCGTCACGATCTTCGGTGTCGACCTGGGCGTCCTCATCGGCGGCGCGATCATCACGGAGACGACCTTCAGCATGCAGGGCATCGGCCGCCTCGCGGTGGAGTCCGTCGACAAGAGCGACCTGCCCATGCTGCTCGGCGTGACCCTGCTGTCGGCCGGCGCGATCGTCTTCTTCAACATCATCGTGGACGCCGTCTACGCCCTCATCGACCCCCGGATCCGGCTCGCCTGACCCGGCGCCGTCCGCCTCCCGCCCTGGCCACCCCCCGCCCCGGCTACCCCCGCATCACCTCAGGAGCGTCCCCGTGACGAGCACCGATCAGCAGCCCTTCCTGTCCGTCAGGGATCTGAAGGTCCACTTCTCCACCGAAGACGGCGTCGTCAAGGCCGTCGACGGGCTCTCCTTCGACCTGGCCAAGGGCAAGACGCTCGGCATCGTGGGCGAGTCGGGGTCCGGCAAGTCCGTCACCAACCTGACGATCCTGGGCCTGCACGACCGTGACCGCACCGCCATCGACGGCGAGATCCTGCTCGACGGGCAGGACCTGCTGGCGACCTCGGAGCGGAAGCTCGAGCAGTTGCGCGGCAACAAGATGGCCATGATCTTCCAGGACGCGCTGGCCTCGCTCTCGCCGTACCACACCATCGGCAAGCAGATCGGCGAGACGTACCGCAAGCACACCGGCTGCTCCAAGCGGGACGCCAGGGTGCGCGCGATCGAGATGCTGCGCCGCGTCGGCATCCCGCAGCCGGACGTCCGCGTGGACGACTACCCGCACCAGTTCTCCGGCGGTATGCGCCAGCGCGCGATGATCGCCATGGCCCTGGTCTGCGACCCCGAGCTGCTGATCGCGGACGAGCCGACCACCGCGCTCGACGTGACCGTGCAGGCCCAGATCATGGACCTGCTCAAGGACCTCCAGCAGGAGTTCGGCACGGCGATCATCTTCATCACCCACGACCTCGGGGTCATCGCCGACATCGCCGACGACGTGCTGGTGATGTACGGCGGCCGGTGCGTGGAGCGCGGCACCAAGCAGGAGGTGCTGCGCGCGCCGCAGCACCCGTACACCTGGGGCCTGCTCGGCTCGATGCCGAGCCTGGACGGGCCGGTCGACGTGCCGCTCTCCCCGATCCCCGGCTCGCCTCCGTCGCTGCTGAACCCGCCGAGCGGGTGCCGCTTCCACCCGCGGTGCACCTTCGCGGAGAAGGTGGCGGGCGGACTCTGCTCCACCGAGCAGCCTCCGCTCCAGGTCACCGACGGACGCGGCGCCGCCTGCCACCTCACCGACGAGCAGCGCCGGGACTACTTCGCCGACTACGCCGCGCGCGCCAACTGACGTAACCGAGACGGGATTTCACGACCATGAGCAACACGAACCCCCTCCTGGACGTCACCGGACTGACCAAGCACTTCCCGGTGATGGGAGGCTTCCCCTTCAAGCGGAAGATCGGCGCGGTCCAGGCCGTCGACGGTCTCGACTTCCAGGTCGCCGAGGGCGAGAGCCTGGGCCTGGTCGGCGAGTCCGGCTGCGGCAAGTCCACCACCGGCCGGCTCATCACCCGGCTGCTGGAGCCGACCGGCGGCAGAATCACCTACCGCGGCCAGGACATCACCCACGCCGGCCGCAAGCAGCTCGCGCCGGTCCGCTCCGAGATCCAGATGATCTTCCAGGACCCGTACGCCTCGCTGAACCCGCGGCAGACCGTCGGCAAGATCATCTCCGGTCCCATGGAGATCAACGGGATCGACTCGCCCGGCGGCAACGAGAAGCGCGTCCGCGAGCTTCTGGAGATCGTCGGTCTCAACCCGGAGCACTACAACCGCTTCCCGCACGAGTTCTCCGGCGGTCAGCGCCAGCGCATCGGCGTGGCCCGCGCGCTCGCCCTCCAGCCGAAGCTGATCGTGGCCGACGAGCCGGTCTCCGCGCTCGACGTGTCGATCCAGGCACAGGTCGTCAACCTGCTCCAGCAGCTCCAGCGGGACATGGGCATCGCGTTCGTCTTCATCGCCCACGACCTCGCCATCGTGCGGCACTTCTCGGAGCGCGTCGCGGTCATGTACCTCGGCAAGATCGTCGAGATCGCCGACCGTGCCGACCTGTACGACAACCCGCGCCACCCCTACACCCGGGCGCTGCTGTCCGCGGTGCCCGAGGCGACCGCGGACGACGTACCGGCCCGTGAGCGCATCCGACTCACCGGCGACGTCCCCTCGCCCCTCAACCCGCCGTCCGGCTGCCGCTTCCGTACGCGGTGCTGGAAGGCGACGGAGAAGTGCGCGACCGAGGCGCCGCCGCTGGTGCAGGTCGAGGGCAACAAGCCCGGCCACCTGACGGCCTGCCACTACCCGGAGACACACGACGTGGTCCCCGGCCCGCGGCTGTCCAAGGACCCCGAGGTCGCGGCCTGACACACCCCTTTCGTCAGCCGCGCCCAGGGCCCGTCCGGCCCCCCAGGCCGCACGGCCCCTCACGGGACCGGCTCTCACCGGCCCATCGACCCGAGCCCACGACGGTCCGGTCCCCGGGAACGAAGGCCCGCGCACACCTCACGGAGTGCGCGGGCCTTCGCGTGGGCGACGGAGAGGGCGCCTCGCTATCCTCCGTACATGGACTACGCGAAGATGCGCGCGATCGCCGAGGAGCTCACGGCGTACGCGGAGCAGCTCGAAGGATCCTGGGAGGTCGAGATCGGCCCCTCCGGCCCGTTCCTCGCCATGATGAGCCCTTCGAAGCGCCATGAGGGCACCGTGCGGCGGATTCGGAACCAGCTCAACGCCCAGCTTCCTGCCACCCACCCCGGGTACGTCTGCGAGAATGGGCCCGAGATCGAGCACCCTGCCATCGGCCGTATGCGGCGCCCGGACGCAGTCGTCATTCCCGAGACCGTGCTGGACGAGGAGGGTCTCGCCGTCGACGCCACACGCGTACTGGCGGTCGTCGAGATCGTCTCGCCGTCCAATCCGGACAACGACTACACCGAGAAGCTCGCCGAATACCCTGCCATGGGCATCGAGCACTACCTCATCGTCGACCCCCGCACGGGCACCATCGAGGTGCACTCCGACCCGTGCGGGGACCGGTACCGGGACAAGGCTCCGTACATCTTCGGCGATGCCGTGCCGTTCGGTCCATGGACAGTGCGGACCGATGCGTTCCGTCGCTACGGGAAGGCGGGAAACACCACGCCGTAGCGGGCCGCGGGTCCGCGGTGCGGGCGAATCCCAACTCCCCTGTACTGAACGGCAGTACAGCAGGCAGACTGCCCGGATGGTTGATCGTTCCTTTGGGGATGCCTCGTTGGCCCCGCTGTACGACCCGCTCAATCCGTGGGGGCCGGGCGACGACTTCTGTCTGGACCTCGTCATGTCGGCGCGGTCCGTCCTGGACGTCGGATGCGGGACCGGACGGCTGCTGGCGCGGGCCAGGCAGGACGGCCACCGGGGCCGGCTGTGCGGGCTCGACCCGGCCGCCGCCATGCTGGTGCGGGCGCGGCAGGCACGTGACGACGTGGAGTGGATGCTCGGGGATCTGGCCTCGGCCCGGTGGGCCGGGGAGTTCGACCTGGTCGTGATGACCGGGCACGCGTTCCAGACCCTCACAGGCGACGACGAGCTGCGCTCCTGCCTCACCGCCGTGCGGGAGGCGCTCACCGACGACGGAAGGTTCCTGTTCGAGACGCGGAACCCGGCCGCGCGGGCCTGGGAGAACTGGACCGGGGTACGTGAGGTCACCGACGCGGACGGCGGCGCCGTGCGCGTCCGGTACGAGGTCGAGGAGCCGGTCGCCGGGGAACGGGTGACCTTCACGGAGACGTTCGAGCACCCCGGGTGGGAGGGGACGCGGGTCAGCCGGAGCACGCTGCGGTTCTTGGGGCCGGGCGTGCTGGACGGCTTCCTCGCGGAGTCCGGGCTCACCGTGCGGAAACGATTCGGCGACTGGGGCCGTGAGCCGTTCGCGCCCGCCCCCGGCACGGACGGCCCCGCCTCCCCGGAGATCATCACGATCGCGGGACGGGCCGACGGCTAGGGTCTTTCGTCCGGGGCGCCTCGGACCGAGCCTGGCAGGGCAGACCGGGCAGGGCACCGGGCAGGGCAGGACTGGACCGGGCAGGGCAGGGCAGGGCGCGGGTGAGCGGCGGCGGGGTCCGGGGCGTCCGGGACCGAGGCCGGTCCCGGACGCCCCGGACCGTCACGCGGTCTTCGGCGACCCCTGCGCCGGCCCCGGCGACTCCTCCAGCGCCGTCAGCGCCGGGTCCAGGACGATGTCCTCCTCGCGCGCGGTGATCGTCGGGTCCTCCGGGAAGTGGCAGGCCGTCAGGTGTCCGGAGTGGTTCCCGGAGAGCTGGATCAGCGGCGGCTCCTCGGCCGCGCACTTGTCCTGCGCCTTCCAGCAGCGCGTACGGAAGCGGCAGCCCGACGGCGGGGAGATCGGGGACGGCACGTCGCCGGCCAGCCGGATCCGCTCGCGCCGGGTGTCCCCGCCGTCCAGGTCGACCTCCGGCACGGCGGAGAGCAGGGCGTGGGTGTACGGGTGGCGGGGGCGGGCGTAGATGGAGTCGCGGTCGCCGACCTCGATGATCTTGCCCAGGTACATCACCGCGACGCGCTGCGAGAAGTGCCGCACGACGGCCAGGTCGTGGGCGATGAACAGGAACGCGATGCCCAGCTCCTGCTGCACCTTCTGCAGCAGGTTGACCACCTGCGCCTGGATCGACACGTCGAGCGCGGAGACCGGCTCGTCGGCCACGATCAGCTTGGGCTCCAGGGCGAGCGCCCTCGCCACGCCGATGCGCTGGCGCTGACCGCCGGAGAACTCGTGCGGGAAGCGGTTGTAGTGCTCCGGGTTGAGTCCCACGGTCTCCAGCAGTTCCCGCACCCGCGTCTCGCGGCCGCCGGGCGGGTTGATCCCGTTGATCTCCATCGGACCGGAGATGATCTTGCCGACGGTCTGCCGCGGGTTCAGCGAGGAGTACGGGTCCTGGAAGATCATCTGGATCTCGGACCTGATCGGCGCCAGCGCCCGGCGGCTCGCGTGGGAGATGTCCTGGCCGCGGTAGGAGATCGTGCCGCCCGTCGGCTCCATCAGGCGGGTGATCAGCCGGCCGGTGGTGGACTTGCCGCAGCCGGACTCGCCCACCAGACCGAAGCTCTCGCCGGCGTGGACGGTGAGGTCGACGCCGTCCACGGCCTGCACCGCGCCGATCGTCCGCTTGAAGGGGAAGCCGCCCATCACCGGGAAGTGCTTGACCAGCTTCTCCACCACGAGCAGCGGCTCGCCCGTCTCCCCCGGGGCGCCCCCGCGCGGTGCGGGCACAGCGGCGGCGTCCTTCACGGGGTCCCCCTTCGCGGTGTCACTCTCCACAGGGTCCCCCTTGATGACGTCTTCCGTCATGACGTGTCTCTCCCTACCGCAACCGGGGCTTGATCTGCTCGACGAAGATGGTCCGCTTCTGCTCGGCCGTGAGGTGGCACGCGCCTCCCCTGCCCGGCGGCAGCAGCGGCAGTTCGTCCTCACATCGTGTCCCGCCCACCTCGCCGCGGAAAGTGCACCGGGGGTGGAAGCGGCAGCCGGACGGCGGGGTCAGCAGCGAGGGCGGCGAGCCGGGGATCGGCGCGAGCGGCGCGCCGAGGTCCGAGTCGATCCGCGGCATCGAGTTCAACAGGCCCCAGGTGTAGGGATGCTGGGGCGAGCGCAGGACCTCGTCGGTCGTGCCGCGCTCCACCGCGCCGCCCGCGTACATCACCATGATGTCGTCCGCCATGTCGGCGATGACCCCGAGGTCGTGGGTGATGAAGATGATCGCCGAGCCGAACTCCTGCTGGAGGTCCTTGAGCAGATCGAGGATCTGGGCCTGCACGGTCACGTCGAGCGCGGTGGTCGGCTCGTCCGCGATCAGCAGGTCCGGGTCGCAGACCAGGGCCATGGCGATCATCGCGCGCTGGCGCATGCCGCCGGAGAACTGGTGCGGGTAGTCCTTGGCCCGCTCCGGCGGGTTGGGGATGCCGACCTTGCCGAGCATCTCCACCGCGCGGTCCCAGGCGGCCTTCTTGGAGGCCCCCATGTGCTTCATGAAGGGCTCGGCGATCTGCCGGCCGACCGTGTAGTACGGGGACAGCGCGGTCAGCGGATCCTGGAAGATCATCGCGACCTTGTTGCCGCGCAGCTTCTCCAGTTCGGACTCGCGGGCGGTGACCAGTTCCTGGCCCTCCAGCACGATCTCGCCGTCGATGTCGGTGAACATCGGGTTGTGCAGCCCGAGGACGGTCAGGTTGGTCACCGACTTGCCCGAGCCGGACTCCCCCACGATGCCGAGGGTCCTGCCCCGTTCCAGGTCGAAGGAGAGCCCGTCGACGGCCTTGACGACACCGTCCTCGGTCCGGAAGCGGACGTGCAGGTCGCGCACCGAGAGGAAGGCGCCCGCGTCCGCCGGGGAGCCGGGGCCCGATTCCTTGGTCAGAGTGGTCACGACAGTGCTCCTAGGACAGCCGCACACGCGGGTCGATGAAGGCGTAGCAGGCATCCACGATGATGTTGAACAGGAGGATCATGGCGGCGGAGAACAGCATCACGCCGAGCAGCAGCGGCAGGTCGCTGAAGCTGACCGCGTCCACGGCGAGGTGGCCGAGGCCCGGCAGCCCGAAGGTGTACTCGGTGATGATGGCGCCGCCGAGGAGGGAGCCGAGGTCGATGCCGAAGATGGTGACGATCGGGATGAGCGAGCCGCGCCAGGCGTAGCGGAAGAAGACGAACTTGCGGGACATGCCCTTGGCGCGGGCCGTGCGGACGTGCTCCTCCTGGAGCTGCTCGATCATCGACGAGCGCGCCATACGGGTGTACTGCGCGGCGAAGATGGTGGACAGCACCACCCACGGGATGATGAGCCCGCTGAACCAGGTGAGCGGGTCCTTGGTGAACTCGTTGTAGGCGGGCTTGTCGAAGATGTGCGTCTGGTAGACGAGGGCGGCCAGGGCCAGCGGGCCGAGGAAGTAGATCTGCATCGAGCTGATGACCATCGACCCGGCGGTGACGGTCTTGTCGACGAGCGTGCCGCGCTTCCAGGCGGCGAGCATCCCGGTGCCGAGGCCCACGAAGAGGAAGCAGACGGCGGCGCCCAGCGTCAGCGAGACGGTGGTGGGCAGCCGGTCCATCAGGGTGCCCCAGACCTGCTCGTTGGTGTGGTACGAGTAGCCGAAGCAGGGGGCGGGGCAGGGGCCCTGGGCGAAGTCGTCGCTGCCCATGACGAGGTTGTGCAGGAAGATCCCGTACTGCTCGGGGATCGACTTGTCGAGGCCGAGTACGTGGTGGATGTTCTCCAGGTTGGCCGGCGTGCACGCCTTACCGCACATCAGCAGCCCCGGGTCACGTGGCATCCCGAAGAACAGCAGGAACGCGACGATGCTCAGCAGGAAGAGAATGACGGCGGCGCCGAGTGTCCGGCGCATGAGGAAGCGCAGCATGGCAGGGGCAGCTCTCAGACGTCAGTGGGCCCGGCGGGGCCCGGTGCGGTCCGTCCCGCTGGGCGGGCGGACGCGCACCGGGCTCCGTGCGGGCGCGATGGTTACTTGACGAACAGGCGACGCGGGTCGACGCTGCCGATCACGTCGTCGTAGACGAGGCCGCCGACCTTGGAACCGGCGATCTGGATCTGCTTGTAGTACGCGGTCGGGACGACGTTGACGAGGTCCTTGACGATGTACTGGTCGAGCTTCTCCCACTCGGCCGCGGACTTGACCGGGTCGGTGATCTTGTTGATGCGGTCGATCTCGCTGTTGACGCGGTCGTCGTTGATCTGCGAGTAGTTCTGCGCGCCGTCGGCGATCACGCGGCCGTCGTAGAGCGGCGGCATCACGGTCGAGGCGGACGGCCAGTCGGCACCCCACGCGGTGTGGAAGATGTCGTACTTGTTGTCCAGCTTGCTGACCTGGTCGTAGAACGTCTCGGCCGGGATCTCCTGGCGCTGGACGTCGAAGCCCGCCTTCTCCAGACCGGCCGCCATGGCGGTGGAGTACTGCTGGCCCTCGGGGGTGTTGATGTAGCCGAAGGTGAGCTTCATGCCGACCTTGCCGGCCTCTTCGAGGAGCTTCTTGGCCTTGACGGGGTCACCGGCCGGCTTCTTCTTCTTGCCCCAGGGGTCGAAGGAGGCGTCGTAGCCGCTGACGGTCGGGCTGAGCAGTCCGCCGGCGACCTCCATGGCCGCGCTGCCGCCGTAGGCGCGGACGAACGGCGTGACCGGGAGGGCGTACGCGATCGCCTCGCGGATCTTCTTGTCCTTGAGCGCCGGGTGGCTCATGTTGATGTTCATCTGGCCGACGTACGGCATGTAGCCGGAGACCGTGCGGGACTTCATCTTCGGGTCGCTGAGGACCTTGGAGAGGTTGCCCGCGTCGACCTGGTTGTTGAAGCTGATGCCGGCCTGGTCGGCGCCGCTGTCCGCGAGGAGCGTCTTGGTGGACGTCTCGTACTGCTGGTTGAACGTGATGTTGAACTGGTCCACGTACTGGTGGCGGATCGGGTCCGTCTTCGCGTCCCAGTCGGCGTTCTTGACCAGCACCATCGACTTGCCGGACTTGAACGACTTGATCTTGTACGGGCCGGTCGCCACGGGCGCGCGGTCGTACTTCGTCTTGGTGTCGCCCTTCTCGGAGACCATCGCGTAGCCGGCCATGGCGAGCGCGTACGGCAGGTCCGGGTGGGCCGTCTTGAAGTGGAAGACGACCGTCTTGTCGTCCGGCGTCTCCAGGATGCTGTCCGGCAGGTGCTTGCCCTTGTAGGGGCCGTCCTTGAGGAGTTTGCGGTAGTCGGTGCCCTGGGTGTCGGCGATCCACTGCTGGAGGTAGGTCGGGCCCTGGTTGATGAAGGGCGCGAAGAGCCGCTCGACGGAGTGGCGGACGTCCTTGGACGTGATCGCGGACCCGTCCTCGAACTTGATGCCGTCCTTGAGCGTGTACTTCCAGGTCTTGCCGCCGTCCGTCGTCGTACCGGAGTCGGTGGCGAGGTCGCCGACGACCTCGTGCTTGCTGCCGTCGTCGCTGGTCGCCTTGTAGCCGGTGAGGCCGCGGTGGAGCAGCTGCGAGACCGACATCTCGTCCGAGACGTAGATCTGTCCCGGGTCGAGGTGGGCGTAGCTGTCGCGCTGCAAAACCTCGATCGTGCCGCCGGACTTGGCGCCCGGGACGTCGGCGGCGGGACCGGTGGAGTCCTTCGCGTCGCCGAACTCGATCGACGCCTGCTGCCGTTTGGCGTTGCTGTCGTCCTTCTTGCTGTCATTGCCGCTGTCGCTGCCGCCCTTGCTGCAACCGGTGAGCACGAGAGCTCCGGCCGCGAGCACTGAGATTGCGGCGTATGCGTGGCGTCCGCCCCTACTCATCACTCAGTTTCCACCCATCTGTGTGTCACCAGTGCGAAGTACCGCTTGTGGATGTGCCGTTGAGAAGCGTTGAACTGCCAGGGGGCGTCGCGCCCACGGCCTGGCGGTCAGCGTGCCGTCTTGGGGTCGAAGGCGTCCCGGACGGAGTCCCCGAGCAGGTTGAACGCGACGACGAAGATGATCATCGAGACGCCGGGGAAGAACATGTAGGTGATGTCGTTCTGCAGCACGAGCTCGGTCGACGCCTTGGAGAACATCTGGCCCCAGTCGGGGGTGGGTTCGATGATCCCGACGCCGAGGAAGGACAGGCCCGCCTCGATCGTCACGAAGTTCGGCAGCAGATACGTGGCCTGCACCAGCAGCGGTGTCACCACGTTGGGCAGGATCTCCTTGCCGATGATGCGGGCGGGGGACGCTCCGCTCACCCTGGCCGCCTCGATGAACTCCCGCTCCCGCAGGGCGAGTGTCGTGCCGCGCAGGATGCGGGCGAGACTCATCCAGCCGAGGACCCACATCACGCAGATCAGCGCGACCACCCGTACATAGGTGGGTGTCTCGTCGCGCGGGCTCACGAAGAGCGAGACCACGACCGGCATGCTGGCGATGAAGAACAGCTGCGAGGGGAAGGCCAGCAGGAAGTCGATGATCCGGCTGATGAAGAAGTCCGGCTTGCCGCCGAGGTATCCGGCGGCGACTCCCAGCAGGACACCGGTGACGACGACCGCGAGCGTGACCGACACCGAGATCATCAACGAGGTCCGGATGCCGTAGATCAGCTTGGTGAAGACGTCGTAGCCGTTGCCCGGTTCGAGTCCGAACCAGAACTCGCCGCTGATACCGCCGTTGGGCTGGATCGGGACGCCGGCGCTGTCGAAGAGCTCCGGACGCTCGTCCGCGTACACGGTGTACGGGTTCTTGCCGTACAGCTTGGAGATCAGCGGGGCGAGCACGCCGATCAGGAAGAAGAAGCCCACCACATAGGCGGAGACCACTCC
Source organism: Streptomyces sp. NPDC008313 (assembly GCF_042956125.1). NCBI lineage: Bacteria > Bacillati > Actinomycetota > Actinomycetes > Kitasatosporales > Streptomycetaceae > Streptomyces > Streptomyces sp. NPDC008313. Next base: position 83,171 of record NZ_JBIBFR010000001.1, read on the forward strand.
GGTGCGGTCGCGCTTGAAGCGGGTCCACATCAGCCGGCCGGGCGAACGCCCCTCCAACTGCGGTGGTACAGGCACCTTCTTGGCGTCTTTGTCGTCGTCCACGACGACCGAAGGACCGGCGCCTTCCGTCTCGAGAGGACTCGTCATGATGCGTCCAATTCATGGGTACGCCGAGTCGGCGGCAGCCCAGGGTGCGGGCGGCCACGACTTGGACCATGCGGATCAGGGAAGACGTATGCCTATCGGTCGCAGAACGCGACAAGTCGCAGATGAACACGCGTAGTTGGCATCGACGGCCTCCTCATGACTCAACCAGTGCACGGACAGGAGGGGTACGTGACAGGCCTCCGACACCCCTGACGGAGGACCAAACACCCCACTGTGCTCGTGAGTCGGCGCTGTCCCCACAGCGCGTGACCCATTGACCCGAGCGTTACGCGGCTAACTATCTGCCATCGGACAGACACCGACCACACTCTGTAGGTCTCGGTTCAATCACAGCTGACGCCTGGATCTTCCAAAATCTGGACAAACTGATCTGAGTGAGAAGCGTGCGAAACGGACTTGTTACTTGGCTATCGGGCCAGATGTTCCGCATTTCGGACACCACGCACCGTGCGAGCGCCGTACGGACGCCGGGACACCGGCGGAAAACCGGTTGCGAAAAGCCCGGGTGCCACCATGATGGCGGCACCCGGGCTCAGTTGGTAGGGACCAGCCGCGCCCGGCGCGGCGGATCGTCGTGAATCAGCCGCGTACGGCGCGGCCGGTCCGGCTGTCCGCCGGCTCTACCCGGCCGGCGGACAGGCGTCGGGTCAGCCGTGCTTGGCGCGGCTCGCGGAGCGGGCGCGCTCGCGGGCGTCCAGGTTCACCTTGCGGATGCGAACGGCCTCCGGCGTCACCTCGACGCACTCGTCGTCGCGGCAGAACTCCAGCGACTGCTCCAGCGAGAGCTTGCGCGGCGGCACGATCGCCTCGAACGAGTCGGCCGAGGACGACCGCATGTTGGTGAGCTTCTTCTCCTTGGTGATGTTCACGTCCATGTCGTCGGAGCGCGAGTTCTCACCGACGATCATGCCCTCGTACACCTCGGTGCCCGGGTCCACGAAGAGCACGCCGCGCTCCTGGAGGTTCGTCATCGCGAACGCGGTGACGGCGCCGGAGCGGTCGGCGACCAGCGAGCCGTTGTTGCGGGTCGTCAGCGTGCCGAACCACGGCTCGTGGCCCTCGTGGATCGAGTGCCCGATGCCGGTACCGCGGGTGCTGGTCAAAAACTCCGTACGGAAGCCGATCAGACCGCGCGAGGGCACGACGAACTCCATGCGGACCCAGCCGGAGCCGTGGTTCGACATGTTGTCCATACGGCCCTTGCGGACGCCCATGAGCTGCGTGACCGCGCCCATGTGCTCCTCGGGCACGTCGATCGTCATGCGCTCGACCGGCTCGTGGACCTTGCCGTCGACCTCCTTGGTGACGACCTGCGGCTTGCCGATGGTCAGCTCGAAGCCTTCCCGGCGCATGGTCTCGACCAGGATGGCGAGCGCCAGCTCACCGCGGCCCTGGACCTCCCACGCGTCCGGACGCTCGGTGTCGAGGACGCGCAGCGAGACGTTACCGATCAGCTCGCGGTCGAGGCGGTCCTTGACCTGGCGGGCGGTGACCTTGCGGTCCTTGACCGCGGCCTTGGCGTCCGCGCCCTTGCCGGTGCCGCCGCGGCCGACCAGCGGCGAGGTGTTCGTACCGATCGTCATCGAGATCGCCGGCTCGTCGACCGTGATCAGCGGCAGCGCGATCGGGTTCTCCGTGTCGGCGAGGGTCTCGCCGATCATGATGTCCGGGATGCCGGCGACGGCGCAGATGTCACCGGGGCCGGCCTTCTCGGCGGGCTTGCGGGTGAGCGCCTCGGTCATCATCAGCTCGCTGATGCGCACGTTGCTGATCGTGCCGTCACGCTTGATCCACGCGACCGTCTGGCCCTTGCGCAGCTCGCCCTGCTCGACGCGGAGCAGCGCGATGCGGCCGAGGAAGTTGTCGGCGTCCAGGTTGGTGACGTGCGCCTGGAGGGGGGCCGCCTCGTCGTACGACGGGGCCGGGACGTGCTCCAGGATCGTGGAGAAGAACGGCTCCAGGCTGTCGCTGTCGGCCGGGACGGTGCCGTCCTCCGGCTTGGTCAGCGAGGCGATGCCGTCACGGGCGCAGGCGTAGACGATCGGGAACTCGATCTGCTCCTCGTCGGCGTCGAGGTCGAGGAAGAGGTCGTACGCCTCGTTCACGACCTCGTCGATGCGCGAGTCGGGGCGGTCCGTCTTGTTGATGCACAGGATCACGGGGAGCCGGGCCTGGAGGGCCTTGCGCAGCACGAAGCGGGTCTGGGGCAGCGGGCCCTCGGAGGCGTCCACGAGGAGGACGACCGCGTCCACCATCGACAGACCGCGCTCGACCTCGCCGCCGAAGTCGGCGTGGCCGGGGGTGTCGATGATGTTGATCGTGATGGCGTCGCCGCCGTCCTTGGGGTGGTACTTCACGGCCGTGTTCTTGGCCAGGATCGTGATGCCCTTCTCACGCTCCAGGTCGTTCGAGTCCATCATGCGGTCGTCGAGCGACTCGGCGGCGTGCGCGGCGAAGGCACCGGCCTGCTTGAGCATGGCGTCGACCAGGGTGGTCTTGCCGTGGTCGACGTGGGCGACGATGGCGACGTTGCGGATGTCGTGGCGCGTGGCCATATTGAGGCGCTTCTCCCGGAGTGAGTGGACGGCCTCCGCGGAGCGGGGCCTGCCGGGCATTACACGCCACGGCCTTACCCCATGGTACGGGTCCTCGCCGGGAGCGGCCTCCGCTGGGTCCGGAGGCCGGTGGCCCGAGGGTGCGGGCCGCGGCTACCGGCTCTTGTCCAGGAAGCCCATGTCCTCGTAGACCGGGGTCTGGAAGCCGAAGGCGCCCGCGTTGGCCAGGTCGGCGCGGGCCGCCACGAGCTGGGGGCGCTGGTAGAGGGGGATGGAGCCCGCCGCCGCCCAGATGCGGGCGTCCGCCTTGCGCATCAGGGACCGGCGGGCCTTGTCGTCCAGCTCACCGATGGCCTGGTCGAAGAGCTGGTCGACCTGGTCCGTGCCCACCCGCGTGTAGTTCTGCTCCACGCTCAGCGCCCCGTCCGCCCCGGGCACCGGCTTCGCGTAGATCGGCCGCGCGTCGGTGGCCGGGTAGGCGGAGGCGGGCCAGGAGTACAGCGCCAGGTCGAACTCCCCGGAGGCGATGTGGTCCTTGAAATAGCTCTCGTCGGAGACCTTGGAGATCTCCGTGCGGATGCCGACGCGCTCCAGCATCCGGGCGATCCGCTCGCCGACCGTGCGCAGCGGCGCCGAGCCCGGCCCGGACGGGAGCACGAACCGCAGGGTCAGCGCCTTGCCGTCCTTGGCGAGCACCCCGCCCGCGAGCCCCTTCGCCGCGCCCTTCGGCGCGGCCGTGCCCTCGGGGGCGTACGCGCCCTGGGCCGCGTCGCGCCGCTTGTGGACGAAGTGCTTGCCGTCCAGCGGTTCGGCGGCGTGCCCGCCCGCGCTCTTCGTCCGCTTCTTCTGCTCCCGGTCGGCGTCGGCCGGCTTGCCGTCGGCGGGCTTGTCGTCCTCGCCGACGATGTACGTGCCGTCGTCGTCCCCGGAGTCCCCCTTCTCGTCCTCGTCCGACGCCTTCGTGCCGTCCTTCTCGCTCGTGTCGCCCTTCTCGCCCCGGGAACCGGCCGCCTTCTCCGTGCCGTCCTCCGTGACCGGGCCGCCGGCCACCCATCCCGCGTCGGCGAGCAGCGCCCGCGCCTCGTGGGTGTCCTGGCCGCCGAGCGCGCCGCTGCCGTCGGCGTACGCCGGCTGGCCGGAGAGCGCGAGGTGGCTACCGACCGGCACGGCGGGCAGGCCGAGCGGCTTCAGCACGGCGCCGGCCAGTTCCTTGCGGTCGAGGGCTCGGGCGACGGCCCGGCGGACGCGCTCGTCGGCGAGGGGGCCCTCGGCACCATTGAGGGCGAGCTGGGTGAAGGAGGGTTCGAGGGACTTGCGGACCACGAAGCCGGCGAGGGCGGCCTGCTGGTCCGTGTACTTCGCGATCGCCTTGCGCCGCTTCTTGCGGGCGGTGGTCTCCTCGTCCGCCGCGTCCTCGTCGGAACCGTGCGCGACGGCCCAGGAGCGCAGTGCCCTGGCCGGCGTCATCGCGGCGCCGGGCCCGTGGGCGGACGCCCCGTGGCCGCCCTTGTCCTGGGAGGCCAGGGTGACCCGCTGGGACTCCTCCGGGTCGATCTCGGCGAGGTCGAGTCTTCCGGCGGCGAGCTCGGCGGCCCGCTTGTCGCGGGGTACGGCGCGCAGCACCAGCTCGGAGACCTTGGCCGGGGCGCCCCACCAGCGCGGATTACGGGTGAGGGTGACGTCGCCCTCCTCGCGGTCGACCTTCTTCACGGTGAACGGACCGGCGGTGACCTTCAGCTTGCCGCGCGCTCCGTCGTTGAAGGAGTCCGGGGTGCCCGTGACGTCCTTCGAGTACAGCGGGGAGAACAGGGCCTTCCAGTCGGCGTAGGGCTTGCTGAAGGTGACCCGGACCTCCAGGTCGTTCTTGCCGCGTTCGATCTTCTCGATGCGGTCGTAGCCCGCGTTGCGGGCCGTCCAGTACGCGGTGTCCCTGCCGGACAGGGCGCGCCACTGGGCGACGAAGTCGGCGGCGCCGATCTCGCGGCCGTCGCTCCAGACGGCCTGCTGGTTGAGCCGGTAGAGCACCACCTGTCGGGGCTCGCGCTCGACGACCTTCGCGGACTCCAGGAAGTCGGGGTTGCGCTGCGGGCGGCCCGTCGCGTCGAGCCGGTACATGGAGGGCAGTACGGCGCCCGCGATCCGTGAGGTCGCGGCACCGGCGTCCGCCTGGAAGGTGTTGAGGGTCTCCGGTACGGCGTCCACGGCCCAGCGCAGGGTGCCGCCGTCCTTGATCCGGTCCCGCGCCGCGGGCGCGATGTCCTGCGCGGCGACGGGCTTGCCCGCCTCGTCCTTCTCGCCGCAGGCGGCGAGGGCGGGCACCGCGAGCGCGCCGGCGGTCAGGAAGACGACCGAGCGCATCACCGCGTGCGGTCCGACGCGGGTGTGGGACATCACAGCTACCTCCGGGGCTCGCCGGACCCTCCACCCCTCGGCGGAAACGTTCCGGCAAGGAGGGCAGAGGCCGGTTCTGATCACGTTTGGCGGTATATGGAGCTGATCAGATCTACAGCCCACTGAAGGGGAGGCCGAGCGCGGCCCGTCGGAGGCACGGCGCGGGCGGCGCCCAAGCCCACCCGTACGGCGCAACAGGGGGCGCGTCGCACCGCTCGCGATCCGCCAATCCGTGCAGATCCCAAGTGCATCGGCCGGCATCGCTCGGCCAGGTGCTCGGCGGAGATCAACGGCCGCCCCCGGCTGATGCGCATGACCCGCATGTCGGTGTCCGACCGCGCCGAGACGATCACCGTCACCCCCCTGCGGGCCTTCCCGGTCGTACGCGACCTGGTGACGGACGTCGGCTTCAGAGGATCACGGACAACGCCCTGATCCCCCTCGAGGAGCGTGCGGCCGACCGGAAGTACGACCCGCTGGTGTGGCTGGGCAGCAGGATCCGGCGGCGCCCCGCGTCCTCCTGACCGGCGGGGTCACGACGGCCCGTCCGTCCAGCCCTTCCGGTACGCCGTCCAGTCCGCCTCCGTCGCCGCGAAGTCGACGTACAGGGCGACGCCGAAGCGGTCGCGCCCCGCGTCGGTCCGGGACAGGCCGAGGCGCACGCCCCGGACGGCGGCGGGCACCGTCTCCGCGTGCGCCCAGTGGCCGAACCGGTTCTCGTGGTAGAAGGGCAGGCCCATCAGCAGGTCGGTGGAGGACGGCGTGACCTCCAGCGCGAGGGCGGTCTGCTGCGCGACGTAGCCGCCGTAGGTGCCCTCCGTCGGCTGCATGGTGTCGTACGACATGACGGCGATCTGGTCGACGCGGCGCGCGACCTGCCCGAAGTACGCCTGCGACCACCACTTGGGGTGTCCGGCGAGGGTGCCCCAGAGGGAGTGGAAGCCCGGGAGCGGGTCGATCTGGTGGGCGGCGACGGACAGTTGGGCACCCCGGGACCGGGTCTCGCGGTGCAGCGCGTCGAGCAGGTCGAGGTAGTGGCGGTCGCCGGAGTGCAGGGGCTCCAGGTCGAAGTGGACGCCGTCGTACCCGGCGTCCAGGATCTGCCGGGCGGAACGCAGCACGGCGGCCCGGGAACCGGCGCGTTCCAGCCGCAGTCCGGTGGGGCCCTCGGTGGCGAGCACGTCACCGAGCCACGCCTGCACCCTGACCCCGGGCAGTTCCCGGTGGACCGACTCGATCAGCCAACGGGCGCGGGGGTACGCCGACTTCGGCAGGCTTCCGTCGTGCTCCAGCGGGCCGGAGTGGACGTAGAGGTCGCGGATGCCGGTGCCGTCCAGGCGGCGGGCGAGCGCGGTCATGTCGGCGTCCTTCTTGCGCCCGTCCACCCAGGCGTGGCCGAGCCAGACGGCGTCGCGGCCCCGGGTGCGGGCGCCGTCCGCCGGGTCACCGGTGTAGTTGATCCGCAGCGCCGTCCCGGCGGCGAGCAGGGGGACCACCAGCAGGAGGACCAGCGTGAGCGCGCCACGCCTCACCCAGCGGACCCAGGGCCTGCGGCGTCCGCCGCCCGGGGAGCCGGCGTCCGTGGCCTCCGCCTCGGCGGTGTCGGTGGTGGGCGCCGGTGCCGGGGAGCCGTCGGTGCCGGTGGGCGCGGGCCGGGAGCCGCCGTCGGCGGGCACCGGTATGTGCGGCTGGTCCCCTCCGTCGGCGGGCGTCCCGTTGTGCGCGTCCGTGTGTTCCATCCCCGACCTCCTCGGCCGGCGGCCCGGACCGGACCGCGTGTTCGACAGTGCCGGGGAGGACGCCGGGGACGGGTGGTGCGGTTGCGATCACGGTGATGAGCTGGGACGACGCGGCCGTCCGCACCCGGTGGTCAGAAGAGGCTCAGCAGTGCCTCCGCCGGGCCCGTGAGTCCCGTACCGCCGTCGGGAAGGGGGAGTTCGAACCAGACGGTCTTGCCGCGCGGGGTGCGGCGGGATCCCCAGGCGGCGCTCAGCAGGCCGACGAGCTGCAGTCCGCGTCCGCCCTCGTCGGTGTCCCGGGCACGGCGGCGGCGCGGCTGGACGAGACCCGCGTCCCACACCTCGCACACCAGGGTCCGGTCGAGCAGCAGCCGGAGTCTGATCTCACCCTCCCCGTACCGCAGGGCGTTCGTCACCAGCTCGCTGACCAGCAGCTCCGTCGTGTCGACCAGGGGCTCCAGGTCCCAGCCGACGAGCCGGGCGCGGGCGTACTCGCGGGCCCGGCCCACGCTGCGGGGCTCGCGCGGCAGCGTCCAGTCCCCGACGGAGTCGGCGGGCAGCCCCTGGACCCGTGCCATCAGCAGCGCGATGTCGTCCTCGCCGTGGTGGGTGTCGAGGGTGTTGAGCACGTGGTCGCAGACGTCCTCCAGCGGGCGGGAGGGGTCGGTCAGCGCCCCCACGAACGCCTGGAGGCCCTCGTCCAGCGGATGGTCGCGGGACTCCACCAGGCCGTCCGTGTAGAGGGCCAGCAGCGCGCCCTCGGGCAGTTCGACCTCCACCTCCTCGAACGGCTCGCCGCCGACGCCGAGCGGCATCCCCGGCGGCACGTCGAGCATCAGCGCGCTCTCGCCGGGCTCGACGAGGACGGGAGGCAGGTGGCCCGCGTTGGCGAAGGTGCACCGGCGGGTCACCGAGTCGTAGACCGCGTACACGCAGGTGGCGAGGTACACCTCGGCGAGGTCCGCGTCCCGCGGCTGGCGTGCCGTGCGGGTGGCCTGCTGGACGCCCCCGGGGGTGCCGAGACCGCGGGCGATCTCGTCCAGTGCCGAGAGGACCTCGGCCGGTTCGAGGTCGAGCAGGGCCAGCGTGCGTACCGCCGTGCGGAGTTCGCCCATGGCCACCGCGGCCCGCAGTCCGCGGCCCATCACGTCGCCGACGACCAGCGCCGTGCGGTGGCCGGGGAGTTCGATGACGTCGAACCAGTCGCCGCCGACCTCGGTGGCCGCGTTGCCGGGGAGGTAGCGGCAGGCTATGTCCAGGCCGGAGGCCTCGGGGTCGCCCGGGGGCAGCAGCGAGCGCTGCAGGATCAGCGCGCGCTCGTGCTCGCGGCGGTAGAGGCGGGCGTTGTCGATGCAGACGGCGGCGCGCGCGGCGAGTTCCACCGCCAGCGCGCGGTCGCGTTCGCCGAACGGCTCGCTGCCCTTCGTACGGGAGAACCGCGCGAGTCCCACGACGGTGTCGTGGGCGACCATCGGGACGGCCAGGGTGGACTGGACCAGTCCGCCGTCCTCGGCGGGGATGTGGCGCGGGCGGCCCGTGCGCAGGGCGTCCGCGCAGGAGGAGTTGAACGGGTAGTGGTGGACGGCGCCCACCTCGACCGGTGCGTGCCCGCCCGCGAACGGTGCGTCGGCGACGGCGCTCGCGAAGGCCACGCGGCGCAGCTCCGCGCTTCCGTCGGCGAGTCCCGGCGGGGCCTCGTCGCCGGCCAGGAGTCCCTGGTAGAGGTCGACGGTGGCGAGGTCGCAGAACCCGGGGACGACGACGCCGAGCAGCTCGCGTGCCGTGGTCTCCAGATCGAGGGAGTTGCCGATGCGGGCACCCGCCTCGTTGAGAAGGGCGAGATTACGCCGTGCGGCGGCGGCTTCACGGGCGGCGGCGCGGCGCCTGGTGACGTCGGTTCCGAGCCAGGCGATGCCGATGGGGCGGCCGGTGCCGCTGTGCACGCGGTAGAGGTTGACCGACCAGTGCCTGCGCTCGTCGGAGCCGGGCACGAAGCCCGTGACATGCATGTCCGTGACGGAGTCGCCGGTTTCCAGGACGCGGCGCAGCGTGGCGGCGACGCGCTCGGCCTCCGCCCGGGGGAGGTAGTCGTGGACGGTGGTGCCGCGGTGGTCGTCGACGCCGCCGCCGAAGGTGGAGGCGAAGCGCTGGTTGGCGCGTCGTACCCGCAGGTCGGTGTCGATCAGGAGGAAACCGAACGGAGATTGGCCGAATATCGCCTGCGAGGCGGCGAGGTCGGTCTCGATCCGGCGCAGGGTACGGACGTCGACGACGATGCAGACGGCGGCCTTCTCCCCCTCCTCCGTGCGCGTCGGCATCACATAGACCTCGGCGATCCCCTCGGCCGGCTCGGCCGCGTCCCGGCCGGTGCCCTCCGTGCGGGGGACCTGGAAGGGGACCACGCCGGTCCACTCCCGTCCGTCGAGGATCTCGGCCATCTTGCGCTGGCCGCGGTCGCGCCGGCCGGGGGCGACGAACGCCTCGATGGGATCGAGGCCGACGGCCCGCGCGGCGGGGATGCCGAACAGCTGCTCGGCCCGCAGACTCCACTGGTCGATGAGTCCGTCGGGCCCGATGGAGAACGAGGCGACCTTGATGTAGTCGTACATGGAGCCGGGAGGGCTGCTCTGCCACGTGTCGTGCGCGCTCGCGCCGTACGCGACCGCGTCGTGCGTGGCCGCGCCGTACGCGACCGTGTCGTACGTGGCCGCGTCATACGTGGCCGCGTCGGAGGTGGCCGCGTCGCCGTCGGCTCTGCCGCCGTCGGTGTCGCGCGTCACGTCACCCGCGGCCTCAGCCCTCGCGCCGTCCGACGGGTCCTCGGACTCCGTGGCCTTCGCTGGTATCTCGCTCACGCGAACCGTCCCCTCCAGCTCACCGCGTCCGGCACCGGTCACCGGGGGCGGCTGCCCGCAGTATCCAGCACTACGGCACCGCACAACACGGTGTTCACGATCACAGCACGGTCCCGATGGTTTTTGGACCGGCCGCTGCATACTCCCAGTCTTCTAACCACGTGACACCCCGTCGAATCAAGGACAGGGGCATTGATCTGCGACGGAGTCCACCCCTCGGACAACGGGCCGCGGACACGGGCCGCGGACACGGGCTCCGGATACGGGCCCCGGACACGGGCCTCGGAGCGGGGCGTCCGCGGCGGTGTCTCAGCGGGGTACGGCGAGTTCGAACCACACGGTCTTGCCCGCGCCTCCGGGCCGCATCCCCCAGCGCTGCGCCGATTCCGCCACCAGCTGCAGCCCGCGGCCGCTCTCGTCGTCGTCATCGTGCGCGCCGCGCTCGTGGGGCAGGTCGGGCAGCGGGTCGGAGACCTCCACGAGCAGCACGGACGGCCACTCGGGGCTGAGCCGCAGGCGTACGCCGATCGGTCCCGTGGCGTAGCGCAGGGAATTGGTCACCAGCTCGCTGACGAGCAGCGCGGTGACATCGCTCAGGGAGTCCAGCCGCCAGGTGCGCAACTGACCCCGGACGACGGCGCGGGCGGTGCGCACGGCGCCCGGATCCGCGGGGAAGGTCCATTCCGCGCGGTCGCCTTCGGTGCCGATCAAACCGATCACTTCCCAAGCCGGAAGTCCCACCCATGTCCGGTTTCATGGGGTTACAGGTGACATACCCGATATACGGAGCGCTTTACCGCGTACACCCGCTCACTGTGGCGCGAACGGCGTACGGCCATTCAGCGAGCGCCGCCCTCCGCGCGCCGGCCCGCGCTCGCCAGTACCGACAGCACCGCCTTCACCGCCGGCACGTCCTGGTCGAGCCAGGCCACGTCCCAGATCTCGTCCGGGGTCAGCCAGCGCAGCTCGTCGTGGTCCTCCAGCGGCAGGGGCTCGCCGGACACCAGCCGGGACAGCCACACCCGCAGGACGTAGCCCGGCTTCAGGGGCCACTCGCCGGGGACGCGCCCGACCGGCTCCGCCTCGACGCCCAGCTCCTCGCGCAGCTCGCGTACCAGGGCGCCCTCGGGGCTCTCGCCGGGCTCGACCTTGCCGCCGGGCAGCTCCCAGCGTCCGGCGAGTTCAGGGGGCGCACTACGGCGCGCGGCGAGAAGGCGCCCCTCGCGCGTCAGGGCGGCGCCGACCACCACGATCCGATCCGTCATGCGCCGGAGCCTACGGGAGCGCGTCCGCACCGGCGGGGTGGATCACTGGTACCCGTTCACCTCGCCCGCGCCGTTCTGCGCGAGCCGCTCGACCCAGTAGAGCTGCTTGTGTCCCCGGCCGTCGAGGCTGTCGGCGATCTTCTCGGCCTCGGCCCTGGTCGCGTACCGGCCGACGCGGTAGCGGTTGCCGTTGTCGTCCTGCCGTATGACGAGCCACGGAAGAGTGATCGTGCCGTCGGTCATCGCGCCCCTCCACTTCGCTTTCCCGGCTTGCTCTCCCGCGTTCTCGTCCGCGTGCGGGCGAGGGGGACCCCCGCCGCCCCTCCCCATAAGGAAACCCCAGTCCGCATATGCCCGAGCGTACGCCCAACCTTCACGCAGCGAATACGGCTTTTCACAAGGAGGTACATCAACCGGCCAGAGAGCGCGGGGCGCATCGCGTCCCGCGCGCCGTCGGGCGGGCGCGCGGACGTCAGCCGAGCAGCGCGGACCGGCGGCCGGGAACACGGGGGTGAGAACGGCCGGATTACAACTGCGCCCAGAGCACGCCCGGTTGGGCGGTGACGCGGCCGTCCCACCGGAGGCGGGGGCCACTTCACGCGGACGCGCGGGGCGCGGGGCGTGAGGTGCGGGGCGCGGGGCGCGGGGCGTGAGTACCGGGCCTGCGGGCGCGGGCGGCGGGCCGCGAGCGCAGGGTCCGCGGGTGCGGGCGGTGCGCCGCGGGTACGGGACCCGCGGGCTCGCGATCTACCGGACCGGCAGGTGGTAGGCGACCTGGTAGCGGTCGGCCGGTACGACGAGGTCCGCCGTCTCGACCGGGCGGCCGGACGCGAAGTACGTGCGCTGGATGACCAGGACGACATGGCCCGGCACGCCGCCCAGAGCGAGAAGCTCCTCCGCGAGCCCGGGGCGGGCGCCCACTTCCTCCGTGACGTTGTCCACGACCACGTCGATGGCCGCCATGCGCTCGACCACGCCCATCCCGCCGAGCGGGCCCTCCTCCGGGAGCATCACCGGCGTACGCCCGGTGACGGCGAAGGGCTCCCAGGACGTGGAGAGCATCATCGCCTCGCCCGCCTCCCGGAACACGTACGTCGTACGCATCACGCGGTCGCCGGGGTGGATGGACAGCCGCTCCGCGACGGCGGCGCCCGCCTCGGCCTGCTCGCTGCGCGAGTCCCAGGTGCCGCGCGCCGACACGTCGGCCTGCTCCTGCCGGAACGGGGTCGCGCCGTCGGCCGGCCGGTACCCGGAGCGGGCCAGCCGGCGGGGCACCGGGCGCTCCCGCACATACGTGCCCGACCCGGAGCGGCCCTCGACGAGGCCCTCGGCCATCAGCACCTTGCGCGCCTCCAGGGCCACGGTGTCCGAGACCCCGTACTCCTTGCGGATCCTGGCCTGGGAGGGGAGGCGGGTGTGCGGTGGCAGTGAACCGTCGGCGATCTTCTTGCGGAGATCGCCCGCGACGCGCAGGTACGCAGGCTGCTCACCGAAAGTCACTGGCCACCCCCATCGGTTTGTACAGACAGCTACAGCCTGGCAACCGTGGGTGGTGGCGCGCAAGTGAAGGCCAGTGAATCACTCGATGTGATGACTTAGCCCCGGTGAGGGCTTTACGCAGGCGGTTTCTCCCCGCTATGGACGCGCTCACACCTCGGCGCCGGTGCCTCCCGAGCCACCGTCGCCCGTGCCGCCGTCGCCCTCGTACGGGTCGTCGTACACGGGCGGTGTGGTGTCGAGGCGCAGAGCCTTGCGCGCGGTGACCGCCGCCTTGCCGTCGAGGAGCGCGGCGGCCCGGTCGTAGTGCTCGTAGAAGGCGTCGGCGTCGGTCGCGCGCGCCGCGCTCTCCCACTCCTTCCTGGCCTCTTTCAAGGCCTTCGACTGACCGGCCACGGCGTCCTCCACCGCGGGGGTCCAGGGGTACGCGTCCAGCTTGCCGGTCTGCTCGCCGAGCGCGTCGGCGACCCGGCCCGCCCACTTCCGGTGCCCCGGCAGGTCGTCCTCGACGAACTCCTCGTCGGGCGCGGTCTCCAGCGCGTCGTCCCTGGCGGCCTCGGCCCTGAGATAGGTGAGCTGGTCGGACGTCAGGTTCGTGGTGTCGCGGCGCAGCGAGCCCGTCAGGGTGCCGGTGACGTCGGTGTTGCCGAACATGCAGGTGATCTCGCGGTCGCCGAGCCGCCAGCTCTGCCGGGTGGGCGTGAAGTAGTAGATGTCGACGTCGTCCGGGACGGCCCAGGCGTCCATCGCGTACAGGTCCTGGTACATGTAGCACTTCTCGTCGGCGGTGTCGTTGATGACGTCGTCGCCGGGGTAGGCGCCTTCGTCCAGCACGTAGGTCGCGAACACCTCGGCGTCGTGCACGCCCTCGCACGGCACCACGTCGACGTCGTACGCGTAGCCCTCCAGCGAGCCGCCGGGGGCGTCGAAGCATTCGCCCCTGCCCACCGAGAAGGTGCTGCCGCCCGCGTCCCGGACGCCGTCCGCGAAGTCCTCCGCGGCACCCGTCGTCAGCGCGGCCACCAGCAGCACCAGGCCGAGCGACGACATGACCATTCCGGCGACGGCCATGCCCTTGCCCTGCTCCCCCCGCCGCTTGATCTGGCGGAGCGCGACGATGCCGAGCACCAGGCCGACGGCGGGCAGGAAGCAGAGGAGACCGAGCACGAGCGCGGTGATCGCCAGCCCGTTGACCGGCGCGGGGCGGTTGTACGGGCTGTAGCCCTGGCCCCAGTACCGGTAGGGCTGCTGGTGCGGGCCGCCCGGCCCCTGCGGGTACGAGGAGGCCTGCGGGTACGAGGATGCCTGCGGGTACGAGGGCAAGGGCCGGTGGGGGCCCTGCCCGGCGGGCTCCGGCGGCGGTGCGAACGGGTCCGGATCCGGAGGCGTGCCCTGCGGCGGGTACGGGCCCTGGGGCTGCTCGGGTCCGGGGGGCGGGGGTGTGGCCACGGGTGCGTTGCTCCTGGTCCGGGTGATCGGGAACGCGTGTACGAGAGTCGTACGGCTGGGCGCATCGTAAGCGGGAGCCGAACAGGGGCGGTACGCGGCCCGGCCCCCGCCGCCGCCCTGGCGCGGCCCGCCCCCGCACGGCTCCCACCCGGCTGCCGCCCGGCTGCCGCCCGGCTGCCGCCCGGCCAACGCGACCGACGCGGGCCGGGAATGCCCCGTGGCCGGCGGCCCGCGGATCTACCCTGCGGACATGACCTCACTGCCGGACCGCTTCTGCCCGACGGACGGCACGCGTGTTCCCTCGGACTCGCTCGCCTGGTGCTGCCCGGTCTGCCGGGGCCCGCTGGACCTGGACTTCTCCCCCACCCCCGCACCGCTCAAGTCCCTCACGGGTCGGGTCAACTCCCTGTGGCGGTACGCGGAGACGCTGCCGCTGGCCGCCCCCACCGTCAGCCTGGGCGAGGGCCGCACCCCGCTGGTGGAGCTCAAGGACGGCATCTCGGCCAAACTCGACTTCCTGATGCCGACGCTCTCCTTCAAGGACCGCGGAGCCGTCCTCCTGGCCGAACTGGCGCTGCGGCTGCGCCCCCGTCAGGTCCTCGCCGACAGCAGCGGCAACGCGGGCACGGCGATCGCCGCCTACTGCGCCCGGGCCGCGCTGCCCTGCACGGTGTACGTCCCCGAGGGCACCTCGCCGAAGAAGCTGGAGCAGATCCAAGCGCACGGGGCCCGGCCGCACGTCGTCCCGGGTGACCGGGAGGCGGCGGCCCGGGCGGCGCGCGAGGCGGCGGACGAGGAGGGGGTCTTCTACGCCTCGCACGTGTACAACCCGTACTTCCTGCACGGCACCAAGACCTACGTCCACGAACTCTGGGAGGACCTCGGCGGACGGCTCCCCGAGGTGCTCGTCGTCCCCGTCGGCAACGGCACGCTCCTGCTCGGCGCGGCCCTCGCCGTAGCCGAACTGCACACCACGGGCCTTATCGACCGCAGGCCGGCCCTGTACGGGGTCCAGTCGGCCGCCGTGGCCCCGCTGGCCGGGGCGTGGCGCGCGGGCGCCGACGACCTGACCGGTGTCACCCCGGCGGCCCCGACCCTCGCCGAGGGCATCGCGATCCCCCGTCCGGCGCGGGCCCGGCAGATCCTGCGGGCGGTGCGTGAGTCCGGGGGCGGCTTCCTGACCGTGACCGAGGATCAGATCCGGCACGCCCAGCGGGACCTCGCCTCCCGCGGGCTGTTCGTCGAGTCGACCGGGGTGGCCTGCTGGGCGGCGGTGCGGGAGGGCGCGCTCGGCGACCGGACGACGGTGGTCCCGCTGTGCGGGGCGGGCCTGAAGACGGGACTCGCGGAGCCGGCCGCGTAGCCCCCCGGAGCGGGCCGGGCGCGGGGCGCCCCCGCCGTCAGGGCCGCTCCCGCTCCAGCAGTCCGACGCAGCGCCCGAGCAGCGCGGCCAGCGTCTCCCGCTCCGCCTCGGTGAACTCGTCGGCCAGCGCCCGCTCGACGCGGACGGCGCGGGCGTCCGCGTCGGCCATCACGGCTCTGCCCTGGTCGGTGAGCCGGGTCTCCAGCACGTTGCGGTGCCACTCGTGCGGGGTGCGCTCGATCAGGCCGCGCCCACGGAGGTTGTTCAGGACGGTGTTCATCGTCGGCGGGGTGCCTCAAGGCCGGACCGCTGCTGGTCGAGTGCGGCATGGACACGCTCGACCAGCCGCCGCACGCCTTCGGACGAAATGCCGTCACCCTTCGGACGAGATGCCGTCACCCTTCGCCCGATCCCAGAGCTGACTTCGCCGTCGAGCGGCGCGTCAATCCACACGGCTCGCGCATAGTGTTCCAACACTGGGATCGCCAGCCGCCTGACCGAATGCATCGCAGCAGTACGCGACCACGCCACCTCACTGCCGCCCGGGCAGGAGCGGACCGAGATCGAGGCGTGGCTCGCGTTCGCGGACGCTCACCTCCGACGCCTCACCGAATCGGTCTCAGCGCCGAAACTGCCCACCCCGCCGAAACCCCGCGGCGACGACCTCAAGCCTTTCCTCGGCCACTGGAGCCCATGGGGCCCCGCTCCTACTGAGCCTCACACCGCCACGAGCCGTACCCGCTCGCCGCACAGCTTGGCCATGTCGCCAATATAGGAAGTCAGCATGACCACAGGGCGATGCTGTCGCAGGGCGGCCTCGGCGACGGCCGCATCGATCGCGTATTTGTGTCCGTGCAACCCTGCGTTCATCATCAACTTCGAGGCCGACCTCGCCTCCTCGTCCCCGACCGGGACGACCCGCAGCCCGGAAAGCACCCAGTTCAGGCGGGACTTGTTGGTACGGGCGTGGACGGCTTCGATGATGGTGAGCGCACTGATCACGACCTCCATGCCGCGCGAGCGCGCCTCAGCGATCAAAGCCACCACCTGCTCATCGTCGGCGAGCAGCTTCGAGAGTCCCTCACTGTCGAGGACCAGCGTCCCCTCGTGACTCAGCCTGCGGCGGGCCACTCGGCCTCCTCGGCGAACACCTCGTCGAAGACCTGCCGCGCCCGCTGACGAGCCGGCTCAGAGACCGGCCCCTTGCGGCTCTCGTAGTCCGCCAGGTACTCGTCCAGGACCTGCCCGCGCAGCTCACGCTCGACCGCCTCGGCGATGAACGCGGAGAACTCCCGCTTCCCCACGCGCGCCCGGATCGCCTCCGCGGTGCCCTCCGCCAGCGACAGGCTCACCCGCGTCGCCGGGCCCTCCCCGATGCTGTACGTCGTCTCAGTCATGCCCCGATTGTGTCAAACGAGTAGGAAAAGCGCCACGGCCTGGATCCGCGCGGGCCCCAGAGTCGTGAAGAAGGCGTGTGGGCGGCTTCTCTCCCGCCCACCCTCAGCCCAGGCGACGCATTGCCCGAATCCCAGCACGGGAAAAAACCAAGGGCCCGACCCCGAAGAGTCGGACCCTCCCTGACCTGCATACGTGGTGACACATCAGCCGCTACACGTTGAAGCGGAACGTTCATGGAACCCCTTCCTTCCCAGTGTTCCCAAGGGTTTCCGCCCCTTCGAGGGGTGCAGGGTCAGCACCAAGTCAGCACCGTGTCGTCGGTCAGCACGTCACGCCGCCACGGCGACGGCGCGTACCGGCGACGGCCGAAGCGCCTGCTGCATCACGTCCCGGCACCGGTCCCACGCCTCCGGCACCAGGTGCCCGTACGTGTCGACGGTGGTCTTGATGTTCCGGTGACCGAGCCAGCGGCTCACTTCGTGGATCGGAACGCCGTTCGCGAGGGCCGTCGAGGCGAAGAAGTGGCACAGCGAGTGCGGGGTGTACTTCGGCTTCCCGTCCGGCGCGACCACGCCCGCCGCCGTGCACGCCTTCCGCCAGTGGTAACCGTACGTCGATGCCGTAGGCATCTTCCCCTTGCCCCGCTCACGCGGCGCGAACAGCGCCTCTACGCCGTCGACCTCGACCGTGCCCCAGCGCTTCAGGTGGTTGCCGATCTCTTGGTCCAGGAACGTCGGCGTGGGCACGTCCCGGTACTCGTCCGCCGTGCGGTGCTTGAGCGGCACGAACCGCGTCACACAGTCGCCCTGGTTCGCCTTGGCGCTGATCTGCCTGCGCAGCCGCAGGAAGCCTTCCCGCTGGCAGTCGGAGGTCAGCCCCAGAGCCTCACTGATACGCAGCCCAGCGCCCGCCTGGAGCCACACGGTCAGCCGGTACTGATCGGACATGGCGGCGGCGATGGCGTACACCTCCGCCAGCGTCGGTATCTCGTCCGGGTCGACGGCCGCGCCCGCCGTCTTGATCGGCGGCACCCCGTCGCACGGGCTCTCAGGTATGCGGCGTTCCTTGACGGCCGTCGCCATCATGGCGCGCAGGATGTTCATGCGGTCGTTGACCGTCGATCCCGCCAACCCGCCATTGACCATGGCAGTTTGGAGCTTCTTCACGTCCGGGACAGTGACGCTGGCGAGAGTGCGCGCACCCAGCGCGGGAAGCAAATGGTTCGAGATGAAGCCCTGGTAGTTCCGCCGGGTCGACTCGTTCACCTGGTGCTGCGACAGCCACTCTTCTGCCCACTTGCGCATCGAGATCTGCCCAAGCTGGTGGTCGATGTAAACCCCGGCCCGCTTGTCATTCTCCGCCTTGACACCGAAGCTCTCGGCTTCCTTCTTCGTGGGGAACGACTTCTCCCGCTGGCGCCCGGTCCGCCCACCGGGCTCGCGGTAGCGGACGGTCCACAGGTGCGCGCACCGGGTCTTGTTCCGGCAGTCACACTTCTTCAGTACCTGCGCCACGCTTCATCCCCCTGAGTGTCTGCTCTGCCTTGTCCGTGAGCTGCCCGCCCGCCTTGCCTTCGACCTTGGTCAGGAAGCCCCGCTGCCGCGCGGCGCGCAGGTGCCCCTTCACAGTGGCCGGATTCAAGTCGAATCCCACCGCCAGACGCTGCGCCGGGGCGCGCTCTCCCGCATCAACGAAGTGCACGTAGAGGGCAGACAGCACCGCCAGCCGCTCATCCGTAAGGCCGCCCGGGAGGGAAGCCAGCCGCTCGCCGAGCTCACGGATATCCAGGTCGGCAGCTTCCGCCAGTGACCGCATCGCGGCGAAGTCCTCACTCGGCGTGGTGTTGATCCGCCGGAGAACAGTGCTGGAGATACCGCGTGCGATCTCCTGCGGGTCGGCATCTTCCGCAGGAACGACGTGAATCTCTCGGGGCCCCACAGTTCCGCTGGTGCCGTGCGGCCAGTACATGGTCACCGCCCATGCGCCCATGCGCTTGATGACGGTCACGCCATCTCGCGGTTCGGTGCCTGGCGGCTGCGATGTCGAGTTCATATCCGAACCGTAAGCACGCACCACGCACCAGTCAAGTCCGGATAAGGCAGAGCCGGACTTGACCGAACCGAACTAGTGCACTCAAGATGTGGAGGCCCGCCCTCCACGACAGGAGTCCGCCTTTGCACCATCACCGCCTCATGACCGTCGACGAGCTGGCCGAGTACCTGGGCAAGAAGCCCGCGTGGATCTACAACAACCACCGGATGCTCGGCATCCCGTCCCGGAAGGTAGGCGGAAGCCTCCGCTTCCGACTGTCAGAGGTCGACCGCTGGATCGACCGAGAGTGCCCCGTCTCGGCTTGACCGACCCATTCCCACCACACAGCCAACCGAAAGGAGGCACATGTCCCGCCGCCCGGCGGGGTCACTGGCGCACCGCGCCGCAGAAGGAGAGAAAGGGGGCCACGATCGAGTGGCTATCCACTTCGGGCAGGGCAAGCCCTGGGGTGCCGTCTCGCAGCATGAGTACCGACGCATGGCACGCGATGAACGATTCGCACTCGCGCACCGCGTGCACTTCGCCGCACTCGGCTGGGCCGACAGGCACGGGCACGCACCGTTCGGGCCCAACGTGCTCGCGGCCATCCTGTCGAAGAACGGCACACGACTCAGCAAACAGAGCACGACCGGCGCCGTCGCCAGCGCGAAGCGTCTCGACCTGGTGTCGCCGCATTCATCAGCGGCCTGTCTCGTGCTCGGGAGGCACGCGTTCCAGAAGGAGAAGGGTGCGCCATCTCCCTGTCGCACGCATCCCGAGCGGCTCTAGCTGCGCAGGTACCGCGCGGATTTGTACCGAGTACAGCTGTGGCCTGTACCGAAAGCTGCTCTGACCTAGGGAAACGTTCGCGTCCTCTCTATCTAGTTAGGGCAGCGGCGAAAGAAGCAGGTGGGCAAGCCCTAGACGCAAGACGCCTTCACCAATGCCCGGCGCGTAGCGCCGGAGCTGCCGCAAGACGTCTTTGCTCAGGGAGCGGCTTCGCCGCGCAAGCCTCTCCAACACGCAAACCTCGACAAGGAGTCTCCGCCCCTTGAGTAAGTCCAAGACGAACACTTCCTCTCGCCGCCGCTCCGCCGCTGGCGCGCCATCGCGTCCGCCGTACGAGTCCGGTATGCGCCGGGGAATGCTGACCTTCATCTGCCGCGTAGAGGGTCGTCCGCGCCGCCTCCTGTGCCTCTGTGCCTGCGGCGAAGTGAAGGACGTCGACAGGAGCAACTTCATGAGCGGGCGAACGAAGACCTGCGGGGGTCCGGCGCATAGCGCCCCCATGTCGTACGACAAGGCTCACCACATCGTCCGCATGGAGCGCGGCAAGGCGAGCGCCCACCCCTGCTGGCGGGCCTGCGGTAAGCAGGGTGCCGAGTGGGCGTACGACCATCTGGACCCCAACGAGTCACGCGACGAGAAGGGGCGGCACGTCGGCACCCCCTACAGCACAGACCCAATGCACTACGTGCCCCTGTGCCTTACGTGTCACCGGCGGTTCGACAGGGAGACGACGACACTGTTGCGCGTCAATCCGGCGGCAAAGAGGTCGCCCACCTTGGCCGTCTACTGGTCCTACCTCCACGACCGCCCCGGCATGAAGGGCGACGCCAGCGCTGCGTGACCATTCGGCACGACCCTTCCCGCTCACTGCGGGGAGGGCCGCATGCCCTCAATGCTCTGCGCTCACCGCGCCGCCGCAATTCGTCCGTTCAAGCCATTGACCTGCGAATACTCCGCCTGGCGCTCCGCCGGCCGAGGCTCAAACGGCCTCTGGAACCGTGGCAGGATCTGAGCTGCTAAGACGAGGCGGCCGTGACGACAAGTCCAGGGGGTCATACCCCACCCCCTTCACTCTCTTCCTGCTCTTCGCCGTCGCCTCTACGATCCGCGCATGATCAAGCTGTCGTGGGCCTTGCTGGCCGAGCACGTAGACGAGTGGACCGGCATCGACATGGCGCAAGGCGCGGCCGTTCTCGAAGCCAAGGTGGGGACAGTGGTCGAGTCGAGCGGCATGAAGCCGGAGACCGTGAGGCAGTGGCGGACAGACTTCCTGGCTCCCGTGGTCGAGTCGCTGCGTACAGAGGGGGCAGCTGCTCTCGCGCGAGGCGAGTCGTGGAGCAAGGCGGCTGGACCATTCCTCGCGTGCGCCTCCCCTGCCATCTGACCGGAGGCCTAATGGCCCTTCCTGTGCTTCGCTGCTGGGGTCAATCCCACCAGAAATCCCAGCAGTTCATGCCACAAATGCGCTCGGCATAGGCGGCAAGAGTGTAGGGACGGGAGCCCTGCCAGATGTTGTCCGGGCAGAAGGCGAAGTGCTCGGCGGCAACCAGGAGGGCATCCTCGGTAGTCATCGGAGGTGCCGCGACGCTGAGATGGAGGGTGCTGAAGCCGACGGCCACGACGCGCGCACCGAAGCGGCGCTCCCAGTCGCGTACGACGGCGGAGAACTTGGCCGTGTCGTTGTCGTAGTTGGCGGGACCGTCCCAGCCGACGGCGGTAAGTGCGTCCGCACCGCAGGCAGCTGCGATGAGCCCAAGCCGCGACCGAGGATGCTGATCGACGAAGACCCGCGCGTACTCTGCGGCCATCTCATCAGCACCTGTCACGGGCTCTTGGCTGCGGGAGGGACTTGGCCAGGCATGGCCGAACGGCGCGGTGACTGCGAGACGCTTCTCGGGCGTAAGGAGGTCATCATCGTCGTCGGTACTCGTGTACACCTTCCACCACTGCGCCAGGAGAACCGCCGGGTCGTGCGCGTCGGGTGAGGACATCCGCTCGGGAGACAGCTCGCCGGACGCCCAGGGCCGGAATGCGCCGTCGTTCGGGTCCTCGGCGTCAAGAAGGAGAGGCCACAGACCCGAGACGCTGTGCTCGGCGCACAGGTGGGCCCACAACTCGGCGGAAGCCGGGGTATCGCTCAGCCACAGCGGTTGCCTGTCGCCGTCACCCTCATCAGAGGTAATCATCTGACCCTTCGGGAGCGGGACAGCGAGGGAGGCTAGGAGTTCAGGGTTCACAGGCGGATGCTAGTTCGAGGGTCTGACAGGTGGCACACACCCGCTGGTGACCGTCCACTCCTGTTCAGGTGAGGTACTGGGTGAGCACGCCAGCTACGGCAGTGGCGAGGGTGATCACAGCGGCGAAGGCGGCGGCTGCACGCGTCAAAGCGGCCGGGTAGGTGGCGCCATCGAGGCGGGCCAGTGTGCCCGTGGCAGCGGCGGCCAGGAGTGCGAACACAACGGTCACGGCGATGGTCAGTAGGACGACGGCGACACGGGTCACGATGATCTCCCTGCACACGGTGGGATGTTGATGTGACCGAAGTTCGCCGAAGCGATGTTCGCCGTGGTTCGACCGGACGATGATGAACATCGGCAAACACTTCGACTGGGGGGCCGGATGCCGAGTGCGGAGCCCGATAGAGAGGAAGGCCCGCTGGCCAAGCTGCGTGACAAGCTCAGCGATGGACTGGCTCGCAAAAGGCTGACCAAGACCCAGCTCGCTACCCAGTCAGGGCTGGGGCGTACGACCATCCAGGAAGCGTTCCGGGTCGATGGGGCTGTCCCGTCGGCGGAAACAGTCGTGGCGCTGGCCCGAGTGCTCGCGCTGTCAGAAGCGGAGTTGCTGGATCTGCGACGTAGGGCTGCCGACCGCTCGATCGGTTCGGTGCCCCGGAGCGCCGAGGGACCTGGCAGGCCGATCGGACAGTGGGATCCGCACGACCTGGAGGTTCATCCATCCGGATCCGCCGCAGCAGCCAGTTCGGTGCGGGCGTTGTCTGGCTACGTCCGCCGTGCGCACGACCAGGTGTTGGCAGAGGCGGTGAGCGAAGTCATGGAGGGCCGCAGTCGGATGCTGGTCCTGGTCGGCTCGTCGTCCACGGGCAAGACACGGGCCTGCTGGGAGGCTGCCCAGCCGCTTGCTGAAGAGGGGTGGCAGCTCTGGCACCCCTACGACCCAACCCGCGCAGAAGCGGCGCTCGCCGACCTCGAACGCGTCGCGCCGCTCACGGTGGTGTGGCTTAACGAAGCCCAGCACTACCTCGGTCACCCTCAAGTAGGCGAGCGCATCGCAGCCGCCCTCCACACCCTCCTCACCGACTCCAGCCGCGGACCGGTCCTCATCCTCGGAACCCTCTGGCCCGAGTACGAGGGCCAATACAGCGCCATGCCCAGACCTGGCAGTCCAGACCCGCACAGCCGAGCCCGAGAGTTGCTCGCTGGCCGAACAGTGGCTGTCCCCGACACCTTCAATCAGGACGCACTCCGAACAGCCACGATCCTCGCCCAGGACGGTGACCGGCTGCTGGCGGATGCCCTTTCCCGTGCTGGCATTCACGGCCGCGTCGCCCAAGACCTCGCTGGTGCCCCCGAACTCCTGCGTCGCTACGAGCATGGCGCCCCGGCCGTTCGAGCACTGCTGGAAACTGCGATGGATGCCCGCCGTCTCGGGGTGGGGCTCCACCTTCCCCAAGCGTTCGTCACTGACGCCGCCGCCGACTATCTCACTGACGACGACTGGGACCGACTCACCAACGACTGGGCAGAAGCCGCCTACGCGGACCTCGCCCGCCCCGTCCACGGCAAGCAGGTCCCACTCGGCCGGACAAACCCTCGACCCTCGCGTCGTCCTCCGATTGATCCGACGCCGGCGAGTGCTGCGACCCCACCAACGGGTCCTATGCTCCGCCTCGCTGACTATCTCGAACAGCACGGGAGAACGGCCCGCCGTCTACTGTGCCCTCCAGCATCCTTCTGGCACGCGGCTCACGCCCATCTCACTCACCCTGACGACCTCAACAACCTCGCTGAAGCCTCCGAGGACATGGGCCGTGCGCAATGGGCCCACTACCTCCGCCTCCGAGCTGCCGAAGCCGGACACTCCGGCGCCATGATCAAAGTGGCCTGGGCGCGGGAGCGCGCCGGGGACCCGGAGGGTGCCGAATCCCTGTTCTGGCGAGCTGCGGACGCGGGGAACCCCAGGGGCCTGAAGTTCTTGGGCCAGAGGCTGGAGATGGCCGGGGATCGGGAGGGTGCCGAGCCCTTTTACCGACAGGCCGCCGACGCGGGTGACCCGGATGCGATACGCGGTCTGGCACGGCTGCGGGAATGGGTTGGAGATTTGGATGGTGCCGAAGTCCTGTATCGGCAGGCAGCCGACGCCGGCGACCCCAATTCCCTGTCCAATCTGATGATTATGCGAGAGGAAGCCGGGGACCGGGAAGGTGCCGAGGCCATCGCCCGGGAGGCCACTGACACTGGCGATACCTTGTGCTTCACCATCCTTGCGCAGATGCGAGAGGAATCAGGAGACCGGAAGAGCGCCGAAGCCCTCGCCCGGGAAGCGGCCGACTCCGGCGACATTTCCCCTCTGTTGGATCTGTGGCGGGAGCGGCTCGACGCCGGGGACCTTGAGGGCGCCGAATCTGTCTTCCGACAGGCGGCTGAGGCCAACGGCGGCCCCACCCAAGCCCACTTGGCACGGATGCTGGAGCAGGCTGGGGACCAAGAAGGCGCCGAAGCCCTTGCTTTGAGGGCTGCTGATGCTGGTGATTTCTACATCCTGCGCGACCTCGATCGAATGCGGAACGAGGCCGGGGACGAGAAGGGCCTTGACGCCCTCTACCGACACGCCGCCGACGCCGGCCACATCCGCTCACTGTTGGGCCACGGAAGGTGGCAGTACGGGCTGGACCCGGACGGTTCACCCTCATCTCCGTGGATCTCGGAATAGGGGCAGCAGTTCGACCACAGGGGATCCGTGATGGCTCACTCGGTCCGCACCACCAACGCGAACGACGTGCACACGCGTCGGAAGCTCGCGTGTCCCGTACGGCCTGTGTGGCTCATGCACTCGACGTCCACGGCCGCACCGTCCGTTGACGGCTGCGCCGACCATCCGCACGGGTAGGCCAGACACTCCGCCTCGAACGTCACGTCTGTGCCCGGGTGCTGGGTGATCCGGTGCTCCGCGAACCGCAGCACAGCCCGCGTCATCACCGACCTCCGTGCACCGAGTGCAGGTGCGCCCGCAGGGACACGTTCACGTCCGACGCCTTCGAGTGGTCTCCCGTCGAGACGGCGTTGACTCGCCG
Source organism: Streptomyces sp. NPDC008313 (assembly GCF_042956125.1). NCBI lineage: Bacteria > Bacillati > Actinomycetota > Actinomycetes > Kitasatosporales > Streptomycetaceae > Streptomyces > Streptomyces sp. NPDC008313. The sequence goes on from NZ_JBIBFR010000001.1 coordinate 107,985, forward strand.
CACCGCGAGGTCGAGACAGTCCCGGCACCCGGAGACAGGTTCCGGTCGGACCGTCGGCAACGGCAGGTGAACCGGCCCGGACATGGTGGTCTGCTCTCTGCGCATGCTGTCCGCCTTCCCACGCGTTCTTCCGTGGCACGGAATCCTTGCCGGGGGCAGCGGTGGAATCACGCTTCAGTCGCGATGTGGACTAAAGCTCACGGGCGGAAGGCGGCCGCCCACTCGGCCAACCTGTCTTGCGCTGCTTGCCCGAACAGCGCGCGGTCCTCGTAGCCGGCGAATTCGTCGAGGTACATCCGGACGTCCCTCGGGTCGCGGAAGACCATCACTCCCGTTGTCGTCTCGACCGTCGCGAGCGCTTCGTCGTAGACGGTGAAGGTGTTCAACGGGCACCCCGGCAGACGGGTGCCCATGGGCAGAACGCCGAGGCGCACGTGGGGCAGTCGAGCGAGGGAAGCCAGCCGGTCGAGCTGTACGGCCATGGCGTCGGCGGAGACGAACGGGGAGCGTGCGGCCTGCTCGGTGACCAGGAAGGTGAACCGCTTCCGACGGTCGTACAGGACTTCCTGCCGCTCCAGCTTCTTCGCCACGGTCTTGCTGTGGTCGCCGGGGATGTGGGCAAGGCTGGCCCGGATGTACTCCGGAGTGGAGAGCAGGGCGGTGAGCATCGAGAGCAGGAAGAACCGGAAGTCGGTCGAGGACGCTTCGAGTCCGGCCAGCTCCAGTTGCTTCTTGTCCAGGCCCTTCCGGCGCATGGAGCGTGCGTCCTGCCACTCCGTGGCTGCGATGCGGGCCAGCGCGGAGACTTCCGCCATCAGGGCCGGCGGGGCGTCCAAGGCCCTGAGGATGCGCTCTATGTCCACCAGGGACGGGCGCACCTTCCCGTTCTCGATCCGGCTCACCTTGGACTGCGACATGTTGCAACGCGCGGCAAGCCGGTCCCCGGAGAGACCAGCCTGTTTCCGCAGGTTGCGCAGCAGCGCGGCGAGTTCTCGGGAGGACTGCCCCAGCTGCTCGGGCTCGAACGTCACTCGGCTACGTACTCCAGGAACGGGACCGACTCCGCGAGGGCGATGCGCTGGTATTCGAGGAACGGGGCAGGGTCGCCCTCATACAGCTCGCGTTCGGTTTGCGTGCCGTCTGCCTCGTACTTCATGAGGACGATCGTGGAGCGGTCGAACATCCAGAAGTCGTCGATGTCGGCGAGCGGATTCTCGCGGTCCGTCACATCGAGGATGCGGATGTCCTCGCCGACGGGTGCCTGGTGGCGGTAGTACCGCTCGAACTCGAAGCGGAGGTAGTCCGAAAGCGGGCGCGACACGATGTGCACGCGGCCGATCGTGCCGCCCGTCTCCTTGTGCTTGCGGATCAGGGCCGTCCAGTCGTCCTCGTACGGGCCGGGGAACCGCTCCCCCGCGAGGAACCGGGCGAGCTCGTCGGCTTCCTGTGGCACCCGGTAGACGGGGCGTGTCTCAAGCCGCCACGCCTCCTTCCGGAAGTCGCGGAACTGTGCCTGCCACGCCTCACCAGCCAAGAGCACGGACGGCCTCCCTCAAAACGCTCTCCGGAATCTCCACCAGGCCCTCGCCCTGCGGGGGCGCGAAGCCGTCGAACAAGTCGCCCTGAACGACGAACGTCCCCTTCTCGGTGCGGTACACGTTCGGACAGTCTCCCTGCCCACACTCTCCGTTCCCGTTGCCTGTCAGTCGGGTAAGCCCGGCACGTTCGGACACGCGCAACCCCCTGGTCTTCGGCCCCAGCGGAGCCGCCCACAACGACCGTAGGGGGGTCATGCACAGCCGTCTATGCGTTCTCGCGACTATGCGCGTTCTTGCATAAAGAGAGGCCACGAGAGGCCCCTGCAGGGCTTCTCGCCACCCCTGGTGTTCCCGTCTCCGTAGCCGTCCACGGGAACCGAAAGGGCACCAGGTCAGGGCCGGTACGGACACCGTCAACGGGTCAGCACCAAGTCAGCACGCTCCCCGGAAAAGGCCGGAATCAGGCAGAAAAAACAAGAAGGGGCCAGACCTTGCGATCTGGCCCCTGACCTGGGGTTTCCTTCTCTGACCTGCGGTTCAGCAGATCGAAGGATCAGGCGTCACACGTTGAAACGGAACTCCACCACGTCGCCGTCGTGCATGACGTAGTCCTTGCCCTCCATGCGGGCCTTGCCCTTCGCGCGGGCCTCGGCGACCGAGCCCGTCTCGACCAGGTCGGCGAAGGAGATGACCTCGGCCTTGATGAAGCCCTTCTGGAAGTCGGTGTGGATGACACCGGCGGCCTCGGGGGCGGTGGCGCCCTTCTTGATGGTCCAGGCGCGGGATTCCTTGGGGCCGGCCGTCAGGTACGTCTGGAGGCCGAGGGTGTTGAAACCGACGCGGGCCAGCGTGGTCAGGCCCGGCTCCTCGGCGCCGACGGACTCCAGGAGTTCCATCGCGTCCTCCTCGTCGAGCTCGGCGAGGTCCGCCTCCAGCTTGGCGTTGAGGAAGATCGCCTCGGCGGGGGCGACCAGGGCGCGCTGCTCGGCCTTGAAGTCGTCGTCCGTCAGCTCGTCCTCGTCGACGTTGAAGACGTAGAGGAACGGCTTGGTGGTGAGCAGGTGCAGGTCGTGCAGGAGCTCCTCGTTGCCGGAGCCCTGGACGATGCCCGCCGAGAACAGCGTGTCTCCGCGCTCCAGGATCTCCTTGGCCTCCTCGACCGCCTTGACCTTCGGGCCGACGTCCTTCTTGATCCGCGACTCCTTCTGGAGACGCGGCAGGACCTTCTCGATCGTCTGGAGGTCGGCGAGGATCAGCTCGGTGTTGATCGTCTCGATGTCGTCCTTCGGCGAGACCTTGCCGTCGACGTGCACGACGTTCTCGTCCTTGAAGGCCCGGATGACCTGGCAGATCGCGTCGGACTCGCGGATGTTCGCGAGGAACTTGTTGCCCAGGCCCTCGCCCTCCGAGGCGCCCTTCACGATGCCCGCGATGTCCACGAAGTCGACCGTCGCCGGCAGGATCCGCTGGGAGGAGAAGATCTCGGCCAGTTTGGTGAGACGGGAGTCGGGGACGCCCACGACACCGACGTTCGGCTCGATCGTGGCGAACGGGTAGTTGGCCGCCAGCACGTCGTTCTTGGTCAGGGCGTTGAACAGGGTCGACTTGCCGACATTCGGCAGACCGACGATTCCGATCGTGAGCGACACGTTGCGACTTCCCGTACGTGAGGATGGAGGACTGGCAAGGGGGACTGCGGCTGGGCGGGCCCGGGTCCTTGGTCGTGGTGCGCGGGCCGATCCACCAGTCTACGGCGTGCCCGAACCGCGTCGGCGACGTGTCGAACGCTTGGCCGAGGACCGCTCCACGGCGTGTCCGACGGGCTATTCGGCACATAAACAGACCTAGGTTGGTCCAGTGGAGCATCACAGGGCCCGTACACCCCAGTCCAGCCAGTCACCCCAGTCCAGCCAGTCACGTCAGTCCAGTCAGTCACGTCAGTCCAGTCAGTCACGTCAGTCCAGGTCGCCCAGCGGCACACCGGTTCCCGCGCAGGCCGGGCGGGGCTCGGCGCCAGGGGCGCGGGCGGGTACCGGGGCGAGTGCGGGGACGCGGGTGCGGGTGCCCGCCGCGCGCCGGCCCGTCCCACCGCTGGTCAGGGCCGTACGGCGGATGCCCGACGCGCGGCTCACGGGGCTCGGCTGCGGGCTGTTCTGCGGGGCCGTGATGCTCGTGCTGGCCTGCGTCGACGGGCTGCTGTTCGGCGCCTCCCCGACGGGGTACGGGGTTCTCTTCCTGCCCGTCTGCGTGCTGACCGCCCTGTGGGTGCGGGCGGGCGACCTGGCGACCGCGCCCGTCGTCGTACCGATCGCCTTCACGCTGGGGCTGCTGCCTCTCGCCGACGACGGCGGCGGGGGCCTCGGAGGGCTGCTCATGGGCCTGGTCACCGCCCTCGCCACCCAGGCGGGCTGGCTGTACGGGGGCACCCTCATCGCGGGCGTCGTCGCGACCGTGCGCAAGGTACGGCTGATGAACCGGGAGGCCGTCCGACGGCGGGGCGGCGGCGAGCGGTCCGACAGCCCTTCGCCGCCGCCGCGCCGGCCGGGCGGGCCCGGCCGGTCCCGCTACTGAGGCCCTGTCCTCGCCGCTCGCATCGCCGCGCCGACGATCCCGGCGTTGTTCTGCAGCTGCGCCGGGACGATCTCCGCTCTGATGCCCTCGATCAGCGGCAGGAACTTGTGGGCCTTGCGGCTCACGCCGCCGCCGACGATGAACAGCTCGGGCGAGAAGAGCATCTCGACGTGGGCGAGGTACTTCCGCACCCGGCGCGCCCAGTGCTCCCAGCTGAGGTCGTGGTCCTCCTTGGCCTTGGTGGAGGCCCGCTTCTCCGCGTCGTGGCCGTCCAGCTCCAGGTGGCCGAGCTCGGTGTTCGGGACGAGGGCACCGTCGACGAAGAGGGCGCTGCCGACGCCCGTGCCGAACGTGAGCATCAGGACCGTGCCCGAGCGGTCGCGGCCGGCCCCGAAGCGCATCTCGGCGACGCCCGCCGCGTCCGCGTCGTTCAGGATGGTCACCGGGTGGCCGCCGAGGTGGTCGCTCAGCAGGGCGCGCGCGTCGGTGTCGATCCACTGCTTGTCGACGTTGGCGGCGGTGCGGATCGTGGAGCCGCCGGTCACGACGCCGGGGAACGTGACCCCGACGGGCCCCTCCCAGCCGAAGTGGCCGACGACCTCCTTCACCCCGTCCGCCACCGCGTCGGGGGTGGAGGGCTGCGGGGTCAGCACCTTGTACCGCTCGTCCGCCAGTTCGCCCCGGTCCAGGTCCACGGGAGCGCCCTTGATCCCGGAACCGCCGATGTCCACACCGAAGATCTGCATGGCCCTACGTTACGACGTACGACTGACAGTCACCCGGCCACCCCGGGCGGCCGGGTACCGCTGCTCACTTCTCGGCGGTGCGCTCCGCGACCAGTGCCGCCGCCTCCGCGCGCAGGTCGCGCCGCAGCTCCTTCGGCAGCGAGAAGGTGATCGACTCCTCGGCCGCCTTCACGATCTCGACGTCCTCGAAACCGCGTCCGGACAGGTACTCCAGGACCTGCTCGACGAGGACGTCCGGCACCGACGCGCCGGAGGTGACGCCGACCGTCGAGACGCCTTCCAGCCATGCCTCGTCGATCTCGTCGGCGAAGTCCACCAGGTACGCCTCGCGCGCGCCCGCGAGCTTGGCGACCTCGACGAGCCGCTTGGAGTTCGAGGAGTTGCGCGAGCCGACGACGATGACCAGGTCGGACTCCGCGCCCATCTGCTTCACGGCGAGCTGGCGGTTCTGCGTGGCGTAGCAGATGTCGTCGCTGGGAGGGGAGACGAGCTGCGGGAACTTCTCCTTCAGCGCGTCCACCGTCTCCATCGTCTCGTCCACGGAGAGGGTGGTCTGGGAGAGCCAGACGACCTTGGACGGGTCGCGGACCTCGACCTTGGCGACGTCCGCGGGGCCGTCGACGAGCGTGATGTGGTCGGGCGCCTCACCGGAGGTGCCGATGACCTCCTCGTGGCCCTCGTGGCCGATGAGCAGGATGTCGAAGTCGTCGTTCGCGAAGCGGACGGCTTCCTTGTGCACCTTGGTGACCAGCGGACAGGTGGCGTCGATGGTGGCGAGCCCGCCCCGGGCGGCCTCGTCGTGGACGACGGGTGCGACACCGTGCGCCGAGAACATGACGATGGATCCCTCGGGGACCTCCGCCGTCTGCTCGACGAAGACGGCGCCCTTCTTCTCCAGGGTCTGCACCACGTACTTGTTGTGCACGATCTCGTGCCGGACGTAGATCGGGGCCCCGTACTGTTCCAGGGCCTTCTCGACGGCGATCACGGCGCGGTCCACACCCGCGCAGTAGCCACGGGGGGCGGCGAGCAGGACACGGCGGCCAGGCGAAGCAGTCATGCCGTCCATCGTAAGGCCGCGACCGGCCCGTCGAAGATCCCCCGGAGGGGGCCCTCCGCCCCGCACGGCGGCCCGCGCGTCGGGCCCGGCGGCCAGGACGGACGCTCCTGGCGGTGTCGGTGGCGGGCGTTACCCTCGCACGCATGGCACTGAACACGTCCGCGGACGCCCCGCTGCCCGTCGGTGAGGTGTCGCGGCTCATCGGGGGGTGGATCGACCGGCTCGGCGCCGTCTGGGTCGAGGGCCAGATCACCCAGCTGTCGCGGCGTCCGGGGGCGGGCGTCGTCTTCCTGACGCTGCGCGACCCGTCGCACGACATCTCCGTCGGCGTCACCTGCTACCGGCAGGTGTTCGACGCGGTGTCGGACGTGGTCAGCGAGGGTGCCCGGGTGGTCGTCCTCGCCAAGCCGGAGTGGTACGCGCCGCGTGGCCAGCTCTCCCTGCGCGCCACCGAGATCAGGCCGGTCGGGGTGGGCGAGCTGCTGGCGCGCCTCGAACAGCTGAAGAAGTCCCTCGGTGCGGAGGGGCTCTTCGCGCCCGACCGCAAGAAGACGCTGCCCTTCCTGCCGCAGCTCGTCGGGCTGGTCTGCGGGCGCGCCTCGGCCGCCGAGCGCGACGTCCTGGAGAACGCCCGGCACCGCTGGCCCGCCGTCCGCTTCGAGGTGCGCAACGTCGCCGTGCAGGGTGTGCACGCGGTCCCGCAGGTCGTCCGGGCCGTGCGGGAGCTGGACGCCATGGACGGCGTGGACGTGATCATCGTGGCGCGGGGCGGCGGCAGCGTGGAGGACCTGCTGCCGTTCTCGGACGAGCAGCTCGTACGGGCGGTCGCGGCCTGTCGTACGCCGGTCGTCTCGGCGATCGGGCACGAGCCGGACCATCCGCTCCTGGACCATGTCGCCGACCTGCGCGCGTCGACGCCGACGGACGCCGCGAAGAAGGTCGTGCCGGACGTCGGCGAGGAGTACGAGCGGGTGCGGGTGCTGCGGGACCGGGCGCGGCGCTGCGTCCACGCCTTCGTGGATCGCGAGGAGCGGGGGCTCGCGCAGGCGCTGGCCCGCCCCTCCATGGAGGATCCGCACCGGATGGTGGACGAGCGGGCGGACCAGGTCGAGGCCCTGCTCGACCGGGGCCGGCGCACGCTGGGGCACCTGCTCGACCGCGCCGGTTCGGAGCTGACGCACACGCACGCGCGCGTGGTGGCCCTCTCCCCCGCGGCGACGCTCCGGCGTGGCTACGCGGTGCTGCAGAGGTCCGACGGCCACGTGGTCCGCGATCCGGACGAGGTGGCGGCGGACGAGGCCCTGCGGGCGCGGGTCGCCGAGGGTGAGTTCACGGTTCGAGTCGACACTTAGGGTGGGCGCATGACCAGCAGGACGGACGAGACGGCCGCGGCGACGGCGACGGCGACGCTCGGGTACGAGCAGGCGCGGGACGAGCTGATCGAGGTCGTACGGCGCCTGGAGGCGGGCGGGACGAGCCTCGAGGAGTCACTCGCGCTGTGGGAGCGGGGCGAGGAGCTGGCCAAGGTGTGCCGGCGCTGGCTCGAGGGCGCGCGCGCCCGGCTGGACGCGGCGCTGGCCGAGGAGGACGCGGCGGAGAACGCGGAGCACGCCGGATAGCGCGTCCCCGCGAGGCGACGGTTCCGGCCCGCCGGGCGCCGTGAGGCGGTTGCTCCGGCCTGCCGCATCCCGCCGGCCGCCGAAACCCGGCGGGACGCTCCCGGACCCGGGAGCACCTGCCCCGCAAGCACCCGACCCGGGGACCACCTGCCCCGGGGAGCCCGGCATCGGTGGGCCCGGCAGCGGCGAACCCCCGAGGCGCGGACCCTTACGTCCGCTGACGCCGCAGGACCCGGCCGCGCGGCGAGCCGCCGTCCGACCTTGATCATGTGAAGCCGATCACCACGACCCGCTTTGGTTGAAAGTTCAACCTCACCGCGTTAGTGTCGACGGCGTCAGTTGATCCTCGGGATGCGTCCCCTGGCTCCGACAACGTCTCGAGAAGGTTGATCCATGTCTCTCGTCCTTGACCCCGCCGCCCAGGACCTGCTTTTCCGTGAGGCCCGCACCGCCAACACGTTCACCGACGAGCCGGTGACCGAGGAGCAGGTGCAGGCGATCTACGACCTGGTCAAGTACGGGCCGACGGCCTTCAACCAGTCGCCGCTGCGCATCACGCTGGTCCGCTCCCCCGAGGCCCGCGAGCGTCTCGTGCAGCACATGGCCGAGGGCAACCGGGCGAAGACCGCCTCCGCCCCGCTGGTCGCGATCCTCGCCGCGGACAACGAGTTCCACGAGGAGCTGCCCGAGCTGTTCCCCCACTTCCCGCAGGCCAAGGACGCCTTCTTCTCCGAGCGTCCGGTCCGTGAGAACGCCGCCGCCATGAACGCCGCCCTGCAGGCCGCGTACTTCATCATCGGCGTGCGCGCCGCCGGTCTCGCGGCCGGCCCGATGACCGGCTTCGACTTCGCGGGCGTCCAGAAGGAGTTCCTGGACGGCGACCACACTCCGCTGATGGTCGTCAACATCGGCAAGCCGGGCGAGGACGCCTGGTTCCCGCGCTCCCCGCGCCTGACGGCCGAGCAGGTCATCACGACCGTCTGACGGGCCGCGCCGCACGGCGCACCCCATGCGAAGGGCCCCCGGCATCGCCGGGGGCCCTTCGCATGTTGTCCGCCGCGCCGCATGCGTCGCGCGTCGCCCGCCTACTTCGTCCGCAGCGCCTCGGCCATCGTCGTCAGCTGCCGGAAGGACGCCGTGCCGGTCACCACCGTCGTGGCCCCCTTGTCGCGGAGCACCAGGGCGTCGTACGTCGCGCCCCGGTAGCGCCGCCAGGTCTTCTCGCCGATGCGCTCGGTGGCCTTGGTCTCCTCGGCGCCCAGCGTGACCGTGTCGATGAACGTGGACGGCTTCTCCGTGGACTGCTTGACCTCCACGTACTCACCGCCGGGGGCGTGGAAGCCCAGGTGCCACGTCTCGGAGTCCGCGCCCCGGTACCGCACCGACGTGGCCTTCCACGAGCCGGGCAGGCCCTCGGGCGCCGCCACGGGGTAGGAGGCCGCGCGCCGGGCGGTCAGCAGCTCGACACGGTAGTCGACGGTCTTGATAGGAGGCTCGGACTCGTCGTGCGGGACGAAGATGTAGATGACCCCCGCGACCAGACCGATGAGGCCCAGGGAGAGAACCATGTCCCGGACCGACTGCTTGCCTTTCGTACCTGCCACGCCCCTATCGTCGCAGGTGCACTGGTCTGCTCATCCGTGGGGCCCCCTGCTCATTTTGTCAGCCTGGCGATAGAGTCGTGGCACACCCTCATCCGGCCGTCGTCGTATCAGAAAGGTGCGTCTCGATGACCGAGCATCACTTGCCGTCCGAACTCGAGGTCCCGTCCGAGGCCCCCGACCGCAACCTCGCCCTGGAGCTGGTCCGGGTCACCGAGGCCGCCGCGATGGCCGCGGGCCGCTGGGTCGGCCGCGGCGACAAGAACGGCGCCGACGGCGCCGCCGTACGGGCCATGCGCACCCTCGTCTCCACCGTCTCGATGAACGGCGTCGTCGTCATCGGTGAGGGTGAGAAGGACGAGGCCCCGATGCTCTTCAACGGGGAGCGCGTGGGCGACGGGACCGGCCCCGAGTGCGACATCGCCGTCGACCCGATCGACGGGACCACGCTGACCGCGAAGGGCATGTCCAACGCGATCGCCGTACTGGCCGCCGCCGACCGCGGCGCCATGTTCGACCCGTCCGCCGTGTTCTACATGGACAAGCTGGTCACCGGCCCCGAGGCCGCCGACTTCGTCGACATCAACGCGCCGGTCTCCGTGAACATCCGCCGGGTCGCCAAGGCCAAGCGGTCCACGCCGGAGGACGTCACGGTCGTCATCCTCGACCGGCCGCGCCACGACGGGATCATCAAGGAGATCCGGGAGACCGGCGCCCGCATCAAGCTGATCTCCGACGGTGACGTCGCGGGCTCCATCCTCGCCCTGCGCGAGGGCACCGGCATCGACCTGCTGCTGGGCATCGGCGGCACACCCGAGGGCATCATCTCGGCCTGTGCGGTCAAGTGCCTGGGCGGCACCATCCAGGGCAAGCTGTGGCCCAAGGACGACGAGGAGCGCGGGCGGGCCCTCGACGCGGGGCACGACCTGGACCGGGTCCTGTTCACCGACGACCTGGTCTCCGGCGACAACGTCTTCTTCGTCGCCACCGGCATCACGGACGGCGAACTCCTGCGCGGTGTGCGGTACCGCGCGGAGACCGCGACGACCGAATCGATCGTCATGCGCTCCAAGTCGGGCACGGTGCGGCAGATCACCTCCGAGCACCGGCTCAGCAAGCTGCGCGCGTACAGCGCGATCGACTTCGACCGGGCCAAGTAGAGGCGCCCGGAAGCAGACGTGTGCGGAGCAGACGCGCGTGACGTAGACGCGCGGTAGACGTGCGCGAAGGGGGCGCCGTCCCGGAGACCGTCCGGGGCGGCGCCCCCTTCGCATGAGCGCGCGAGAGGGCCTATCCGGCCGCGGCTATGGTCCCCGCCGGGCGGGCGGTCTTCTTGAGCTCGACGTCACGGCGGCGGCGCCGGGCGAGTACCACGCGGCGCTCGGCGGCGGTGAGACCGCCCCACACCCCGTACGGCTCGGGCTGGAGCAGCGCGTGCTCCCGGCACTCGATCATCACCGGGCAGCGGGCGCAGACGCGCTTCGCCGCCTCCTCGCGGGACAGCCGGGCCGCGGTGGGCTCCTTGGACGGGGCGAAGAACAAGCCGGCCTCGTCACGACGGCACACTGCCTCCGTGTGCCACGGGGCGTCTTGGTCCCTGTCTCGCACTGGCACCCGCTGAGCCGAAAGAGCAGCTACCTGCAGGGACTGATGCGGCGGTTGCAGCACGGTCTACTCCTGACGACGGCTTCGCGAGCGTGCCGGGCACCGCGTGCGTTCCACGGCACCCTCCAAGAGACGATGCAGCAAGGCCTACCCGCTGTGCGCGCGCCTATGCACTGAGTTCCCGTCCGCCCGCGGCCGCCGCCCCGGCCCGCCCGCCGCCGGCCCGCGTTCCCGCCCCGGCCACCCGCCGCCCGGGTGCGCACCCGGGCAAGTCGCCCCGCCCGCCGGCGAGTTCGGCGGCCGGGCACGTGCGCGTGCCGCGCGGGCGGACCCGCATGCGCGGCCGTCAGTGACCGAGGTGCTTGCGCAGCCCCTTGTCCACCCGGCTCGACACGCGGTCGAGGATGTCCGCGATCAGCTTGCCGCGCCTGGGCCTCGCGTCGACGCTCCCCAGTACGGCGACGCCGTCGACGTGGACCACGGGGGCGTCGGGGTCCTCCGCGTCCAGTGCGTCGACCGAGAAGTCGCCGAGGACGGCGCCGCCGCCGCCGCGCAGCGACACGTTCTCCGGGACGCGGATCTCGACGCTGCCGAAGACGGATATCGCCTTGATGACGACGTGCTGGTACTCGAAGAGCGCCTCGCTGAGGTCTATCTCGACGCTGCCGAACACCGCGTACGCGTGGATGCGGCGGCCCGCCCGCCAGCGCCCCTTGCGCATCGCGGCGCTGAACACCGCCACCACGTTCTCGTCGGCCTCGGCGGGGATGTCCCCGGGGACGGGGCGGCCCAGCGGCGTCGGGTACGCGCGCGTCTGGTGGGCTCCGGGCAGGTCCCGTACGAAGCGGTCGAGCCCGCCCACCGTCTTCGTGGCCAGCACTCCCTCGACCCGCTCGGCGTGCTCCTCCGCGGTGAGGCGCCCCTCCGCGAGGGCCTCGCGCAGGAGGTCGGCGATCCGGTCGCGGTCGGCGTCGGAGGCACGGAGTTCGGTCCGCTCGGCGGGCTCGGTGCGCTTTTGAAGGTCCACGGGGAGCAGCGTACCCAAACGCGATAGATCGCGACTAGGGGTGTGAACGACCGGGCCGCCGCGGGCCCTCGCGTCCGGGGCCGCGGGGAGCGGGCGAGGCGACTGAGCGCTACCTCACAGCTTCGCCGTCCGTGCCAGGTTCTACGCTGGAGGACGCTGCCAACGGAGGCACGCTGCTGTCTGTCGAGTGAGGAATGGGCGAGAATGCCTGAGTTCGCGTACACCGATCTGCTGCCCCAGGGAGAGGACACCACCCCCTACCGGCTGGTGACCTCCGAGGGTGTCTCCACCTTCGAGGCCGACGGGCGGACGTTCCTCAAGGTGGAGCCGGAGGCGCTGCGCGAGCTCGCCGCGGAGGCCATCCACGACATCCAGCACTATCTGCGCCCGGCCCACCTCGCGCAGCTGCGCCGCATCATCGACGACCCCGAGGCCTCGCCGAACGACAAGTTCGTGGCGCTCGACCTCCTGAAGAACGCCAACATCGCGGCGGCGGGCGTCCTGCCCATGTGCCAGGACACCGGCACGGCCATCGTCATGGGCAAGCGCGGCCAGAACGTGCTGACCGAAGGCGGCGACGAGGCGGCCCTGAGCCGCGGCGTCTACGACGCGTACAAGAACCTGAACCTGCGCTACTCGCAGATGGCCCCGCTGACGATGTGGGACGAGAAGAACACCGGCTCGAACCTGCCGGCCCAGATCGAGCTGTACGCGACCGACGGCGGCGCCTACAAGTTCCTGTTCATGGCCAAGGGCGGCGGCTCCGCCAACAAGTCGTTCCTCTACCAGGAGACGAAGGCCGTCCTGAACGAGTCCTCCATGATGAAGTTCCTGGAGGAGAAGATCCGTTCGCTCGGCACGGCCGCCTGCCCGCCGTACCACCTCGCGATCGTCGTCGGCGGCACCAGCGCCGAGTACGCCCTGAAGACCGCGAAGTACGCCTCCGCGCACTACCTGGACGAGATCCCGGCGGAGGGCTCCGAGCTCGGCCACGGCTTCCGGGACAAGGACCTGGAGGAGAAGGTCTTCGAGCTGACGCAGAAGATCGGCATCGGCGCGCAGTTCGGCGGCAAGTACTTCTGCCACGACGTGCGTGTCGTGCGCCTGCCCCGGCACGGCGCGTCCTGCCCGGTCGCCATCGCCGTGTCCTGCTCGGCCGACCGCCAGGCCGTCGCGAAGATCACCGCCGAGGGTGTGTTCCTGGAGCAGCTGGAGACCGACCCGGCGCGCTTCCTGCCCGACACGACCGACGAGCACCTGGAGTCGGACGGCACCGCCGACGGACAGGTCGTCCGGATCGACCTCAACCAGCCGATGGACGCGATCCTCGCCGAGCTGACCAAGTACCCGGTGAAGACCCGCCTCTCGCTGTCCGGTCCGCTGGTCGTGGCCCGCGACATCGCGCACGCCAAGATCAAGGAGCGCCTGGACGCGGGCGAGGAGATGCCGCAGTACCTGAAGGACCACCCGGTGTACTACGCAGGTCCGGCGAAGACGCCCGAGGGCTTCGCGTCCGGTTCCTTCGGGCCGACGACGGCCGGCCGCATGGACTCCTACGTGGAGCAGTTCCAGGCGGCGGGCGGCTCCAAGGTGATGCTGGCGAAGGGGAACCGCTCGCAGCAGGTCACCGACGCCTGCGGCACGCACGGCGGCTTCTACCTCGGGTCCATCGGCGGTCCCGCCGCGCGGCTCGCGCAGGACTGCATCAAGAAGGTCGAGGTCGTCGAGTACGAGGAGCTCGGCATGGAGGCGGTCTGGAAGATCGAGGTGGAGGACTTCCCGGCGTTCGTCGTGGTCGACGACAAGGGCAACGACTTCTTCAAGGACCCCGCCCCGGCCCCCACGTTCACGAGCATCCCGGTCCGCACGAACGGCTGACCCGGCACCCGCAGTCCCGCAGAGCCCCCGACCCATGTGGCCGGGGGCTCTCGTCAGTTGCCACCAACCGGGTCCGCTCGGACGGGCGCGCCCCTACCATCGGGCGGGCACGCGGCGCGCGACTCACATCCTCGGGGGCAGCCATGCCGGCGAAGGGCAACAGGGAACAGGGGTCCGGCCGGTCCTCGCGGCTGCCGCCCGAGTGGGCCGAGTTCGGCGAGGAGCTGCGCTACCACCGGCGCCGGGCCGGGCTCACGCAGCAGCAGCTGGGGATGCGGGTCGGCTACCACCACAGCGTGATCAGCAAGTGGGAGTCCGGGGCGCGGGAGGTGCCCGCGGCCGCTCTCGCGCTGCTGGAGCAGGCCCTCGGCACGGGCGGCCGGCTCACCTCCGCCGCGGCGGCGGACGGTCCCGGGGCCGACGACGCCGGGCCGGTCCAGCCGGGCGGGTTCTTCCTGCCGCCTCCCGGCGGCCGGCTGCCGCGCGCGATGCCGCCGGTCGAGCCGGGCGACTGGCCGCCGCGGCTGTCCCCCGGCGGAACCCCCTGCCCGCTGCACGACGGCACGGCCGGCGCCGACTGCGCCGTCCCGCCCTTCGCCGACCTGCCCGGCCTGCTGGACGAGGTGCGGCGCACCACGGACGGTCCGGTGGCCGGCGCGGCCGCGGCCGAGGCGCTGCACGCGCTGACCGCGCTGTTCGACCGCTGCGCGCAGATCGCCCTGCAGACCGTCTCGACGGCGGTCCTGGGGACGGTGGAGTACCTGCTGCACACGCTCACCCTCTGGGCCCGCGGGACCGCGTCGGAGGGCCGCGCCCCGTACGGGCAGCTGCGGCTCGCCTCGCACTACGCGCAGCTCGCGGCGCGACTGCGGATGCAGCGCGGGCAGGGGGCGCTGGCGATGGCGTGGGTCGGGCAGGGGCTCCGGTGGACGGAGGCGACCGGTGACCTCGTGGTCCGCGCGACCCTGATGACCGATCTGTGCACGCTGGCGCGGCTCGACGGTGACGCGTTCTCGTCGCTGGCGTACGCCGAGGCGCTGGCGGCGGTCGACCGGCGGCGGCCGTGGATCGCCACGCTGGCGCACGCCTACCAGGCGCGGGCCCACGCGGCGCTCGGCGACGGGGCGCAGAGCCGTCACCACGCGGAGCGGAGCCGGTGGTGGCTGGACCGGCTGGGCGCGCGGGATCTCGCCGAGGCGCCCTGGCTCGCCGCCGAACAGGGCCGGGTGCGGATCGAGTCGTCGGTCGGGGGCGCGCTGCGGGACCTGGCGGCGGCCACGGGTGCCTCCGCGACGGCGCGGGAGGCTGCCCGGGCGACCGAGCGGGCCCTGGAGGGTGTCGCGCCCGCGATGGCGCCGGCCCGGCTGCTGCTGACGGTGCGGCTTGCGGACTGCCGGGCGTGCGCGGGTGACCTGGAGGCGGCCCTGCAGTGCGCCGACCCGGTCGCCGAGGCGGCCGCCGCGACCGGCCGGCTGACCATCGTGAAGGAACTGCGGGCGCTCGACGCCCGGTTGACGGCCTCCTGGGGCGGCGTCCGGGAGGTCCGCGACTTCCACACCCGCGTACGGGAGTCCCTGCCGCACTGACACCCCGGCGGCCTCGACCGCCACGGCCACCGCACCCCGGCGAGCACGGGCCACCGCGCCACCGCGCCACCGCCCCAGCTCTCCGCCCGATTAACGGACAGCGTTTGCCGATTATGGACAACCCGTCCGCGTGCCTGCCGGTTCCGTTGACCGCTTCAACCGCTGCTGTGAGTCTTCTCGCCGCGAAGCCATGGTCCTGTCGATGTCATGCCCTCGTCATTAAGCCTGACGTATCGCGTCCATCGGCGACCCCGGACCCCCCAACCCCCACCGCCACCTCCCCAAGGAGACATGGTGAAACGAAGACTCACAGTGGTGAGCCTCTCCGCCGTCGTCGCTCTCGGCTCGGCGACCCTGCCCGCCGTCGCCGCCCAGGCGTCCCCGGCCGCCGCCAAGGCATCCGCACAGGCCGCGAAGCCGAAGCCCGTCGACCGGGCGATCGCCGCAGCCGACAAGGCCGCGGCGAGCGGTCTGGACGCCCTGGCCAAGGGGCCGGACGAGCAGTACGACCGGCGCATGGTCACGCCCTGGGTCAAGGGCCTCTACTCGGTGTCGTACGACCGCACGTACCGCGGTCTGCCGGTCGTCGGCGGCGACGTCGTCGTCCTCGCCGACGGCACCGGCGACGTGCGCGCCACCCGGTCGGCGACCGACGCGGAGATATCCCTCTCCACGAAGGCGAGGATCAGCGCGGCGAGCGCCGAGCGGACCAGCCGGAAGCAGCTCAAGAAGGCCGACCGCGTCGAGTCGCACCGGCTCGTCGTCCGGATGAAGGGCGACACACCGCACCTGGCCTGGGAGACCGTGGTCCGCGGCAAGGACGGCAAGGCCCCCAGCCGGCTGCACGTCTTCGTGGACGCCCGGACCGGCAAGGTCGTCGACTCCTACGACGACGTGCGCGCGGGCAACGGCACCAGCGAGTGGAACGGCCCCAACCCGCTCTCCATCTCCACCTCCCAGGGAGGCAGCGGCTACCAGCTCAAGGACACCACCCGTCCCGGACTGAGCTGCGCCGACTACAGCACCGGCTCGGTGTTCACCGGCTCCGACGACAACTGGGGCACGGGCAACGCCTCCAGCAAGGAGACCGGCTGCGTCGACGTCATGTGGGCGGCGCAGAAGGAATGGAACATGCTCGGCGACTGGCTCGGGCGCAACGGCCACGACGGCAACGGCGGCAGCTGGCCCGTCCGCGTCGGCCTGAACGACCTCAACGCCTACTGGGACGGCTCCAAGGTCGCGATCGGTCACAATCAGGCGGGCAAGTGGATCGGCTCCATGGACGTCGTCGCCCACGAGTTCGGCCACGGCATCGACCAGTACACCCCTGGCGGCTCCAACCACGAGAGCGGTCTCGGCGAGGCCACCGGCGACATCATGGGCGCGCTCACCGAGGCGTACGCCAACGAGCCGGCCCCGTACGACACACCCGGCGACTACCTCGTCGGCGAGATGATCAACCTCGTCGGCAGCGGTCCGATCCGCAACATGTACGATCCCGCGAAGCTCAGCGACCCCGCCTGCTACTCCTCCTCGATCCCGAACACCGAGGAGCACGCCGCGGCCGGTCCGCTGAACCACTGGTTCTACCTGCTGGCCGAGGGCTCGAACCCCGGCGGCGGCAAGCCCTCCAGCCCGACCTGCGACAACTCCACCGTCACCGGCGTCGGCATCCAGAACGCGGGCAAGATCTTCTACGGCGGCATGCTGCAGAAGACGAGCGGCATGACGTACAAGCGCTACCGCACCGCCACGCTCTCCGCGGCCAAGAACCTCGACTCCACCTGCGGTCTGTTCAACAGGACCAAGGCCGCCTGGAACGCCATCAGCATCCCGGCCCAGTCCGGTGACCCGACCTGCACCGGCACCCCGGCCTCCGACTTCTCCATGTCGGTCAGCCCGGCCTCCGGCAGCGTCGACGCGGGCAAGTCGGTCACCTCGACCGTCGCGACCACGACGACGAGCGGCAGCGCGCAGAGCGTCGCGCTGACCGCGAACGGCGCCCCCTCCGGCGTCTCGGTCTCCTTCAGCCCGTCCACGGTCACCTCGGGCAACAGCTCCACGATGACGGTGTCCACCACCGCCTCGGCCGCCGCCGGTACGTACACCCTCACCGTCACCGGCAAGGGCAGCGCCACCCACACCGCGCAGTACACCCTCACCGTCGGCGGGGGCGGCACCCCGGGCACCGGTGCGCCCGACGTCGACGTCGACAAGGTCAAGGCGCATCTGACCGAGCTGAACGCCATCGCGAGCCGCAACGGCGGCACCCGCCAGGCCAGCACCAAGGGCTACGACGACTCCGTCGCCTACGTGAAGGGCAAGCTGCAGGCGGCCGGTTACACCGTCACCGAGCAGCCCTGCACGTCCGGTTGCTCCAGCGGTGCGGGCTCCAACCTGATCGCCGAGTGGCCGCACGGTGACGCGAACAAGGTCTACATGTTCGGCTCCCACCTGGACAGCGTCTCCGCGGGCCCCGGCATCAACGACAACGGCTCCGGCTCGGCCACCCTGCTGGAGAACGCCCTGACGCTGGCGCAGCAGAACCCGACCATGCTCAACCGGGTCCGCTTCGCCTGGTGGGTGGACGAGGAGCAGGGCCTCAACGGCTCCGACTTCTACGCCCGCTCGCTCTCCTCGACCGAGCGCTCGAAGATCAAGGCGTACTACAACTTCGACATGGTCGCCTCGCCCAACGGCGGTTACTTCATCAACCACATCACCTCGTCGGCCGCCGCGCCGATGAAGGCGTACTGGGACTCGCTGAGCCTGCAGCCCGAGGAGAACGTCGAGGGCGCCGGGCGCAGCGACGACTACTCCTTCGAGCAGGTGGGCATCCCGACCTCCGGCTACGCGATGGGGGCCAGCGACCGCAAGACGTCGTCCCAGGCCGCCAAGTGGGGCGGGACGGCCAACGCCTCCTACGACAGCTGCTACCACAAGTCGTGCGACACCACCTCCAACATCAACACCACCGGCCTGAACCGCTCGGCCGACGGTGTGGCCTACACGATCTGGCAGCAGGCCGTCGGCCAGACCGTCCCCGGTGACGACTTCTCGATGTCGGCCGCGCCGGCCTCGGGCAGTGTCGACCCGGGCGGTTCGGCGACCTCGACGGTCTCCACCGCCACCACCAACGGCTCGGCGCAGCAGATCAAGCTGTCGGCGTCCGGCGTGCCCTCCGGTGTCTCCGTCTCCTTCGACCCGGCGACGGTGACCTCGGGCGGCAGCTCCACGATGACGGTGTCCACCACGTCGTCGGCCGCCCCCGGCACCTACACCCTCACCGTCACGGGTACCGGTTCGGTCACCCACACCACCACCTACACCCTGAAGGTGAACGGCGACGGTGGCTGTGACGGCAGCGAGGTCACCGGCAACGGCGGCTTCGAGAACGGCACGTCGCCGTGGACCGGCGACACCGGCACCATCGGCGTGCAGAACGGCCAGAGCGCCCACACCGGTACGCGGTACGCCTGGCTGGCCGGGTACGGCTCCACGCACACCGAGACGGTCACCCAGAACGTGACCGTGCCGTCCGGTTGCTCCAAGGTGACGCTGACGTACTGGCTGCACATCGACACCGCCGAGTCCGGCTCGACGGCGTACGACACCTTCAAGGTGAAGGCCGACGGCGCCACACTGGCCACGCTGTCCAACGCCGACGCGCGCAGCGGCTACGTGCAGCACTCGGTCGACCTGTCCTCGTACGCCGGCCGCCAGGTGAGCCTGAGCTTCACCGGCAGTGAGGACTCGTACCTGCAGACCAGCTTCGTCCTCGACGACGTGAGCGTGAAGGGCAGCTGATTCCGGCGCAGCCGGCCGGCGTTCCGCGTCACCGGCTCCTCCGCCCCCGCCGCACTCCCCTGCGGCGGGGGCGGAACGCGTCGTGGGCCGAGTGGCCCGGGTACCCCGGTGCCGTGGGGGAAGCGGCGGGGAACGGGGAATACGTCACGCCGGGACCGGTGCTGCGATCTTGTGGAGGTACGACGATGACGACGAACACGACGAACACGACGAACACGACGACCGGTGACGGCGACGAGGGCTACCGGATCGAGCACGACTCCATGGGCGAGGTCCGTGTCCCCGCCGGCGCCAAGTGGGGGGCGCAGACCCAGCGCGCGGTGGAGAACTTCCCCGTCTCCGGTCAGCGCATCGAACGCGCCCACATCGAGGCGCTGGCCCGGATCAAGGGCGCCGCCGCGAAGGTGAACGCGCGGCTCGGGGTGATCGGCGAGGACGTGGCCGGGGCGATCCAGGAGGCGGCCGCCGAGGTCGCGGCGGGACGCTGGGACGACCACTTCCCCGTCGACGTCTTCCAGACGGGCTCGGGGACCTCGTCCAACATGAACACCAACGAGGTGATCGCCACGCTCGCCACCGAGCGGCTCGGCAGGGACGTCCACCCCAACGACCACGTCAACGCCTCGCAGTCGTCCAACGACGTCTTCCCGTCCTCCCTGCACATCGCGGCCACGGCCGCCGTCACCCGCGACCTGATCCCGGCCCTCGAACACCTCGCGGCGTCCCTGGAGCGCAAGTCGCGGGAGTTCGCCGACGTCGTCAAGTCGGGGCGGACGCATCTGATGGACGCGACGCCGGTGACGCTCGGGCAGGAGTTCGGCGGCTACGCGGCACAGGTGCGGTACGGGGTGGAGCGGCTGAACGCCTCGCTGCCGCGGCTGGCGGAACTGCCGCTCGGCGGCACGGCGGTCGGCACCGGGATCAACACCCCGGTCGGGTTCGCCGCCGCCGTGATCGAGGAGGTCGCGCGGACGACGGGGCTGCCGCTGACCGAGGCGCGCGACCACTTCGAGGCGCAGGGCGCGCGCGACGGCGTCGTCGAGACGAGCGGGCAGCTGCGGACCGTCGCGGTCGGCCTGACGAAGATCGCCAACGACCTGCGGTGGATGGCGTCGGGACCGCGCACCGGCCTCGCCGAGATCACCCTGCCCGACCTGCAGCCGGGCTCGTCCATCATGCCCGGGAAGGTCAACCCGGTCGTCCCGGAGGCCGTGCTGATGGTCGCCGCGCAGGTGACCGGCAACGACGCGACCGTGGCCGCCGCCGGAGCCGCCGGGAACTTCGAACTGAACGTGATGCTCCCGGTCATCGCCAAGAACGTCCTGGAGTCCGTGCGGCTGCTCGCCAACGTCTCCCGGCTGCTCGCCGACCGCACCGTCGACGGCATCACCGCCGACCGCGAACGGGCCCGCGAGTACGCCGAGTCGTCGCCCTCCGTCGTGACGCCGCTCAACAAGTACATCGGGTACGAGGAGGCCGCGAAGGTCGCCAAGAAGTCCCTGGCCGAGCGGATGACGATCCGCGAGGTCGTCCTGGAGTCCGGGTACGTGGACCGGGGCGACCTCACTCTGGAGCAGCTGGACGAGGCGCTGGACGTGCTGCGGATGACCCGCCCGTGACATCCGTGCCGGCGGGCACCGGACCCCGCTCACCGGCTTCCGCCGGCCGCCACCGGTCTCCCGCACGTGAGCGGCCGGCGAGGTCCTAATATCTGTGCATGGCAGAGGGCGGAGCGGTGGGGCGGGCGGAGACGGGCGGGCCGTGGGAGCGCTGGGCGCCAGGGCGTCAGATCCTGTGGCGGTACCGGGAGAACGCCGGGGAGCGCTTCCACATCTGCCGCCCCGTGACCGTCGTACAGGACACGGACGACCTGCTCGCGGTGTGGCTCGCGCCCGGTACCGAGTGCGTGCGGCCGAGCCTCGCCGACGGGACGCCGGTGCACGCCGAACCGCTGGAGTCCCGGTACACGGCGCCGCGTACCGTCCGGCGCGGCCGCTGGTCCGGCACGGGGGTGCTGAAGCTGGCGCGGCCCGGCGACCCGTGGTCGGTGTGGCTGTTCTGGGAGCCGGGCTGGCACTTCAAGAACTGGTACGTGAACCTGGAGGAGCCGCTGGCGCGCTGGCAGGACGGAGTCGACTCCAGGGATCACTTTCTGGACATCTCCGTGCACCCGGACCGCACCTGGCACTGGCTCGACGAGGACGAGTTCGCGCAGGCCCAGCAGGCCGGTCTGATGGACTCCCGGCTGGCCGGATCGGTGCGGGAGGCGGGCCGTTCGGCGGTCGAGACGGTGCGCGCCTGGGGGCCGCCGTTCTCGGACGGCTGGCAGCACTGGCGCCCGGATCCCGCCTGGCCCGTGCCGCCGTTGCCCGACGAGTGGGACCGTACGCCCGCCCATGTGTCCACATGAGACCCTTGATGCGCCCCCGTGGTACAACCGTAGGATCGTCCTCCGCATCACCCGGCCAGGGCTGGTGCTCGACACGGCCGGTGAGAGACGGTGACCGGGCGACGGGCGGGCACAGAGCGGCAACTCCCGGAGCGTGCACTGGGCTTGATTATATGTCACCGAGGGGCGGCAGGACGTGAGCGAGGGGTACGGGCGTTACGGCGGTGCGGCCCGAGGACGGCCGTCCGCGACAATGCCGGCGGCGATCCCGCCGGCCAGGGCGGCTGCCCCGGCCACGGCGGCCACGGTCGCGGACATCACGGCGGCCGGCCTCCGCCCGGTCGCGGCGGGTTCCGCTTCGATGTTGGCCGAGTACACGTCAGTGACGGCCGCGCCCGGTCCTGACCATGCGCAGATTCCGTTCCCGGGCCACGTATTCCGGGTATCGGGATTTCTGCGGGACGAACTGCGCGCACAACGCGCAGCCCCGGACGGATGGATTCGACACGCGTGACGGAGCACCCCACCTCGCATGAGCGCCGCCGCCCGAGCGACGGCAGGCCGCCTGCCCCCGCGGACCCCCGCGGGGCGCTCCTGCGTTCCCCGCAGCCGCCGCGGACTCCCCCGGCCGTCTCCCCGCCCGACCGGGAGGACGCCCAGGAGGCCGCGGTCTTACCGCCACCGGGCCGCACCGGGGACGCCCCCGCGGGCCCCGGCGCACCGCCGTGCCCCCAGGCGGCCGCCTCCGGCCCCTCCGCCGCCTCCGGCGCACCCGCTTCCGGTGCCGAGCACTCCCAGCCGTCCGCCGCCGAACCCGACCCGCACCGTCCGCGTCCCGCTCCCGAAAGCACACCGACCATGCCGGGCACCGAAGAGAACCGGCCGTCCGGCGCCCCTGGCGGCCAGGACCGGCGAACCGGGCAGGGAAGGCCGCCCGGCGGCCCGATGCCGATGCGGCGCGACGGCGACCGGCTGCGTTTCGTGGGGGCCGCGACCCGGCGGATCGCCCGCGGCATCGACCTCGACGAGATCGTGATGGGCCTGTGCCGGGCGACCGTGCCGACCTTCTCCGACGCGATACTCGTCTACCTCCGCGATCCGCTGCCGGTCGGCGACGAGCGGCCCACCGGGCCCGTCGTCCTGCGGCTGCGCCGCACCGACCGCATCCCGGAGGAGCGGGACACCGAGGGCGGCTTCGCGCCCGCCCCGCAGGAACCGGCCGAACTCGCCGACCTCTCCGCCCTCACCGCCGAGCGGTGCGAGGTGCGGCCCGGCGGCGCCCTCGCCGAAGTGCTGCGCGGGGTGCGGCCCGTCTTCGCCGACGCGGCCGCCGCCCGTGCCGCGCTGCCCGAACTGCTCGGCGAGGAGCTGTCCGTGCCCGGCGGCCAGCGGGCCATCCTCGCCCCGCTGCGGGGCCGCAGGCGCGTCATCGGCGCGGCGCTCTTCCTGCGCCGCCCCGAGCGCCTCGCCTTCGAGGCCGACGACCTGCTGGTCGCCGCGCAGCTCGCCACGCACAGCGCGCTCGGCATCGACAAAGCGGTGCTGTACGGCCGCGAGGCCTACATCGCCGACGAGCTGCAGCGCACGATGCTGCCCGAGACGCTGCCCCGCCCCACCGGCGTCCGGCTCGCCAGCCGCTACCTCCCGGCCGCCGAGACCGCCAGGGTCGGCGGCGACTGGTACGACGCCATCCCGCTGCCCGGCAGCCGCGTCGCCCTGGTCGTCGGCGACGTCATGGGCCACTCGATGACGTCGGCGGCCATCATGGGCCAGCTGCGCACCACCGCGCAGACCCTCGCCGGGCTCGACCTGCCGCCGCAGGAGGTGCTGCACCACCTCGACGAGCAGGCCCAGCGGCTCGGCCACGACCGCATGGCGACCTGCCTGTACGCGGTGTACGACCCGGTCGCGCACCGCATCACCATCGCCAACGCGGGCCATCCCCCGCCCGTCCTGCTGCACCTGGGCGGCCGGGCCGAGGTACTGCGGGTGCCACCGGGCGCCCCCATCGGCGTGGGCGGCGTGGACTTCGAGGCGGTCGAGCTGGACGCGCCCGCCGGCGCCACCCTGCTGCTCTACACGGACGGTCTCGTCGAGTCCCGGATGCGGGACGTGTGGACCGGCATAGAGCAGCTGCGGGAGCGGCTGGCGGCGACCGCCCAACTGACCGGCCCCGATCACGCCCCGCCGCTGGAGGCCCTCTGCGACGAGGTCCTCGACATGCTCGGCCCCGGTGACCGGGACGACGACATCGCGCTGCTCGCCGCCCGCTTCGACGGGATCGCGCCGAGCGACGTCGCGTACTGGGTGCTGGAGTCCGAGGACGCGGCGCCCGGGCGGGCGAGGCGGCTGGCACGGCGCGCGCTGTCCCGCTGGGGTCTGGAGGACATGAGCGACTCCGTCGAGCTGCTCGTCAGCGAGGTCGTCACCAACGCCGTGCGCTACACGACGAATCCGGTGTCCCTGCGGCTGCTGCGCACGGACGTGCTGCGCTGCGAGGTCGGCGACGACGTGCCGCAGCTGCCCCGGCTGCGGCAGGCGCGGGCCACGGACGAGGGCGGCCGCGGGCTGTACCTGGTGAACAAGCTGGCCAGGCGGTGGGGGGCCACCCGGCTGAGCATGGGCAAGGTGGTCTGGTTCGAGCTGAACCGCGGCTGAGCGGGCCACCCGCCGGGGTGCCAACGGCCCGGCTGCCGCGGACGCCGCCGACACGGAAAGGGCGCCCGGAGCATCTCGCTCCGGGCGCCCTTCCCCGTTCTCGGACCTGGGCGGCTACCGGCCGCTCACTGTCCGGTCTCCCTGTCCCGGTGCAGAGGGTTCTCGGGAAGTCCCTCGCCCGACGGGCTCGTCGCCGGGTCGGACGGCTCCTGCGTGTCCGGATCGTCGGGGGTCTCGTCGTCCGACGGTGTGTTCTCCGGCGAACTCGACGGCGGCTTCGACGAGGGCTCCTCGGTGGTCGGCGTCTGCGAGGGCGTCTCGCTCGGACTGTCCGAACTGCTCGGCTCGTCGCTGGGCGCCACGGCCGCGCCCTGGGTGGTGTCCAGGTCGAACTCGGTGACCTCGCCCATCGCACTGAACGTGTACGCCGCCCATATCTCGGCCGGGAAGCCACCGCCGTTGACCCGGCCGCCGCCCGCGGTGCCCTTCAGGGACACCTGCGTGCCGATCTTGAGAACCTTGCCGCCGTCGGTCTTGCGGTCCTTGGGGACCTCGCCGAAGAGGCCGACCGAGGTGACCAGCTTCGGCGTGTAGCCGGTGAACCAGGCCGACTTGTTGTTGTCGGACGTACCGGTCTTGCCCGCGACCTGCTGGCCGTCGCGGGTCGGCGCGTTGCGCACCGACACCCGGGCCGTACCGTCGTCGACCACGCCGGTCAGGACCGACGTGACCGCGTCGGCGGTCTCCTTGCGGACGACCTGCTCGCCGATCGCTTCCGGGAACTCCGCCGTACGGTCCTTGTGCTCGGCCGACTTCACGACGGCCGGGGTGACCTTCCTGCCGTGGTTGTCGAGGGTCGCGTAGGCGCCGGCCATCTCCAGGGGGCTCGCGCCCATGGAACCGAGGGTCTGCGCGGGGACGGCGGGGAGGCCCTCGGTGTCCATGCCGAGGTCGCCCGCGACCTCCAGTACGTCCTTCATGCCGACGTCGACGCCCATCTGCGCGAAGACGGAGTTGATGGACTTGTTCATCGCCGTCTGCACGGTGACGTCGCCGTAGTCGGCCTCGTCCTCGTTCGGCGGCGCGAAGGCGATGTCGCTGCCCACGACCGGACGCCGGCTCGTGCCGTCGTACACCGTGCTGGCGTTGATCGGTTCGCCGTCCTGCGTCTCGGCCGCCTCCTCCAGGGCCGCCGCGAAGATGAGCGGCTTGAAGGTGGAGGCGGGCTGGTAGTCGCGGCGGGTCGCGTTGTTCGTGTAGTGCTTGACGTAGTCCTGGCCGCCGTAGAGCGCCAGCACCTTGCCCGTCCTCGGGTCGACGGAGGCGGCACCGGCCTCGACGTCGCCGTCGACCGTGCGCTTCTTCGGGTCCAGCTTGCTGGTCAGCCTGTCCTTGACGGCCTTCTCCAGCAGCCTCTGCTTCTTCTTGTCGATGTTCAGCGTGATGGTCCAGCCGCCCGCCTCGACCAGCGCCTCGGCGTCCTCCATGTCGGAGGCGGTGCCCTGCGCGACGAGCTGCTTCTCCAGCGCCTTGTTGGCCGCCTCGACCATGTAGCCGGTCTGTCCCTCGAGGCCGGGCGCGCCCTTGGGCGCCTTGGGCACGGGGAACGTCATGCCGTCCCGCTCGCCCGAGTCGAGCCAGCCCTCCTCGACCATGTTGTCCAGCACGTAGTTCCAGCGCTGCTTCACCAGCTTCCTGCCGGTGTCGGTGGCGGCCGTCCAGTCGTACTGGCTCGGGGCCTGGAGCAGCGCCGCGAGATAGGCGCCCTGCCGGACGGTGAGCTTGCTCGCGTCCCGCTGGTAGTAGGCCTGGGCGGCGGCCTGGATGCCGTACGCGCCGCGGCCGTAGTAGCTGGTGTTGATGTAGCCCGCGAGGATGTCGTCCTTGGACTGCTGGCGGTCCACCTTCAGCGAGATGACCAGTTCCTTCAGCTTGCGCGTGACGGTCTGGTCCTGGCTCAGGTAGTAGTTCTTGACGTACTGCTGGGTGATCGTCGAACCGCCCTGCTTGCCCTTGCCGGAGACGGTGTTGAGCAGACCGCGGGCCGTGCCCTTGAAGTCGACGCCGGCGTCCTTGTAGAAGGACTTGTTCTCGGCGGCGACGAAGGTCAGCTGGACCTTCTTGGGCACCTCCGAGAGGTCGACGATCTCACGGTTGACCGTGCCGGTGCGGGCGAGCGGCGAGCCGTCGCTGTACTTGTAGACGTTGCTCTGCTTCTCGGCCGCGGCGTTGCCCTCCGGCACGTCGACGACCAGGTACAGCACCACGAAGGCGCCCATGCCGAGCAGACACAGGGTGAAGAACGTGCCGACGACCTTCTTCCAGGTGAACATCCGGCGTATGAGGCTCCTGCCGTCGTTCGTGCCGCCGGCACGGCTCGCACCACCGGCGGCGCCACCGCCGCCGGTGGCGGCCCCGGCGCCGCCTACCTGGCCCGCGGTGCTCGGGCTGCCCGTGGACGAGCGCCTGGGCGCCGCGCGGCGGCCACCGTGCTGCCGCGCTCGTCTCTCTTCCGCTCGTCCCATGGGTCTGATCCGCTCCCGTTCCGCTCTCGTCCGCGCGCCCGCGCTCCCGGGCGTTCCTCGCGTTTCTTCTCGTGCGTCACACAGGTTCGTCGCCGAGGTCAGCTCAGAAAACTAACACCACGCGTCGTGACAAAGGGCGGCCGATCCGGTCTTACCGGACGTGACAATCAGCACCCGGCCATGAAAACCGACGACTCAGGAGGCCAGAAGGTTGCCGCGTGCGATAAAGTGATATCACTTAGCTAGACCAACGCTAGTAGGCAGCGGCCCACGGCCGCGCCGGAGAACGGGGGCTCCCGCATGTCCGCAGACGACATGTCCGCGTCTGACGCATCCACCGCGTCCGACACATCCGTCACGTCCACCGCGTCCACCCAGGACGCTCCGCCGCCGTCCGACATACCCGAGATGCCCGCCCCGCGGGTGCGGGAGTTCACCGCGCACAGCATCGGCGGCGGGCTCGCCCTGCTGCTCGGACTCCTCGGCCTCCTCCTCGGCGCCGCCCTGATCGCGACCGCCGCGGCGGTCGGCTCGGCGGGTGCCCGGGCCGGGCTGATCACCGGCGGCATCCTGACCGGCCTCGCGGCCTTCGTCGCCATGTGCGGGCTGAACACGGTGGCGCCCGGCGAGGCCCGCGTCGTCCAGCTCTTCGGGCGCTACCGGGGCACGATCCGCCGGGACGGCCTGCGCTGGGTGAACCCGTTCACGTCCCGCACCAAGATCTCGACCCGGGTGCGGAACCACGAGACCGCGGTCCTCAAGGTCAACGACGCCTACGGCAACCCGATCGAGCTGGCCGCCGTCGTGGTGTGGCGGGTCGAGGACACCGCGCAGGCCAGCTTCGAGGTGGACGACTTCCTGGAGTTCGTCTCCACGCAGACCGAGGCGGCCGTGCGGCACATCGCCATCGAGTACCCCTACGACGCGCACGACGAGGGGGGCCTGTCGCTGCGCGGCAACGCGGAGGAGATCACGGAGAAGCTCGCCGTCGAACTGCACGCGCGCGTGGAGGCGGCCGGCGTGCAGATCATCGAGTCGCGCTTCACCCACCTCGCCTACGCTCCCGAGATCGCGTCGGCGATGCTCCAGCGCCAGCAGGCCGGGGCGGTCGTGGCCGCGCGGCGGCAGATCGTGGACGGCGCCGTCGGCATGGTCGAGGCGGCGCTGGCCAGGATCTCCGAGCAGGGCATCGTGGAGCTGGACCAGGACCGGAAGGCGGCGATGGTGTCGAACCTGATGGTGGTGCTGTGCGGGGACCGCGCGGCGCAGCCCATCGTGAACACGGGCACGCTCTACCAGTGACCTCTCCGTCGGAGGGGCCCGAACCCAGGCGGCGGCCGCAGCGCAAGCAGGTGCTGCTGCGGCTGGACCCGCTGGTCTACGACGCGCTGGCGCGGTGGGCGGGCGACGAACTGCGCAGCGCCAACGCCCAGATCGAGTTCCTGCTGCGCAGGGCGCTGGGAGAGGCGGGGCGGCTGCCCGGCGGGGCGGGGCCGATCCCCCGGCGAGGGCGCCCGCCCCAGCCGGAGGACCCGGAGTCCTGACCGGGGACTTTGCGTGCCGACGTACCTATACACACCACGTATACGCCGCGCGTATACGTGGTGTGTATAGTGCTCGCCATGTCCATCGGTCACACTCTCCTCGGGCTCCTGGAGTCCGGGCCTCGCCACGGTTACGACCTGAAGCGGGCCTTCGACGAAAAGTTCGGTCACGACCGGCCTCTGCACTACGGCCAGGTCTACTCGACGATGTCCCGGCTGCTGAAGAACGGCCTCGTGGAGGTCGACGGCATCGAGGCCGGCGGCGGACCCGAGCGCAAGCGGTACGCCATCACCGAGGCCGGCATCACCGACGTCCGGCAGTGGCTCGCCACGCCGGAGAAGCCCGAGCCGTATCTGCAGTCGGTGCTGTACACGAAGGTCGTCCTCGCGCTGCTGACGCACCGCGACGCCGCCGACCTCCTCGACACCCAGCGCTCGGAGCACCTGCGCATGATGCGCATCCTCACCGACCGCAAGCGCAAGGGCGACCTCGCCGACCAGCTGATCTGCGACCACGCCCTGTTCCACCTGGAGGCCGACCTGCGCTGGCTCGAACTGACCGCGGCCCGGCTGGACCGGCTCTCCGAGGCGGTGACCCGATGACCTCTCCCCCGGGCTCCCTGCTCGCCGCGCACGACCTGCGCAAGACGTACGGCCCCACCACCGCCCTGGACGGCGCCGAGTTCTCCATCCACCCCGGCGAGGTCGTCGCGGTGATGGGCCCCTCCGGCTCCGGCAAGTCGACCCTGCTGCACTGCCTCGCCGGGATCGTGCCGCCCGACTCGGGCTCCATCACGTACAACGGCCGCGAGATGGCCGGGATGAGCGACGCCCAGCGCAGCGCCCTGCGGCGCAGCGACTTCGGGTTCGTCTTCCAGTTCGGGCAGCTGGTGCCCGAGCTGACCTGCGTGGAGAACGTGGCGCTCCCGCTGCGGCTGAACGGCACCGGCCGCAAGGAGGCCGAGCGGGCCGCCCTGACCTGGATGGAGCGGCTGGAGGTCGACGGCCTGGGCCGCAAGCGCCCCGGGGAGATCTCCGGCGGCCAGGGCCAGCGCGTCGCCGTCGCCCGTTCGCTGGTCACCAACCCGCGGGTGCTGTTCGCGGACGAGCCGACCGGCGCGCTCGACTCGCTCAACGGCGAACGCGTGATGGAACTCCTCACGGACGCCGCGCGCTCCGCCAACGCCGCCGTCGTCCTCGTCACGCACGAGGCCCGGGTGGCCGCCTACTCCGACCGCGAGATCGTCGTCCGCGACGGCAGGTCCCGTGACATGGAGCGGATCGTATGAACGTGAGGCAGTGGTCCCGGGACCTCGCGATGGGCGTCCGCTTCGCCCTCGCCGGCGGCCGCGAGGGCTGGGTGCGGGCGCTGCTCACCGCCGTCGGCGTCGGGCTCGGTGTGGCGCTGCTCCTGCTCACCACCGCCATACCCAACGCGCTGGCCGTACGGCAGGACCGCGAGGAAGCCCGTACGGACATCACCTACAGCGGCGGCGTCAAGCCGAAGGCCGACGACACGCTGCTGGTCGCGAACGCCGACACGCAGTACCACGACAAGGACGTCCGGGGACGCCAGCTGGAGCCCGAGGGACTGCTGGCCCCGCTCCCGCCGGGCCTGAAGAAGTTCCCCGCGCCCGGCGAGATGGTGGTCTCTCCCGCGCTGAAGGAGCTGCTCGGCTCCGACGGCGGACGGCTGCTGCGCGAGCGCCTGCCGTACCGGACCGTCGGCACGATCGGCGAGCAGGGCCTGATCGGCTCGGCCGAACTGGCCTACTACGCGGGCGCCGACGGGCTCGCCCCGAAGGTCGACGGCAGCCGGGTCGCCCGTATCGACGCCTTCAAGGCGCCCGAGCAGCCCGACGAGAAGACGGACCCGGTGCTGCTGCTGCTCATCCTGGTCGTCTTCGTGGTGCTGCTGATGCCCGTCGGCGTCTTCATCGCGGCGGCCGTACGGTTCGGCGGGGAGCGGCGCGACCGCAGGCTCGCGGCGCTGCGGCTGGTCGGCTCCGACAGCCGGATGACCCGCCGGATCGCCGCGGGCGAGGCGCTCGCCGGCTCGGTGCTCGGCCTGGTCTTCGGCGCCGGGTTCTTCATGGTGGGACGCGAACTGGCCGGCTCCGTCGAGGTCTTCGACATCAGCGTCTTCCCCAGCTACCTCAACCCGTCCCCGGCGCTCGCCCTGCTGGTGGCCGTCGCGGTCCCGGCGGCCGCGGTCGCGGTGACCCTGCTCGCGCTGCGCGGTGTCGTCATCGAACCGCTCGGCGTGGTGCGCACGGCCAGGCCCGCCCGGCGCCGGCTGTGGTGGCGGCTGCTGCTGCCGCTCGCCGGACTCGCGATGCTGTACCCGATGGTCGGCCAGGGCCGCGACAACGGCGACTTCAACCAGTACATGGTCGTCGGCGGTGTCCTGCTGCTGCTCGTGGGTGTCACCGCGCTGCTCCCGTGGATCGTCGAGGCGGTCGTCGCCCGGCTCGGCTCGGGCCCGGTCGCCTGGCAGCTCGCGGTCCGGCGCCTGCAGCTGAGCAGCGGCAGCGCCGCCCGCATGGTCAACGGCATCGCGGTGGCGGTGGCCGGCGCCATCGCCCTGCAGATGCTGTTCGCGGGCGTCGCCGACGACTACACCGGGACCAGGGCCGCCGACGAGCAGTCACGGATGGAACTCTGGCCCTCCCGCGGCACCCCGGTCACCGAGATCGGACGGCAGGCCGCGGAGATCCACGGCGTCCAGCACGTCACGGCGGTCTCGACGACGACGCTGGGCGACCGCCGCACGGAGCCGGCCGAATCCGTGACGCTGACCGTGGGCACCTGCGCGGCACTGCGCGACCTGGCGAAGGTGACCTCCTGCCGCGACGGCGACGTGTTCGCCGTCCAGGACGCCAGGTACGACGACAGCACCAGGAAGCTGGGCCGGCCCGGTACGGAGCTGTGGATCGACCCGCGCTACGGCTCGGAGCACGCCCGTCCGACCCCCTGGACCGTGCCCGGGGGCATCAGGAAGGTCGACACCCGCGTCGACCCCGACGGCAACGACCACGGCGGCATCCTGATGACACCGGGCGCGCTGCCCGGGCGGGTCACGCCGGCCCTGAGCGGGGAGGTGACCGTCCAGGTGGACGACTCGGTGCCGGACGTGCGGGAGCTGGTACGCAACGCCGCGGCCGGCATCGACCCGCTGGCCGACTCCATGGGCTGGGCGCCCACCGACGACGCCCGGCGCTTCGAGTCCATCCGCACCGGTCTGTTCGTGGGCGCGACCTGCGTCCTGTTCCTCATCGGCGCGAGCCTGCTGGTCTCGCAGCTGGAGCAGTTGCGGGAGCGCAGGAAGCTGCTGTCCGCGCTGGTCGCGTTCGGTACCCGGCGCCGCACGCTGAGCCTGTCGGTGCTGTGGCAGACGGCGGTGCCGATCGCGCTCGGCCTCGCGCTGGCCACGGTGGTGGGTCTCACCCTGGGCACGGTCCTGCTGAAGATGTCGGAGACACCGGTGAGCGTGGACTGGCCGAGCGTCGTGTCGATGACCGGCATCGGCGCGGCCGTCGTCCTCCTGGTGACCGCCCTCAGCCTGCCCCCGCTGCTGCGCCTGATGCGCCCGGACGGGCTGCGGACGGAGTAGCGGCCGGCGGCGGGAAGAAGCCGGAACCCCCGCCCTGCGCCCGCTGCCCTCAGAGGACTCTGACGGGCAGCGGGCGCAGGGCCTCGCGGAGCGCCGCGGCCAGTTCCTCGTACTCCGCGGCCCGGGCCGCCTCCGCGCGCATCGCGAAGGCGATGCGCCGGGTGGGGGCCGGGTCGGAGAAGGACGCGGTGAGCAGCTGGTTGCTGCGGGTCGTCTCGACCTTGACGGCGGTGCGCGGCAGCAGGGTCACGCCGAGCCCGCCGGCGACCAGCTGGACCAGGGTGGCGAGCCCGGCCGCCGTCGTGGTGACCGGCGCGTCGGCGCGCCCCGCCTCCCGGCAGATGTCCAGGGCCTGGTCGCGCAGGCAGTGCCCTTCGTCGAGCAGCAGCAGATTCAGCTCGCGCAGCACCTCGCGGGGGATGCCCTCCCGGCCGCCGAGCGGGTGGCCGAGCGGCGTCACGAGCACGAAGTCCTCGTCGAACAGCGGGAGTTCCACCACCCCCGGTATGCCGAGGGGCACCGCGAGCAGCAACAGGTCGAGGCGGCCGACCGCGAGCCCGTCCAGCAGGCTGGCGGTCTGCTCCTCGTGGACCTGGAGGTCGAGGTCCGGGTAGCGGTCGTGGACGAGCCTGAGCACGGCCGGCAGCAGATACGGCGCCACCGTGGGGATCACCCCGAGCCGCAGGACTCCGGTGAAGGGCGCCCGCACCGCCTCCGCCTCCTCCAGCAGCGCCCCGACCTCGTCGAGCACCGCCTTCGCGCGGACGGCGAGGCGCTCACCGGCGGGCGACAGCAGCACCTTGCGCGTCGTACGCTCCAGCAGGGTCACCCCGAGCGTGTCCTCCAGCGCCGAGACGGCTCCGGACAGAGCCGGCTGGCTCATGCCGATCGCCGCGGCCGCGTCACGGAAGTGCAGATGCTCGGCGACGGCGGCGAAGGCGCGC
Organism: Streptomyces sp. NPDC008313; assembly: GCF_042956125.1. NCBI lineage: Bacteria > Bacillati > Actinomycetota > Actinomycetes > Kitasatosporales > Streptomycetaceae > Streptomyces > Streptomyces sp. NPDC008313. Next base: position 140,696 of record NZ_JBIBFR010000001.1, read on the forward strand.
AGCTGGGAGAGGCTGGGACGCCTCGGCTTGCGCACGGTCGCACGGCTGTGCGCGGCTGCTGCCTTGCGAGTGGTCACGGGGTTTCCGGGTCCTTCCCTGCGGACAGCGGCCGTCGCTGCCGCCGTCACGGCTCGGCACCGGCAATCCCGGCACTGATAGCCACTTACGATCAACTCGACCAAGTATAGCTATTTCACTAATCAATGCCCTTCGTGTCAGCATCATGATCGTCCAACCCATGGGAAAAGGCCCTCACAAGGGGCGTTTCCTCGCTGCAAGGAGAGCCCGTGCTCACTGTCGGTGACAAGTTCCCCGAGTTCGATCTGACCGCCTGTGTCTCGCTGGAGAAGGGCGAGGAGTTCGAGCAGATCAACCACAAGACCTACGAGGGCCAGTGGAAGATCGTCTTCGCGTGGCCCAAGGACTTCACCTTCGTGTGCCCCACCGAGATCGCCGCCTTCGGCAAGCTGAACGCCGAGTTCGCCGACCGTGACGCCCAGGTGCTCGGCTTCTCCGGCGACTCCGAGTTCGTCCACCACGCCTGGCGCAAGGACCACGAGGACCTGCGCGACCTGCCCTTCCCGATGATGGCCGACTCGAAGCACGAGCTCATGCGTGACCTCGGCATCGAGGGCGAGGACGGCTTCGCCAAGCGCGCCGTCTTCATCGTGGACCAGAACAACGAGATCCAGTTCTCCATGGTGACCGCCGGCTCCGTCGGCCGTAACCCCAAGGAGGTCCTGCGGGTCCTCGACGCGCTGCAGACGGACGAGCTGTGCCCGTGCAACTGGACCAAGGGCGAGAACACCCTCGACCCGGTCGCCCTGCTGGCCGGTGAGTGACCCATGGCCCTCGACGAGCTGAAGGCCGCCGTCCCGGACTACGCCAAGGACCTCCGGCTGAACCTCGGTTCGGTCATCGGCAACTCCGACCTTCCGCAGCAGCAGCTGTGGGGCACGGTGCTGGCCTGCGCGATCGCCTCGCGTTCCCCGAGGGTCCTGCGTGAGCTGGAGCCGGAGGCGAAGGCGAACCTGTCGCCCGAGGCGTACACCGCGGCGAAGTCCGCGGCGGCCGTCATGGCGATGAACAACGTCTTCTACCGCACCCGGCACCTGCTCTCCGACCCGGAGTACGGGACGCTGCGGGCGGGCCTGCGGATGAACGTCATCGGCAACCCCGGTGTCGAGAAGGTCGACTTCGAGCTGTGGTCGCTCGCGGTCTCCGCGGTGAACGGCTGCGGGCAGTGCCTCGACTCCCACGAGCAGGTACTGCGCAAGGCCGGGGTCTCCCGCGAGGTGATCCAGGAGGCGTTCAAGATCGCCTCCGTCATCCAGGCCGTGGGCGTCACCCTCGACTCGGAAGCGGTCCTCGCGGACCAGTAGTGGTTCCGCACCGAACGCCGGAGGGGCTGAGGAGATCTCAGCCCCTCCGGGGGTCCCCCCTGGTCGAGCGGAGCCGAGAGCTTGGGGGAGTTCGCGGAGCGGGGTCCGGGGGCGGAGCCCCGACATCGGGACGGGAAGGGGCCGAGAGGCGAGGGCCCGCAGCGGGCGCGACCGGCCCCGGGCCGCGCCTACACCGACGGAAGCGGCGCCTCCGGGGCTGCCCCTACCGGGGCTCCCGCCTCCGAGGCCGGCGGAGCCGACGCGTCCGGCCCGGCGGGCACCGTGCTCCGCGCGGCCATCTCCTGCGCGTACTTGCGCAGATACCCGACCACCGTGTTGGTCACGGCCACCAGCGGAACAGCCACCACGGCTCCCCCGATCCCCGCGATCATCCCGCCCGCCGCGACGGACAGCACCACCGCGAGCGGATGCACCCGCACCGCCCGTCCCAGAATGAACGGCTGCAGGATGTGGCCCTCGATCTGCTGCACGGCGAGGACCACCACCAGCGTCATCACCGCGGTGAAGACACCCTGCGTGACCAGGGCCACGACGACGGCCAGCGCGCCGGACACGACGGCGCCGACCAGCGGGATGAACGCGAACAGGAAGATGAAGACGGCCAGCGGCACGGCCATCGGCACATCCAGGAAGTAGATGCCGAGACCGATGAAGATGGCGTCGATGAGGGCCACCAGCACCGTGCCCCGCACGTACGCCGTCAGCGTCCGCCAGGCCCGCGGGCCCGCGCCCGCGACACCGGGGCGCGCGGCGGCCGGGACGAGCTTGAGCGTCCACTCCCAGATGCGCTTGCCGTCGTAGAGCAGGAACAGCGTCGAGAACATCGTCAGCAGGATGCCGGTCAGCGCCTCGACGATGACCGTGACGCCCTCCAGGCCGGCCGAGGTTATCTGGTCGGTGTTGGCGCCGATCGCCTCACGCAGGTTCTTCGCGATCTCGTTGATCTGCTTGTCCGTCACATGGAACGGGCTGTTGAGGAGCCACTTGCGCAGCTCGTCGATGCCGTCCTGGACCTGGTCGGACAGGTTGTCGAGGTTCTCCATGACCTGCCAGGTCACGAACCAGCCCATCAGGCCCATCACCACGAACCCGAGGATCGCGGTCAGCGCGGTGGCCAGGCCCCGCGGCACGCCGTGCCGCGTCAGCCGGGCCACGGTGGGCTGCAGCAGCGCGGTGATGAGCAGCGCGGCCACGAACGCCAGGACGACGAGCTGGACGGCGCTGATGACCCGCATCAGCACCCAGACGGTGCCGGCGAGGACGAGCAGCCGCCAGCCGGCCTCGGCCGCGACCCGGACACCCCACGGCACGGCCGCGGAGGGGTCGGGCCTGGCCCCTATCGCCGGGGCGTAGGCGGGCGGAGCGGGCACGACCTCCAAAGCCCCGGACGGTTCACCGGACTCCGACGCGGACGAGCCGGCGTCCCCGGAACCCGACGCGGCACGCGTGTCCGGCGGACCGGACGCGTCCGGCTGGTCCGACGTTCCCGCCCGCCGCGGTCCGGGCGCCGCCGACGACGGTGACCGGGTCCCGTCCTGGGACTCCCTCTCCACCGCGGCCCGGCGCTCGTTCAAACGCTTCTCGGCCTCGGTCAGTCGGGCGCCGAGCCGACCGAGCCACCCTGGCACTCTCGACATGATCCGTCCTTTTCCCCCGTTGCTCCGCACCACTCCCCCCTGGAGTCGCCGGCTCCGACCGTACATGGCCGGAGCCCCTCACCATAGGACGGTGAGGGGCTCCGGAAGGTTGAGCGGCCGGGTGTCCGGCACGGGGCTCAGTACCAGTGGTTGGCCTGCCAGAAGGTCCAGGCCTCACACGGGCTGCCGTAGCGGCCGTTCATGTAGTTGAGGCCCCACTTGATCTGCGTGGCCGGGTTCGACTGCCAGTCGGCGCCCGCGGAGGAGTACTTGGACGCGGGCAGCGCCTGGAAGAGACCGTAGGCACCGGAGGACGCGTTGACGGCCTTGTAGTTCCAGCTGGACTCGTGGTTCACGATGTTGCTGAAGCACTGGAACTGGCCGCCCGGCACCATCTGGCGCGCCATCGCCTGGATCTGCGCGACCGAGTACGAGCTCTGGACGGAGAAGCTGGTGGCGTCGCGCGTGGAGCTGCGGCTGGCCTTGGCCTCCGCGTCCTTGCGCTCCTTGGCGTCCTTCTCGGCCTTCGCCGCGGCCTTCTGCTTGGCGATCGCGTCGTCGGCCGCCTGCTTGCGGGCCGCCTCCTCCGCGTCCTTCTTGGCACTCGCGTCCGCGGCGATGGCCTGGACGTCGGCCTGCTGCGTCAGGGACGCGGTCTGCACCTGAGCCTGCTGGCCCGTCGGTATGTCCGCGAGGAGGGTCGCGTCGCTCGCCGTCGCCTCGGCATCGTTCGACGGCTGAGCGGTGCTGCCCGAGGCAACGCCGACGACGGCTCCGACGGTGGTGACCGCGGTGGCCGAGGCCACTGCGAATCCCCGGACCGAAATCCGGCTCACACGGTTTCCTTCCAGCATCGCCCGCTGTAGGTGACCCTCGCGGACGCAATCGTGCCCCTTGGCGCTGGCCTCCCAACTGCGGGGTCACGGGAGGCACGGGCCCGGTGGGCAACTCCCTTGCGGGGAGCGCCGCGTGGTGCGCGGGCGGCATACGACGGCTCTATGGAGTTCTGAGGTTCCTGTTGTTCTCTACCTCCCCCAGAGCCCTAAGGGCCTGGGCGGTACCCCCAGGGGTACAGCTGTGTCGTATGCGGGGCCTGACAGGAACGAGACTCTGCCGTAACCCGGCGCCGGGAGGCAATTCTCCGTTGCGTGTGAAAGCTCACACCCCGTTTGGCCCAGGAGTTTCGCGGAAATGAGCGCGCAGCACGGCGCCGCCCGGCTAAGCTCTTCACCTTTGCCGGACGGCGCCAATTACCGTGTAGCCACCACCCTTTGACCAGATACGATCAGGTGGGGCCAGATCCGATCAGATGTGTCCGTCCTCCAGCATTTCGGTCACAAGCGCGGCGATCTGGGACCTCTCGGACCGCGTCAGGGTCACATGGGCGAAGAGCGGATGCCCCTTCAGTTTCTCGACGACGGCGACGACACCGTCGTACCGGCCGACGCGCAGGTTGTCCCGCTGAGCCACGTCGTGGGTGAGGACCACGCGTGAGTTCGCGCCGATCCGGGACAGAACGGTCAGCAGGACGTTCCGCTCCAGGGACTGGGCCTCGTCCACGATCACGAAGGCGTCGTGGAGCGAGCGGCCGCGGATGTGGGTCAGCGGCAGGACCTCCAGCATGCCCCGCGCGGTGACCTCTTCTATGACCTCCCGGCTGGTGACGGCGGAGAGCGTGTCGAAGACGGCCTGCGCCCAGGGGCTCATCTTCTCGGACTCGGAGCCGGGCAGATATCCGAGCTCCTGCCCGCCGACCGCGTACAACGGCCGGAAGACCATCACCTTCTGGTGCTGGCGCCGCTCCAGCACGGCCTCCAGACCCGCGCAGAGCGCGAGCGCGGACTTGCCCGTGCCGGCCCGGCCGCCCATCGACACGATCCCGATGTCCGGGTCGAGCAGCAGGTCGAGCGCGATCCGCTGCTCGGCGCTGCGGCCCTTGATGCCGAACGCCTCCCGGTCGCCGCGCACGAGGCGCACGTTGCCGTCGGCCGTGACCCGGCCGAGGGCCTTGCCGCGCTCCGACTGGATCGTCAGCCCGGTGTGCACCGGCAGCTCGGCGGCCTGTGGGACGTAGACGTGACCTTCCTCGAAGAGGATGTCCACCTGCTCCCCCGGGAGGGTCAGTTCGGACATCCCGGTCCAGCCGGAGGAGCCGGTGATGGCCAGCTCCGCGCGGTACTCCTCGGCGAGGAGACCGACGGACGAGGCCTTGATCCTCAGCGGCAGGTCCTTCGACACGACCGTGACGTCGTACCCCTCGGCCTGCAGGTTGCGGGCGACCGCGAGGATGCGGGAGTCGTTGTCCCCCAGGCGGTAGCCGCTGGGCAGCACGCTGGGGTCCGAGTGGTTGAGCTCGACCCGCACGGTCCCGCCGAGCTCCCCGATGGGGATGGGGGCATCAAGACGGCCGTGCCGCACCCGGAACTCGTCGAGCAGGCGCAGGGCCTGCCGGGCGAAGTAACCGAGCTCCGGATGGTGCCGCTTGGCCTCCAGCTCCGTGACCACGACGATCGGCAGCACGACTTCGTGCTCGTCGAAGCGGTTCATGGCGTTGGGATCGGCCAGCAGGACGCTGGTGTCGAGAACATAGGTGCGCCGGTCTGGCTTGTGGCGCTTTGTGCTGGTCACCACGGAAGGACGTACCCCCTCGGATGAGGTCGGGGAGCGACGAAGGAGATGCTGGGCCGGGGCGGGCGGGAGAGATCCCGACCGGTCTCGGGCGCCGATGCGCGGGCCGAGGACCGGCCCTCCGTCTCGTCCGTGCCGATGACCGCACGGTCGCACTGGTGCAAAGGGCCTCCCGGGCGGACGGCCCCGAGCCGTCCGCTGAGATCCGGCACCCGTGGTTCGGGTGCCGACCTGGAAGGTTTATGCCCTCAAACAAACGCCGCCATGCCAGAGGGCACGGCGGCACATTCGTTAACTCCTGGTGAAGTGCGTCCCCGCTGTACGCCGCCCGGTACGTCCGGGCGCGTCACGACGCCGCGCGGGCGGTCCCGGCGGCGCGCGGGTCAGCCGCCGAAGCGACGGTGGCGGGCCGCGTAGTCGCGCAGCGCGCGCAGGAAGTCGACCTTGCGGAAGGCCGGCCAGAAGACCTCGCAGAAGTAGTACTCGGAGTGCGCGGTCTGCCAGAGCATGAAACCGGACAGCCGCTGCTCGCCGCTGGTGCGGATCACCAGGTCGGGGTCGGGCTGGTCGCTCGTGTAGAGGTGCTTGCCGATCATGTCGACGTCGACGATGTCGGCGAGGCCCTCCAGGGAGGTGCCCTTCTCGGAGTGGTCGAGCAGCATCGAGCGGACGGCGTCGGCGATCTCCTGCCGGCCGCCGTAGCCGATGGCGACGTTGACGAGTATTCCGTCGACGTGGGCGGTGGCCTCCGCGGCCTCCTTGAGCGCCGTCTGCATCTGCGAGGGCAGGATGTCCGGCGTACCGACGTGGTGGACGCGCCAGCGGCCGTCGGCGGCGAGGGTGCGCACGACGCCTTCGATGATCTCCAGGAGCGGGACCAGCTCCTCCTGCGGACGGTCGAAGTTGTCCGTCGACAGCAGCCAGAGGGTGACGACCTCGACGTCCGTCTCGGAGCACCAGCCGAGGAACTCCTCGATCTTGTCGGCGCCGGCCCGGTGCCCCTGGGCGGCCGTGCTGCCCGCTGCCTTCGCCCAGCGCCGGTTGCCGTCCATGATGACGCCGATGTGCTTGGGCACCTGGTCGTGGTCGAGGCGGCCTTCCACCCGGCGTGCGTAGAGTCCGTACACCAGGTCGCGCAGGTTCACGTGTTGTCAGCCCCTCCGTGCGGATGAGACAGGTGCGGGCGAGCGCGGTCACTGTCCATATGGTGGTCCCCGGGGGCGAAGCCTACCCCCGCCCCGGCCCAGCCCGGCCACGGGCGGCAGTGGGCTGACCCGGGCCCGCATCCGTGAACAGCACATATCCGACCGCCCCGCGATCACCGCGCCGCGACGAGCCGGGCGGTCCCGGGCGCACGGGGGCGCACACCGCGCGGGCCGGGTCCGGGCACAAAAAACGGGCCGGTCCGTGGGGGGGGAGACGGACCGGCCCGAGGGGGGGCTTCCACCATAACCCTTCGTGAGTGCTGCTGTGTGCATCGGCGTGCCACAACTACTCTCCGAATTCACCCGGCGACGCCTCGACAGGGGCGGAATCCGCCATTCAGCGGGTCACCCCCGCCGATTCACGATGGTTTCGAAGGAAATCCTGCGCTTTTTCAGGGGATCAGAAGGGATCACTCACCGTCGCAGAGCCCTCCGCGACACACCCGGAAATGCTCCAGCCGGGTGACGGGCGAGCGACGCCCCCTTGACGGTGCCGCTAGGTTCGCAGCCATGGCCACGTTCACCACGCCCGGCACACCGGAGCCGGTACCGCTGGAGATGGCCGAGTCGGCGCGGGCCCGCCGGCGCGGGCTGCTCGGACGGGACGGGATCGAGGGGGCCCTGCTGATGAGCCCCGCGAGCGCGGTGCACACCCTGGGCATGCGGTTCGCGATCGACGTCGCCTACCTGGACCGGACACTGCGGGTCGTGGCCGTACGCACGATGAACCCCGGCCGGGTGGGACTGCCGCGCCCGCGCGCACGGCACGTCCTGGAGGCGCGGGCGGGGGCGATGGCCCGGTGGGGCGTACGACGCGGAGTGCGGATCACGGTCCGGGACCGGTGAGGATCGCGGCACCGCGCAGCCCCCTCCACCGCACGGTACCGCCCGCGCCGCTTTGCTCACGCGAATTACCTTGGCCTGAACCTACGGGAAGCGGGGACCTCAAAGCGAGCCGCTTCCGGTAACGATGTGGAAAAACCGTGCAGGTGACGGAGGTTCGGATGACGGACCGGTCAGAGTTTATCCAATATCGGATCATTTGCACGATTCGGATTATTTGCTCGCTGTCCGGGACGTCGGCTTGCGGGCCTCGATCAGGAAGCGGCTGCTGTGGGCCACGAACGGCCCCTCCGTCTCGATGCGCCGGTGCAGGGAGCGAAGCCGCCGCTCGTACCGGTCGACCGTGAAGCCGGGCACCATCCAGATCACCTTGCGCAGGAAGTGGACGACGGCACCGATGTCGCGGAACTCCATGCGCAGCCGCTCGGCCCGCAGATCGACGACGTCGAGCCCGGCCTCCACGGCGGCCTCGCGGGCCTTGCCGGGATGCCGGGCGTTCCTGACGTCGTCCGGCTGCGGCCCCAGGAAGTACGCGACGAGCTCGACCGCGCTGGCGGGCCCCACCTGCTGCGAGAAGTAGGTGCCGCCGGACCCCAGTACGCGGGCGATCTCGTCCCAGTGGGTGCGGACCGGGTGCCGGCTGGTGACCAGGTCGAAGGCCCCGTCGGCGAACGGCAGGGGCGCGTCCTCCTGGGAGGCGACGACGACGGCGCCCCGGGGGTGCAGCAGGGCCGTCGCCCTGGCGACGTTCGGCGGCCAGCCCTCGGTGGCGACGGTCAGCGGCGCGAACTCCGGCGCCGAGGCGAGGACTTCACCGCCGCCGGTCTGGATGTCGAGCGCCGCGGACGCCCCGGCCAGCCGCCCGGCCATCGCACGGGCGTATCCCCATGACGGCCGGGCCTCGGTGGCCCGTCCCTCGAACCAGGAGAAGTCCCAGCCCTCGACGGGCACGGCCTCCGCCTCGGCGACGAGGTCCTCGTAGCTGCGGCGGTCGGAGGTCGTCATGCCCGGGATCCTTCCAGGCAGCGGGCCGGGGCCGCGACCGAGTTTCCCGGCGCGGCCGGCCCGGCCCCCGCGCCTGCGGCATGATCCGCAGGACAGGACAGGACAGGAAGGGCAGGACAGGCCCTGGGCGCGTCACTCCCCCCGGGGGAAGGACACCTCCACACGGCGGTTCTTCCGGCGGCCCTGCTCCGAGGTGTTGTCGGCGATGGGGTAGTCCTCGCTGTAGCCCCGCACCTCGAAGGTGATGTCCTGCGAGCCGACGGCGGCCGCCAGTTGCTCGTGCACCGCCTCGGCCCGCTTCTTGGACAGGGTCAGCCCGTGCGCGTAAGAACCGAGGTTGTCGGTGAACCCGAAGACCCGGACGGTGGTGGCCTTCTGCGAGGAGATCTCCTTGGCGATCGCGTTGATACGGGAGTCGGCCTCGGGGTTCAGCTTCGAACTGTCCTTGGGGAACAGCACCTCGGCCTGCAGGGCGAACGTCACGTCCTCGTTCGTGTCCTCCCGGCGCTCCTCACCCCCGAGGTCCTCCACGACGGACTTGATGTCCAGCACCTTGGCCTGGGCGAGCGTCGCCCCGTCGGCGATCTTGAGCCCGGGGCTGTTCGCGTCCACCTCGGGAGGCGGTGACGTGGTGACGCTGCCCGGAGGCGCGCTCGGATCGTCGTCGTCCGCGTGGGCCGGAGCCCCGCCGGCCAGGGAGAGCGCGACCAGCACGGCCAGCGCCGTCAGCGTGGACGCCGCCGTCCTCGGGGTGGGGGTGCGTGCCATGGCTACTCACCCTCGGAGATCTCGATGGATGCGGGGGGCATCCCGCCCACCTGGAAGTCGACCTTGCTGGTCCCTTCGGGCGGGGCGGGGAACTGGGCGAACCAGTCCGCCGTCGCGCCCTGCCGGACGCCTCCGCTGAACTGCGTGCACAAGCACCGGCCCGAAGTGTCGCGGAGGATGAGGTATTTCTTCTTGCCTGACTGGTCGATCAGGCTCGCGCCCGCGATCGACGCGCCGTTCTTCGACAGTTCACGCTCGTCACCGCGCCAACTGGCCGCGACCCAGATGCTGTCAGTGTTGTTCGTCACCGTCCCTTGCACGGTGACGTAGCCACCCTGATCACGCTTGGCTGACGTGACCGCGAGCGTCAAGCCGTCCTCCCCCTTGACCTCAGCGAGCACCGTGTCCGGTTCGGCTGTTTCGGAATCCTTCTCACCGGCGTCGCTACGGCTCTTGGAAGGTGATGAGGAAGACGTTCCCTTGTCCGACTTCCCACCCTCTCCCCCGCCGCAACCGGACACCGTGAGGAGCAATCCCGCTGTGACCGCGACCGCGCTCAGCGTCCTGCGGCTTCTCATGGTGTGCCGAAGGTCCATCGGTAGGGCTTCCTCTCACTCGGCCAGATGCACGGAGAACAGCACGGACGCGTCGGGGAGGTCGTCCGGATCGAAGTCTTCGGGGTCGATGTCCACCGTCTGCCCGTCGCAGTCCAGTTGCACGGCCTTCTCGGGATCGGCGTCCGGATCGAGATCACAACGCGGCTGGATCACGGCGACGGCATGGGCCTTCGCCTTCATGCCCTCGGTGCCGGGAATGATCGAGTCGCCGACGGCGTAATTGGTCTCGATCTCGACTCTGAAACCCGGGTTGCCGTTCTTCGTCAGTTGCTGGAAGCCGACCACGGACGAGTCGTTCTCGGCGGCCAGCTGACCGGCCGCACCCTGCGCCCCCGCGCCCGTGGGCAGCTCGTCCCCCAGCCAGTCCAGCCAGGCGTCGTCCTCGCCGATGGCGGCCGTGAGCCCGTCCATCAGCTCGTCCCTCGCGTCCTGCGCTGCCGCCAGGGCCGCTGCGTCCGCCGCGGACTGGGCTCCGTTACGGGCGGACGCCGCCTGGGCGAAGGCGAAGAGGGCGAAGGCGGCGAAGAGCAGGATCGCTGTCAGCCAGATGTAGATCGGGAGCGTCTGCCCTCGGTCGCCCAGCAGTCGTACGGCGGTCAGCCGCCGATGACGTCGTTCACCGCATTCAGGATCGCGCCCGAGATGAGGCCGTCGAGTCCAAGGCTGTCGATCAACGTGAAGATCCCCGCGATGATGATCATCAGCCCCGCGTACTCCACGAACCCCGCCCCCGCGTCCGCGTCCCTGCCCCGCATGCGGGAGGCCACGTTCCGCGTCCATGTGTTCAGTCCGCGTCCGACCCTGTTCGCCCACGTCTTCGCCACCATGGCACCTGCCCTCCCACCGAACGCCACTACCGACCCGAGCACCGTACGTGAGAACACGCCTACTCCGGGTGGGCCCAGGGGCCCAACTTCCGGGCTGTGACGTCATCTTGTCCACCCCCTGGGGGCGGTGCCCAGCCAGTGGGCGATCGCTTCGCTGCGCGAGGACGTGTGCAGCTTCGCGAAGATGCGGTTGATGTGGTTCTTCACCGTCTTCTCGCTGATGAAGCACGCGGCGGCGATCTGCTGGTTGCTCATGCCCGACGCGATGAGATCCATGACCTCCACCTCCCGTGAACTCAGGTCCTGCGCCAACCGGTCGCGGCCGTGCCGGTGGAGAGCCGCCGCGTACGCGCGTCGGGCCTTCGACGACTGTGCCACAACCGATTGCACTTGCGAAGAGTTTTCGTTCGGTTCGTACGAAGCGCCGGGTGATTCCCGGACAGTCCCCGCCGGCCCCGTCCAGGCACAGCCTCCCGTACCCGGCCCTCTCAAGTCCATGACGGCGGTCAGCAGTTCATCCGCCGTGAACTCGCCGTGCACCAGGTAGCCGGCCGCCCCCCGGCGTACCGCCTCGGCCACCACCTCGGGTTCGCAGCTGTACGTCAGCATCATCACGAGCGCGAAGCGCGACAGCTCGGGAAGGGCGGTGAGGCCGTCGGTGCCGGGCATCCGGACGTCGAGCAGGACGACGTCCGGGCGCAGTCGCCGCGCCACCGTCACCGCCTCCGCCCCGTCGGCCGCCTCGGCGACGACGTCGATGTCGGGGTGGCGCCCCAGCAGCGCGGCCAGTCCGGCGCGGACCACCGGGTTGTCGTCCGCCACCAGCAAGCGCAGGGGCGGACCGGGAGCTGTCCGGTCAGGCATGTGCGGCCTCCTCCTGGAGAGCGCCGGGGTCGAGCGGAACGTACGCGGGAAGGGACTGCGGGCCGGGTAGGGGGACCGTGAGGGAGACCTCCGTGCCGCCTCCCCGGGGGTTACCGCCGATGTGGAGACGCCCGCCGAGGGACACGGCGCGTTCCGCCATGCCGAGCAGTCCGAAGTGGCCGGATCTCGCCGCTGCGCCCAGAAGAACCGTGGTGTCGCAGCCCGCGCTGTCGCCCCGTAGGCGGGCGGTGGGCGCACCCGATCCGTCGCTCCGTACGAGCAGCCCGGCGGGCAGGCCCGTGCCGTCGTCCCGTACGCGCACCCGTACGTGGGAAGGGTCCGGGGTGTCCAGTGCGACCGTCACCCTGGTCGCCCGCGCGTGGCGGTGCACGTTCTCCAGGGCCTCCGAGACGACGGCCAGGACCTGGTGGGCGGTGGTGTGCGGGAGGGTCGGCGAGGCGCCGGTGCCGGTACCGGCGGAGCCGTCCGTGTGCGTGACGTGGACGCGTACGCCGCTGTGGGCCTCGAAGTCCGCCGCGAGGGCCGTGAGTTCGTCGTGGAGCCGGACGTCCGGGCTGGTCAGGTCGGTGTGGCGGCGCAGGTCCGTCAGGAGGTCCCGCGACTCGGCCGCGGCCCGGCGTGCCGCTCCGGACACCAGCGCCGCCTGGCGCTTGAGCGTCCGCGGGTCGGCGGAGTCCGCCGAGGCGGCGAGTGCGTCGGCGGCGAGGGCGAGTCCGTGCAGGGTCTTGGCGACGGAGTCGTGCATCTCGCGGGCGAGCCGGGCCCGTTCGGACTCGACGGCCTCCGCGACGGCGAGCCGCGAGTGCGCCTCGGCCAGCGCCTGGCCGGCCGCGCCGAAGCGGAACAGCAGGTTGCGCAGGGTGACGCCGATGATGCCGGCCGCGACGCAGAATCCGGCGACGAGGAGGGTGTTGGCGCCCGCTCCGGGGCGGTGTTCCCACGCCCGGAACACGGTGACGAGCACGACGAGCTGCAGCCCGGTGAAGACGCCGGAGCCCCGCCAGCCGTACAGCAGACCGGCGATCAGCGGCGTGCACACGGTCGTGTAGGCGAGCGGGGAGGCCGGGGAGGCGGTGAGCAGCAGGACCGCGCCGAAGGTGAGGTCGACGGCCAGCAGGGAGGGGTGGGCGAGCAGCCGGGGTGCCAGCCGGTCCCAGTCCCGGAGCATGGCGTACGAGCCCATGACGCCGAGGACCGCCGCGACCAGGACACCGTGGCGGGGCAGGCCGTCGGCTGCGTTGGCCATGGCGAAGGGCGCGCCGACGGCGATGGTGGCCAGGCGGACCGCGAAGGCCTGCCGGCACAGCGCCTGGAGCGCGTTGAGCTGGAGCCGCACGCCGCCGGGGGCGGGGACGTCGTCCGCGAGGTAGCCGGCGGCGCGGCCCCGCTTCCCGCGCGCCGCGCCGAGCCGGACCCCGGCCCTCCGTTCCCTCGTCTCCCTCATCGCTCTCACCTCCCTCATCCCCTCACCGCCCCAGAATCGAGCCGAAGTTGGTGCCGGAGCCGAGGAACATGCCCGTGGCGATGAGGATCATCGTGGCCGGGAGCATGAAGACCAGGGTCACCATCGTCGCCTTGGGGATGGTCTTGGCGGCCCTGCGGCGGGCGTTCTGCGCGTCCGTGCGGCGCATGTCCGTGGCGAGCTGGATGAGGGTCTCGGCGATCGGCGAGCCCAGCTCCTCGCCCTGCTGGAGCGCCGAGACGAACTGGGCGACCTGCTCGGAGGAGTTGCGTCTGCGCAGCTCGTCGAAGGCCTGGCGGCGGCTGACGCCCATGTCCATCTGGCGCAGGGTGATGCGTAGTTCGTCCGCCCAGGGACCCTCGTACTTCTCCGCCACCCGGTCCAGTGCCTGGCGGAAGCCGAGACCGGCCGAGACGACGACGGCCAGCACGTCCAGGAAGTCGGGGAGGGTGCGGTCGATGACCTCCTTGCGTTCGCGGATGGCCTGCCAGATCAGGGCGTCGGCGGCCAGCAGCCCGAAGGCGAGGGTGCCGGCGGCGAAGAGGGGCCGCCCGTTGCTGAGGAAGACCAGGCCGAGGACGAGGCCGAAGACGCCGTAGACCGCGCGGCGGGCGGCGTAGCGGCTGAGGGTGAGGCCGCCGGGGTTGCCGGCCATGTCGATGCGGCGGCGCTTGGCGTCGACGCGGCGCGGGCCCATCAGGCGCAGGACGAGGGGCGCGAACCGCATGCCGAGCCGGTCGACGGCCGAGTCCGCCTTGGAGACGCGGGTCGCGCCGACCTCCAGGGCGAGGGTCAGGTCGCTGGGGAGCTTCACGTCGGCGCGGATCATGCGGATGCCGAGGAGGACGCCCGCGACGGCCAGCGCGGTCAGCGCGGCGAGCAGCAGGCCGAGGGTCGTGGACGAGGTCATCGTGGCTCCTCCCTCAGACTTCGATCTTGCCGAGGCGGCGGATGACTAAGAAGCCGACCGTGTAGAGGCCGAGCGAGATCAGGATCAGGGCCTGGCCGAGCGGGGAGCCGGTGACGCGGGCGAGCGCGCCCTCGTTCGAGGAGTTGATCAGGAGCAGCGAGCCGAGGCCGAGGAGGGGGACGGTGAACGCGGTCGCGTTGACCTCGGAGAGCATCGTGCGGACCTCGCGTCTGGTCTCCTTGCGGTCCTCCAGCGTCTGGGTGAGGTTGCGCAGTGAGCTCACCACGGAGCCGCCCGCCTTGTTCGCGAGGACGAGGGTCGTGACGAGGACGATCAGCTCGCGGGACGGCAGCCGCTCGGAGAGTTCCGCGAGGGCGTCGTCGACGGTTCTGCCCAGCGTCAACTGGTGTGAGACGTGTGCCAGTTCCTCGCCCGCCGGGGCTTCCAGCTCCTCCGCCGCCATCGCGAGGGCGGTGCGCAGGGCCAGTCCGGCGGCGGTGGCGTTGGCGAGCAGCCGGGCGACGTCGGGGAGCTGGCCGATGAACGCCTCGATGCGCTTCTGCCGCTGCCAGTTGAGGAAGATGGCGGCGCTCCACACGCCGACCAGCCCGGCGATCGGGCCGAAGAACGGGGCGAGCGCCGCCGCGGCGATCAGCCACAGGGCGGCGACCAGGGCGGCGACGTACGTGGCGAACTCGCCCGCCGTCATGTCGAGTCCCGTCGCCGACAGCCGCAGGTGGATGCCCCGGCCGAGGCGGGTGCGGCGCAGCCTCCGGTCGACGGCGGTGAAGCGGCGTGCGCGGCCTCCGGCACCGCCGAGCGGATCGCGGCCTCCGCTTCCGGCGAGGCGGTCGACGAGGGCCTGGCGCTGGGCGCGCCCGGAGGCGTACGTGTGGACGCCCGCGACGGCGAGTGTGCCGCACAGGACGGTCGCGCCGAGGGCGAGCAGACCGGGGTCGTTCACGGCGCGCACCTCCCGGTGGTGACGGTTCTCATCCGATGGCCTGCCTCGTGTGGAGTACGTCGATGGCGTCGGCGACACCGAAGGCCTGCGGCAGCGGCTCGCCCGCCACGTACAGCTTCTCGGCGACGGAGCGGGGCAGCGGCAGGTGCTCGAAGTGGCCGTGGACGATCCGGTCGGCGCCGGGCGGGCGGGCGACGAACCGAGTCACCGGGGCGATCCGGAACTGCTCGCGGCCGTGCGAGACGACCAGGGCGATCTCCGTGACCTTGCGGGAGCCGTCGGCGTGCCGGGTGAGCTGGACGACGACGTCGACCGCCGAGTTGATCTGGTCCTTCAGCGCCTCGAAGGGGATGTGCACCTCGGACATGGAGCCCAGGGTCTGCAGCCGCATCAGGGCGTCCTCGGCGGAGTTGGCGTGCACGGTGGCGAGGGAGCCGTCGTGGCCGGTGGACATGGCCTGGAGCATGTCGAGGGTCTCTCCGCCGCGGACCTCACCGACGATGATGCGGTCGGGGCGCATGCGCAGGGAGTTGCGGACCAGGTCGCGGATGGTGATCTGGCCCTTGCCCTCGACGTTCGGCGGGCGGGACTCCAGGCGGATCACGTGCTCCTGCTGGAGCTGGAGTTCGGCGGAGTCCTCGATGGTGATGATGCGTTCCCGGGAGGGGATCAGCCCGGAGAGGGCGTTCAGCAGGGTGGTCTTGCCGCTGCCGGTGCCGCCGCTGACGATGACGTTGAACCGGGCGCGCACGAAGGCGGCGAGCAGCATCAGCATCTGCTCGTCGAGGGAGCCGAGGCCGATCAGCTCCGGGAGCGTGTAGGCGCGCGGGAAGCGGCGGATCGTGAGCGTCGGTCCGGTCAGCGCGAGCGGCGGGATGATCACGTTGACGCGCTCGCCGGTGGGCAGGCGGGCGTCGACCATCGGGTTGGACTCGTCGACGCGCCGGTTGACCGTGGAGACGATGCGTTCGATGGTCTGCATCAGCTGCTCGGCGGAGGCGAAGCGCAGGGGGAGCTGTTCGACGCGGCCGGAGCGCTCCACGAAGATCGAGTCGGGGCCGTTGACCATGATCTCGGTGATCGACGCGTCCGCGAGCAGGGGTTCGAGGACGCCGAGTCCGAGGGCCTCGTCGACGACGCGGCGGATGAGCTGGGACCGTTCGGAGGAGGAGAGGACGGGGCCCTCGCGGCTGATGATGTGGCCGAGTACGCGTTCGAGCCGGGCGCGGCGCTCGGTCGCGGCGAGGCCCGACATCTCGGCGAGGTCGATCTCCTCCAGCAGTTTGGCGCGGTAGACGGCGACGAGGTGTCCGTCCTCACGGGCGGGTCCCCCCTCGTCGGGGGCGGCGATACGGGACCGCAGGCTCATGTCTTCGGCTCCTCTCCGGGTGGGTCGGGGTGCGGGGGTCAGTCGTCCTGGTCGTTGGGCATGGTGGCGCTGCGGTGCACGTCCCAGCCGCCGCCGAAGAGGAACGGGACGACGGAGGGGACGTGGACGGTGGCCGTCGCGGTGGTCGTGTCGCCGCCGTCGCCCACGCTCACCTGGGCCTGGAAGCGCCCGTCCATCGCGGCGAGGCCGGCTCCCTCGCCGGTGCCCGGATGCTGTGAGGCGGCCCGGGCGGCGGCGCGCGCGCCGGAACCGGCCTGGTTGATGCCGTAGCCGACGAGACCGAGCTGGATGGCGGCCATCCCGATGACGAGCAGGATGGGCAGGAACCCGGCGAACTCCAGCATGGAGACGCCCCGGTCGCCCCGGTGCGCCCGGGAGCCGCGCCACATGCGCCGCCACTGCCCTCCGCACGTACCCGGCCGCGCCCGCCCGCGCGTGCTCGGCCGCGCCCTCCCGCGCGTACCCCCGCGCCGCGTCCCGCCCGTCCGCGCGCGGAGACTCGTGCCCCCACCCGAACCCGAACAGGCGCTCGTGCTCCCGCCCGTACGGGAGCGGTGCCCGTCCGTCCCCCGGTGCCCGGTCATCCCCCGTCCTCCTCCATCGCCGCCCCCGCGTTGCCCTCGACCCGCCAGTTCACGTCGAAGCCGGGGAAGAACAGCGGGACCTGGGCCGTGACCTCCGCCTTCATCACGGAACCGGACGGGGTGCAGCTGATGTCCGCGCCGTCCCAGGCGCCCGGGAGGTGCTTGGTCCCGGCCGCGGCGCAGGCCCCCTGGTAGTCCTCGCCGGAGGCGTACGCCGCGGTGGCGGCGCGGGCCGCCTCGTCCGCCGCGTTCCCGGCGAGGGACCAGGTGTAGCCGTAGAGGACGCACTGCCAGAGGATCGTCATCACGACCAGCAGCAGCGGAAACATCCCGGCGAACTCCAGGGTCACCGCTCCCCGGTCGCCGCCCCTGCGGCGGAGGCCGATCGCGCCCCGGTCCGAGGACGCCTTCCGGCGCCTGCCGCCGCCACCGCCGCCGTCCTGGGCGGCGGCCACCAGCCCCAGTTCCCCCGCGAGCGTCCACAGGGCCTGCTTCACCGTGGACCGGGCGTCCAGGTCCTGTAGGCGGCCCGCGTCCACCACGGACTGGAGTTCCTTGAAGGCGGCGGGCACCGCGGTGCGGGCCGCCCTGGTCCCGGTGACGCGTTCGACGAGGGACGGCTGGATCTCCGTGGCCCGCGAGTGACGGTTGACGACCGTCAGGGTCTCCTCCGCCTTGCGGATCTGGAGCCGGTCCCACATGCGGACCATGCGCTTGGCGGCGCGGACGGCGATGACGTCGGGGGTGACCATGAGCAGCGCCTGGTCGGCCATCTCGACGGCGGCGGCGGTGGCGGAGTTCATCTGGGAGCCGCAGTCGACGACCACGACGTCGTTGCGGGAGCGGAGCGCGGCGACGATCTGCCGCGCCGCCCGGTCGGTCACCTCCTCGCCGCGCTCGCCCTCGGCGGGGGCGAGGAGCAGCCCGAGCCCGCTGTCGTGGGTGTAGACGGCGTCCTGGAGGACGCGCGGGTTGATGTCGGTGATCCCGGCGAGGTCGGCCACCGAGCGGCGGAACTGCACGTCCAGGTAGGAGGCGACGTCCCCGCACTGGAGGTCAAGGTCGACGAGGGCGACCGTGCGGCCGGAGGCGCGGGCGGCGAGGGCGAGCTGGACGGCGGTGACGGTCGCGCCGACGCCGCCCTTCGCGCCGGTCACGGTGACGACGGTGCCACCGGGGCCCGTGTACAGCTCGGGCGTGCCGCTGCCGAGGTGCCTGCGCATGCCGAGGGACCAGGCGGCGGCGGCCTGGACGCGCTCGGCCAGGGCTTCGTAGCCGAGGGGCAGGCCGACGATGCCGCGGGCACCGGAGTCCATGGCGCCGGTGAGCACCCCGGCGCTGGTGTCCGCGGTGACCAGGACGACGCCGACGGCCGGGAAGCGCATGACCACGTCCCGGATGACGTCGAGGGCCGGGACGGGGCCGATGCGCTCGTGGACGAGGACGACCTCGGGCAGCTCGTCCAGCGACTCCCCGGCGAGCCGGGCGAGGGTGTCGACCAGGGCCGTCGAGTCGGCGACGGGCGGGGCGGGTTCGGCGTCGGCGAGCTGGCTGAGCAGCGTGGTCAGTGCGCGCGCGGAGTCGATGTCACCGACGGCCGGGAGGATACGGATGGTCACCCTCGGCCCCCTGGGGAGTGCGGTGTGAGCGGTTCACGGGGCGGGCGCGGGGCCGGATCGCGAAGGGGCCGCGGAGCGGTGCCGCGGGCGCGTCGCGGGTGGTGGCGGGCCGGTCGGGAAGCCGGCCGGTCCTGTCGGGACGACCTCATGCCGCGGCCTCCTACTTGTCCTCGTCGAGGGTGTACGTACGGTCGCCGGGGTCGACGCCCGCGCCGGAGGAACCGCCCGCGACCAGCGCGAGCCGTACGTGGGTCGCGAACGACTCCGCGTACGCGACGCGCTGGGCGTCCGCGGTGCCGAGCGCGAAGGTGATGGGCACGGCCTCGGTGGCGGTGCGGCGGCGATCGTCGCTGGACTGGCCGGGTTCGAGCGCGGTCAGCTTGCCGACGTCGATGACGCGGGCGTTCTCGACGATGACCCTGGACTGGTCGCGGCCCTTGTCGTTCTCGGCCTTGAAGGTGGCGTAGATGTTGACGCGCGCGCCGGGGTCGATCTTCCCGGCCACGCCCGTCGCCGCGTCGATCATGATCGCGATCTCCTGCTGGCCGGCCTCCAGCGCCGGACGGTTCACGATCATGTCGGTCTGGAGCAGGGAGCCCTTCTCCAGCCGGGTGACCGCGATCTTGCCGCGTATCTGGCGGAGGCTGGTGACCGCCGTCGAGGACAGCCAGCGCTCGGGCATCGAGATCTTCTCGAACTGGTCGGCCGACAGCGCCTTGTAGGGGGCGATGTCGCTCTTGAGGCGGTACGCGGTGACCTCGGGGCCGACCTTCGAGTTCACGTCGCGGATCACCGACAGCACTCCGGCGAAGGCGCCGAGGGCGCACAGGACCGAGAGGACCAGCAGGACGACACCGCGACGCTGGCGTGAGTTCATGGCGCGGACAACCTCATCGGAAGGGGGACGGCGGGGTGGGGCGGTCGAGCCGGGTGGCGCTGTTCAGCGGTGCTGGCGGGAGGGCCTGTCGCGTGTGACGTCTCCGCGGGCCAGGAGGTGTCTGACACCCCCTAGGTGGCGCCCCGTGGCAGGGCGCGCACTGAGGAGGCTGCCCGGACGGCGGGGGTTGGAAGCTCCGGCGGCGGTGCGAGTGGCGCGGCGCAGAAACCACAGCGGTCACCGATGAGTTCGAGGCCGCACCAGTGGCACTCCTCCCGGCGGACGGACGACACGAGCTGGTAGAGCACGGACACGTCGTACAGACCCGCCGCGAACTCGGCGAGCCGGGGGGTGCCCCACCAGCGCGGGGACTGTGCGGGCAGCGGCACGGTCGCGACGGCCTGGACCTGCCAGGCGGGCGCGAGCGTCGTGGCGACCCAGTCGGACGGCGGCTGCGTCCCTGCGACGAGCATCCGCGTCCCGAACTCCGGTCCGGCGAGCAGCGGCTCCCCCGCGCCGGCCGTCTGGCCGACGCGGACGAGCTGCGGGCGGGGATTGGCCAGTACGGCGAACTGCGCGCCCGGCACCCACGACTTGGCGTGGGACTTCAGGGACACGGGTACGCGGTCGAGCTTGGCGACGGAGCCGAGCAGTGCGCCGGCGTAGATGTAGTGGGCGAGCAGCCGTGCGGAGGAGGCGAGGACGCCGGGGCTGAAGTCGCAGGCGGAGAGCTGGCGCAACTGCTGCGAGAGCAGGGCGAGTCCGAGTGGGGGCAGGTCGACTTCGACGAGCGCGATGCGGTCGCTCTCCAGCACCGAGCGCACGGTGTGCAGCCGCTGGGCGACGGGGCTGCCGGTGTCGGCGGGTAAGAGCGCGATGACGTAGCCGTGCTGCTCGACGAGCGCGTGCAGAGCGGTGAGGGCGCCTTCGAGGCTGTCGAGAGGCGGGACGACGGCGGGTGGCGTCTGCCGGTCGTGCGGTGGGAGCACCAGGTCGGGACTGGTGACGGCTATCGCGGTCGGCACGCTGCACACCACCCCGTTCACCGCGGGGTGTGGTCGAGCACCGCCGCAGATCGCCCCTGTTCCGCCATGACCATCGGAGCCGTCCCAGATGGCCGCAGGTGGCCACAGACGGACACGAGGGCACGCGAACCGGACACAGCGTGTCCCGAGATGCCCCGTGGTGCCTTGTGACTCCTCCTGCATCTGCACCATATCCACGCGATGCGCCGCTCAACACCGACTTCGCGAGATCAACTCACCGAAGGTGCGACCATGATCGACGGAGAGTGAGCCGCGCGTCCCGCAACTCCGCCGTGCGGCGCGGGAGTTGGAGTGCCACAGGTCTTGACAACCTGATTGGTCTGGACCACCTTGTTGGTCGAACGGTGGCCACCGCTTCAGCGTGCGTTTCCCGGAGCTTTCCGGCCCGGAGGCCTCCCCGCCCCCGGACGGAGCCCTCCCCTCCCTCCCCTCCCCCCATTACTTCCTCACCGGAGGCCCCAGTGGACCCCGTTTCAGGCATGTCCGCATCCGGACGCGCGACCGCGTCCGGACCGGCAGGCGTACCCGTTGGCTCCCCCAGGCGCAGGCGTGCGTGGGCGGGCGGACTCGCCACCGTGCTCGCGGCGTCGGCCCTCTCGCTCACCGGCCTGGCCGGCGAGGCCCAGGCGGCGGACGTCAACAACGTCAAGAACGCCGGTTACGAGTCGGGGCTGGGCGACTGGACCTGTTCGGCGGGCAGCGGCACGACCGTCTCCTCCCCCGTGCACGGCGGTTCGGCCGCGCTGAAGGCCACGCCGGCGGGGCAGGACAACGCGAAGTGCGCCCAGACCGTGGCGGTCAAGCCCAACTCGACGTACACGCTGAGCGCGTGGGTGCAGGGCAGCTACGTGTACCTGGGCGCGACGGGCACCGGCACCACGGACGTGTCGACCTGGACGCCGGGCTCCTCCTCCTGGCAGCAGCTGAAGACCACCTTCACCACGGGCTCGTCGACGACCTCGGTGACCGTGTACACGCACGGCTGGTACGGGCAGGCCGCGTACTACGCCGACGACCTGTCGGTGTTCGGCCCGGACGGCGGCGGGGGCGGCGACGGCCCGGCGCCCACGGTCCCGTCGGCCCCGGCCGGCCTGGGGGTCGCCTCGACGACGTCCTCCTCGGTCTCCCTGAACTGGAACACGGTCTCGGGTGCCACCGGCTACAACGTCTACCAGGGCGGCGGCAAGGTCCAGTCCGTCACCGGGACGTCGGCGACGGTGACCGGCCTGTCGGCGTCGACCGCGTACTCCTTCCAGGTCACGGCGGTCAACGCGGCCGGTGAGTCGACGAAGTCGGCGACCGTCACCGCGACGACGGAGCCGGGCTCCTCCGACCCAGGGGGCGGCGGCACGGTGCCGAAGCACGCGGTGACCGGTTACTGGCAGAACTTCAACAACGGCGCGACGGTGCAGAAGCTCTCCGCCGTCCAGTCGCAGTACGACATCATCGCGGTGGCCTTCGCGGACGCCACGACGACCCCGGGCGCGGTCGACTTCAACCTCGACTCGGCGGGCCTCGGCGGCTACACGGCCGACCAGTTCAAGGCGGACATCAAGGCCAAGCAGGCGGCCGGCAAGAAGGTGATCATCTCCATCGGCGGCCAGAACGGCACGGTGGCCGTCAACAGCGCCGCCTCCGCGGCGAACTTCGCCGACTCGGTCTACTCCCTGATGCGGACGTACGGCTTCGACGGCGTCGACATCGACCTGGAGAACGGGCTCAACGCGACGTACATGTCGCAGGCGCTGCGGTCCCTCTCCGCGAAGGCGGGCTCGTCCCTGGTCATCACGATGGCCCCGCAGACCATCGACATGCAGTCGACGTCGAACGAGTACTTCAGGACGGCGCTCAACATCAAGGACATCCTGACCGTCGTCAACATGCAGTACTACAACAGTGGTTCGATGCTGGGCTGTGACGGCAAGGTCTACAGCCAGGGCTCCGTGGACTTCCTCACCGCGCTGGCCTGCATCCAGCTCGAGGGCGGCCTGTCCCCGTCCCAGGTGGGCCTCGGCCTCCCGGCCTCCACCCGCGGCGCCGGCAGCGGCTACGTCTCCCCGGGCATCGTGAACAACGCCCTCGACTGCCTCACCAAGGGCACGGCCTGCGGCTCCTTCAAGCCCTCGAAGACCTACCCGGGCCTGCGGGGCGCGATGACCTGGTCGACCAACTGGGACGCGACGGCGGGCAACGCCTGGTCCAATGCGGTGGGCCCCCACGTCCACGCCCTCCCGTAACCATCCCCGGCCCCCCACCCGCACGCGGCGTGACCGCCCGCCCAACAGGGCTACGGTCACGCCGCGTTGCGTCTCATCACCCCTCTGTGTGATGTTGGGGAACATGAGTACGGACGGGGGCGCCGACGGCGGCGACACAGACCTGGTCGCCGCGGTGCGACGATCCCAGCGGGGCCTCGCGACTCCGCAGGACGTGTTCGCGGCGTTCCTCACGGCACGCGTCTACTGCGAACGCCCGTCCCAGCCCGGTTTCCTGACGGTGGACGCCCCGCCCTCACCCGGCGCCCACCCCCGTTCGGCCCTCTCCCAGTACGCCGGGAACACGGCGCCGGAGGAGCCGCCGCCCACCACCCGCCTGCTCCCGGTGTTCACGTCGCTGGAGCAGTTCGGGCTGTACGTGGGTGAAGGCCCGTACTTCTCGACGACGGGCGCCGACGTACTCGGCCTGCTCCCACCGGGGCTGGACATCTGGCTGGACCCGGCCGCTGACCATTCCGTACGGCTGGCGTCGTCGGCGGTTGAGCTCTCCCCGGTTCTGAACATCTCGTACCGAGACCGGGACCGTGCGCGGGACCGAGACCGGAGCGGTGCCGCGTGAGCGACCGGCAGTCCTGGCTGATACCCAAGGGCGCGGACGGCGGGGAGTTCAAGTACCAGGTGGCGCTCCTCAAGTCGATCGCCACACCGCTGGACGAGTCGATGACCGCGGCCCGGGACATCTGCGAGGAGCGGGGAAAAGCCAAGTTCACGATCCACGGCACCTTGGACAAGTCGGGCGCTCCTGATGTCACCGACGCGGTGAACGGCTTCCTCGACAAGTGGTGTCACGGCCTGGGGACCATCGTCGACGACGCGGACGTGATCGTCAGCGCCCTGCGGACGACGATCAACGACTTCCTCGCGACCGGTACGGAGGTCGCCTACAAGATCCTCATGGACGAGCGCCTCCAGCAGTTCAAGGACGACCACCCGGTGACGACGTGGCTCGAGGATCAGGGCATCACAGGGGAACAGCAGCGCATCATGCGCCGCGTCGACCACTCGGGCCAGGACCAGAACCACGGCCAGAACGACGACCAGGACTAGGGCGACCGCGCGATGACGGAGAAGCGGCTTCGCCGCAGGATGTGGATCGGCGCGGACGACACGGTCCAGGACTGGATGCCCGGCAAACCCTCCGAGCTGACGCTGCTGATCGAGAAGGTCGCCGGCGCGGCCGCCCACTTCGGCGAGGGCGCGGAGAAACTGCGCCTGCTCAAGACCGACTCGTGGCAGGGCGAGGCGGCCGAGGCGTTCCGCAGCGCAGTGAAGCGGCTACCCAAGGAGCTCGACGGGGCGGTGGACGCGTTCGTCGAGGCGGGGGCGGCCGTCCTGGCCTACCGGGACGTACTCGATGCCGCACAGCGCCTCACGGCGGGCATCCTCGAACACGACGCTCCCAGGGCCAGGGAGCTGGCCCGCGACCACGCGAAGGCCGTCTCCGACTACGACACGGCCCTGAAGGCGGGCGACACCTCCTCCGCCACTACCAAGCCGCCCGCGTCCGATCCGGGCAAGGCCCTGATGGAAGAACTGTGCGGGCTGATCATCACAGCACAGGGCGACGTCGAGGACGCCGCGCGCGCCGCGAGTACCCGGCTCGGCACCGCGGCCGAAAAGGCCCCGAAGAAACCGAGCGGTTGGAAGAGGCTCGGTTCCGGCGCGAAGGACGCCGGAACCGAGATGCTCGACCTGGTCATGACGTTCAGCCCGGTCCGCGTCCTGATGGAACCGGAAGCCTTCCTCCACGACGGCGCGATGATGCTGGACAGCGGCATCGGCGCGGTCCGCCATCCCGTCGAGTTCTCGGCAGGCGTCTACGACAACGCCGCGAGCACCTGGGACGAGTTCCAGAAGGACCCGGTTCGGATGCTGGGCTACCTCGGCGCGACAGCCGGGTTCGGCAGCGCCGTGAAGCTGGGCAGGACGGTCATCGGCAAGGAGCTGGACGCCCTCAAGGCCGGGAAGCGGACGAAGGGGCTGGGCTCGGGCGGCGAGCACCTCGACAAGGACGGTCCGGCCGCCAAGAGCGAACCGGGGGACAAGCGCGCCAAGGCCAACCCCACCGACCCCGTCGACCTCGCCACGGGCACGATGTACCTGCCGCAGACGGACCTGGAACTCCCCGGCGCGCTGCCCCTGGTCTTCCGCCGCCGTGTGCAGTCCGGGTACCGGGCCGGCCGCTGGTTCGGGCCGTCCTGGTCGAGCACGGCGGACCAGCGTCTGGAGTTCGAACCCGACCGCGTCGTCTTCCTCAGCGAGGACGGGCTGATCCTCGCCTACCCGCGTCCAGGAGCGGACGCGCCCGTTCTCCCGAGCCACGGACCGCGCTGGCCCCTTCGTGCCCTGCCCGACGGCGAGTACACCATCACCGATCCGCAGACGGGCCGTGTGCTGCGCTTCGCCGAACAGGCCCCCGACCACGCGCTGCTTGAGCAGATCGACGACCGCAACGGCAACTGGATCACCTTCGCCTACGACGCCGAGGGCACCCCGACCGGCATCGCGCACAGCGGCGGCTACCGCGTCCGGATCACCACCGAGGCGTCCCGGATCACGGCGCTGCACCTGGACGGAGCCGGTGCGCAGGAGGAGGTGCTCCGCTACGGCTACTCGGAGGAGGGCGACCTCACGGAGGTCGTCAACTCCTCGGGCCGCCCGCTGCGGTTCACGTACGACGACGCGGGCCGCGTGACCTCGTGGACGGACACGAACGACCGCGGCTACTCCTACGAGTACGACGAGCGGGACCGGTGCGTCGCCGAGGGCGGCGACGAGGGCCACATGCGGCTGCGCCTCGCATACGGCGACCGGGACCCGGACACCGGACTGCGGACGACCACGGCGACGACGGACGCCGGACACGTCTACGGCTACCTGGTGGACGACGACCACTGCCAGATCGTCGCGGAGACCGACCCCCTGGGCGAGGTCACCCGCTTCGAGCGTGACCGCTACAACCGCCTCCTGTCCCGTACGGACCCGCTGGGCCACACCACGTCGTTCCGCTACGACGAGGCCGGCAACCTGACGTCGGTCGTCCGCCCGGACGGACGGGAGGCGAGCGCCGAGTACAACGACCTCGGGCTGCCCGTCCGGGTGGTCGACCCCAGCGGTTCGGTCACGCACCAGACGTACGACGAGCGCGGCAACCGCACGTCGGTCACCGACCCGTCCGGCGCGACGACGTCGTTCGCGTACGACGAGGCCGGGCGTCCCGTGTCGGTGACGGACGCACTCGGGAACGTGACGAGGGTCGAGTGCGACGCGCGGGGCCTGCCGGTCCGGCTCGTGGACCCTCTCGGCGCGGTGACCCTCTACGAGCGTGACGCCTTCGGCAGACCGACGGCGATCACGGACCCTCTGGGCGCCACGACGCGCCTCGCGTGGACGGTGGAGGGCCGCCTGTCCCGGCGTACGGCCCCCGACGGCACGTACGAGTCCTGGACCTACGACGGCGAGGGCAACTGCACCACCCACACCGACCCGATGGGCGCGGTCTCGCGCTTCGAGTACACCCACTTCGACCTGATGACCGCCCGCACGGGCCCGAACGGCGTGCGCTACGAGTTCGCACACGACAAGGAACTCCGGCTGACCCAGGTCACCAACCCGCAGGGGCTGACCTGGACCTACGAGTACGACGCCGCGGGCAGACTGGTCGCCGAGCGGGACTTCGACGACCGCGCCCTGACGTACGCGCACGATGCGGCGGGCCGCCTGACGTCCCGCACGAACACGCTGGGCCAGTCCGTGACGTTCACCCGGAACGCGCTGGGCCAGGTCGTGCGCAAGGACGCGGCGGGCCGGATCACGACGTACGAGTACGACGCGACGGACCAGTTGCGCCGGGCGACGGATCCGGACACCGAACTCGTCCTGGACCGGGACGGGACGGGCCGGCTGCGGGCGGAGACGGTGAACGGCCGCCGGCTCACCCACGCGTACGACGCCCAGGGCCGCAGGCGTGCGCGCACGACCCCTGGTGGGGCGACGACGACCTGGTCGTACGACGCGGCGGGACGGCGCACGGGCATGGTCGCCTCCGGCCGTTCCCTCGACTTCACGTACGACGCGGCGGGCCAGGAGCTGGCCCGCCGGATCGGCGACACGGTCACCCTTGAGCACGCGTTCGACGCACTGGGCCGCCTGACGACGCAATCGGTGACCGGCGCCGGCGCCCGCACGGTCCAGCACCGGACGTACACCTACCGGGCCGACGGCAACGTGACCGGCATCGACGACCGGCTCTCCGGGCCCCGCCGCTTCGACCTGGACGCGGCAGGCCGTGTCACGGCGGTGCACGCCGCGAACTGGACGGAGACGTACGCCTACGACCAGGCGGGCAACCAGACGGCGGCGGAGTGGCCGGCGGACCACCCGGGCGCCGAGGCGACCGGATCGCGCGCGTACACGGGCACCCGCATCACCCGGGCGGGCCGGGTCCGCTACGAGCACGACGCGCTCGGCCGCGTCACCCTCCGCCAGAAGCCGCGCCTCTCCCGCCGCCCGGACACCTGGCGCTACGAGTGGGACGCGGAAGACCGCCTGACGTCGGTGATCACCCCGGACGGCACCCGCTGGCGCTACACGTACGACCCCCTGGGCCGCCGCACCTCCAAGTCCCGCCTGTCCCCGGACGGCCGATCAGTCGCCGAACAGGTGCTGTTCACCTGGGACGGCACGGTCCTCTGCGAACAGACGACGACCTCGGACGCCCTCCCCCACCCGGTCACCCTCACCTGGGACCACCAGGGCCTGCGCCCCCTCGCCCAGACGGAACGCATCACGGCGGCCGACGCCCCCCAGTCCGAGATCGACTCCCGCTTCTTCGCGATCGTCACCGACCTGGTCGGCACGCCCACGGAACTGCTGGACGAACAGGGAGACATCGCCTGGCGAACCCGCAGCACCCTCTGGGGCACGACAGCCTGGTCCGCCAACAGCACCACCTACACCCCCCTCCGCTTCCCCGGCCAGTACTACGACCCGGAAACGGGCCTGCACTACAACTACTTCCGGCACTACGACCCGGAGACGGGACGGTATGTATCGGCGGATCCGCTGGGCCTGGCCCCTGCACCGAATCCCGCAACTTACGTTCACAATCCGCACATATGGAGCGATCACGCTGCTTTGGCTCCGGAGCCGTGCCCGGACAACGTAGCCCTGGGCACTAGGGACGAAGGCGACCTTCGGCGCTTCGCCGAAGATAGAGGTTTCACTCATTTTCTTAACGACGATAGGGACGGGGCTCTGGCCAACGTCCGTGATGTGGCCCACGAAAGACCCCACGTTCGACTACACATTGTAACGGACGGATTTCGGGGTCTAGGGGGACAGCTTACCGACGATGTGGCAGAGCTGTTCGAGGCCGCATACAGGCGCGGAAAGGGCGATAACTGGTACACGACAGAACGCGAAATGGCAATCGTTGGCGACGCTGTCAAAAGAGGGAACCGAACGTGGGATAGCATAGACTTCTACCACGATGGCAAGAAGATTCCACTACCTATGCCCGACTACCTCGGAGGATGAGAGAATTGCAGAAGATCGCAGAATGGCGACGCCCATTTCGCGTATGGCACTACACTGTTAGCTACTCACAACTGCTTCTTCGCAGTGTGAACGTCAAGGGATCCGCCACGCGCATCGACGTTCTGTTTTCGAATGTTGAGATGATGCATCTCGTGCCGAATATGCGGCACCTCACCATCACCGAGGTATCGCCTGAAGAGGCGGGACACCAAGACGTAATCATTCCGCCGAACTCAACACACGGAAAGGTCTTTCTTCTCAATGAAGGGGAGTCATACCTATGCGCGACGCATTGTAAATGGCATGAAGATGAAGGGGGTACCAGGAGCCCATCCCAGTTCGGCCCGTTGAGAGGAATCGAGTGAGACGCCACCTGAAGCAAAAGGTCACGTGACGTCTAAAGGTTATCCAGCGGAATATGGGATAGGAAGATTCCGAGGCGCCGCAATGGACACGCAACCCTCCAAGGAGAAAGCTAAAGCTTTCGAATTCCCCGCGCCGCCCGGATGGACTCATCCGACCGAAGTTGAGCGGGATTTGTACCAGGCCAAGATGCGCGGCGACTGGGCGGGTTATTACGCGACTCTTGCAAAGACCCGCCTCTATTTCCAGGTCCATCGTGACAAGGTCGACGCCGATCCCGATTTCTACTACCCGCACGACGCACACGACCCACGCACAGGCGCCCGTTGGCGCGTAGTCTTCACCGACGGGATGCTGCCCGCCCCTCAGCCCGACCTGGTCTTCGCCCAGGTCAGCCTCTTCTGGTTGAGCGGCGACTGGAACGCCCACCGTCCGCCGACTCTCGTGATCAACCCTGGAAGCCCCTCCGAAGCGGTTCTGCCGTACGGTCCACCACATTCGACGGAGTGGTCGCAGATCGCTCAGCGCCTGGGCGATCAGTCTTTCGGCATGCGTCTGCGCGGTCTCGCCATCGGCGGGGTGCTGCACGGGCCGGTGGCCCACGGTCTGGCCTGCGGCGCCCTGCTGTGCGTCAACAACGGCTCGCTCTGGAACACTCTGGCCTGGCACGGCTCGGGGTACCAGGGCGAGCGCACACGACTTCGCGAGTGGTGGGGCATCACCACGCGCGAGCAGTGGCAGCACCATCTGCGCAGTCTCCTCGCTTGCGAGGCGTCCAGCCCTGTCTGGGAGTTCGCCTTGAGACTGCGCCGCTCCATCGCCCGGGACTTCGGGGGACACGTCGACGTCGGCTACTGGCGCCAAGCCGTGGGCGACGTGCTCCGTGGGCGTCCGGAAGGCAGCGTCGTTCTCACCCCCGAGGGCGTGTCGAAGACGGAACCACGGTCCGGCCCGGCGATCGACGCGCAGATCGAAGGCGTACAGCGGCTCATCGGCCGGATCACGCGGTACGAGGCGCGGATGCGCGCGGACGGTGTCCTGGACGAGAACCGGTACGTGACCTCCGTGGACGCGTGGGACCTCGGGCGGGCCTCGAAGATGGCCCGGTGGGGTCTCGGCGCCCGCTTCGGCACCATGCAGGAGGCGGAGGCCGCCGTCGTTCAGGCCGGCCGGACCGCTTCCCTCTCCTACCGATCGTGGCAGGACTTCTCCGCCGGGTACATCCTCGGCCGTTGCCTTCACTTCGACGACGAGGAGTTCGGGGACTGGTACGAGACCATGGCTTCCGCTCACCGGATCCTGATGTCCGACCCCGGCAGTCCTTGGCTCAACCTGCCGTTCCAGTAGTCCCCGCCTGGGCTGGTGCCCTGATCGGCAGATGTGGGCCACGGGCCGGGCCGTGAACGCGTGGTCGCGGGGGTGAGGGCTGGCCCACATCTGCCGGTCTCTGGCTGCGCTCACTTTTTTGCGGTGGACAGTTCGAACCAGACCACCTTCCAGCCCACCTTCCGCGAGCGGTCGGCCAGGGGATAGCGGCCCCAGGTGTCGGAGAGGGCTTCGAGGAGGAACAAGCCTCGGCCGAAGGTCTGGTCCGGGGTGCACGGGAGCGGGTCGGGGAGTTCCGGGTGGTTGTCCATCACGCCGATCCGGACGACTCCGGGGCGGGTGCGGAGACGGACGGTCACGGGGCCGTCGGAGTGCTTCACCGCGTTCGAGACGAGCTCCGAGGTCAGCAGCTCCGCCGTGTCGGCCACGGCGGGTGCGTAGTCGTAGTCCAGGAGGGCCGAGCGGACCGTCCGGCGGGCGATGCGGGGCGCTCGCGGGTCGTTGGTGAGGTGGAGGTGGCACTCCCAGGTGGAGGAAGGGGCTGGAGGTGGGGGTGGAACGGGGCAGGTGGAGGCGTACGAGGATGGCGGCATGGCGAACTCCCGGGGTGAGGGCGGTGGTTGTGGGCCGCACGACGGGTGGCCTGTCTCCCTGACACGGGGCCGCCCCTCCCAGGGGAGGAGAACGCGGGCAGCCTCGCGCGATGCGCTTCCGATGCGTCATGCGTGATCGTGCGTCACTGAACGTAGGCTCAAACATGGTTACATTGCCACCTGTCCCAGATAATTAACCCGTTCGTGGCGGGACGGGGCACGCTCGCGGCAGACTGCTGGCGAACCTCCCGAAAGGAAGGCCATGCCACCGAGGACAGCACCCACAGAGCGTCAGCGGCGTCTGGGCAGCGAACTACGCAAGATGCGTACGGCCGCAGGGATAACAGCCGAGCAGGCCGCCGCTCTGCTCGGGCTCGATCGGGCGAAGATCTCCAACATCGAGACTGGCATCCGAAGCATCAGTCCGGAACGTCTGCGCACCCTCGCCTGCAACTGCGACTGCTCGGACCAGGCCTACGTCAATGCCCTGGTGAATCTGGCCCACCCCACCGGGCGGGGTTGGTGGGAGCGCTACCGGGGGTCCTTGTCCCCGGGACTGCTGGACATCGCCGAAGTAGAGTCATATGCGGTTCGTATGCGTACAGCCCATACCGCGCACATCCCAGGGCTGTTCCAGACGAGCGACCACGCACTCGAGCTCTTCAGGGCCGTTCTGCCGCCGCTACCGGAGCACGAGGTCGCCCTACGCCTCGCCTTCCGGGCGGAGCGGCAGCAGGTACTGAAGAGAGACACCCCGCCTGCATACGTGGGTGTCGTTCACGAGGCCGCGCTGCGCATGCAGTTCGGCGGCCGGAAGATCGCGCGTGCTCAGCTCGATCACCTACTCGACGTCTGCGAACGACCGACGGTGCGTTTGCTGGTCATCCCGTTCAGCGCGGGCACGTTCCCCGGAGCCGGGCAGACAGTCAACTACCTCCAAGGCCCCGTCCCCCAGCTGGACACTGCCCAGGTCGATAGCTCGCACGGCCCAGATTTCCTGAGTGAGCAGGCACAGTTGGCCAAGTACCGTGCCCACTTGGACTGGATGGAGCGCATTGCACTGTCACCCGAGTCATCACGTGACTTCATCCGGGATATCGCCAACGACCTTTGAGGAGAGCACAATGGACGACATCACGTGGGAAGACCCCTTCTGTGGCGAAGGCGCCAGCTGCTTCCGCCTCGGCACCGACCAGGACGGCAACGGCTACATCGCCATAGCCGGGGCCGAGGACACCTACCTCACCGATACCCGCGACGCGCTGCGGACGCTCATCCGGGACATCAAGGACGGCAAGGCCGATCACCTGCTTTGAGGTGGGTGCGGTCAGAGGAAGTCCGACCAGGGCTGGTCCCAGATCTGCTTGACGCAGAGGACCAGGAAGAGCAGGCCCGCTACGGTCAGCATCGCGTTGCTCAGGGGGCCGTTGCGCCATTCGGTGGGCGTGCGCCGGGAGTTGAGGAGCCAGATCAGGGTCAGGGCGAGGAACGGCATGAACGCCGCGCCCAGGACCCCGTACAGGATGATCAGGCGGAACGGCTGGCCCTGGAAGAGCAGGACGATCGGCGGGAACGTCAGCCAGAGCAGGTACGCGCGGAACGCCCAGCTCTTCTCCCTGCGGCCGGTGGCCACGTCGTCCCCGGTGACCGAGGCGCCGGCCCCCGCACGCTCCAACCGGTACCGCTCCACGAAGTCCGTGAACATCAGGCTCACGCCGTGCCACACCCCGATCAGTGACGTGAACGACGTGGCGAAGAAGCCGATCAGGAAGAACTTGGCCGTCGCCGTGCCGTACTTGTCCGACAGGATGCCGCTGAGCTGGAGGAGACCCTTGTCGCCGCTCGCCAGTGCCACGTTCGCGGAGTGCAGAAGCTCCGCGCCGACGAAGAGCATCGCGACGACGAAGATGCCCGTGGTGATGTACGCGACGCGGTTGTCCAGCCGCATCACCTTCATCCAGCCGGTGTCGGTCCACCCCTTCGCGTTGACCCAGTATCCGTACGCCGCCAGCGTGATCGTGCCGCCGACGCCGCCGATCAGGCCCAGGGTGTTGAGGACCGAGTCCTTCTCGTCGGGGAGGACCGGGAGCAGGCCCGCGAAGGCGTCGCCCAGGTTCGGCGTGACCCGGACGGCCAGGTAGACCGTGACGACGAACATCACGCCGACCAGGACCGTCATGACCTTCTCGAACACCGCGTACTTGTTGAACCAGACGAAGACCAGGCCGACCAGCCCGCAGATGATCGCCCACGGCTTGATCGACCAGTCCGACGGGAACACGTCGGGGAACAGGGCCTGCAGCGGCAGCGCGCTCGACGACATCGCCGCCGCGCCGTAGACGAAGCCCCAGATGACGACGTAGACCACGAAGAAGTACGTCGTCCAGCGGCCCAGGCTCGCCCAGCCGTCGAAGAGCGTGCGCCCGGTCGAGAGGTGCCAGCGGCCGCACGCCTCCGCCAGGGAGATCTTGACCAGACAGCCGAGTACGGCGGCCCACAGGAGCGTGTAGCCGAAGTTGCTGCCCGCGATGAGCGTCGCCACCAGGTCGCCCGCGCCGACCCCCGTCGCCGCGACGACGATCCCCGGCCCGATGTACTTCCAGCTCGACCTGCGGGGAGGGGCAGCCCCCTCCCCCGTCGCCGTGGGCGGCGGCCCCTCCTGCGTCGGGTTCCCGAACTCCCCGGACTTCCCAGTGGTCTCGGCCATGTGAATCAAGGAAGCGCAACGGCCGCCCCGGCACAAGAGGGCATACCGTGAAGGGATGAAGGAATGAAGGGGCTGCGGGGAAGCGCGCGGAAGCGCCGGTCAGGCCTCCTCGGGCTCCTTCTCGGATTCGGCCTCGCCGGTTTCGCCGGCCTCTGCGGCCTCGGTCTCGGGGCCGGGCGTCTCCTCGTCGTCCGTGCCGTCCTCGAAGTACGCGTCCAGGACCGCGTCGAGCTGGGCCTCCCACTCCTTGAAGCGGCTCCGGGACGTCGCCTCGATCTCGATCGGGTACCAGCGGCGCTCCGGCGTGTGCACGGTCACGGTGAACCGGCGTCCGAAGCGCGGCGTCTCCGTCTCGACCGCGCCGATCTCGTCCCAGCGGAACTCCGCCTCCTGGTCGTCCAGGCGGAGGCGTACGCCGCTGTGGTCGGCCCGTATCGAGGCCCGGCGGTCCGACGCCTCGAAGAGGGGGCCGTCGGGCTCGGCATCGGACTCGGCGGACGAGGCGGATTCGGGGGCCGCGTCGGACTCGGGGGCCGGGTCGGAGGCCTCCGCGCCGGTTCCCGCGTCCGCGGCCGGGGGCGGCTCCTCCTCCTTCGAGGTCGGCTCGCCGTCGCCCGGCGCCGCCGCGGGCGCCGGGGCCGTGAGGCCGGGGATGTACGCCGGGTCGACCGCGGCGGCGTCCAGGGGCTGGCTTTTCGAACCTATGCGCTGCTCCACAGCGGGCAGTATGGTCGAAGATCCTGTGCCGGGAACAGCCAGCCCCCGTTTCGGAATACGGCGGTTACACGACGCGGCACCGCCGGCACCGCCGCGTGGCCTACACGACGAGGCTCACCGCCGCCGCGACCGCGAAGCCGGCCACCGACAGGACCGATTCCAGCACCGTCCAGGACTTCAGGGTGTCGCGCTCCGAGATGCCGAAGTACTTGGCGACCATCCAGAAACCCCCGTCGTTGACGTGCGAGGCGAAGATCGAGCCCGCCGAGATCGCCATGATGACCAGCGCGGTGAACGCCTGCGAGTGGTCGCCCTCGGCCAGCAGCGGGGCGACGATGCCGGCGGTGGTGACGATGGCGACCGTGGCCGAGCCCTGGGCGACGCGCAGGACGACGGAGATCAGGTAGGACAGCACGATCACCGGCAGGCCGACGTCGTTGAAGGTGTCGGAGAGGGCCTGGGCGACGCCGCTCGCCTTGAGGACGGCGCCGAAGATGCCGCCCGCGCCGACGACGAGAAGAATGTTGCCGACCGGCTTCAGGGACGAGGTGGAGACCCGCTCGAGGGACTTGCGGGACCAGCCGCGCCGGATGCCGAGAAGGTAGTAGGCGAGGAGCAGGGCGATGGTGAGGGCGACGAAGGGGCTGCCGAAGAACTCGATGACCGAGCGGCCCGTCGAGGGGTCGAGGGCGATCGAGGAGAAGGTGGCGGCGAGGATCAGCACCAGGGGCGTACCGATGATGGCGAGGACCGTGCCGAGCGGTACCGGCTTCTCCTGCGGGGCCACTCCCGCCTCGCGCTGTTCGGCGAGGACGGCCGCCTTGGCCTCCTCCGCGGCCTCGACCATGTCCTGCGGTACGGCGACGAAGATGCGCTTTCCGATCCAGGCGGCGTAGCCCCAGGCGGCGAGGACGGCCGGGATGCCGACGACGACGCCCATCAGGATGATCCAGCCGAGGTCGACGTGGAGGAGTCCGGCGGCGGCCACGGGGCCGGGGTGCGGGGGCAGGAACGCGTGGGTCATCGAGAGGCCGGCGAGCAGCGGCATGCAGTAGAGCAGGATCGACTTGCCGGACCTCTTGGCGGCCGCGTAGACGATCGGCGCGAGGACGAAGATGCCGACGTCGAAGAAGACCGGGATGCCGAAGATGAGGCCGGTGAGGCCCATGGCGAGCGGGGCGCGCTTCTCGCCGAAGAGGTTCAGCAGGCGCGAGGCGAGGACTTCGGCGCCGCCCGAGACCTCCAGGATCGCGCCGAGCATGGTGCCGAGGCCGATGATGATGGCGACGTGGCCGAGGATGCCGCCCATGCCGGACTCGATGACGGAGACGGCGGCGGACTTCTGGACGGTGCCGAAGAGTTCGGTGACCGAGAGCCCGGCCGCGAGGCCGACGGCTATGGAGACGGTGAGCAGGGCGACGAACGGCTGGAGTCTGACCTTGATGATCAGCCACAGGAGCAGCAGGATGCCGAGCGCCGCGACCGTCAGCAGTCCGCCGGTTCCCCCGATGAGGGGGAGGATGCCGCCGGTGTGAACGGGGGCCTCGGGCGCGGGTGTTCCCGCCGCGAGCAGGGATGGGGACAGGGATGGCATGGAGGTCCTCTTCGTAAGTGCATGGTGCTTTCGGGCAGGGGGTATCGCGGCACGACGCCCCGGGATGACGGGCGCCGCGCCGTGACGGCGTACAGAAATGAGGAATGCGGAGGGTGAGGAGCAGGGGGCCGGCGCCGGGCGGTCGGCCCGTCCCCGCCGGTCAGTCCCCGCCCCGCGCTCAGCCCAGTACGGCCAGCGCGTCGATCTCGATGAGGAGGCCCGCGGGGAGGCCGACGTAGACCGTGGTGCGGGCGGCCGGGGGCGCGGTGAGGTTCTGGTCCTCGAAGTACTGGTTGTAGATCTGGTTCATCTCGGCGAAGTGGTCGACGTCCGTGAGGTAGACGCGGATCATCATGGCGTCGTCCCAGCCGGCGCCGCCCTCCTCCAGGATCGCCTTGACGTTGGCGAGGGTCTGGAGGGTCTGCTCGCGCAGGGCCGGTCCGGCGGGCGTGGGCGGCTTGCCGTCCTCGGCGGGGAGGAAGCCGACCTGGCCGGCGACCTGGAGGATGTTCCCCTTGCGGACGCCGTGGGAGAACCTGGCGGGCGGGTTCGTGTGGGTCTTCGGGGTGAGCGCGGTCTTCTCGGTGACTGTCATGGGCGGTCCTTGGTCGGTGCGGTGCCGGAGTACTCGCGGCTGATGGCGTCGGCGGTGCGGCGTACCAGCGGGAGCAGCGTGAGGAGTTCGTCGGCGGTGACGACGACGTTCGGCGCGGAGACCGACATCGCGGCGACGACGCGTCCGTCGGCGCCGCGGATCGGGGCGCCGACGCAGTTGATGGACTCCTCGTGGCCACCGAGGTCGGTGGCCCAGCCCTGTTCGCGCACGGCCGCCAGTTCCTTGAGGAAGGCGGGCGCGTTGGGGGTCGAACGGGCTGTGTACAGGGGGTAGTCGAGCTTCTCCGCGAGGGCGCGGCGCTCGGCTTCGGGGAGGTCGGACAGGAGCAGTTTGGCGACGGCGGCGACGGTGATCGCGACGGGCTTGCCGATGCGGGAGTACATGCGGACCGGGTAGCGGCTGTCCACCTTGTCGATGTAGAGGACCTCCTGCTCCTCGTAGACCGCGAGGTGGACGGTGTGCCCGCACTTCTCGTTGAGTTCCACGAGGTAGGGGTGGGCGATCTCGCGGACGTCCAGGTTCTCGACGGCTTCCTGGGCGAGGGCGAAGAGGCGGGCGCCGAGGCGGTAGCGCTGGTCGGACTGGCGGTACACCAGGCCGTGCTCGTGGAGGGTGCGCAGGAGCCGCAGCGCCGTGGACTTGTGGACGTCCAGGCGGTCCGCGACCTGTCCGAGGTCTGCGGGGCCCTCGGCGAGCAGCGGCAGGATGCTCAGGGCGCGGTCGACGGTCTGGCTCATGGGGTACGTACCTCCTCGTCGGCCCGCTGAGCGGCTTCGGTCCAGCCGGGGCCGAGTCGAAGTGTCCCCCACGCGTCGTCGCCGAGGGCGGCCAGCCGGTCGGCGTGCTCGCGGGCGGGGGGTACGGCGAGGTCGCCGGGGACGGTGAGCGCGGCGGCGGCCATGAGGTGGCCGTGGCGCAGCCGGTCGCGTGCGGGCAGGCCGCGCAGGGTCGCGGAGAGGAAACCGGCGGCGAAGGCGTCGCCCGCGCCGACGGGGGCGACGACGTCGACGTGCAGGGCGGGGGCGTGGGTGACGGTGTCGCCCGCCGGGCCCCGTTCGTAGAGCGTGGCGCCGTTCGCGCCCTCCTTGACGACCAGCGCGGCAGGCTCGGGCAGGGCCGCGCGGACGGCGGCGGGGCCGCCGGTGACGCCCCAGGCGGCCTCCGCCTCGTCGGCGCCGACGAAGACGAGGTCGCTGCCGCGGGCCAGGCGCAGGAGGGTGGCCCCGGCGGCGGACCGGCCGGAGGGGGTGGAGGGGTCGGAGGGTGCGGAGGGTCCCGTGGAGTCGCGCCAGAGGCTCACGCGGTGGTTGACGTCGAAGGAGACGAGGGGGCGGCCGGGCCGGGGCGCGGTGAGGTCGCTCAGCAGGGCGAGGCAGTCGGCGGAGAGGGCGGCGGTGATGCCGGAGAGGTGCAGGACGCGGCAGGCGTCGGCGCGTGCGCGGGGCGTGTTCGCCGGGGACATGGCGGAGGCGGCGGATCCGGCACGGTAGTAGACGACCTCGTGGTCGTCGCCCGCGCGGTCGCCGGCGGTGCGGAAGTAGATGCCGGTGGGGCGGTGCGGGTCGCGTCCGACGGCGGAGGTGTCGACGCCGTACGCGGTGATCGCGT
The DNA here is from genome assembly GCF_042956125.1 of Streptomyces sp. NPDC008313. Taxonomy (NCBI): domain Bacteria; kingdom Bacillati; phylum Actinomycetota; class Actinomycetes; order Kitasatosporales; family Streptomycetaceae; genus Streptomyces; species Streptomyces sp. NPDC008313. Next base: position 178,704 of record NZ_JBIBFR010000001.1, read on the forward strand.
CGATCAGGTGGTCGCCGAACCCGTCGTCGCCGACGCGGCTGATCCACCGGGCGGAGTGCCCGGCGGCGGCGAGCACGCAGGCCACGTTGGACTCGGCGCCGCCGATCCCGCGATCGAAGGAGGGTACGTCGGCGAGGCGCCCGGGGCGGGAGGGCAGGAACGTGACCATGGACTCCCCGAGGGTGACGGCGTCCACGGGGGCACCCGGGCCGTCGGCCGTGTCGTCGTGCGCCTCGGCGTCCACCGCGACGGAGCGCGGAGCGGCGGCCACGACGTCGTCGTGGTGCGCGGCGGTGGACGGTCCCGTGGTGGTCACGATGGTTCAGGCTCCTCGTCATGCTCGGGGTCGTCCGGGCCGCCGGCCCGGGCGGACCGGCCCGGCGTCGGGGTCGTGGTCGGCGTCGGGGGCGGCGGCATCCGTTGACCCGGTGTTGGCTGGGATGTTAGACAGCAGTGAGCGACATACGCAACGACTGTTGCACATCGTGCAACGGTCCAGGAAGAGGAGGCTGGATGGCCGCCGACACCCCCACCGAGGCCACGGAACCGGACGCCGAGGGACCCGGCGCCACGGGCACGGAGCCGGGCACCCCCGCCGCGTCCGAGGCCGCCCACCTCGCCGCCGCGGCCACCGCCACCGCCGCCCGGCTCGCCGCCGAACGCGTCGACCACCGCTTCAAGGGCCTCCCGCCGGACGCCGAGGGCCTGACCGTCGGCGAGCTGGCCGCCCAGCGCCGCAACCTCTTCACGGGCGGCTTCACCACCCCCGTGCTCGCCCTCTCCGCCGAGCGCCTCCAGCACAACCTCGAACTGATGGAGACGTACGCGGCCCGCCACGGCCTGGTCTTCGCCCCGCACGGCAAGACCTCGATGGCGCCCGGCCTCTTCCACCGGCAGATCCGGCACGGCGCCTGGGGCATCACGCTCGCCGTTCCCCACCAGGTGCGCGTGGCACGGGAGTTCGGCGTGCGGCGGATCTTCCTCGCCAACGAGCTGGTCGACGCTGCGGCGCTCGGCTGGATCGCCTCCGAGCTCACGGCCGACCCGGACTTCCGCTTCGTCTGCTACGTCGACTCGGTGCGCGGCGCCGAGCTGATGCACGCGGCCCTCGACGCCGCCGGCGCCACCCGCCCCGTGGACGTCGTCGTGGAACTCGCCGCCGGTGAGGGCGCCCGCACCGGCGTCCGTACGGAGGCGGAGTGCGCGCAGGTCGCGGACGCCGTGGCCGCCGCGCCGACGCTGCGGCTGGTCGGCGTCGCCGGGTACGAGGGCGAGGTCCCCGACGCCGACCCCGAGCGGGTGCACGCCTGGCTGCGCCGGCTGACCGCGCTGGCCGCCGACTTCGACCGCGCGGGCCGTTTCGCGGGGCGGGGCGTCGAGGAGATCGTGGTGAGCGCGGGCGGCAGCGCCTGGTTCGACGCGGTGGCGGACGTCTTCGCCGGGATCCCCGAACTGTCGCTGCCCGTACTGAAGCTGCTGCGCTCGGGGGCGTACGTCTCGCACGACGACGGGCACTACCGCAAGCTGACGCCCTTCACCCGCGTCCCCGAGGAGGGCGCCCTGCTGCCCGCCTTCCGGCTGTGGGCGCAGGTCGTCTCCCGCCCGTCTCCCGAGCAGGCGTTCGTCAACGCGGGCAAGCGGGACGCGGCCTACGACCTGGACCTGCCGTTCGCCCAGGTGGTCCGGGACGGCGGCGGGACCGGTGAGACCCGCGAGGCCGAGGACATCGAGGCGACGGGCCTGTCCGACCAGCACGGCTGGCTGCGCACGGGCCCCGGGGCGCGGCTGGAGGTCGGCGACTGGCTCGGCATGGGTCTGTCCCACCCGTGCACGTCGTTCGACAAGTGGCAGCTCATCCCGGTGGTGGAGGCGGACGGCACGGTCGTCGAGTACGTCCGCACCTACTTCTGAGGCCGTCCCCGCCCTTGCCCCGTCCTTCTGGAGAGGATTGCCCATGAACCTCGTCATCCGTGACGTGCGGGTGGTCGACGGGACCGGCGCGCCCGCGTACCGCGCCGACGTCGCCGTCGACGGCGGCCGCATCGCCGCCATCCGCCGCGAGGGCGAGCCGCGGCCCGGCGCGCGCCGCGTGCTGGACGCCGGCGGGCTCGCCCTCGCGCCCGGCTTCATCGACATGCACGCCCACAGCGACCTCGCGCTGCTCCGCGACCCGGACCACAGTGCCAAGGCCGCGCAGGGGGTGACGCTGGAGGTGATCGGCCAGGACGGGCTGTCGTACGCGCCGGTCGACGACCGCACGCTCGCCGAGGTCCGCCGGGCGATCACCGGCTGGAACGGGTACGGCGAGGACATCGACTTCACCTGGCGGTCGGTCGGCGCGTACCTGGACCGGCTCGACCACGGCTTCGGCGGCGAGGGCATCGCGGTCAACGCGGCCTATCTGATCCCGCAGGGCACCGTCCGGATGCTCGCCGTCGGCTGGGACGACCGCGAGGCGACGCCGTCGGAGCTGGACCGGATGCGGCACCTCGTCGCGGACGGCATGGCGCAGGGCGCGGTCGGCATGTCCTCCGGGCTCACCTACACGCCGGGCATGTACGCGAAGGACGCCGAACTCACCGAGCTGTGCCGGGTGGTGGCCGCGCACGGCGGCTACTACTGCCCCCACCACCGCTCGTACGGGGCGGGCGCGCTGGAGGCGTACGAGGAGATGGTGGCCCTCACCCGCGAGGCGGGCTGCCCGCTCCATCTCGCCCACGCCACCATGAACTTCGGCGTGAACAAGGGCCGCGCGGCCGAACTGCTCGCCCTGCTCGACGACGCGCTCGACGCGGGCGCCGACATCAGCCTCGACACGTACCCCTACACGCCCGGCTGCACGACGCTGGTGGCGATGCTGCCGAGCTGGGCGGGCGAGGGCGGCCCCGAGGCGGTCATGGCCCGGCTGGGCGACGAGGCGACGGCCGAGCGGATCCGTCACCATCTGGAGGTGACCGGCTCGGACGGCTGCCACGGGGTGCCGATCGAGTGGGACACCATCGAGATCTCGGGCGTCGGCGACCCGGCGCTCGCGGCGTACGTCGGCCGGACCGTGCGGGAGGCCGGGGACGAGCGCGGTGAGACGCCGTGGACCACCGCACGGCGGCTGCTCCTCGACGACCGGCTCGGCCCGACCATCCTCCAGCACGTCGGGCACGAGGAGAACGTCCGCGCGATCATGCGCCACCGGGTGCACACGGGCGGCTCCGACGGCATCCTGCGCGGCGACAAACCGCACCCGCGCGCCTACGGGACCTTCCCGCACTACCTCGGCCACTACGTACGGGAGTTGGGCGTGCTCTCCCTGGAGGAGTGCGTCGCCCACCTCACCGGGCGTCCCGCGGCCCGGCTGCGGCTGCCGGACCGGGGCCTGGTCCGCGAGGGGTACCGGGCCGACCTGGTCCTGTTCGACCCGGCGACCGTCGCGGCGGGCTCGACCTACGAGGCGCCGCGCACGCTTCCGGCCGGCATCCCGCACGTGCTGATCGACGGGCGGTTCGTCGTCGAGGACGGGCGGCGGACGGACGTACTGGCGGGGCGGGCGGTCCGCCGCACGGCCTGACCACCCGCCCCTCCGGTCACCCGGTCACCCGGTCACCCGGTCACCCGGTCACGCACGGGCTACGGCTTGGGGAGTGCGCACCCCGGCCGACTGAGGTCGAACTTGTTGTCGAGCCCGACGCACGGGACGATCAGGTACGTCTCCTGGGCGTAGTTGATGCCCTCGCGCACCGTGACGTTGCCGTTGGCGTCGACCTCGCAGGGGTTGTTGTCGGTGCAGCGGCCGCCGTCCTCGTTGCCGGTGTTGTTGACGGCGACGACCTTGCCGGTGGCGTTGTCCACGACGGGCGAGCCCGACGTGCCGCCGATGGTGTCGCAGGCGGAGGTGTAGCGGACCGAGTCCTTCCAGGTCCAGCCGCCCTCCTTGAGACGGTAGGCGAAGCCGTCCACGTTGCAGCTGTAGATCCGCTTCCAGTAGCCGGAGACCACCTTGATCGCGGTCCCGGCGGCCGGGTGCGCGGCGTCGAGCGTCAGCGCGCTGATCCCGTACGAGCTCTTGATCTGCGCGTACGTGCGGGTGAGCTGGTAGACCGAGATGTCCGTGTCGGTCATCGTGGCGTACGCGATCTTGCTCGCCCGCAGGGTCGCGACGCGCGAACCGGCGGAGTTGAGCAGGCTGAAGGAGCGGCTGGAGGGCTGGTCGACGATCACCTCACCGGGCTCCGGGAAGCCGGTCTCCAGGCAGTGGCCGTTGGAGAGCACGAGCGCGGGGTCGTCGTCCTCGGAGCCGGGCATCCGGACGACGGAGCCGGAGCAGTTGCTGAGCGCGACGGTCCCGGCGAAGTTCACTGCCCGGACGGCGGGGGCGGGTTGTGAGGCGGGCGCGGGTTCGGGTGACGCGACCGCGGGTGTCGCGCCTGCCCCGGCGATGACCAGGGCGAACAGCGCGGCGACGAGAGGCTTCTTCATGTGGGGGTCCCCTCTTGCGACATGGGTGACCGGAGATCTTCCGGTCACGTCCAGTCCACTTTTGACATGCGCATTCTCAGGGGAGGGGTTCGCGCGGACAAGGAGCGCTTTCCGGCCCGCAGGGGGCGGTTTTCAGCCGGCCGGCCCCGGCCGGCCCCGTGCGGCCACGTGCGGCCACGTGCGGCCGGGGGGAAACAGCGGAAACACGCGCCGGTTTCCCTACCGGTGACCCCAGCCGCCTCCGTGCCCCCGGCCGGGACGGCCGCCGTCGCCCCATGCCGAGGTGGGCGCCGGGGCAGTGCCGGTGGCGCTCGGGGCGCCGGTGGCGGCGGGCGCCGAGGCGGTCTCCGTGGTGCGGGCCGCCGCCGGGGAGCGGGACGCCGACGGCGATCCGTCGCCGTCCGGGCTCGCCGAGGCACCGGCCGTCGCCCGCAGGGGAGTCGCCGAGGCCGTCCGGGTGGCGCCCGGGGACGCCGGGGACGCGGCCGGGGAGGACGCGTCACCGGACGCGTCGGCCCTGCCTGCCTCCTTGTCCCGTGGCCGCGGGTCGGGCGACGCCCCGGAGCCGGCCAGTCCGGCGACCGTCACGGCGAGCGCGACGGCGCAGACCGCGCCCGCGGCGATCGCCGCCCGGCGCAGCGGCCGGGGACGCCGGCGGCTGCCACCCGAACGGGCGGCCCGCCGGCCCGCGACGGCCGCCCCGTCAGCGTCCGTCCCGCCGTCGCGGTGGGCGTCACCGGCGGCGTCCGACTCCTGCCAGCCGTGAGCGGCGGCCGGGTCCGTGTACTCCTCGTAGGAGTGCGTCGCGTCGCCGTGCGGGCGGTACACACTCGGCGCGGCCACCGAGGGCTCGTCGTTCTGCCGGACCATGGGCGCGAATTGTAGGACGCGAACGGCTTTCCGCACAGCCGGGGGAAAAAGGTGAGCAAAACACCATGTCCCACGTGGTGGAAAACACGCCCCGATGACCGTTACGCGGCCGTAAGCTCACGGATATGCAGGTGATCCAGTCCACGAAGCTCGCGAACGTCTGTTACGAGATCCGGGGTCCGGTGCTCGAGGAGGCGATGCGGCTGGAAGCAGCGGGGCACCGCATCCTCAAGCTGAACACCGGCAATCCGGCGGCGTTCGGCTTCGAGTGCCCGCCCGAGATCCTCGAGGACGTCCTCCGCAACGTCTCCACCGCGCACGGGTACGGGGACGCGAAGGGGCTGCTCGCGGCGCGCCGTGCCGTCGTCATGCACAACCAGACGCTCGGCATCGAGACGGACGTCGAGCACGTCTTCATCGGCAACGGCGTGTCCGAGCTGATCGTGATGGCCATGCAGGGCCTGCTCGACGACGGGGACGAGGTCCTCGTACCGGCGCCCGACTACCCGCTGTGGACGGCGGCCGTGTCGCTGTCCGGCGGGACCGCCGTGCACTACCGCTGCGACGAGCAGTCGGACTGGATGCCGGACCTCGCGGACGTGGAGCGGAAGGTCACCGACCGCACCAAGGCGATCGTCATCATCAACCCGAACAACCCGACGGGCGCGGTGTACGACGAGGCGGTGCTGCGGGGCCTGACGGACATCGCCCGCCGCCACAACCTCCTCGTCTGCTCGGACGAGATCTACGACAAGATCCTCTACGACGGCGCCACACACACGCCGACCGCCTCCGTCGCCCCCGACCTGCTGACGCTGACCTTCAACGGCATGTCGAAGGCGTACCGCGTGGCGGGCTACCGGGTGGGGTGGATGGCGATCTCGGGACCGCGCGCGCACGCGGACTCGTACATCGAGGGCCTGACGATCCTGGCCAACATGCGGCTGTGCGCGAACATGCCCGGCCAGCACGGGGTGGTCGCCGCGCTCAGCGGGCGCCAGACGATCGACGACCTGGTGCTGCCGGGCGGGCGGCTGAAGGAGCAGCGGGACGTCGCCCACGAGCTGCTGACGCAGATCCCGGGAGTGACCTGCGTGAAGCCGAAGGGGGCGCTGTATCTGTTCCCCCGGCTGGACCCGAAGGTGTTCAAGGTCAAGGACGACCGGCGCATGGTCCTCGACCTGCTGCGGCGCGAGAAGATCATGGTCGTGCAGGGGACGGGCTTCAACTGGCCTGAGCCGGACCACTTCCGGGTGGTCACGCTGCCGACGGTCGGCGACCTGACCGACGCGGTGACGCGCATCGGGCACTTCCTCGACGGCTACAGCCAGACGTAGGGCACCGCCGGAGCCCACTTTCGGGATCCGACTCAACTTTAGACGAATTCTAAGCTAGGATGGTTTCCTGTCAGCGCACAGGAGGCCGTCCCATGTACGAACCGATCCGCACCAAGTCGGTCCACACGACGGCCGGCACCCCCTCGGACTTCCCCCACCGGTCGCGCGAGGAGGAGCTGGACATCCAGCTCGCCGGCCATCTGGCCGCGCTGCTCGCCGTCACCGACGAGCTGCGCGCCCTCGCCCCCTCCGCCGACCTGGACACCGCCGCCGAGCGGCTGTCCGGGCAGGTGGCCCGGCTGCGTGGACGGCCGCCGGTCCGGTCGTCGGCGCCCGCCGCCTTCGCCGGGGCGGACCCCGTGACCCTGCATCTGCGGGCGCACGCCCTCGCCGGGCGCGCCCTGGTCGTCGCGGCGTCCCGCGCGGACACCGCGGCCGCGATCCTCGCCGCCGAGCGGATGGACGCGCACGCGGAGGCCGCCGACCCGCGCGAGCTCGCCCACAACTGAGCCTCCCGGCTCCCCCAGCCGGTGTCTGTCACATGCGCGCGGCGTCGCGGCGCGCATGTGACAGACACCCCCTAGCGGCCCCGGTCCGCGCGCACCCGCAGCGACGCGCGGACCGGGCGCCCTGTTCCGCGCCCCGCGGTGTCCTCTCCGGTCAGCGGGTGACGCGGACCGTCGCCGAGGCGGTGGCCGCCTCGTGCAGGTCGTCACCGGGCCAGCTGACCGTGTAGGTCGTGTCCCGGCGGGCGCGCGGCAGGTCGTCGACGGTGAAGGTGCCGTCGGCGGCGACCGTCACCGACGACAGCGTGCCGGTGCCGAGCCGGTCGGTGCGCTCCACCTTGAGCGTGGCCCGCTCGGCCAGTGCCTTGCCCTGCGCCGCGAACGTCCCGGTGATGTGGACGCCGGTGCTCTTCGACGCCTCCTCCGGCGCGGTGAGCGCGATCGAGCTGCCCGCCCTGCCGACGGACACGGTGTGGGTGATGCCGGTGGCCGGCCGGTGGGTGAGGTCACCGAGGTACGACACGGTGTACGTGGCGTCGCCGACCAGGTCCGGCTCGTCGAGCACGGTGAAGGTGCCGTCCGCCTTGACGGTCGCGGTGCCGAGTTCGTGCGTGCCGTCCGCGTCGGTGCGGGTCGCCGTGACCTTGAGCGGCTCGGCGGGTGCCGGGCCGTCGGACTCGAGCCTGCCCCGTACCGCCACCGCCTCGCCCGCGACCGCCTGGGAGGGGCTGTGCGTCAGCCCGCCCGTGAAGCGGGTGTCGTACTGGACGGCGGGCGGCCGGACGACGTGGAGCCAGTACTGGCCGCCGGAGTCGTTCGTGGTGACCGCGAACAGCCGGGAGCCGTCGGCGGACCATTCGAGGCCGCGCGGCGCGACCCGGTTGCCGTCGAGGCTGCCCTCGAAGGCGAACTCCAGCGGGGCGGTCGTGTCGCCCGGGTCGGCGGGCGACAGCAGCAGGTCGGGGGTCGCGCCGGAGGCCGCGGCGCCGCGCGCGAGGTACTTGCCGTCACCGCTGAAGGCGACGGCGGAGGCGGAGGCACCGGACGGCAGCGCCGGGTAGCCGACCGGGGCGTCGGACAGGTCCCCGCTGTCGAGCAGCCGGGTGCCGGCTGCGTCGTCGGCGACGGCGATCTTGCTGCCGTCGGCGGAGAACGCCATGTCCTTGAGGCTCAGGGCGCCCTTGCCCTCCCCGTCGGCGAAGCGGCGCCCAGCGGTGCGCACCGGCGTCGTCCCGTTCACGTCGTACACGGCGAGGAACGGGTCGGTGGCCTTGGCGTTCGGCGGCTGGCCCATCATCAGCCGGCCGCCGGCGCCCGCCTCCAGCTGGAGCCTGCCGTAGTCCTGCCAGTTGGTGCGCTCGGCGGTGTTGTCGACGTGGTACTCGTCCAGGTAGGTGAGCGCCGTGTCGCACTCCGACATGTAGACCGAGTACGGGGTGGTGTAGTACACCCGGCCACCGGCGAAGGCCAGGCTCCGCCCGCAGGTGTCCGTGGCCACGGACAGTCCGCCCTGCGACTGGAGGGTGGCGGTGTCGTAGCGCAGGATGCCCTCGCGGCCGCCGACGTAGAGCATGCTGGCGTCGTCGCTCAGGGCGAGTCCGGAGATGTGGCGCGGGACGCTGATGGTGGTGACCCGCTCACCGGAGAAGTCGTAGACGGCGATCAGGCCGCTGTTGCCGTAGTAGCCGAGATTGCTGTCGGCGAGATACACGCGCTGGTGCGCGGAGTCGACCGTGATCGCCGAGAACGAGGAGATCGGCAGCTTGGCCACCACCTCGCCGTCCGCCGCCCGCGCGGCGGGTGCGGCCGCGACGGTCAGGCCGCCCACCGTCAACGCGGCGGCGGCCAGCGTGGCCGCGAGACGTCGGGTACGTCGGGTACGTCGGACTGTATTCACGTGTGCCCCCCACAGGCTGTCCGGTGACCCGTACGGACCGGCCGCCCCCACCCAACGGAACTGGGAACAGCCGTTCGGGTCACGCAAGATCGGGAGCGTATCCCGGCCCACCGCGCGGCGCGGAGGCATTCCGGCGGCGTGGCGCGGGGACGGTCCGGCCGGGACCGGACGGGGGGCGGCAAGGCGGCATGGGCGAGAGCCCGCCGTCGCCCCGGCCGCCGGGGCGGGCGGGAGGGGCGACGGCGGGCCCATAGCCCGCACGCCGTTGTGCGGGCCTCGCCGGTGTGCTCCGCGGCCGGCCGTACGTTCGCTGGTCAGGGCATCCCCGTCCCGGCCGGCCGCGGCGTCGTGCGGGCGTCAGCCCAGGCGCTGCACCAGGGCGCGGTACTGGTCCCACAGCTCGGTCGGCGTGTGCTCACCGAAGGTGTTGAGGTGCTCGGGGACGAGCGAGGCCTCCTCGCGCCACACGTCCTTGTCGACGGTGAGCAGGAAGTCCAGGTCGGACTCGGACAGGTCGAGGCCGTCGGTGTCCAGGGCCGCCTTGGCCGGCAGGATGCCGATGGGGGTCTCGACGCCCTCGGCCTTGCCGTCGAGGCGCTCCACGATCCACTTCAGGACGCGGCTGTTCTCGCCGAAGCCGGGCCAGACGAACTTGCCCTCGTCGTTCTTGCGGAACCAGTTGACGTAGTAGATCTTCGGGAGCTTCGCCTGGTCCCTGCCCTTGGCGACGTCCACCCAGTGACCCATGTAGTCGCCCATGTTGTAGCCGCAGAACGGCAGCATGGCGAAGGGGTCGCGGCGCAGCTCGCCGACCTTGCCCTCGGCGGCGGCGGTCTTCTCGGAGGCGACGTTCGCGCCGAGGAAGACGCCGTGGTTCCAGTCGAAGGACTCGGTGACCAGCGGTACGGCACTGGCGCGGCGGCCGCCGAAGAGGATGGCGGAGATCGGCACGCCCTTGGGGTCCTCCCACTCGGGCGCGATGATCGGGCACTGCGCTGCGGGGGTGGTGAAGCGGGCGTTCGGGTGGGCGGCCGGACGGTATCCATCTGCTTCGCGGGCGGACTCGGGGGTCCAGTCGTTGCCCTTCCAGTCGGTGAGGTGGGCCGGGGTCTCCTCCGTCATGCCCTCCCACCAGACGTCGTTGTCGTCGGTGAGCGCGACGTTGGTGAAGACGGAGTTGCCCCACAGGGTCTTCATCGCGTTGGCGTTGGTGTGCTCGCCGGTGCCGGGGGCGACACCGAAGAAGCCGGCCTCCGGGTTGATCGCGTAGAGGCGGCCGTCCTCACCGAACCGCATCCAGGCGATGTCGTCGCCGATCGTCTCGACGGTCCAGCCGGAGATCGTGGGCTCCAGCATGGCGAGGTTCGTCTTGCCGCAGGCGCTCGGGAAGGCCGCGGCGACGTACTTGGACTCGCCCCCCCGTCGCCCGCCACCACCCTCGAACGATGCCCTTCGGTCCGCGGGATCATCCATAGGCGGCGTCAGCTTGAGCACCAGCATGTGCTCGGCCAGCCAGCCCTCGTCGCGCGCCATGACGGAGGCGATGCGCAGGGCGTAGCACTTCTTGCCGAGCAGCGCGTTGCCGCCGTAGCCGGAGCCGTACGACCAGATCTCGCGGCTCTCCGGGAAGTGCGAGATGTACTTCGTGGAGTTGCAGGGCCACGGGACGTCCTGCTCGCCCTCGGCCAGCGGCGCTCCGAGCGTGTGCACGGCACGCACGAAGAAGCCGTCGTCGCCGAGCTCCTCCAGGACCGGCTGCCCCATGCGCGTCATGGTGCGCATGGAGACCGCGACGTAGGCGGAGTCGGTGATCTCGACGCCGATCGCGGAGAGGTCCGAGCCGAGCGGGCCCATGCAGAACGGGACGACGTACATGGTCCGGCCGCGCATCGAGCCGCGGAAGACGCCGCCCTTGCCGTCGGTGCCCTGGAAGATCTCCCGCATCTCGGCGGGGTCCTTCCAGTGGTTGGTCGGGCCCGCGTCCTGCTCCTTCTCGGAGCAGATGAACGTCCGGTCCTCGACCCGCGCGACGTCGGAGGGGTCGGAGGCGGCGTAGTAGGAGTTGGGGCGCTTGATCGGGTCGAGTTTCCTGAAGGTGCCCTTGCGGACGAGCTCCTCGCTCAGTCGCTCGTACTCGGCCTCCGACCCGTCGCACCAGACCACGCTGTCCGGCTGGGTCAGTTCCGCGATCTCGTTCACCCACGAGATCAGTTCCTGGTGGTTGGTCGGGAGGACGGCGCTGGGAGCCGCGATGTCGCGCGCCACGATTGCTCCTAAATGAGGGGTTTTTTGTTGGGGCCCCTTGGGGGCTGCGACCCGGATGCTTCACTTGTCGACCGCTATGGCGCTCATCCGGTGCCGACCGCACTCATTTGATCATCCGACTCGCTCGCCCATCTGTCCAGAGGGCCTCACACCTGAGCGGAGTGAGCATCGCCACTCCCCCGTCCCGCCCGGCGCGGTCCCGTCCGAGTCCCCCGTGAGACGATGGCCACTCATCGGCCTTTTCCGGGCACGTACTGATACGTAACTTACGGTTCCGTAGGTACGATGGCCGGCATGACTGCGCCCGTCCCCGACGCGCCCATGGATCCGCCGACCACCGGCGACGGCCCCGTCGCGCTCTCCCTGCCGCACCCGGTCAAGCCCAAGCTCCGCGGCTGGCTGCACGCGGGAATGTTCCCCGCGGTGGTCATCGCCGGGCTGGTCCTCACCGCCCTCGCGGACTCCTCCCGGGCCCGCGTCGCCTGCGGGATCTACGCGCTCACCGCCTGCCTCCTGTTCGGCGTGAGCGCGCTGTACCACCGCGGCACCTGGGGCCCCCGCGCCGACGGAGTGCTGCGCAGGCTCGACCACGCGAACATCTTCCTGATCATCGCGGGCACCTACACGCCTCTGACCATGCTGCTGCTCCCCGACTCCAAGGGGCGGATGCTCCTGTGGGGCGTATGGGCCGCCGCGGGCGCGGGCATCGCCTTCCGGGTGTTCTGGGTCGGGGCGCCCCGCTGGCTCTACACGCCCTGCTACATCGCGATGGGCTGGGCCGCCGTGTTCTTCCTGCCCGACTTCATGCGAGCAGGCGGCATCGCCGTCCTGGTCCTGGTGATCGTCGGCGGACTGCTCTACAGCGCGGGCGGTGTGATCTACGGGATCAAGCGACCGAACCCCTCCCCCGCGTGGTTCGGCTTCCACGAGGTCTTCCACTCCCTGACCCTCGCCGCCTTCGTCGCGCACTACGTCGGCATCTCCCTGGTCGCCTACCAGCACGCCTGACAGCCGCCCCCGGACACGGCCCCGGCCCGGCCCGGCATGACATCCTGGCCGGGTGAACGGACCGGAGATCCATGTCGAGTTCGCCCCCGAGCTGGGGGTGTTCGTCCCCCAGGGACGGCTGGGCGCGGCCGGCGGGGTCGTCACCGACGGCTCCTCCACGCTCGGCCACGCCGTCGAGTCCCTGGGCGTGCCGCTGACCGAGGTCGGCGCGCTCCTCGTGGACGGACGGGAGGTGGCCGTCTCCCACATCCCGGCGGCGGGCGAATCCGTCCGTGTGCTGCCCGTCCGGCGTCCGCAGTCGGTGCCCGGGGCGCCGCTGCGCTTCCTCCTCGACGTCCACCTCGGCACCCTCGCCCGCCGGCTGCGCCTGCTGGGCGTCGACACGGCGTACGAGTCCACCGACATCGGCGATCCGGCCCTCGCCACCCGCTCGGCCGCCGAGCGGCGGGTCCTGCTCAGCCGCGACCGCGGTCTGCTGCGCCGCCGGGAACTGTGGGCCGGAGCGTTCGTCTACAGCACCCGGCCCGAGGAGCAGCTCCAGGACGTACTGAGCAGGTTCGCGCCCGAGCTGCGGCCCTGGACCCGCTGCACCGCCTGCAACGGCCTGCTCAGGCAGGCCACGAAGGACGAGGTGGCCGACCAGCTCGCCGGCGGCACCCAGCGCTCGTACGACGTGTTCGCCCGGTGCGCCGACTGCGGCCGCGCCTACTGGCGCGGAGCGCACCACGACCACCTGGAGGCGATCGTGGCGCGGGCGCTGAACGCCTCCGGCACGAACCCCGCGCCCTGAGAACAGCGGGAACACGTGGTCAGCGGCGCCCGACGTCCCCCTTCCCGCAGGCCCTGCCGTCGCCGTCGGGGTCCAGGCGCAGCGGGTCGTCGCCGCCGTTGACCTCCAGACGGCCGTAGTCGTGGGCGTCGAGCCAGGCGCAGCGGGCCGCGGCCGACTTCTTCACGCCCCGAGGGAAGACCGTGGGCACGCACACGTTGGCCGAGCCGTAGTGCCGGTCGCAGCCGGAGACCGTCGGGCTGACCTTCTGGGAGGTCCGCCGCTTGCCGGGCTTCGCCACGGCACCCCCGGGAGCGTCGGCGAAGGAGTGGACGTGCGCGGACGCGGTGTCCCGGGCCAGGGCGGAGTGGCCCTGGAGGTGCACCCACTCGGCGACGGACGGCACACCGTTCGCGTCGACCGCGAAGAGCATGTACCACCCGGGCGGCGCGAGGTCCGGGTTGCTCGTCACGTTCAGGTCGACGTTGTTCCCGTCGACGGACAGCGGCAGGTCGACGAACCGCTGGTTGGGGTCGGAGGAGTGCGTCACCGCGGCCGGGCGGATCAGCTCCGCCTTGGCGACGGGCCGGTCGACGGTGATCCGCTGCGTGTCGCCGTACACCCACTCCTTGTCGATCACCGAGGTGATCCTCGGCCGGGGGCCCTTGAGGAGGTAGGGCGGGGTGTAAATGGAGACGTCGTGGTTCCAGGTGCCGTTGCCCGGATTGTCGCCGGTCGCCATCACCCGGCCGTCGGGCAGCAGGAACGCGGACGAGTGGTAGCCGCGCGCCTCCGGGTCGGCGGCCACGGGGTCGAACACCGAGGTCGCCGGGTCGAAGAGGGACGACTCGAAGACGGGGTTCGCGCGGTTGTGCAGCGCCCCGCCCGTCTCCAGCACCTTGCCGTCGGGCAGCAGCACCGCGGAGACGTACATCTTGCCCTGGCCGCCGGTCTCGGGGACCTGTCCGACGCCGAGGTCGACGGTGCCCTGCGGCAGCGGAGGCCCGGCGGTGTACGCGGGGTCGGCGGCCTTCAGGTCGATGATGTCCGTGAGCCGGTTCGCGTCCGGGTTGGAGTCGATGTTGCCGCCGCCGAGGGTGAGGACCCGCTGGTCCTGGGCCGGGGGCAGCAGCACGCTCGCGGACTGGTCGCGTTCGTCCTTGTTCCGCAGTCCCGGGATCGCCGTGACGGTGCCCGCGTCGTAGTCGTAGACCGCCGAGCCGGTGCCCGGGGTGCCGTTGCCGAAGACATGGCTGCCGGAGTAGAACAGCCGGCCGTCCTGCATCAGGATCATCGACGGGTACAGCCCCCAGTACGACCAGGTCTGGTTGACCTGCCACAGCGGCAGCCACTTCTGCTCGGCGGCCGAGAAGCGCTCGGCGGTCACCGAGCCCGTCGAGTCCTCGCGCAGCCCGCCGAAGCTGATCACGTCACCGTTGCCGAGTTCCGTGGCCGACGGGTACCAGTGGCCGTCGTTCAGGTCGTTGGTCCTGCTGTACGTCTCGGTGGCCGGGTCGAAGACGTACGACTCCTTGAACCCCTCGTACCCGTGCCCTCCGGCGACCGGGTACGCCTGGTTGCCGCTCATCACGAGCACGCGCCCGTCGGAGAGCTGGACGTGGCCCGCGCAGAACATGTCCTTGGGCGTGGGGATCTGATGGTACGTACCGTTCTCAGGGTCGTAGACCGCCGAGGTGAACGTGCCCGCCTCGAACATCTCCTCGCTGTTCCCGGAGCCCGCGATGAGCAGCACCTTGCCGTTGTCGAGCACGACCGAGTGCATGGAGCGGACCGGATTCTGGACCGGCAGCACGTCCCAGCGGCCGTCGGCGCACTCCTGGGCCGTCCCGGTGCACACCGGGTCCGGCACCGGATCGGCGACCTGCTCCATCGTGTAGTCGTCGGTGGTCGCCGACCCCGTGCCGTACACGGACACACCCCAGGCGATGCGGTCGGTGCCCGCCGGGACCTCGGGTGTGCGGACGCTCGCCTCGGCCCAGTCCGCGCTCGTCTGCAGCGTCTTGAGGTCGGTCCAGTACTGCCAGCCCGTCGTGGCGTCGTGCCGGAAGACGGTGACCGCCGCGTCGGGCGTGGTCGTCCTGTACCAGAGCCCGAGGTCGTACTGCTTGCCCTCGGTGACCACCGGCGCGCAGTCCGCGGACTCGGTGACCAGCGCCTTGCGGTCGCCGTCGACGCGACGGGTCAGCTCGACCTTCATGGCCCGGGACCCGGAGTGGGCGTCCGCGACCGTGGAGAAGGTGAAGTCGTTGTCGCCCCAGCCGGACTTCTCCCAGCAGTACGGCATCCCGTCCGTGCCGTCCGTCTCGAAGCCCGGGTTCTTGACGAGATTGGCGGCGGACGCGGGCTGCGGCGCGGTCAGCAGCAGGCCGGCCGTCAGCGCGCCCACGCCCAGCAGGGCCGTTCTCCTGCGGCGGGCGGCCGCGTCGTGTCTTACGCGCGCGGTGTTCACGGCGTTCTCCTTCCGGTACGGCACTTGCGGGGGAGGTAGACGAGCGCCTCGGTTCCGGCGAAGCGCAGGACGAAGGTCGTCACGAGGGCCAGCGCGGTGGCGGACAGCGCGCCCATCCCCAGCGACCCGACCAGCAGCGCGATCAGCGGGATGCGCAGCACCAGGTCGGCGTTGGCGAGCAGCGCGAACCGGCCCGCGCGGTCCCACCAGCGCCGGTGCCTGCGCCGCTCGCGGAAGAGCAGATGCTCGATGAGCAGCAGGTTCCAGACGACCCCGAACTGGTTGGCGAGGATCTCGGCGGGCAGATAGTGCATCCCGGCGGTGGTGAGCGCGTACAGGCCGAGCAGGTTCGGTACGAAGCCGGTGGCGCCGATCAGTCCGAAGGCCACCATGCGGGCGAGCGGCGAGGCGGTGCGCAGCCCGGCGAGGTGGCGCAGGAAGCGCAGCCCCTCCCGGGCGGTCGACTTGGACTCGCCCGCGTACCGGTCCTGGAAGACGAAGGGCACCTCGGTGACCTCGCGGGGGCGGTCGCGGACGGCGAGTTCGAGGAGGATCTTGTAGCCGAGCGGCTGGAGGGCGTCCGCGGTCACCGCGCTGCGGCGGATCGCGAAGAAGCCGCTCATCGGGTCGCTGATGCCGCTGAGCCGGCGCGGGAACAGCGCCTTGGCCAGCCAGGTCGCCGCGCGGGAGACGGCGACGCGGTAGCCGCCCGCGAGACCGGCGCGGCTGCCGCCCTCGATGTACCGGCTGGCGACGACGAGTTCGGCCGGGGCGCGCTCCCCGGCGGCCACCAGCTCCGGCACGAGGGACGGCGGGTGCTGGAGGTCGCCGTCCATGACGACGACCCAGTCGGAGGCCGCCGCCCGCAGTCCCTCGACGACCGCGCCGCCGAGCCCGCCGTCCGGGGTGTCCCGGTGCAGCACGGTCACGGGGAACGGGCAGTCCTGCGCGGCCTCGGCGATCACCTCGGGGGTGTCGTCCGTGGAGTCGTCCACGAAGACGACCTCGCAGGGCAGCCGGGCGGGCACCGACTCGGTGACGCGGCGCAGCAGTTCCCTGATGTTCGCCGACTCGTTGAAGGTCGGGACGACGATGGTCACGGCGCCGGGCTCGGGGACCTCGGCCGCGCGGGACACCGGGTCGCCGAGTTCGCCGGGGCCGCCCAGCTCGTCGGGGACCGTGCTCTCGTAGCCGCTCATCGGGCGCCTCCGCTGTTCTCGTCGCTCACGCCTGCCGCCCCGCTGCCGTGGTCGTCCGCGGGGTCCTCGACCCTGCGGATCTCGATGCGGTCCTCGCCGGAGCCGAAGGTGGCGACCGGCGTCGAATGCCTCATGGCCGCGCGGACGTCGGGCAGGTCGGCCGCGTCGCGCCGTACCGTCGGGGAGGCGACGACGTAGTCCAGGTCGCGCCAGCCGCGCGGCATCGTCCTCGTCACCGCCGGGTCCAGGTCCGCCTTGTAGAACCAGATGACGCCGAGCCCGGGGCGGTAGCCCTCGTGGACCAGGTCGAGCCAGAGGGCGTCGTCGACCAGGACCCGGGTGTGCGCCGGGTCCTCCACCTCCCTGCCGAGCCAGGCCGATGCGGCCCGGTAGGGGGCGTTGGCGTCCGCGGTCACGGCGGTGCGGTTCCCGTCGTACCAGCGGGGCAGGACGTACCCGGCCGAGGCCGCGACGAGCGCGGCCGCCACGGCCCACCGCGCCGCGGTGACGTACCGGTTCTCGCCGCCGCGCCGCCGCCGCAGCACGCCGTGCGCGACGCTCGCGGTGCCGCCGGCGAGGACCAGGGCGAGGAAGGGCAGCGCCTGGATGACGTACATCGCCGGGAGGTAGCCGCCGGGGCGCATGGCCACCAGGGCGAGCAGCGCCACGGTGAGCGCGGGGCCGGCCAGCGCGCGGGCGGTCACCGACCAGCGCCGGGTGCCGAGGAGCAGCAGGGCGCCCGCGAGGCCGCCGAGGGGCAGGACGCGGTCGTAGTACAGCCAGGACCGCAGCACGCCGTGCGAACCGGTGCCCGGGTCGAGGATGAATCCGGAGCCGGGGCGGCTCATCTGGTAGACGACGCCGTCCCAGAGGGAGACGTGCCCCGGGCCGGGGAACAGTTCGCCCTTGAGCAGGGCGAACAGCGGGTAGCAGAGGCCGATCAGCGCGCAGGCGGTCACGGCCCCGGTGAGCGCGAACTTCCGGGTGTCGCGGTGGCCGTGGCGCCACATGGTGACGACGAGCGCGGGCAGGACGACCAGCATCGTCTCCTTGGTGAGGACGCCCGCGGCGGCCGCGACGCCCGCGCCGAAGTGGTGCCAGAGGTGACGGCTCGGGGACGCGGCCAGGCAGAACGCCAGCAGCGTCCACATCACGGCGAGGTTGTCCAGGAAGATCTCGCGCTGCAGGACGACCGACAGCGGGGAGAGGCCGAAGAGGGCCATGGCCAGTCCGGCGGCCCAGCGCGGCAGCGACAGCCGGCGCGCCAGGACGTACACGAGGACCGCGCTGACGGCGCCGACCGGCAGCATCGCGATCCGCATGGAGCCGACGGCCATCAGGGACGGGTCGAGGCGGGCGGGGACCCAGGTCAGCGCGGCGATCTGGATCCAGCCGAGCGGCGGGTGGTCGTACCAGTAGGTGTAGTGGGCGAGGCCCTTGCCCTGCTGCACGGCCCAGGCCTGGGCGAGGTAGGTGCCCTCGTCGTCGCTGAGCGTCGGATAGTCGGTGATGTTCCAGCCCTGGACGACGAGGATCGCCACGAGGAGCACCCCGCACAGGATCAGGTCGGGGTGGGAGCGGCGCAGCCGCAGCGGCTCACCGGAGGCGGCCGAGGCGTTCTCGGGTGCACGACTCCGCTGCGCGGGGACCGTGGGCGCGGTCGCCGCGGGAAGGGTTGAGGTCACGCGGGAATGTCCTCTCGGGCCTGTGCGGCGACGCGTGCGGTGCCGGTGTCGCCACCGGCGAGGTGCGCGCCGACGTGGCTGGTCAGCTCCCAGTCGTTGCGGCCGCGCTGCTCGCGCCAGACCGCACGGACGGCGGCCCCCGCGAGGAGCACCTGGTAGAAGGGGCCGCCGACGACGAGCTTCAGATAGTGGCCGAGGCGGACACGGAGTCCGTACTGCCTGCCGAAGTCGTGCAGACCGACGATCTCGAAGACGAACGTCACGAGCGCGGTGACCGCCGGCAGGAAGGTGACGAAGGCGATCGAGACGGGCACGTCGACGAAGAGCGCGATGGCCACGTTGAGCGGGATGACGACACCGGAGACCGCCTGGAGGAACGGCGTCATCAGCGTGTAGCGGGCGAGCAGCCGCCGGCCGAGTCCCGGCAGCTGCTTCCAGTCCTTCTTCCGGTAGACCTGGAGGAAGCCCTGGTTCCACCGGGTCCGCTGCTTGAGCAGCGACATCAGGCTGCCGGGTGTCTCCTCGCGGGTCACCATGTCGGAGTCGTAGGCGACGACGACCTTCCTGCCCCGGCTGGAGAGGCGGACGCCGAGGTCGCAGTCCTCGGCGAGGCAGTCGGGGTCCCAGCCGCCGGCGTCGCGCAGCACGTCCGTGCGGACGAAGACGGTGTTGCCGCCGAGCGGGATGAACCCCTTCTGCGCGTGCAGGTGGAGCCGGGAGCGGAACCAGAAGAAGTACTCCAGGCAGTTGCGCAGGCTGTACCAGCTGGAGTGGAAGTTGATGAGCTGCACGCCCCCCTGCACCACGTCCGCACCGGTGGCCCTGAACGCGTGGTCGACGTGCGCGAGGAGTTCCGGGTGGACCTGGTCCTCGGCGTCGAAGACCCCGACGACGTCACCGCGGCAGTGCGGCAGCGCGGTGTTCATGGCCTTGGGCTTGTTCTTCTTCTCGTGGGTGTCGACGACGACGCGTACGCGCGGGTCGCGGGCCTCGGCCCGCCGGGCCACCTCGGTGGTCTCCGGGTCGTCGTGCCCCACGATGACGATGATCTCGAAGTCGGTGTGGCCGGACTCCAGCAGCCGCCGGATCGTGTGGTCGAGCACGGCCTGTTCGTGCCGTGCGGGCAGCAGCAGCGAGAAGGACAGCCCTCCGTCACCGTCCGGTCTGCTGAAGCGGGTGGAGGCCAGCACCTCGGGCGTGCGCCACGCGTGCATCTGCCACCACAGAGTGAAGGCGGCCACCCAGAAGAGCGCCAATGAGACGGCGACGACGAAGACAGACGTCAGCAAGAAAGATCCCCCCAGATCCCCGAACCCCCGGTCGCGGCGAAGTAGTTGAACCGTCGCCGCGTCACCGTGCAGACAGTAGGGGGGAACGGTGAAGACGGGGAGTCTTCGGATAACAAGCGTGTTTCCTCGCTTGCCGCCGACTCACTGAACAATGGGCACAGATGCCATGTATCGCCACCGGGCGGCAGACCGTCCTGCCTGCTCAGCGCCGTCCGCGGCCCCGGACGGCCGCGCACGGGCGCCCGGGGCCGGGTGAAGGAGCACAGGCCCCGCGCACGGGGGGCCCTGGGGGCGCGCACAGCCGGAGGTCTCCCCTCCATCGCGTCGCGCGCCCGTCCACGGGGACGCCGCACGCCTTCCGGGGCGGCGGCGCGGGCCCCTCAGACGCCGTGCGGGCCGCCGCCGAGGGCCGTCCGCAGGTGCTCCCGGTCGGTCGTCGGGGCGTCGCAGGTGAAGCCCCGGCACACGTACGCGGCGGGGCGGCCGTCGACCAGCGGGCGGCCCGCGAGCAGCGGCAGTTCCCCGCTGTCGGGGGTGCCCGCGGCGACGACGGCACCCGGCGCCGTGCCCAGCAGCGCCGTGCGGTGCAGGGCCTCGGTCGCGGGGTCGCCCTCCGGGCCGACGACGGCGACCTCGCGGGGCCCGTCCAGGAGCGCCTCGGCGACAGCGAGCCCCCAGCCGGTGAAGCGGGGGGCGCGCGGGCCGAGCGCCTTCACCACGCCCGACGCCCGCTCCGCGGCGGTCCGGTGGGGCTCGGAAGCGGTCTGCGCGGCATAGCCGAGCAGGGCGCCGGCGGCCGCGCTCCAGCCGGAGGGCGTGGCGTTGTCGGTGGGGTCCTGAGGGCGCCGGATGAGCCGCTCGGCGTCGGCCGCGGTGTCGTAGAGGGCCCCCGACTCCGCGTCGGTGAACTGGCCGAGGACATGGTCGAGCAGGAACCCGGCGAACTCCAGCCAGACGCCCTCCCCGGTGACCGAGGTGAGCGCGAGGAAGCCCTCGGCGACGTCCGCGTAGTCCTCCAGCACACCGGCGTTCGCCCCGGCGCGGCCGTCCTTGCTGGTACGGGTGAGCCGGGCGCGGTCGTCCAGGTGGACGCGTACGAGGAGGTCGGCGGCGGCGATCGCGGCGTCCACCAGGTCGGGGCGCCCGAAGTAGGCGCCGGTCTCGGCGAGCGCGGCGACCGCCAGGCCGTTCCAGGCGGCGACCACCTTGTCGTCCCGCCCGGGGGCCGGCCGCGTGGCCCGGCTCGCCAGCAGCCGCTCGCGGATCCCGGCGATCCGCTCCGCGTCCGCCACGCCCTCGTCCCGCGGCCGCTGCAGCACGGAGAAGCCCTCCTCGAAGGTGCCCTCCTCGGTCACCCCGAAGTGCTGGGCGGCCAGTCGGGCGTCCTCGTCCCCGAGGACCTCGCGCAGCCGGGCGGGCGTCCACACGTAGTACGCGCCCTCGACGTGGCGGCCCGTGCCGTCGTCGCTGTCGGCGTCCAGCGCGGAGGCGAAACCTCCCTGCTCCGTGCGCAGTTCGCGGACCATGAAATCGGCGGTCTCCAGAGCCACCCGGCGCGCCAGGTCCGAACCGGTGGCACGCCACAGGTGCGCGTACACCCTGCACAGGAGGGCGTTGTCGTACAGCATCTTCTCGAAGTGGGGCACGACCCAGTCGCGGTCCACCGAGTAGCGCGCGAAGCCGCCGCCGAGCTGGTCGTAGATGCCGCCGCGCGCCATCCGTTCGCAGGTGTCCGCGGCCATCTGGAGGGCGCCCTCGGAACCCGTGCGGGCGTGGTGGCGCAGCAGGAACTCGAGCACCATGGACGGCGGGAACTTGGGCGCGCCGCCGAATCCGCCGCGCCGGTCGTCGTAGTCGCGGGTGAGTCCGAGGAGTGCCTGGGCGAGATCCTCCTCGCCGGGGACCCGGGTGTCGCCGTAGACGAGTTCACGGCCCGCGAGGTCCCGCACGATCTTCCCCGCGACCTCGGCGACCTCGTCGCGCCGGCCGGTCCAGGCGGCGCCCACACCTTCGAGGACCTGCCGGAAGGACGGCATCCCGTGGCGGGCCTCGGGCGGGAAGTAGGTGCCGAAGTAGAACGGCTCGGCGTCCGGGGTGAGGAACACCGTCATGGGCCAGCCGCCCTGCCCGGTGGCCGCCTGCACCGCTTCCATGTACACGGCGTCGACGTCGGGCCGCTCCTCGCGGTCGACCTTGACGCTCACGAAGTGCTCGTTGAGGTAGCCGGCCGTCGCCTCGTCCTCGAAGGACTCGTGGGCCATGACGTGGCACCAGTGGCAGCTGGAATAGCCGACGCTCAGCAGGACGGGCACGCCGCGCCTGCGGGCCTCCTCGAAGGCCTCGGCCGACCAGGGCCACCAGTCGACGGGGTTGTCGGCGTGCTGGAGGAGGTATGGGGACGTCTCATGGGCCAGTCGGTTCGGCATGGCCCCATCCTGACGCACGGCACCCCGTCGACCGCGAAGGCACCGTGATGATCCGTCCGGCGCCCTCGCGCGGACGGCCCGTACGCAGGACACTCGTAGCTCACGTGTCGTACCGGAGGGGGACGGGACATGCGGGAGAGCCACCGGGCGGAGGCCGAGCGCCTGTTGGCCCGGGCCGTCGAGGAGGAGGTGCGGCGTTCGGGCGGCCGCGCCGACGGGAGTGTGCTGCTGTCGCGGGCGCGCGGCGCGCTCGACGGGATGGCCCGCGCGGCCGAGGAGGAGTACGCGGCGTACACGCGGGCGCTGGACGAGGCGGCGGCCGGGCAGCCGACGTTCGGCCGGCGGTACGCGCGGGCGGGCGGCGGCACGTCCCTGCTGGTGGCGTCGGTCGCCGCGGTCGCGGCGTGCGTGGCGGACCTGGCGCTCGGCACCGGGCCGGGCACGGCGCTCGGCGCGGGCGCGGCGGCCGGCGTGGCGGGTGCGGCGGCGACCGTGGCGAGGGTGACCGCCTCGCACGTACCGGCGGCGAGCCGCCGGGCCGGTGCTTTGAACCAGCCGGGCGGTCCCGAGCAGCTGCGGCTGCAGTGGCTGACGGCCCTCGACGTGCGGGGCATCCGTCCCTTCCTCGACCAGCAGCGGGTGCTGTCCGCGACGACCGGTGCGAAGAAGGGCTCGGCGCAGCTGCGCCGCACCGACAAGAGCGCGGCGGCACGCCGGCGCAGCGTCCTGGAGCAGTCGTTCGGGCAACTCCCGGCGGCCGACGGCCCGTTCGTGGGGCGGCGGACGGAGCTGGGGCGGATCGCGCGGTGGGTGCAGGCGGCGCGGGCGAGCACCGGGACGAAGCCGGTGGTGGTGGTGCTGCACGGGGCGCCCGGTTCGGGGCGCACGTCGCTGGCGGTGCGGGCGGCGCACGGGCTGCGTGACCAGTTCCGGGGGGCCTGCGTGGTGGACCTGCGCGGGGACAGCGCCCAGGAGCCGCCGCTGTCCACCCGTGACGCGCTGCTGCACCTGCTGAACCGGCTCGGCGCGCCGCGTGAGCAGCTGCTGTTCCGTGAGCGTTCCTCGCAGGACCAGCAGGCCGGGCGGTTGAGCGAGCTGTACCACCAGCATCTGACGGGGCTGCCGGTCACGGTCGTGCTCGACGACGCCTCCGACGCGGAGCAGGTGCGCGAGCTGGTCCCGGAGCGGTCGGAGAGCCTGGTGCTGGTGACCGCGCGCGAGCCCCTCGGCCTCCCGGCGGACTTTCCGGCGTGGGTGCATCAGCTGCCCGTGGAACCGCTGGACGCGGCGGGCGCCGAGGAGCTGCTGAACGCCTCGGCCGAGGATCCGTCGGGCCCCTACGACGCGGAGTCGTCCGAGCGGACACGGGAGCTGTGCGGCGGGCTGCCGCTGGCCCTGCGGATCGCGGGTTCCGCGCTGGGCCCGCGCACCCCGCACCGGCTGGCGTCGGACCTCGCGGCGTACGGTCCGGTGGAGCCGGTCGAGCGGGCGCTGTGGCTGCGCTACAGCGACCAGTCGGAGGCGGCGCGGCGGCTGCTGCGCAGGCTGGCGCTGGCCGGGCGGGCGTCGCTGGGCGCGGCGGCGGCCGCGTCGCTGCTGGCGACGGACGAGCAGGAGGCCCGCCGGTATCTGACCGCGCTGGCGCGGGCGGGGCTCGTCGACCATGTCCGCGGCAGCCGCTACCGGCTGCACGACCTCGTGCGGGTGTTCGCGCAGGCGCGGCTGCTGGACGAGGAGGAGCCGGCCGAGCGCACGGCGGCGCAGGAGCGTCTGATCGTGAACTACGCGGAGCTGGCGGACTCGGTGATCCGGCTGGTGGACGGCAGGACGTCGACGCGGGCGGACACGTCGTTCCAGTCGAGCGCGGTCGGCCCGCACGGTTTCACGTCGCTGGACGCGGCGCTGCGCTGGCTGGACGACGAGTCGAGTTTCATCACGGCGGCGCTGCGGCACGCGGAGGGCATCGACCGGGCGGCGGTGCTGAACCTGCTGGGCGCGCTGTGCGACTACTGCCTGCTCCGCGGCGACCTGTACCGGCTCGGTGAGATCAGCGAGCTGACGCAGGCGGTCGGCCAGGGGCTGCTGATGCGCTCGGTGCAGTGGCGTACGGGCATCGCGGCCCGTCAGCTGGGCGAGCTGGACACGGCGCGCACGACGCTGTCGTCGGTGGTCGGCCTGTACTTCGAGGCGCACCACGACGCGGGCGCCGCGCGGGCGCTGTGCTCGCTCGGGATCACCCTGCACCACCAGGGCCGGCTCACGGAGGCGGCGGACAGGCTGCAGGAGGCCATGGACCTGCAGTCCTCGCCCGCGCTGGCGGCGGACCGTGCCTGGACGATGCACGCGCTGGCGGCGGTGGAGCGCGACCGGGCCCGGCTGGCGAGGGCCCTGGACCTGCTGACCGAGGCGCTGGTGCTGCACCGGGAGGGCGAGTCGGTGCACGGGGAGGCGTGGGCGCACTTCCAGCTCGGTCAGCTGAACCTCAGGATGGGCGACGTACCGCGGGCGGAGTCGGAGCTGCGGCAGGCCCTCGACCTGTACGGCCGGACCCGCGACGCGCGCGGCGAGGCGTGGGCGCTGACGCAGCTGGCCCGCGCCCGGCTGGTCGACGGCGCCGCGTCCGCGGCGGTGGACGCGCTGCGGCAGGCGGTCTCCCGGCACCGTGACAACGAGGACGCGCGGGGAGAGGCGTGGACGGTGTACTACCTCGGCCAGGCGCTGGAGGAGACCGGCGCCCTGGACCAGGCGGTGCGCGAGCTGGAGCGGTCGCGGACGATGTTCTCGCGGATCCGGGACGTGTACGGGCTGGCGTGCGCGCGGCACCACTCGGCGCGCGCGACCCGGGACCAGCGGGCGGCGCGGACCGGGTCGCTGCGCAACTCGGGGTTCGCCCGTCAGCTCCTGATGGACGCCCGCGCCGACTTCCAGCGCATCGGCGTCGCTCACGGCGAGGCGTGGACGTGCCTGGAGCTCGCGGTGGTGGACGCGGGCAACGCGCGCGGGCAGCAGGCGCTCGCCCTGTGCGACGAGGCGGTCGGTCTGTTCACCTCGTACGGGGACCGGCGGGGCGAGGACTGGGCGCGTTTCCTGCGGTGCACGCTGCTGCCGTACGCGGCGGCGGGCGGCTTCGAGATCGGCACGGCGGTCGCCCAGGAGGAACTGCGCCTGCTCTCCCGCGCCGGCCACCCGGCCCGCGACCCCAAGCTCGAGGACTGCATGGACGCCTACCAGCTCCTTCTGGAGCGCGGCGTCGACCTGGACGCCGGCTGGCAGGCCTGGCGTCTGGGCATGGTCCCGGGCCGGTACGCCCGGGAGGTCATGGGGGTGCCGGTACCGGCGGCCCGCTGAGGCCACGGGCGGCGTGGCCTCTCCGGTCGGTGCGGACGTCGCCCTCCGCACCGGACCCGGAGGGCCCTCACCTGTTCAAGCACCCGGCACGCGCACCAACGTCCCGGGACAGCACATCTAGGGCCTGGCGGCCGGCTTCGCGGGGGTGTCCGCCCTGTCGTCCGGGGCCTCCTCGAAGTCCACCTTCCGCATCTGCTTGCTCATGGACTTCATCAGCCCCCACACCGCCAGGGCCATCACCGCGAAGACGATGAAGCCGAGGACGCCGGGGGTGACCTTGTTCTCGTCGACCTCCTTGGCGAGGGGGACGAGGTACGTCGTTGCCAGGCTTGCGCTCGCGCTCATGTCAGCCATTGTCGCGGATGCCCGCGAAGAGGTCGTCCTCGGGGAGGGAGGTGTCGACGAGGGACTTGGCGAGCTCGTACTCCTCGGTCGGCCAGACCTCCTTCTGGATCTCCATGGGGACCTTGAACCAGCCGC
Source organism: Streptomyces sp. NPDC008313 (assembly GCF_042956125.1). Classification (NCBI taxonomy): domain Bacteria; kingdom Bacillati; phylum Actinomycetota; class Actinomycetes; order Kitasatosporales; family Streptomycetaceae; genus Streptomyces; species Streptomyces sp. NPDC008313. Next base: position 204,723 of record NZ_JBIBFR010000001.1, read on the forward strand.
CCTCGGGGTCGATCTGTGTGGCGTGCGCGATCAGCGCCCGGTCCCGGGTCTCGTAGAAGTCGGCGCACGGGACGTGTGTCGTCAGCGTCCGCTCGACGCGCTCGAACTCGTCCCAGCGCTTCAGCCAGTCCCCGTACGGCGACTCCATGCCCCGGTCCAGCAGGGCGTGGTGCAGCGCTTCGGTGCGCGGCCGGTTGAAGCCCTGGTTGTAGTAGAGCTTCTGCGGCTGGAACGCCGGGCCGAACTCGGACTCCGGGTACTTCTCCGTGTCCGCCGCGCCATCGAACGCCACCATGGAGATCTTGTGGGTCATGATGTGGTCGGGGTGCGGGTAGCCGCCGTTCTCGTCGTAGGTGGTGATCACCTGCGGGCGGAAGGAGCGGACGGAGCGCACCAGGCGGCCGGCCGCCTTGTCCACGTCCTCCAGGGCGAAGCAGCCCTCGGGCAGCGGGGGCAGCGGGTCGCCCTCGGGGAGTCCGGAGTCCACGAAGCCGAGCCACTCCTGCTCGACCCCGAGAACCGCGCGGGCCTCGTCCATCTCCTTCTTGCGGACCTCGTGGATGTTCTCCTCGATGTACGCGTCGCCCTGCAGCTTGGGGTTGAGGATGGAGCCGCGCTCCCCGCCCGTGCAGGTCACCACCAGCACGTCCACCCCCTCGGACACGTACTTCGCCATGGTGGCCGCGCCCTTGCTCGACTCGTCGTCGGGGTGGGCGTGCACTGCCATCAGTCGCAGCTGGTCAGTCAAGACTCGATCCTCAGTAAGTCGTCACGTGGGCGCCCGGCGTGAATCGGCGTTCTGGGCGGCTTCTATAGTGACCGAATCGGGGGGCGAATAATTCCGGGCCCCGTCCCGGAACCCCTTCCGGGACTCCGTCCCGGGCCGCTTCCGAGAGGACGATCATGAGTACGGCGAGCACGCAGCTGCCCGAGGGCCGGTACGGCCGCTCCGCGGACGAGCGCGCCGACCGCAAGCTCAGGATCGTCGGGGCGGTGCTGGGCGCCGTCCTGCTCGCCCTGGTCGGCTGGTTCGGCTACCACTACGTGGCCGGCAGCGGGATCAGCGGCCAGGTGATCACCTTCAGCGCCTCGGACGACGCGGTCAGGGTGCATCTGGAGGTGCACAAGGACGCGGACGTCCACGGGTACTGCACGGTCCGCTCGCAGAGCGCCGACGGCACCGAGGTGGGGCGCGCGGACTTCCGGTTCGACCAGGACGCCTCACGCGTCGACAAGGTCGTGACCCTCCGTACGACGTCGAGGGGCAGCACGGCGGAGCTGCTCGGCTGTCACGCCGACGGCTGACCTGCGGCGACGTAATTCTGATGCCATATGTCCTCCCCCTTGAGCCCCTGAATTGTTAGGCTCGTGGTTTCGCCCACCCGAGAAGGAACATTCTTCTGGGTAGGGCGATGCTTTGTATTCCCAGTACCTACGAGGAGCACCTGTGACCCAGACCAGCGAGAACGTCACCTGGCTGACCCAGGAGGCGTACAACAAGCTCAGGGACGAGCTTGAGTACCTGTCTGGTCCTGCGCGCACGGAGATCGCCGCCAAGATCGCGGCCGCGCGCGAGGAGGGCGACCTGCGCGAGAACGGCGGGTACCACGCGGCCAAGGAGGAGCAGGGCAAGCAGGAGCTCCGTGTGCGCCAGCTGACCCAGCTCCTGGAGAACGCGAAGGTCGGCGAGGCCCCGGCGGCGGACGGTGTGGTGGCGCCCGGCATGGTCGTCACCATCGCCTTCGACGGCGACGAGGACGACACGCTCGACTTCCTGCTCGCCTCCCGCGAGTACGCGAGCGCGGACATCGAGACGTACTCTCCGCAGTCGCCGCTCGGCTCGGGTGTGAACGGCAAGAAGGTCGGCGAGGACGCCCGGTACGAACTGCCGAACGGCAAGCTCGCCTCGGTGAAGATCCTCAAGGCCGTGCCCTACCAGGGCTGAGCCTCACGGCACACGAGCGAGGCCCCCGGCTCCTGGCCGGGGGCCTCGTTCGTGCCGTGCGGCCGCCTCAGACGGTCGCCGAGCGGTACTTGCGCACCGCGAGGGTCCTGAAGACGAGGACGATCAGGACCGAGTAGATCAGCGACGCCCACACCGGGTGGGCCATCGGCCAGGCGTCCGACGGCGACACCCCGGGGTTGCCGAACAGCTTGCGGCAGGCCTGCACCGTGGCGCTGAACGGGTTCCACTCGGCGATGTGCCGCAGCCAGGGCGTCATGTTGCTGGAGTCCACGAAGGCGTTCGAGATGAACGTCACCGGGAACAGCCAGATCAGCCCGCCGGACGTGGCCGCCTCGGGCGTCCGTACGGAGAGGCCGATCAGGGCGCCGATCCAGGTGAACGCGTATCCGAGCAGGAGCAGCAGACCGAAGGCGCCGAGCACCTTGCCGATGTTGGTGTCCCCGTCGGAGCCGACGCGCCAGCCGACCAGCAGGGCCACGACGGCCAGCACGAGCAGGGTCAGCGCGGTCTGCACGAGGTCGGCGAGGGTGCGGCCGGTCAGCACCGCGCCGCGCGCCATGGGCAGCGAGCGGAAGCGGTCGATGAGCCCCTTGTGCATGTCGTCGGCGATGCCCGCGCCGGCTCCCGCGGTGGCGAAGGTGACGGTCTGCGCGAAGATGCCCGCCATCAGGAAGTTGCGGTAGTCGGTGGAGCTGGTGCTGCCGCCGATCTGCATGGAGCCGCCGAAGACGTAGCTGAACAGCACCACGAACATGATCGGCTGGATCAGTCCGAAGATCACCATCTCGGGGATCCGGGACATCCTGATCAGATTGCGCTTCGCGACGACGAGGGAGTCGCGGACGGACTGGCCGAGGGGGCCTGCGGGCGCCGTGCTCCGCACGGCGTCGGTGGCGGTACTCACTTGGCGGCCTCCTTCTTCCTGTTCCTGGATCCCTTGCTGTCGTCCGCCGCGCCGTCGCCGCCGTTCTCGTCCTTGGCCTCGGCGAGGTGGCCGGTCAGGGACAGGAAGACGTCGTCGAGCGTGGGGCGGCGCAGCCCGATGTCGTCGATCTCGATACCGCGGCCGTCCAGCTCGCGGATGACCTCGGCGAGCAGCTTGGCGCCGCCGGTCACGGGGACGGTGAGCTTGCGGGTGTGGTCCTGGACGGTGGTCTCGCCCTTGCCGAAGCCGCGCAGCACCTCGGAGGCGGTGGCGATGTGCTCGCGGTCGTGCACCACGACCTCGACCCGCTCCCCTCCGGTCTGCGCCTTGAGCTGGTCGGAGGTGCCGCGGGCGATGACGCGGCCGTGGTCGACGACGCAGATGTCGTGCGCCAGGTGGTCGGCCTCCTCCAGGTACTGCGTGGTCAGCAGCAGTGTCGTGCCTCCGGAGACCAGCTGCTCGATGACCTCCCACAGCTGCTGGCGGTTGCGTGGGTCGAGGCCGGTCGTCGGCTCGTCCATGAACATCACCGGCGGTGAGACGACGAGCGCCGCGGCGAGGTCGAGCCGTCGGCGCATGCCGCCCGAGTAGGTCTTGGCGGGGCGGTCGGCGGCGTCCGCGAGGTTGAACTGCTCCAGCAGCTCGCCGGCCCGCGCCTTCGCCGCCCTGGCCCGCATCTGATAGAGCTGGCCGACCATCTGGAGGTTCTCGCGGCCGGTCAGGTACTCGTCGACGGCGGCGAACTGGCCGGAGAGGCCGACCCGGCGCCGGACCTCGTCGGGGTCCTTGAGGACGTCGACACCGGCCACGACGGCCTTGCCGCTGTCGGGCCGCAACAGCGTCGTCAGACAGCGGACGGCGGTGGTCTTGCCCGCGCCGTTCGGCCCGAGCAGGCCCAGCACGGTGCCCTCGGGGACATCGAGATCGACGCCGTCCAGAGCCCTTACGTCGCCGAAGGTCTTCACCAGGCCTTCGGCGTAGATGGCGCCCGGCATGAGGTCTCCCAAAATGGTTGGGGTTTTCCTGTGGGAAGAGCTTATTTTTGCCACATCCGACTCGCCCGGCGGTGAGGTGCCGCCCGTGCCCTCCGGCCGACCGGTGCGGTCCTGGGCGCGCCACCTCGGCCACGGGCGAGCCTGTGACGAGACACACACCATAACGCGATGTATCGCGTTTCACAACGGGTTTTCGCCATCCCGGGCACCGAAAGAGACGGCGGGGTCCCCGACCTGCGGCGCCTCAGTCGATGACCTTGTAACCCGCCTCGCGCAGCGCCCGGTTCACCTCGGCGCAGTGCGCCGGCCCCTTCGTCTCCAGGTGCAGCTCGACCTCCACCTCCGTGAGCCCCAGCCGCGGATCGGTGCGTACGTGGCTCACGTCGAGGACATTGGCGTCGGCCACCGACAGCACCCCGAGCAGCGTGGCCAGGGCGCCGGGGCGGTCCGTCAGCCGCAGCGTGACCGCCAGATAGCGCCCGGCGGCGGATAGGCCGTGGCGCAGGATGCGCTGCATCAGCAGCGGGTCGACGTTGCCCCCGGACAGCACCGCCACCACCGGCCCCTCGAAGGCGCCCGGCTCCCGCAGCAGCGCGGCGACGGGGCTCGCGCCGGCCGGTTCGACGACCTGCTTGGCCCGCTCGAGGCACAGCAGCAGCGCGCGGGAGAGATTGTCCTCCGAGACCGTGCGGACCTCGTCGACCAGGCGCTCGATGAGCCCGAACGTCACGTCTCCGGGCCGCCCGACCTTGATGCCGTCGGCCATCGTCGCCGGGTTGTCCACCGACACCGGACGCCCCGCCGCGAGCGAGGGCGGGTACGCGGCCGCGCCCGCCGCCTGCACCCCGACGATCCGCACGTCCGGCCGGATCGCCTTGACGGCGACCGCGATGCCCGCGGCCAGCCCCCCGCCGCCGATCCCGACGACGATCGTGCGCACCTCCGGGCACTGCTCCAGGATCTCCAGGCCGAGCGTCCCCTGCCCCGCGATGATGTCGGGGTGGTCGAAGGGGTGGATGAACACCGCGCCCGTCCCGGCCGCGTACTCCTGCGCGGCGGCCAGCGTCTCGTCGACCACCGTCCCGTGCAGGCGCACCTCCGCGCCGTACTCACGGGTCGCCGCGATCTTCGGCAGCGGGGCCCCGGTCGGCATGAAGACGGTGGAGCGCACGCCGAGCAGGGACGAGGCCAGCGCGACACCCTGCGCGTGGTTGCCCGCGCTCGCCGCGACGACCCCCGCCGCACGCTCCTCGGGCAGCAGCCCGGCGATACGGACGTAGGCGCCGCGCAGCTTGAACGAACCCGTCCGCTGGAGGTTCTCGCACTTCAGGTGCACCGGGGAACCCACGAGCTGGGACAGGTGCCGGCTGCCCTCCATCGCGGTCGTCCGCGCCACGCCGCTGAGCATCTTCTGTGCTCCGCGCACGTCGTCGAGGGTCACCGTGGGCAAGGAGTCGACCGTGCTGTGCCTCATGGCCACAGTCTCGCAGTTTCCCGCCCGGCGGGGACGGCGTGACCATGGTGCGAGACCGGCCCCGGACCGGTTTCGGCAGCCCCGGTACGGGCCGCGCCCCGGCCGCGTACCCTGTCCCCCAACCCAGCTCCCACGCATGAATCGAGCCCCCGGCCATGCCCACAACACCAGAAATGTCGATGGACATGACGACTCTCGGTGACACCGGTCTTCTCGACACGCTGCAGCACGAGGTGGCGCTCTTCGCCCGTCGTGCCGAACAGACGCGGCTCGGCGGGGTCGGCCAGGTGCGCAACTCCATGGACCGGGCCGCGTACCTGCTGCTCAACCGCCTGGACAAAGAGGGGCCGATGGGAGTCAAGGCGCTCGCGTCGAGCATGGGCATCGACTCCTCCACGGTCACCCGGCAGGTGGCTCCGCTCGTCGACACCGGGCTCGTCAAGCGCACCTCGCACCCGGAGGACGGCCGGGCCGTGGTCCTGCAGCTGTCGCCGCGCGGGCAGGCACGCCTGGACGAGGTGCGCTCCTCGCGCCGTCAGCTGATGGCCGAGCTGACCCACGACTGGGCACCGGAGGAGCGCGAGTCGTTCTGCTCGCTCCTGACCCGCTTCAACGACGCGCTCTCGGCCCGGCAGTCGTCCCAGGGACTGCCGGTGACGGACGCGCAGCCGGCGTCGTAGCCGCGCGGCGCTCCGCCCCGCGCGCGTGCCGTGTTCCCGGGGTCCGCTCCGGACTCTTGACCTGAGGGCCGCGCCTGGCCTCATATGAGGTGAAGCAGCCCATCGGGGTCGCCCTCAGGCGGGAGGCGCGGTGCGACAACGGCATGCGTCCCAGGACGCCCGCCGGGCCCGGGAGTTCGAGGCGTTCGTCGCGGGCGCGGCCGGGCGGCTGCTGCACGCCGCCACGCTGCTCACGGCGGAACCGCCGGACGCCAACCCGCGCGCGCGGCGCCTGCTGACCCTGGCCCTCGCGCACACGTACGCGTCGTGGGACCGGCTGCGCGGCGACGACCCGTACGACACGGCCCGCGAGTACCTGGCCGCCCGCTTCGCCCACGGGGCCTGGCACCAGTACGGGGGAGTCGGCGGCCGCTTCCGGCCCGCGTCCACCAGCGTCCTGGCGCGCCTCTCCCCCCAGGAGCGGCTGATCCTCGTCCTGAGGCTGTACGAGGGAGTCGCCGAGGAGCAGACGGCGGCCCTGCTCGGCATCCCGGTGGAGCGCGTGCGCGCCATCTGCGCCCGCGCGACGGCCACGCTGCTGCACCCGCCGCGGGGACCGGCGCCCGCCGTCGCGAAGGCGGTGGTGTCGTGAACCAGCCCGAGCGGGAGGCGGCGGTACGGCGGATGCTGGAGCGCACGCCGCCCGTGGTGCCGCCCGGCCTGTACGCGGAGGCGGTGCGCCGGGGCGGCCGGATGCAGCGCCGCCGGACCGCGGCGCGGCGGCTGCTGTGGTGCGTCCTGATCGCCGCCGCCGTCGCCTTCGTCGTCTGGGCGTCGCTGGCCCGGCCGTGGGTGGAGCCGCCGTCGGAGACGACTCCACCGCTCACGGGCTGGTGAAAGGGCCCCGCCCGTCCGGGCGAACTAGCCCAGGGCCTGCTGCAGGTCCTGGAGCAGGTCGTCGGCGTTCTCGATGCCCACGGAGAGGCGTACGAGGTCGGCGGGCACCTCGAGCAGCGAGCCGGCGGTGGACGCGTGCGTCATCCGTCCTGGGTGCTCGATCAGCGACTCGACGCCGCCCAGGGACTCGCCGAGGGTGAACACCTCGGCCCGGTTGCAGACCTCGACGGCCGCCTCCTCGCCGCCCTCTACGCGGAACGACACCATGCCGCCGAAGGACCGCATCTGCTTGGCGGCGACCTCGTGGCCTGGGTGCTCGGGCAGCCCCGGGTACAGGACGCTCGTCACGCGCGCGTGCCTGCTGAGCATGTCGGCGACCTTGGTGGCGTTCTCGCTGTGCCGGTCCATCCGGACGGAGAGCGTCTTGGTGCCGCGCAGCACCAGCCAGGAGTCGAAGGGCCCGGCGACCGCGCCCATCGCGTTCTGGTGGTAGGCCAGTTCCTCGCCCAGCTGGTCGTCGCCGGTGATCAGGGCGCCGCCGACGACGTCCGAGTGGCCGCCCATGTACTTGGTCAGCGAGTGCACGACGACGTCCGCGCCGAGCGCGAGCGGCTGCTGGAGGTACGGCGTGGCGAAGGTGTTGTCGACGACGAGCCGCACGCCCGCGTCCCGCGCGACCTGCGCGACCGCGGCGATGTCGGTGATGCCGAGCAGCGGGTTGGAGGGCGTCTCGACCCAGATGACCTTGGTCTTCGGGGTGAGCGCGGCGCGCACCGCCGCCGGGTCGCTGGTGTCCGCGACCGACCACTCCACGCCCCAGCGGGAGACGACCTTGGCGAACAGGCGGAACGTGCCGCCGTACGCGTCGTTCGGGATGACCACGTGATCACCGGGGGCCAGCAGCGTACGCAACAGGCAGTCCTCGGCCGCCAGTCCGGACGCGAACGCGAGGCCGCGGCGGCCGCCCTCCAGGGCGGCGAGGTTCTCTTCCAGGGCGGTCCTGGTCGGATTGGCGCTGCGGCTGTACTCGTAGCCGCCGCGCAGCCCGCCGACGCCGTCCTGCTTGTAGGTCGAGACCTGGTAGATCGGCGGGACGACCGCGCCGGTGAGGGGATCGGCGGTGTTGCCCGCGTGGATCGCCAGGGTCTCGAAGTGCTGACTGATGTGCCTGTCGCTCATGAGGACCGAGGGTAGTGCGCCCACGGGGCAGGTGACGGCAGGAGGGAGCCCGCCGCCCCGTCCGCCGCTCCCCGCGGGGCGCGGCGGACGGCCGTGCGCCGGGGATCCGGGCGCCCGGGTTGGCCAAGTGCCGGACCCGTCTGGTTCGCTTGAGCCATGGAGATTCTCTGGGTCCTCGTCGCGCTGGCCATGTTCGCCATGGTCCTGCTGCCGGCCGTCTTCCGCAGGCGTGCCGGCGCCCGGCAGGTCGCGCCCGGCGACCCCGACGCCGCGGACCCGGCGGCGTACGGGTTCGTGCGGCAGGAGGCACTGGACGTCCGGATGCCGGGCCCCGACAAGGACCTGCTGGACGTGCTGGACGTGGTGCAGCGCACGCAGGACTACCGCGCCGCCGCCCAGCTCCTCGCCGGCACGGAGACGGAGGGCGAGCGGCGCTGGCAGCGGGTGCAGGCCTTCGCGGGCGCGGCGTCGCTGGAGCTGCGGGAGCACCCCGGCGGGGTGAGCGAGACGCCCGGCGGCCAGTGGCTGCGGGTGTGGCGGGCGGAGGCCCCGAAGGACCCGGGCCTCGCGGCGGTGTACGCGGAGTTCCTGGTGCAGCAGGCGTGGCGGACGGCGCGGCCGGGGACCGAGGAGTTCCGGATCATCATGGAGGAGGCGCGGACGGCGTGCGACGAGGCGGCGCTGCTGGCCCCGGCCGACCCGGTGCCGCACATCGTCGAGCTGTCCATCGCGCGTGGACTCGCCTACCCGCAGCCGGAGTTCGAGAAGCTGTGGCTGAAGATCCTGGACCGGGACCCCGTGCACATGGGGGCGCATCTGGCGGCGCTGCACTACTGGTGCGAGAAGTGGCACGGTTCGCGTGAGCTGGCGTACTCGTTCGCCGAGGCGGCCGCCGCGCGTGCGCCGCAGGGGTCGCTGCTTCCCGCTCTGCCGCTCTTCGCGGTCTTCGAGCACCTTCCCGAGGTGTCGCTGGTGCGCAGCTTCTACCGCAGCGAGGTCGTGACGAAGGCGGTCCACGGCGCCCTGCACGCGGTGCACTCCGCCGACCCGGACGACCCGATGGCGGCCCACGTCCGCCACCTCCTGGTCCTCTTCCTGGTCCGGGGCGAGCGCTGGTCCGAGGCGATGGACCAGCTGACGCACGTCGACGGTCACGTGGGCGCCCTCCCGTGGTCCCTCACCTCCGACCCGGCGGCGGACTACGCGGTGTTCCGCGCGGTGGCGGTCGCGGGGTACGAGGCGAACGGGGGCAGCCCGGCGACGCTGCCGCGCTGAGCGGGGCGGCCGGCGGGCTTCGGGGTTCCGGGCGCGGGCCGCGGGCACGGGGCCGGGGCCGGCCGGAGCCCGGGACTTCGGCTCCGGGATCACGGTCCCGGAGCGTGTTCGTGCAATTGCAGGGAAGTGGAATCCTGCGCGGGGCTCATACGTTGGAGCGGGTGGACCCCTCGCACTCCCCCACTCCCCACGGCCCCGCCCACGGACACCGCACCCTGTGGAGACCGCATGTTCCTGCACAGCCGTACGCCTCAGCTGCCGTCCCCCGAGCAGGCTCTGCGGGGGCGCCCGGAGCCGGCCCACACGGTTCCCGAGCGTCACACGGTCCTCGGCACCCCGCTCCTCGGCCCCTACCCCGAGGGCCTGGAGACCGCGGACTTCGCCCTCGGCTGCTTCTGGGGCGCCGAGCGCGCGTTCTGGCGGCTCCAGCCGGGCGTGTGGACCACGCTCGCCGGCTACCAGGGCGGCTTCACCGCCAACCCCACGTACGACGAGGTCTGTTCGGGCCTGACCGGGCACGCGGAGACGGTCCGCGTCGTGTACGACCCCGCGCTCGTCCCCTACGAGACCCTGCTCCGGCTCTTCTGGGAGTCCCACGACCCGACCCAGGGCTTCCGCCAGGGCAACGACGTCGGCACCCAGTACCGCTCGGCGCTCTACACCCACACCCCGGCCCAGTCGGCCGCCGCTGCCGCATCCCGGGACGCCTACCAGAAGGCGCTCACCGCCGCCGGCCACCGCGCCCCGATCACCACGGAGATCCTCCCGGCTCAGGACCGGCCCTTCCACCCCGCCGAGCCCGACCACCAGCAGTACCTGGACAAGAACCCCTCGGGCTACTGCGGAATCGGCGGGACGGGCATCACCTGCCCGGCCGGCGTCGTCCCGGCGCTGGAGACCACCGACCGGTGACCGCGTGAACCCCGGGGCGTTCGGCGGCCCGCCGAACGCCCCCGGGGCAGGCACGGACCGGGTCAGATCGTCGCCGTGTCGATCACGAAGCGGTAGCGGACGTCGCTGCCGAGGACGCGCTCGTAGGCGTCGTTGATCTCGGACGCGCTGATCAGTTCTATCTCGGCACCGAGGCCGTGGGCGGCGCAGAAGTCCAGCATCTCCTGGGTCTCCCGGATGCCGCCGATGCCGGAGCCCGACAGGGACTTGCGGCCGGAGAGCAGGGAGAAGAGGTTGAGGGAGACGGGCTCCTCGGGGGCACCGACGTTGACCAGGGCGCCGTCCGTCTTCAGGAGGGACAGGAACGCGCCGAAGTCCAGCGGCGCCGACACCGTGGACAGGATGATGTCGAAGGTGCCGCGCAGCTTCTCGAAGGTCTCCGGGTCGCTGGTCGCGTAGTAGTGGTCGGCGCCCAGCTTGAGGCCGTCGTCCTTCTTGCGCAGGGACTGCGACAGGACGGTCACCTCCGCCCCGAGCGCGTGCGCGATCTTGACGCCCATGTGGCCGAGGCCGCCCATGCCGAGGACGGCGACCTTCTTGCCGGGGCCCGCGTTCCAGTGCTTGAGCGGGGAGTACGTCGTGATACCCGCGCAGAGCAGCGGCGCGGCCACGTCGAGGGCGAGGCCGTCGGGGATGCGCAGCGTGTAGTTCTCGTCGACGACGACGTGGGTCGAGTATCCGCCGTAGGTGGGCTCGCCGTTCTTGTCGAGGGCGTTGTACGTGCCGATGTTGCCCTTGAGGCAGTACTGCTCCAGGCCGGCCCGGCAGTTCTCGCACTCGCGGCAGGAGTCGACCATGCAGCCGACGCCCACCCGGTCGCCCACGGCGAACCTGGTGACGCCGGAGCCGACCTCGGCGACGACGCCGGCGATCTCGTGACCCGGCACCATCGGGAAGATGCCCTCGGCCCAGCCGTCGCGGGCCTGATGGATGTCCGAGTGGCAGATGCCGGCGAACTTGATGTCGATCAGCACGTCGAACTCGCCGACCGCGCGGCGCTCGATCGTGGTGCGCTCCAGCGGGGCCTTGGCGGCGGGAGCGGCGTACGCGGCAACAGTGGTGGTCATGCGGAGGATGCTCCTCAGAGGGGGTCGCGTACCCGGCTTCCTCCGCCGGGCACGTCTACAGCGTGCCCCGAGCCGGAACATCCACCCAGGTCACGGCTTTGCGTACGTTCGCCGGTCCTACCACTGGGAGGGTCAGGCTCGGCTGCGTACGCTCAGCGGCGGGTCGGCGATACTGAGCCGTATGGAGGAACACCCCGCTTTCCCGCGGCGGCCGTCGCCGGGCACCCCCGGCCCCGACGGCACCGGTCCCGCGCTGGACAGGCGTGCCGAGCTCAGCGAGTTCCTGCGGACCCGCCGGGCCCGGCTGAAGCCCGGGGACGTGGGGCTGGCGGACTTCGGGCGCCGACGCCGGGTGCCGGGACTGCGCCGGGAGGAGCTGGCACAGCTGGCCGGGGTGTCGGTGGCGTACTACACGCGCCTGGAGCAGGGGAACGGGCAGAACGTGTCCGCCGAGGTGCTCGACGCGATCGCCCGCGCCCTGCGCCTGAGCGACGCCGAGCACGCGCACCTCACGCACCTCGCCAAGCCCCGGCAGCACAAGAAGAAGCGGTCGGCGCGGCCCCAGCAGGTGCGGGGCGAGCTGCGGCACCTCCTCGACGCCATGGACGGGGTCCCCGCGTACGTCGTGGGGCGGCGCTCGGACATCCTGGTGTGGAACCGGATGGCCGCCGCGCTCTTCGGCGACTGGGCCCTGCTGCCGCAGCAGGAGCGGAACTGGGCGCGGCTGGTGTTCATGAGGCCCGAGTACCGCGAGCTGTTCGTGGACTGGGAGCAGAAGGCGTCGGACATCGTGAGCTATCTGCGGATGGACGCCGGCTGCCATCCCGACGACCCGCGTCTGGCGACGCTGGTCGGCGAACTCTCCGTGAAAAGCGAGGAGTTCAGGCGGCTGTGGGCCACCCACGACGTCAAGGAGAAGAGTCACGGCGTGAAGCGGATGCAGCATCCGCTGGTGGGCGCGCTGTCGCTGTCCTTCGAGACGTTCAGGCCGGCGGACGACGGCGAGCAGTCCGTGGTCACGTACCACGCGGAGCCGGGCTCGCCGTCGGCCGAGGCGCTGCGGCTCCTCGCGAGCTGGGGGACGGACGCGACCCGGGCCGGGACGGCCACCGCGCCGGGCCCGGCCGAGGACCCCTCGCGGGACGCCGGCCACCGGGCGGGCCCCTCGGCGCCCGGGAGGCCGTAGGCGGGCCGTACGCGAGCCGTGCGCGGTACCGGCGTACGCACGCCGGTACAAGCGACGTACACGCGTGGGCCCGCCCGTACACGCCCGACGGCCCGCACCCCGGTCGGTCGGGGTGCGGGCCATCGGGCAGTCGGCGGTGGAGGGGTCCGTCAGGCGGCGGAGCCGGCCTTCCAGGCCGCCCAGTCCATGTTCCAGCCGTTGAGGCCGTTGTCCGGGGAGACCGTCTTGTCACCGGTGTTCTTGACGACCACGACGTCACCGATCAGCGAGTTGTTGTAGAACCACGCCGCCGGGGTGTTCGGGTCGTTGGCGCCCTTGGTGTCGGACAGGCCCACGCAGCCGTGGCTGGTGTTGGCGCTGCCGAAGATGGACTTGGCACCCCAGTAGTTGCCGTGGATGAACGTGCCCGAGTTCGACAGGCGCATGGCGTGCGGCACGTCCTTGATGTCGTACTCGCCCTTGCCGTCGCCGTCCTTGAAGCCGACGGTGGCGCCGTTCATCCGGGTCTCCTTGAACTTCTCGGAGATCACCATCTGGCCCTGGTACGTCTTGTTCTCCGGGGAGCCCGCAGAGATCGGGATGGTCTTGACCGTCTTGCCGTCCCGCGTGACCTTCATGGTCTTGGTCTGGGCGTCGACGATGGAGACCTGGTTGCGGCCGACCTTGAACGTGACCGTCTTCTGCTGCACGCCGTAGACGCCGTCGGCGCCCTCGACGCCGTCGAGGTTCAGCTTGAGCGTGACGGTGGAGCCGCCCGTCCAGTAGTCCTCGGGGCGGAAGTCGATGCGGTTGGCGTTGAACCAGTGACCGACGACCTCCTGGCCGCTGCTGGAGGAGACGCTGATCCCCTTCTGCACGGCGGCCTTGTCGGTGATCGCCTTGTCGAAGGTGATCGAGACCGGCATGCCGACGCCGACGGTGGAGCCGTCCTCCGGCGTGAAGTTGCCGATGAAGCTGTTGGCGGGGGAGACCGTGGTGAACGACGCGTTCTCGTGGGCCGAGCGCCCCTCGGAGTCCTCGGCGACCGCCGCGATCTTGTACGTGGTGGCGCGCTCGAGCTGGCCGTCGGGCTTCCAGCTCTTCTTGTCGGGCGATATCCGGCCGGCGACGGCGGTGCCGTCGGCCTTCTTCATCGTGACCTCCGTGAGCGATCCCTTGCTCACGGTGACCTCGGCGGCGTTGTTGATGGAGGCGTTGTCGGAGCCGTCCTTCGGCGTGATCCTGATCTGCGCCTCGGACGATTTCTTGGCGGCCGCCTCATCGACCTTGGACTGAGACGAGCCGCCTCCGTCCGAGGCGCTGGCCTTGTCGCCGTCCGAACCGCACGCGGAGAGCACCAGCACTCCACCGAGCAGTACGGAGGCGGTCGCCAGACCCCGGCGCCGCCTACTGTCCGTCATCACACGCTTCTCCATCGTCGCCGATTTCCCCGAAACTCCCGGGGCTCGCCCGGAAATCCCCCACACAGCCTTCTACGCTACGACCGGTTCGTCCCATTCCACAGGGCTGGGAAGTGTTAGGCACGCCACGTCGGACCGGCAGGTCGGACGGGGCGCGCCTGTGGTCGGTGCGCCTCATGAGACGAGTGAACCCCGGGCCGCGGTTGCCGCCCGGGGTCACTATTTTCCCAAGCCGCCTCAGCCGAGCCGGACTTCTCCGTCGCTCTCGCCGTCATCATCCTCGTCGAGGTCCCATTCAGGCGAATCGGGGTCGTAGTCGACCCGCTCGGTGCTCCACGAGGCCTGCGCCAGCTCGACGCCCGGGACCTCGCCGATGAGGTCGAACGGATCGACGAGATACGCGATGGCCTCGGCGGTGTCCTCCGTCACGGCGTTCTCGGCGTGGGTCCGCTCGTCGGCAGGCATCCCGGTGTCGGCGGCGATCTGCCGCAACGCGGCCTTGGTGACGGCGCCGACGTCATCGATTTCCAGTACGAGCTCGGCTCGAAGGCGGACAAAACGTGATGTCTCAGGTGTATTCATGAGACGGAGCGTACGGCCACCGGCCCGTACGACTTTCCCGCGACCCGCGCCTTTCATTAGCATCGCCCCACACGGCCAATTCGCCAGCGCCACAAGGGGATCGATATTCCGTGTCGACCGCACGTCGATCGTTGCTGACCGCCACCGCAGCGGGCGCCCTCCTGGGGGCCCTGTGGTTCGTCCCGTCCGCCAACGCCACCCAGGACGTACCCGTCCAGCACACCTCGAACTCCACGGGAACCAGAACCTCCCTGACGGCGCAGACCTACCGGACCGGCGCCGTCGACGGCACGAGCACCGGCGACCTGACGGAGTCGGCCGGCCCGGCGGACTCCGGGGACACGACCGGATCCGCCGCCGACGTGACCGACGCGACCGGCGACGGCCCCCGGCTGGCCGACACGGGAAGCGTCGACACGACTCCCTACGTCATCGGGGGCACCCTCTTCCTCGGCCTCGGCGCCGGGTTCGTCGCGTACTCCGTGCGCCGTGAACGTACGACGGCCTGCTGAACCGCCCGCGCCGGCCGCACCGAACCAGCCACGCTCCGGATGGACACCCATGCGAGATCTGACCGAGCTCACCGACGTCGACAAGCCCGCGTGGCCGCTCCTTGCCGCGGAGATCTCCGAGAGCCGGGTGTCGATGGACACGCTGCCCGCGGATCCCTCGGTGAGCCGGGACACGCTGCTGCAGTTACAGATCACCGCGCGCTCCTGGCTCGGCGCCTTCGTGCTGAACTCCGGCGGGCTGATCCTGGACAGCGGCTGGCTGCGCATCTACGGGAGCCCGGAGCCGGGGTCGGGCATGCCGTCGCTGGCCCAGGTCAACGCGCTGCCCGCGCGGTTCGACCCGCTGTGGCGCCCGGGAGCCGGCCTGGTCGTCGGCCATGACGTCCTGGGCGGCGCCTTCGTACTGAACGGCCCCGACGCGAAGGCGGCGGGGCGGCCCGGGGAGCCGGGCGAGGTCGTCTACTTCGCGCCGGACTCGCTGCGCTGGGAGGCGCTCGGGGCGGGACACGACGCCTGGCTCGGCTGGCTGCTGAGCACCGGCACGGAGCAGTTCTACGACAATCTGCGCTGGCCCGGGTGGCGGGGCGAGTCCGGGGCGCTCACCGGCACCCAGGGGCTCTCGATCACGCCGTTCCTGTGGTCGGCCGACGCCCGCCGCGACCTCAACGCGACGAGCCGGCGCGCCGCCCCGCTGAGCGAGATCCTGGACCTGCACCGGGACTACGCGCACCGGCTGGACTCCGTCGACCCCGGCTTCCTGGGCGACCTCAAGCACTGAGACGCCCGGCCCGGCGGGCGGGGTCGGTCCCGCCCGCCGGGCCGGGCGGTCACGTCGTCGTCGGGCGGTCAGGCCGTCGTCGGGCGGTCAGGCCGCCTTGCGCCCGGTGCCGCCCTGCCTGCCCCGCCCGCCGGATCGGCCGGCCCGCGAACCCGAGCCGGTACGCGCACCCGAGCCCGCGCCCGAGCCGGTACGCGCACCCGTGGCCGCGCCCGTGCCCGTGCCCGTGCCCGTGCGGCGGGTGCCGCCGCCGCGCCGGGAGCGGGTGCCGCGCTGCTTGGGCTGTTCGACGGGCTGCGGGACCTCGATGACCACGGGGACGCCGGACGGCTCCCGCGCACCGGTGAGGCGGGTCAGCTCCGGGTCGCTGGAGCGGACGCTGGTGATCCGCGGGGAGATGCCCGCGTCCGACATCAGCCGGGACATCTCCCGCTTCTGCTCGGGCAGCACGAGGGTCACGACGCTGCCGGACTCGCCCGCGCGCGCCGTGCGCCCGCCGCGGTGCAGATAGTCCTTGTGGTCGGTCGGCAGGTCCACGTTCACCACGAGGTCGAGGTCGTCGACGTGGATGCCGCGGGCCGCGACGTTGGTCGCGACCAGCGCGGTGACCTGGCCGGTCTTGAACTGGTCCAGGGTGCGGGTGCGCTGCGGCTGGCTGCGGCCGCCGTGCAGCGCGGAGGCCCGCACGCCGTTGGCCAGCAGCCGCTTGGTGAACCGGTCGGCACCCCGCTTGGTGTCCACGAAGAGGATCACGCGGCCGTCGCGCGCGGCGATGCGCAGGGCGACGGCCTTCTTGTCGGTCTCGTCCGCGACGTGCAGCAGGTGGTGCTCCATGGTGGTCACCGCGCCCGCGGACGGGTCGACGGAGTGCACCACGGGGTCGGTCAGGAACATCCGGACGAGCCGGTCGATGTTCTTGTCCAGGGTGGCCGAGAACAGCATCCGCTGCCCGTCCGGCTCGACCTGCTTCAGCAGCGCGGTGACCTGCGGCATGAACCCCATGTCGGCCATCTGGTCGGCCTCGTCGAGGACGGTGATGGACACCTGGCCGAGGACGCAGTCGCCCCGGTCTATGAGGTCCTTGAGGCGGCCCGGCGTCGCCACGACGACCTCGGAGCCCCGGCGCAGTGAGCCGGCCTGCTTGGTGATCGAGAGCCCGCCGACGACCGTGGCGAGCCGCAGGTTCACGGCGGTGGCGTACGGCGTGAGGGCGTCGGTGACCTGCTGGGCGAGCTCGCGGGTGGGCACGAGGACCAGCGCGAGCGGGGCCCGGGGCTCGGCGCGGCGGCCCGCGGTGCGGGCGAGCAGCGCGAGGCCGAAGGCGAGCGTCTTGCCGGAGCCGGTGCGTCCGCGGCCGAGGATGTCGCGCCCGGCGAGGGAGTTGGGAAGGGTCGCGCCCTGGATCGGGAAGGGCTCGGTGACGCCCTGGGCGGCGAGGGTCTTCGTCAGCGCCGCGGGCATGTCCAGCGCGTCGAAGGACTCGACGGAGGGCAGCGCGGGCGTGACGGTCTCGGGGAGGGTGAACTCCTGCGGGGGCGTGACCTTGCGGGCGGGAGCCTTGCCGGCGCCGCGGCCCGCGTTCCGGCCGGAGCCGGCGGCGGTCCTGGCACGGCCGCCGGTGGTGCGGCCGCCGTTCGCGCGGGCCGCTCCGTCGCGTCCGCCGGTGGTGCGGCCCGCGTCGTCGCGGCCGCCGTTCTCGCGGCTCGTGCCGTTCGTGGAGGCCTTCGGCTGGGTCCTGCCACGGGAGTGAGCCGCCCGCTCACGGGCGGGGCGTTCGGATCGAGTCATGCTGGATCTGTTTTTCCTTCCTCGGCCTCACGGACGGCCCTCTGCCGCACGGACGGCGCGAGCCGGGGCCCGCACCCGAAGGTGCGGGCCCCGGCTCGGAGCGCTGTTCCGGATCAGGCCGGGACGATGTTCTCCGCCTGCGGGCCCTTCTGGCCCTGCACGACGTCGAAGGAGACCTTCTGGCCTTCCTGGAGCTCACGGAAGCCCGAGGAGGCGATGTTCGAGTAGTGGGCGAAGACGTCGGGGCCGCCGCCGTCCTGCTCGATGAAGCCGAAGCCCTTTTCCGAGTTGAACCACTTAACGGTGCCGGTTGCCATGTCTTTTCTCCTGCAATGCGGGTGGCCCCATCCGCCGATGACCGGAGAACCGGAGATGCCGGAAAAACAAAACGCGCCTGAGGGAGGATTCCGATCAGGCGCACAAAGTAAATGGGTACCAAAAACGTATCGATTGAACAGTACCACATGTGTCCGGCCCACGAGCGTCGAGCCGGACGGCCCCGCCGGATCCGGTCCGCCGACCCCCGCCGGACGTCCCGCCGGACCCCGGCCGGGACACCTGGAACAGATGCCCCGGCCGGGGAACGCGTGCTTCCGGGTCAGGCCAGCGGGCCCGTGACCCCTTCCACCGCCTCGACGACACCGCCGGCGCGCACGAAGGCGTCCGCCGCGGCGAGGTCGGGGGCGAGGAAGCGGTCGGGGCCGGGGCCCTGGACACCCGCCGCGCGGGCCGCCTCGATGACGGCGCGGGAGGCCGGCGCGGGCACGAGGCCCTCGCGCAGCTCGATCGCGCGGGTGGCGGCGTAGAGCTCGATCGCGACGATCCGGGTGAGGTTGTCGACGGCCGTACGGAGCTTGCGCGCCGCCGACCAGCCCATGGAGACGTGGTCCTCCTGCATGGCGGAGGACGGGATCGAGTCGGCCGACGCCGGGACGGCGAGCCGCTTCATCTCGCTGACCAGGGCGGCCTGGGTGTACTGGGCGATCATCAGCCCGGAGTCGACTCCGGCGTCGTCGGCGAGGAACGGCGGCAGGCCGTGCGAGCGGTTCTTGTCGAGCAGCCGGTCCGTGCGGCGCTCGGCGATGGAGCCGAGGTCGGCCGCCGCGATGGCGAGGAAGTCGAGCACGTACGCGACCGGGGCACCGTGGAAGTTGCCGTTGGACTCCACCCGGCCCCCGGGCAGCACGACCGGGTTGTCCACGGCGGCGGCGAGTTCGCGCTCGGCGACGGTGCGGGCGTGGGCGAGGGTGTCCCGGCCCGCGCCGGCCACCTGCGGCGCGCACCGCACGGAGTACGCGTCCTGGACACGCGGCGCGTCGTCCTGGTGGTGCCCGATGAGGCCGGAGCCCTTCAGGACCGCGAGCATGTTGGCGGCGGAGGCGGCCTGGCCGGGGTGCGGGCGGATGGCGTGCAGCTCGGGAGCGAGGACCTTGTCCGTGCCGAGCAGCGCCTCCATGGACAGGGCCGCCGTGACGTCCGCCGACTTGTAGAGGGTGTCGAGGTCGGCGAGGGCCATGACCAGCATCCCGAGCATGCCGTCGGTGCCGTTGAGCAGGGCCAGGCCCTCCTTCTCGCGCAGCTCGACGGGCGTGATGCCGTGCGCGGCGAGGAGTTCACCGGCGGGCCGTACGACGCCGTCGGGACCCTCCGCGTCCCCTTCGCCCATCAGCGTGAGCGCGCAGTGGGAGAGCGGGGCGAGGTCACCGGAGCAGCCGAGCGAGCCGTACTCGTGGACGACGGGGGTGATGCCCGCGTTCAGGATGTCCGCCATGGTCTGCGCGACCTCGGGGCGTACGCCGGTGTGCCCCGAGCAGACGGTCTTCAGCCGCAGGAACATCAGCGCGCGCACGACCTCGCGCTCGACGCGCGGGCCCATGCCGGCGGCGTGCGAGCGGACGATGTTGCGCTGCAACTGGGCGCGGAGTTCCGGGCTGATGTGCCGGGTCGCGAGGGCGCCGAAGCCGGTGGAGACGCCGTAGACGGGGTCCGGCTCGGCGGCGAGGGCGTCCACGATCTCGCGGGCCGCGGCCAGGGCCGCCACCGCCTCGCCGGAGAGCTCGATCCGGGCGCCGGCGCGCGCCACGGCGAGGACGTCGGACGCGGTGACCCCGGACGTCCCCACCACCACAGTGTGCATATCCATATTCAGGAGCGTACGCACTGAAATCCGGGATGTCACTAGCGGTCGTGTCACCAGTGCGTCACCGGTTGACCCCTTACCGCCGGGGGTCGTGCCGCCCGCGGAAGCGGCGGCGCTCCCCGGCCGCCGGGGGAGGCGCGTCCGCCAGCCGGACGACCGGGTCGTCCGGGCCCTCACGCCCGGCGACCACGGGCTTCCTGGCGCGTTCCGCCTTGGCCCGGTACTGCGCCGCGTCGGCCAGCCTGAACAGCCGGCGCCCCGAGCGGACCGGGCCGATGTCGTCCCCGGTCGAGGCGACCCCGCAGGCCACCCCCTCGCCGAGCTCCAGCTCGGCCGCGCGGCGGCAGAGCTCGTCGGCGGCGCGGACGACCTCGTCGGCGGCGGGGCCCACCGCGAGCAGGCAGAACTCGTCACCGCCGAGGCGGGCGGCGAGAGCGCCGGGGAGCATGGCGCCGCACAGCGAGAGCACGGAGCCGAATCGTTCCAGCAGACGGTCGCCGACGGCGTGCCCCCGGGTGTCGTTGACCTTCTTGAGCCCGTTCAGGTCGCAGACGACGAGGCTGACCACCTCGCCGTCCCGCTGGTGCCGCTCGATCGCCTCGTCCAGGCGCATGTCGACGGCGCGGCGGTTGGCGAGGCCGGTCAGCGCGTCCGTGAAGGCGAGGCGGCGGGCCTCCTCCAGGCGCTCGGTCTGGGCGATACCGGCGGCGACGACGGAGGCCAGGACGGTGGCGAAGTCGGCGTCGCCGCGGCCGAAGACCGGGGCCCCGATGCGGCGGGCCACGTACAGCTCGCCCCAGGCCCTGCCGTGCAGCACGACGGGGGCGACGACGCAGCAGCCCCGGCCGCGTCTGCGCAGGGCGGCGACGCGCTGGTGGCAGTACTCGGCCGGACCCTGGGCGGGCCCCTCCGCCGTCTCCACCCAGGCGTTCGGCTCGCCGCCGCCGGCCCAGCGTTCGTGCAGGAACTCGGTGATCTCCGGGAACTGGTGCACGGGGTACGCCTCGCCCTCGGGGAACTCCTCCTCGTCGGGCGCGCGCTCCCCCACGTTGGCGAGGACGCGCAGCCGGCCCTGCTCCCGCTCCCACACGGAGAGCGCGGCGAAGCTCCCGTCGAGCGCGTCGCGGGCGCCGAGCGCCGCCGCGCGCCACGACTCCCGCGGGGTACGCGCCGCCGCCATGCCCTGCGCCAACGCCACCACGGCCCTCAGCCGTCCGTCCTCACCCATCACTCCAGGCTAGGTAAATTTCCGGCAATCAGGGACATTGGTGAGGCGAACAGGGGGACGACCGGGCCGGGCACGGGCGGACGGCGGACCCTTCAGGGGCGCGCCGGGGACACCGGCGGTCCCGGCGTCCCCGCGCAGCGGGCTGTCACTCGCCCGGCCAGTCGGGACGGCGCTTCTCGTTGAAGGCGGCGACGCCCTCCGCGCGGTCGCCGGAGAAGGCGACGGAGCGCCAGGCCGCGTCCTCGACCTCCAGACCCGCGCGCAGGTCGAGCCCGTGGCCCAGCCGCAGGGCCCGCTTGGCGGCGCGCAGCCCCACGGGCGAGTTGCCCGCGATCCGGGCGGCCAGGGCGAGGGCCTCCTCGCGGTCGCGGCCCTCGGCCACCAGCTCGTCGACCAGTCCCAGCTCCCGCGCCTCGGCCGCGTCCAGGCGCCGTGCGGAGAAGATCAGCTCGGCGGCGCGGGCGGCTCCCACCCGGCGGGGCAGCAGCTGCGTACCGCCGCCGCCGGGGATGACGCCGACCGACACCTCGGGCAGCCCGACGACCGCCGTACGGTCGGCGACGATCAGGTCGCAGGAGAGGGCCAGCTCGAAGCCGCCGCCCAGCGCGAAGCCGTGCACCGCGGCGACGGTGGGCATGGGCAGCTCCAGTACGCCGGTGTACGCGGCGCGGGCGACGGGGCGCTGGCGCAGCAGGTCGGCGTCCGTGAAGGAGTTGCGCTCCTTCAGGTCGGCGCCGACGCAGAAGGCGCGCTCATGGGTGGAGGTCACGACGACCACCCGCGCGTCGCGGTCGGCGGCGAGCGCCTCGCAGGCGGCGGCGACGGAGCGGGCCATGTCGGTGGAGACCGCGTTCATGGCCTTCGGCCGGTCCAGGGCGAGCTCCGCCACGTGGCCGTGACGCCGCACGACGACGTACTCCCCGAAGCGCCGCTCGCCGTCGTGCGCCGCCTCTCGCTCCGGCCCCTGTTCCGCCATGACATCCTCCCGGTTAACGATGGTTAACTTCCGATCCCCCCGATCATCCCATTCCGGGGCGCCCGGCGAAAGCCACCCCCGCGGAAACGGTTCCCCGTTCGGGTGACAACCCGCCCGACTCCCGCCCCTCTCCCCCGGGCCGCGCATAGCCTGCGCTCCGCCACGGCGCCTTCGGGGAGGGGCGCCGGCAGGGAGGGACGGCCATGACCAACACGCGGCCCAAGGCCACGACGGAGCGGATACGGACCGAGGCACCCGAGGCGTCGGACGCGCCCGGGACACGCGAGGCACAGGAGGCGTCGGAAACCCACGGGACTCGCGAGGCACGGGAGGCGCCAGAGGCTTCTGAAAAGCTTGGGACGCGCGAGGCGCCCGAGGTGCCGGAAGCGCCCGAGGCGCCCCGGCCACCGCGGCCGGCGGCGGACACCTGGGCGCCGCCGGTCAGGGGGCGGCACCGCAAGCCCCGTCCGCGCCGGGTGCTCCTCGCCGCCGGGGGACTCGCCCTGGCGGCCGGGGCGCTGAGCCTGGCGCGGCTGGCGCCCGAGTCGCTGAGCGCGGGCGGCGCGCCCGGCACCGGCGGGAGGGGGGCGGGCGCCTCCGACGCGGCGAGCGTCGCGGTGGCCACCGTGACACCGTCACGCACGGGCGGCCGGGCGCCGGGCACGGCGGCGGGCGGAACGGACGACCCGGACGCGGCAGGCGGGCGACCGGCGCCCGAGGAGGCCCGGACGCCGACGGCGGCCGCGACCGCGACGCCCTCCGAGCCGGACTCCCCGCGGAGCGGGCGCGCGGACGGGAGCCGGGAGGCGGACGCGGACACCGGCGGCAGCACCGGCGAGGCGGGCGCGACCGGCATCCCGTCCTCTCCACCGACGCCGCGCACCCCGTCCCGGCCCGGCCCGGAGACCACCACGCACGCCCCGGACCCGGAACCCGGTCCGCCGGGACTGTGCATACCGGTCATCGGCCTGTGCGTGGACGGGCTCACCGGCCCGTCGGACCGCCGTCAGGGATAGCCGCGGCGCGCGGGGCCGGGGCCTACGACGCGCTGTCGCGCCGGGCGAGCAGCCAGGGCTCGATGACGCCCAGGCCGCGGACCGGGCGCTGCCACATCGGCTGGAGCGCGAAGCGGTAGGCGGGCGGGGCCCCGCCCTCCTTCTCCGCCGCCGCGGCGGCCTCCGCGGCCTCCGCCTCGGAGGCGGGCGCCTCCTTGGTGCGGGTCAGCTCCTCCGCGAAGGCACCGTCGACGAGGACGGCGTCGCGCGGGGCTATCGAGGTCAGCCGGCTCGCCAGGTTCACCGTGGTGCCGAACACGTCGCCCATCCGGGTCGTCACCGTGCCGAAGGCGATGCCGACGCGCAGCTCGGGCATGGTCTCGTCGTTCGCCATGGTCTCGATGAGGCGCAGCGCGATCTCGGCGGCGACTCCCGCGTCGTCCGCCGAGTACAGGACCTCGTCGCCCAGTGTCTTGATGAGGCGGCCCCCGTGCGCGGCGACCAGGTCCGCCGCCGTCGTCTCGAAGGCCTCGACGAGTTCGCCGAGTTCCTCCTCCTCCATGCGGCGCGTCAGCCGGGTGAAGCCGACCAGGTCGGCGAAGCCGACGGCGAGACGGCGGTCGACCATCTCCTCGTCGTCGGCGGCCTGCACGACCCGGCCGGTCGCGGCGGCGAGCTGGCGCCGCCACACGTAGACGATGAACTCCTCCAGCTCCGGGAGGAGCAGCTCCACCAGGGGGTAGGTGACCTCGGTGCGGGTCATCCCCGGCTCGGGGGGCTCGGTGAGGCCCTCCAGGAAGGAGTCGATCTGCCATTCGGCGAGGCGGGCCGTGGTCTGGCCGGTGGAGCGGGCGACCTGGACCGCCATGGCCTCGCTCAGCAGCCCGGCCTCGACGAGACCGGCCAGGCGGCGCAGGGCCAGTACGTCCGCCTCGGTGAGCGCCCTGGCCTGCCCGATGTCGGCGAAGCCCATGGCCCGCCAGAAACGGGACGCCAGCTCCATGGAGACACCGGCGCTGCGGGCGGCCTGGAAGGGCGTGTAGCGGCGCTCGGCGCCGAGGATCAGCTGTTCGAGGCGGAGGGCGAGGGGGTCCTCGCCGGTCTCGGCGGCCTGCGCGTCGAGCAGGGTCTGCGCGCCCTCCTGCCCGTCCCGGCCGTCCTCCCGCGCACCGCCGCGGGCCGCCGCCTGCCCGTCCTGGGCACCCGGCTCCACGCGGCCTTCGGTCTCCTCGTGGCCCTCTCGGGCCGCTGCGGCGTCGCGGGGGTTCAGGCCTCCGCCGTCCTCACGGACGCGCGGGGCGTCGCCGTCCGCGTGAGCGTCGGGGTGCTCGCGGTCCCCGGGGCCCGCTGCCCCGTCCGGTCCCCGGCCGTCCGTGTGCGCGGCGCCGCTCGCGCCGTCGCCGGCGCCCGCGCTCTCGTGCGTCCCGGCCCCGGTGGGCGTCGCGTCGACGGCAGGCCCGGCGGTGCGCTCCGGTTCACCGTCGGGTGCGGGATGTGCACCCGTGCCGGAGCCCGTGTCGTCGACGGTCACGCCTGCTGCCTTTCCGATCTGCCGCGGTCAGGTATCGACCGCGCTCAACTCTACGGCAGGTGTGCTGTGGCTCACTCCTGTTGTCCCGCGTCCGGCGCTCTCCCGGCCCGGACCCGGTCCGCGGCACCCCGGACGGTCCGAGATCCCGGACCACGCCCGTACATACGTACCGGTCAGACCGTTGTCTCACCTCGCCCGCCGGGCACCGTCCGGCGTCGCGCTCACTCCTCTCCCGCCGGCCGCAGATGGACGATGTCGCCCGCGCCCACCGGTTCGCGCACCCCGTCGGCCGTGGCCAGGATCAGCCGCCCGTCGCCGTCGACGGCGACCGCCTCACCGGTGACCGACCGGTCGCCGGGCAGTTCGGCCCGGACCACTCGTCCCAGCGTGGCGCACCCGGCGGCGTACGTCTCCTGGAGACCGCTGGCGACCGGGTCGCCGCCGGCCCGCCGCCACCTCCCGTACCACTCCTCCAGGGAGCGCAGGACGGCACGCAGAAGGGTGTCGCGGTCCGTGGTCGCGGCCCCGGCGAGGGCGAGCGACCCGGCGGCGGGCACGGGCAGTTCGTCCTCGCGGAGGGTGACGTTGATGCCGATGCCGATGACGACGCCGTCCGCTCCGGCGCGCTCGGCGAGGATGCCGCCGGCCTTGCGTTCCGCGCCCGCAGCCCCGGCCGGACCGGGGACGGTGACCAGCAGGTCGTTGGGCCATTTGAGGGCCGTGTCCACGCCCGCGGCGCGCGCCAGGCCGGTCGCCACCGCGACGCCGGTGAGCAGCGGCAGCCAGCCCCAGCGGGCGACGGGGACCTCGGCGGGCCGCAGCAGCACGGAGAAGAAGAGGCCGGAGCGGGCCGGTGCCGTCCACTGCCGGTCCAGCCGCCCCCGGCCCGCCCGCTGTTCCTCGGCGACGAGCACCGCGCCCTCGTCCGCCGTGCCGTCGGCGGCGCGGGCGACGAGGTCGGTGTTGGTGGAGCCGGTCCGGGCGACCACCTCGATCTCGCGCCACAGTCCCCCTTCCCGCACCAGCGCGCGGCGCAGGGCGGCGGCGTTGAGAGGGGGGCGGTCCAGGTCGGACCAGCGGCTGTCGTTCGCGTCTGAGGCATCTCGCGGCGTCATGCAACCCACCCTAGGTGTGGTAAACGCCGCACTGCCGAACCGTATCGGCGCCACTACCCTACGAGTCAGTAGCAAAGCCCCCGGAGCACGTCGTCCACAGGCCGCGCAGCGGTCACACGCACCACGTCACCCTCACGTCCCCTTTGAGCAGGCAGGGAGCCGCATCCCGATGTCCGAGCCGCAAGAGCGCCAGGCGATCGAAGAGATCGACATCCACACGACCGCGGGCAAGCTCGCGGACCTGCAGCGCCGCATCGAGGAGGCGACGCACGCCGGCTCCCAGCGCGCCGTCGAGAAGCAGCACTCCAAGGGCAAGTTGACGGCACGTGAGCGGATCGCGCTGCTGATGGACGAGGGGTCGTTCGTCGAGCTGGACGAGTTCGCGCAGCACCGCTCCACGGACTTCGGCATGGAGCAGAACCGCCCGTACGGGGACGGGGTCGTCACGGGGTACGGCATGGTCGACGGCCGCCCGGTCGCCGTGTTCTCGCAGGACTTCACCGTGTTCGGCGGCGCCCTGGGCGAGGTGTTCGGCCAGAAGATCATGAAGGTGATGGACTTCGCGCTGAAGACCGGCTGCCCGGTCATCGGCATCAACGACTCCGGCGGCGCCCGCATCCAGGAGGGTGTGAGCGCCCTCGGCATGTACGGCGAGATCTTCCGCCGCAACACCCACGCCTCCGGTGTGATCCCGCAGATCAGCCTGGTCGTCGGGCCGTGTGCGGGCGGCGCGGTGTACTCCCCCGCGATCACCGACTTCACGGTCATGGTGGACCAGACGTCGCACATGTTCATCACCGGCCCGGACGTCATCAAGACGGTGACCGGTGAGGACGTCGGCTTCGAGGAGCTGGGCGGCGCCCGCACCCACAACGCGACCTCGGGCGTGGCCCATCACATGGCGGGCGACGAGAAGGACGCCATCGAGTACGTCAAGCAGCTGCTGTCGTACCTGCCGTCGAACAACCTCAGCGAGCCGCCGGCCTTCCCCGAGGAGGCCGACCTGGCCCCGACGGACGAGGACCGCGAGCTCGACACGCTGGTGCCGGACAGCGCGAACCAGCCGTACGACATGCACACGGTGATCGAACACGTCCTGGACGACGCCGAGTTCTTCGAGACGCAGCCGCTGTTCGCGCCGAACATCCTCACCGGCTTCGGCCGGGTGGAGGGCCACCCGGTGGGCATCGTCGCCAACCAGCCGATGCAGTTCGCCGGCTGCCTGGACATCGACGCGAGCGAGAAGGCCGCGCGGTTCGTGCGCACCTGCGACGCCTTCAACGTGCCGGTCCTCACCTTCGTCGACGTGCCGGGCTTCCTGCCGGGCGTGGACCAGGAGCACACGGGCATCATCCGGCGCGGCGCCAAGCTGATCTTCGCGTACGCCGAGGCGACCGTCCCGCTGATCACCGTCATCACCCGCAAGGCCTTCGGCGGCGCCTACGACGTCATGGGCTCCAAGCACCTGGGCGCCGACCTCAACCTGGCCTGGCCGACCGCGCAGATCGCCGTGATGGGCGCCCAGGGCGCGGTGAACATCCTGCACCGGCGCACCATCGCCGCGGCGCCCGAGGTGGAGCGGGCCGCGGTCCGCGACAAGCTCATCCAGCAGTACGAGGACACGCTGCTGAACCCCTACACGGCGGCCGAGCGCGGCTACATCGACGCCGTCATCATGCCGTCCGACACCCGCGCCCACGTCGTACGGGGGCTGCGTCAGCTCCGTACGAAGCGGGAATCACTGCCTCCGAAGAAGCACGGCAACATCCCCCTGTAGGCCTCGCGGTTCCGGGCCGAGCGGGCCCCAGGGCATGTCGGACGACGGCAAGTGACGGAGGAGAGATGACGATCAAGGTCGTACGGGGCAATCCGACCCCGGAGGAGCTGGCCGCCGCCCTGGCGGTGGTCAGGGCGCGCGCCGCGGCGGCCGGGGCCGCGCCGTCCGGCGCGCCGCGCGCACCCGAGGCGTGGGCCGACCCGGCCCGGCTGGCCCTCCGCCGGCTGCCGGCCCCGGGCCCGCGGGCCTGGGGGCGCACGTACTGGCCCCACTGACGGGTCACCGCCGCTCACCGCCGGCCGGCGGCCGGTGCCGGCCGGCCGGCGGTGTGCGGGCAAGTTGAGTACGCGTACTCAGGTGCGCGGGGCCTGTGCGGCGCAGGATCGAAGGCATGCTGTGGTCAGACCCTGAGAACGAGCCGCCCGAGGAACTCCGCGACATGCAGAACATGTTGCGGCGCCTGGGCGTCCTCATGGCTCTCGCCATGGTGCTCGCCATGATCGTCCTCGGCGTCAGGTGAGCGCGTACGGCGGCGGGCCGCAAGGCGCCGATACGCTGGGCGCATGACTGATCAGCCGCGCCGCAGACTCGTGCTCGCCTCCCAGTCCCCCGCCCGGCTCGGTCTGCTGCGGCAGGCCGGGCTGGCACCCGAGGTGATCGTGAGCGGGTTCGACGAGGACGCCGTCACCGCACCGACCCCCGCCGAGCTCGCGCTCGCGCTCGCCGAGGCCAAGGCCTCCGTCGTGGCGGCGCGGCCCGAGGCCATGGGCGCCCTGGTGATCGGCTGCGACTCGGTCCTCGACCTCGACGGAGAGCCGCTCGGCAAGCCCGCCGACGCGGAGGAGGCCACGGCCCGCTGGAAGGCCATGCGCGGCCGCGCGGGGACCCTGCAGACCGGTCACTGCGTGTACGACACGGCGGCCGGGCGGTACGCGTCGGCGACCGCGTCCACGGTGGTCCGCTTCGGCGAGCCCAGCGACGACGAGATCGCCGCGTACGTCGCCTCGGGCGAACCGCTCCACGTGGCGGGCGCCTTCACCCTGGACGGCCGTTCGGCGCCCTTCATCGACGGCATCGACGGCGACCACGGCAACGTCATCGGCATCTCGCTGCCGACCGTGCGCCGCCTGCTGGCCCGGCTGGGGGTCGGCATCACGGAGTTGTGGGCACCCCGGGAACGGTGACGGACGGCGTCCGGCGGGTCCGACGCCCACCCGGCCCGCCGGTCGCGTGATCCGCTGCCGCGTGGCAGGCGACCGGGCGGTCGCCGGCCGGGCGATGGCCCGTCAGGGTGTGGTCGGCTCCGGTCCCGTGAACGGCGCGGTGCCGGTGTTCCCGGCGCCCTCGCGGTCCGGGGCGGCCGCCGTGTCGCCCGGAGCACCGCCCGTGCCGGACGTCGGCACCGCGCCGGACGGGCCCTCCTTGCGGTCGTACGCCACGAGCATCAGCACGATCAGGCCCAGGACCACCATCATGAACGCGAACGCGGGCCAGCCCACCAGGCCCACCGCGAAGGCGCCCAGCAGCGCGTGCACCACGGCGGCGCTGATCAGCAGGACCCTGCCGGGCAGCCCCGGCGCCCGGTCGCGGATGCCCACCAGCAGGGCGGCGACGCCGCACAGCAGGAAGTAGAGGCCGAAGACCAGTCCGCCGATCTTCGAGGACAGGGCCATCATGTCCGAGTCGAGCCCGGCCAGGGACATGTCCTGCCGGTCCACGACGACGCCGAGGAACCAGTTGACCAGCGCGATGCCGACCGCCTCCATGAAGAGCACGATCGCGGTCACCCATGCCACCGGTCTGCGCACCACCGGTCCCCACCCACTTTCGGCTGCTGTTACCCCAAGTATGTTCGAGACAGCCGAACGCTACTAACGGGTATACCTTCGGACAAGGGTTTCGGCCAGGGCAAAGAATCGTTGGGCCATTCGTAGGGACTCCACAAAGAAACCCGTTCGGCCGCAGCGTGGCCTCACAGAGACCTTGACCACATCCGGGGGCTAGGGTTCTCGGGAGGAAGCCCGCGTGCCATGGCGCGACAAGGGATTTCGCGGTCGAGCGAGCCTCGGTTCACGCTCCGTGTGGGCAAGCTCACCATTGGGGATGGGTCGAAAGGTCGTGTCGGCTGTCCCTAAACTCGGCTTGTTTCAAGGAGGGAGCCATCGTGCGCAAGGTGCTCATCGCCAACCGTGGCGAAATCGCTGTCCGCGTGGCCCGGGCGTGCCGGGATGCCGGGATCGCGAGCGTTGCCGTTTACGCGGAACCGGACCGGGACGCTCTGCATGTCCGTGCGGCGGACGAGGCGTTCGCGTTGGGCGGTGACACCCCGGCCACCAGTTATCTGGACATCGCCAAGGTGCTGCAGGCCGCCAGGGACTCCGGTGCGGACGCCATCCACCCCGGCTACGGATTCCTTTCCGAGAACGCCGAGTTCGCCCAGGCCGTGCTGGACGCGGACCTGATCTGGATCGGCCCGCCGCCGCAGGCCATCCGCGATCTGGGTGACAAGGTCGCCGCCCGGCACATCGCGCAGCGCGCCGGCGCTCCGCTGGTCGCCGGTACGCCCGACCCGGTGTCCGGCGCCGACGAGGTCGTCGCGTTCGCCCGCGAGCACGGCCTGCCGATCGCCATCAAGGCCGCCTTCGGCGGTGGCGGCCGCGGCCTGAAGGTCGCCCGCACCCTCGAAGAGGTGCCCGAGCTGTACGACTCGGCGGTGCGCGAGGCGGTGGCCGCGTTCGGCCGCGGCGAGTGCTTCGTCGAGCGTTACCTGGACAAGCCCCGGCACGTGGAGACCCAGTGCCTGGCCGACTCGCACGGCAACGTGGTGGTCGTCTCCACCCGTGACTGCTCGCTGCAGCGCCGCCACCAGAAGCTGGTGGAGGAGGCCCCGGCGCCGTTCCTGTCGGACGCTCAGGTCGCCGAGCTGTACGCCTCGTCGAAGGCGATCCTGAAGGAAGCCGGTTACGTCGGCGCGGGCACCGTGGAGTTCCTGGTCGGCGCGGACGGCACGATCTCCTTCCTGGAGGTCAACACCCGGCTCCAGGTGGAGCACCCGGTGACCGAGGAGGTCTCCGGCATCGACCTGGTGCGCGAGATGTTCCGCATCGCCGACGGCGAGGAGCTCGGCTACGACGACCCGCCGCTGCGCGGTCACTCGTTCGAGTTCCGCATCAACGGCGAGGACCCGGGCCGCGGCTTCCTGCCGGCGCCCGGCACGGTCACCACGTTCGCCCCGCCGTCCGGTCCGGGCGTGCGCCTGGACGCGGGCGTGGAGTCCGGCTCGGTCATCGGCCCGGCGTGGGACTCGCTGCTGGCCAAGCTGATCGTCACGGGCGCCACGCGTGAGCAGGCGCTGCAGCGTGCCTCCCGCGCGCTGGAGGAGTTCACCGTCGAGGGCATGGCGACCGCGATCCCGTTCCACCGCGAGGTCGTCAAGGACCCGGCGTTCGGGCCCGAGCTGACCGGCTCCGCCGAGCCGTTCACGGTCCACACCCGCTGGATCGAGACGGAGTTCGTCAACGAGATCAAGCCGTTCGCCGCGCCCGCGGACACGGAGGCCGAGGACGAGCCGGGCCGCGAGACGGTCGTCGTCGAGGTCGGCGGCAAGCGCCTGGAGGTCTCGCTGCCGGTGTCGCTGGGCATGTCGCTGGCCCGTACGGGGCTCGCGGCGGGCGCCAAGCCGAAGCGCCGGGCCGCGAAGAAGTCCGGTCCCGCCGCGTCCGGCGACACGCTCGCCTCGCCGATGCAGGGCACCATCGTCAAGGTCGCCGTCGAGGAGGGCCAGGAGGTCAAGGAGGGCGACCTCGTCGTCGTCCTGGAGGCCATGAAGATGGAGCAGCCGCTCAACGCCCACCGCTCCGGCACCGTCAAGGGGCTGAGCGCGGAGGTGGGCGCTTCCATCACCTCGGGCGCCGCGATCTGCGAGATCAAGGACTGACCCGGGGCTGAACACCCCCGGTGCGAGACACGGCGCCCGGCGGACCGGCACATCCGGCCCACCGGGCGCTTCGCCGTTCGCGGGGGCTTGCGCGCCCCCGGGGACTGCCACGTCCGGACGGCTGCGGCCTCCGTACGGGTGCGTGCCTCCGTACGGACGCCACGGGCGCCGGGGACGCCACTGGCTCCGCGTGCCGCGTCTACCGGCGCCGCAGGTCGGCGACCCGGGCGCGCTCGCCCGTGGGCTGCTCCCCCAGCGCCGTGGCGCTGCGCAACTGCGGTGTCCCGCCGGGCACCTGGCCGCGTCTCGGTCCCGGAAGCGGCAGGTCCCGCCGGGACTGACGGCCCGTCGGGACCGCGTCCGCGCCGGCGCTCCCCGCGCCGCCCGCCGCACCGGCCACCGCGATCTGCACGCCCTGGTCGGCGAGCGCCTGGAGTTCGGTCAGGGCGCGGTCGTCGTGCGCGGGCGGCTCGTCGGTGACCAGGCGCGTGATCACGTCCGTCGGCACCGTCTGGAACATCGTGTCGGTGCCGAGCTTGGTGTGGTCGGCGAGCACCACCACCTCCGCGGCCGCCTGCACCAGTGCCCGGTCGACGCTGGCCGACAGCATGTTGGAGGTGGACAGGCCGCGCTCGGCGGTCAGCCCGCTGCCCGAGAGGAAGGCCCGGGTGACCCGCAGCCCGTGGAGGGACTGCTCGGCCCCGCTGCCGACGAGGGCGTAGTTCGAGCCGCGCAGGGTGCCGCCCGTCATCACGACCTCCACGCGGTTGGCGTGGGCGAGCGCCTGGGCCACCAGCAGGGAGTTGGTGACCACGGTAAGGCCGGGCACCCGGGCGAGCCGGCGGGCCAGCTCCTGCGTCGTGGTGCCCGCTCCCACCACGATGGCCTCGCCCTCTTCGACGAGACCCGCGGCGAGATCGGCGATGGCCGTCTTCTCGGCGGTCGCGAGATGAGACTTCTGCGGAAAGCCGGACTCCCGCGTGAAACCGCCCGGCAATACCGCACCGCCGTGCCGGCGGTCGAGGAGTCCTTCTGCCTCCAGCGCGCGCACGTCCCGCCGTACGGTCACTTCGGAGGTCTGGACGACGCGGGCGAGCTCACGGAGCGACACGGCCCCGTTCGCTCGCACCATTTCGAGGATCAATTGGCGACGTTCTGCAGCGAACACGAAACTGACAGTAACCCCAACGACCGTCTGCTTTCAGCAGTTTGCGCCGAATAACAGAAGTTGTTCGCACGGCCGGACGTGAAGTGGTATACATGTCCACCTGCCCCGTCCGAGCCGTGCGCGCGACCCCGCGATCCCCCGTGACCAGCGGGGAGCCGGGCCGGGATCAGCCCCCGTCCGCCGTCTTGCGGTTGTGCAGCTGCCGCGCGACCTCGGCGATCGAGCCCGACAGGGACGGGTAGACGGTGAAGGCGTTCGCGATCTGTTCGACGGTCAGGTTGTTGTCGACCGCGATCGAGATGGGGTGGATCAGCTCGGAGGCGCGCGGCGCGACGACCACACCGCCGACGACGATCCCGGTCCCCGGACGGCAGAAGATCTTCACGAAGCCGTCCCGGATGCCCTGCATCTTCGCGCGCGGGTTGCGCAGCAGGGGCAGCTTCACGACACGGGCGTCGATCTTGCCGCCGTCCACGTCGGCCTGCGAGTAACCGACGGTGGCGATCTCGGGGTCGGTGAAGACGTTCGACGAGACGGTCTTCAGGTTCAGCGGGGCCACCGCGTCCCCGAGGAAGTGGTACATGGCGATGCGGCCCTGCATCGCGGCCACCGAGGCGAGCGCGAACACACCGGTGACGTCACCGGCCGCGTACACGCCCGGGGCGGAGGTGCGCGAGACCTTGTCGGTCCGGATGTGCCCGGAGTCCTTGACCTGGACCCCGGCCTCCTCCAGGCCCATGCCCCTGGTGTTCGGGATGGCGCCGACGGCCATCAGGCAGTGCGAGCCGCTGATGACCCGGCCGTCGGAGAGGGTGACCTCGACGCGGTCGCCCACCCGCTTGGCGGACTCGGCGCGGGAGCGTGCCATCACGTTCATCCCGCGGCGCCGGAACACGTCCTCCAGCACGGCCGCCGCGTCCGGGTCCTCGCCCGGTAGCACGCGGTCCCGGCTGGAGACGAGGGTGACCCGCGAGCCCAGCGCCTGGTAGGCGCCGGCGAACTCGGCACCGGTCACACCGGAACCGACCACGATCAGCTCCTCGGGGAGCTCGTCGAGGTCGTAGACCTGGGTCCAGTTCAGGATGCGCTCGCCGTCGGGCAGCGCGTCGGGGACCTCGCGCGGGTGCCCTCCGGTGGCGATCAGCACGGCGTCGGCGACCAGGGTCTCCTCGGTACCGTCCGCCGCGCGCACGACCACCTTCCGCGAGCCGTCCATCGCCTGCTGCCCGTCGAGCCGGCCCCGGCCGCGCAGCACGCGCGCCCCGGCCCGGGTCACGGACGCGGTGATGTCGTGGGACTGCGCGAGCGCGAGCCGCTTCACACGGCGGTTGACCTTGCCGAGGTCGACACCGACCACGCGCGCGGGCGCGTCGACGGGAGGGGTGTCGTCGGCGACGATGATCCCCAGCTCCTCGTAGGAGGAGTCGAAGGTCGTCATCACCTCGGCCGTGGCGATGAGGGTCTTGGACGGGACGCAGTCGGTCAGCACCGACGCCCCGCCCAGTCCGTCGCAGTCGACGACGGTCACCTCCGCGCCGAGCTGGGCGGCCACCAGGGCCGCCTCGTATCCGCCGGGTCCGCCACCGATGATCACGATCCGAGTCACGTACTCCATTGTCCCGCACGGCTCGGGGTGCTTCCTCCCCGGGGGCGGCCAGGAGCGCGACAGTCGTGCGAGGGACTGTCGTACGACGGGTGCGGAAGCGACGTCTGTGGCACCCGTGACGCGCGTCGTCGCTGCCGTACTCTCGACCCCATGTCGCTCTACGCCGCGTACGCCGGCAATCTCGACCCGCGGCTCATGACGCGCCGCGCCCCGTATTCGCCGCTGCGCGCCACCGGCTGGCTGACCGGCTGGCGGCTCACCTTCGGCGGTGAGCACATGGGCTGGGAGGGCGCGCTCGCGACGATCGTCGAGGCCCCCCGCTCCCAGGTGTTCGTCGCCCTGTACGACATCGCGTCGCTGGACGAGGACTCCCTGGACCGCTGGGAGGGCGTCGGGCTCGACATATACCGGCGCATGCGGGTACGGGTGCACACGCTCGACGGCGAGGAACCCGCGTGGGTGTACGTCCTGAACGGGTACGAGGGGGGACTGCCCTCCGCCCGCTACCTGGGCGAACTGGCGGACGCGGCGGAATCGGCGGGCGCCCCGCACGACTACGTGATGGAGCTGCGCAAGCGCCCCTGCTGACCGTGGCCCGCCCGGACGGGCCGCGGAGCGACCACGGAGCGACCGCGGAGTGACCACGTTCTGAGATTCGTTGGAAACGACACGACAACGATCGCGGGACCGTGAGCTCTGTCATCTACGCGCGTAGGCCGATACCGGCTACCCTCATGCGCGTGAACGCATCTCTTCTTCCGGACGACATCCAGGGCGATCCCCACGCCGCCGCCGACGCCGCCGCCTCGCGCCTGCGCGAGCTCACGGGCGCCGAGACCCACGACGTCGCCCTCGTGATGGGCTCCGGCTGGGCGCCGGCCGTGGACGCGCTGGGCGCCCCCGAGGCCGAGCTCCTGGTCACCGAGCTGCCCGGGTTCCCCCCGCCGGCGGTCGAGGGCCACGGAGGCAAGATCCGCTCGTACCGGATCGGCGACAAGCGCGCCCTGGTGTTCCTGGGCCGCACCCACTTCTACGAGGGCCGGGGCGTCGCCGCCGTCGCGCACGGCGTCCGTACGGCCGTCGCCGCCGGCTGCAAGACCGTCGTGCTCACCAACGGCTGCGGCGGCCTGCGCGAGGGCATGCGCCCCGGTCAGCCGGTGCTGATCAGCGACCACATCAACCTGACGGCGACCTCGCCGATCCTCGGCGCGAACTTCGTCGACCTCACCGACCTGTACTCGCCCCGGCTGCGGGCGCTGTGCAAGGAGGTCGACGCGACGCTGGAGGAGGGCGTGTACGCGCAGTTCCCCGGCCCGCACTACGAGACGCCCGCCGAGGTCCGCATGGCCCGCACGCTCGGCGCGGACCTGGTCGGCATGTCGACCGTCCTCGAGGCCATCGCCGCCCGTGAGGCCGGTGCGGAGGTCCTCGGCATCTCCCTGGTGACCAACCTGGCCGCCGGCATGACGGGCGAGCCCCTCAACCACGAGGAGGTCCTCCAGGCCGGCCGCGACTCCGCCACCCGGATGGGCTCCCTGCTCGCCCAGGTGCTGGACCGCCTGTAGGCACCCCTTCCTCCCGGGGAAGGGAAAGGGGGCACGGGGCGTGTCCGGGTTACAGAGCAGCGTACGAACGAAGAGAGGTGCACCCGACGTGCAGGACGACGGACTCATCGCACGGGCCGAGGCGTGGCTGGCCGAGGACCCCGACGCCGAGACCCGCGAGGAACTCGCCGGGATGATCGGCGCCGGTGACGTGACCGGGCTCGCCGCACGCTTCGGCGGCACCCTCCAGTTCGGCACCGCGGGCCTGCGCGGCGAGCTCGGCGCCGGCCCGATGCGGATGAACCGCGCCGTGGTCATCCGCGCCGCCGCGGGCCTCGCCGCATACCTGAAGGCGAAGGGCACGACCGACGGCCCCGTCGTCATCGGCTACGACGCCCGTCACAAGTCGGAGGACTTCGCCCGGGACACCGCGGCCGTCATGACCGGCGCGGGCCTGCGCGCCGCCGTGCTGCCGCGCCCGCTGCCCACACCCGTCCTCGCGTTCGCCATAAGGCACCTCGGCGCGGTGGCCGGCGTCGAGGTCACCGCCAGCCACAACCCGCCCCGGGACAACGGCTACAAGGTGTACCTCGGCGAGGGCTCCCAGATCGTGCCCCCCGCCGACGCGGAGATCGCCGCCGAGATCGCCGCCGTCGCGCGCCTCGACGACGTACCCCGCCCGGACCACGGCTGGGACGTCCTCGACGACAGCGTCCTGGACGCCTACCTGGCCCGTACGGACGCCGTCCTCGCCCCCGGCTCCCCGCGCACCGCCCGGACGGTCTACACGGCCATGCACGGCGTCGGCACCGAGACGCTGCTCGCGGCGTTCGCCCGCGCCGGGTTCCCGGAGCCCGTGCTGGTCGCCGAGCAGGCGGACCCGGACCCGGACTTCCCGACGGTCGCGTTCCCCAACCCGGAGGAGCCGGGCGCGATGGACCTCGCGTTCGCCACGGCCCGCGCGCACGACCCGGACCTGATCATCGCGAACGACCCCGACGCGGACCGCTGCGCCGTCGCCGTGAAGGACGGCGGGCGGTGGCGCATGCTGCGCGGCGACGAGGTCGGCGCGCTGCTCGCCGCCCACCTGGTCGGGCGCGGCGCGGTGGGCACGTTCGCCGAGTCCATCGTCTCCTCCTCCCTCCTCGGCCGGATCGCCGGGAAGGCGGGGCTGCCGTACGAGGAGACGCTGACCGGCTTCAAGTGGATCGCCCGGGTCGAGGGCCTGCGGTACGGGTACGAGGAGGCCCTCGGTTACTGCGTCGACCCCGAGGGCGTGCGCGACAAGGACGGCATCACCGCGGCGCTCCTGGTCACGGAGCTGGCCTCCGAGCTGAAGGAGCGGGGGCGCACGCTGCCCGACCTGCTCGACGACCTCGCCGTGGAGCACGGCCTGCACGCCACCGACCAGCTGTCGGTCCGCGTGGAGGACCTCTCGCTGATCGCCGACGCGATGACCCGGCTGCGTGAGCGGCCGCCCACGTCGCTGGCGGGCATGGCGATCACGGCGGCGGAGGACCTGACGCGGGGCACGGACCGGCTGCCGCCGACGGACGGCCTGCGCTACACGCTGGACGGCGCGCGCGTCATCGTCCGCCCCAGCGGCACGGAACCCAAGCTGAAGTGCTACCTGGAGGTCGTCGTCCCGGTCGCCTCCCACGCCGGCCTCCCCGCGGCCCACGCGACGGCGGCGGACCTGCTGGCCCGGATGAAGGCGGACCTGTCGCGGGCGGCCGGCATCTGAGCACCCTCAGGACGTGCGGGACGGGGGGCCACCGACCGTCGCGTGCGGGACGGTCCCGGCGGGCCGTCCCGCACGCGACGGTGTCAGCCCACGCCGAGCAGGATGCCCAGCAGCACCGCTCCCGCGAGCGCCGGCGCCAGGATCTCGTACGCCCAGCGCACGCTCGGCTCGCCCTGCGAGCGTGCCGCCGGACCGCGGGTCTCGGCCAGCTCGCGCAGATCGCCCATGATCTGGTCGGTCTGGGCGCGCTCCGGCTCGGTCAGCACGGTGGAGGTGTCGCCGCCGCGGGCGCTGCCGCGGGTCTGCCGCTTGGCGGCCTTCTTGCGGGCCCGCAGGGAGACGGGCACGGCCCACAGCTGGTACTTGGTGCCCGAGGTGTCGACGACCTCGTTCGAGTAGCCGGAGCGCAGCGAGGCGACCGAGGCCCAGGGCAGCACGATCACCCGCAGCGGGTTGCGCACGCGCAGCCGGTCGTCGTTCGCGAAGACGGCGGGGCGCAGCGTGAAGGCGCCCACGAGCGGGACGACGAGCAGGAGGGTGGCGAGCGCCAGCCAGGGGGTGCGGCCGGTGCCGGCGACCAGCGCGTCGATGCCGAGCCAGCCCGTGATGAAGAGCAGCAGGACACCGGCGGCGATGCCGGAGGGCGACCGGTAGACCCGGTCCCGGGTCACGGGTTCCGCGGGCTCGGGCGCGGGCGACTGGTGGTCGGGGGACGTCATGCCCCCGATTGTGCCCGACCTCCGCGGCGCCCCCGACGGGCCCCGGCGTCTCGTGCCCGGCCCGTGACGCACCGGCCCGACGGGAGCACGCGGCGGCGGCCGTGTCCGCCCTCGGCTCGACTGTGCGGCGGTGGCCGCCTCTGCCCCGCCGCCCGTGTCCCCCGCGCGGAGACGCCCGTCACCCCGGCGCATCGGGGCGGCGGCGTGGGCTGTACAGCCGCTACGCGCGTAGATATGCTCGTCTCGTGAGCATGCCCACTACCGCACCCACGCCCGGCGCCGACGGCGCGGGCAGCCGTACACACGCACTCGGGGACGTGACCGCGTCCGACAGCACGCTGCGCCGCTTCCTGCACGGGCTGCCCGGCGTCGACGCGGTCGGCCTGGAGGCGCGGGCCTCCGCGCTCGGCACGCGTTCCATCAAGACGACCGCGAAGGCGTACGCCATCGACCTCGCCATCTCGATGGTCGACCTGACGACGCTGGAAGGCGCGGACACCCCGGGCAAGGTCCGGGCGCTCGGCGCGAAGGCCGTCCGCCCCGACCCGACCGACCGCACCGCGCCGTCCACCGCGGCCGTCTGCGTCTACCCGGACATGGTGGCCACCGCGAAGGAGGCCGTCGCCGGTTCCGGTGTGAAGGTCGCCTCCGTCGCGACCGCCTTCCCGGCCGGGCGTGCCGCGCTCGACGTGAAGCTGGCCGACGTCCGGGACGCGGTCGCCGCCGGCGCCGACGAGATCGACATGGTCATCGACCGCGGGGCGTTCCTCTCGGGCCGGTACATGAAGGTGTACGACGAGATCGTCGCCGTGCGGGAGGCCTCGGGCGCCGCGCGCCTGAAGGTGATCTTCGAGACCGGTGAGCTGTCGACGTACGACAACATCCGGCGGGCCTCCTGGCTCGGGATGCTGGCCGGGGCCGACTTCATCAAGACGTCCACCGGCAAGGTCGCCGTCAACGCGACGCCCGCGAACACCCTGCTCATGCTGGAGGCGGTCCGCGACTTCCGCGCGCAGACCGGGGTACAGGTCGGGGTGAAGCCGGCGGGCGGCATCCGCACCAGCAAGGACGCGATCAAGTTCCTCGTGCTGGTCAACGAGACCGCGGGCGAGGACTGGCTGGACAACCACTGGTTCCGCTTCGGCGCGTCCTCCCTCCTGAACGACCTGCTGATGCAGCGGCAGAAGCTGGCCACCGGCCGCTACTCCGGCCCCGACTACGTGACGGTGGACTGATCACCATGCCCAACCCCTTCGAGTACGCTCCGGCGCCCGAGTCCCGCTCCGTCGTCGACATCGCGCCCTCGTACGGCCTGTTCATCGACGGCGAGTTCACCGAGGCCGCCGACGGCAAGGTCTTCAAGACGGTCAGCCCGTCCACCGAGGAGGTGCTGTCCGAGGTCGCCCGGGCGGGCGCCGAGGACGTCGACCGCGCGGTGAAGGCGGCGCGGCGGGCCTTCGAGAAGTGGTCGGCGCTGCCCGGCTCCGAGCGCGCCAAGTACCTGTTCCGGATCGCCCGGATCATCCAGGAGCGCAGCCGCGAGCTGGCCGTCCTGGAGACGCTGGACAACGGCAAGCCGATCCGGGAGACCCGCGACGCGGACCTTCCGCTGGTCGCCGCGCACTTCTTCTACTACGCGGGCTGGGCCGACAAGCTCGGCCACGCCGGGTTCGGGACGGACCCGCGTCCGCTGGGCGTCGCCGGCCAGGTCATCCCGTGGAACTTCCCGCTGCTGATGCTGGCGTGGAAGATCGCCCCGGCCCTCGCGACCGGTAACACGGTCGTGCTGAAGCCCGCCGAGACGACCCCGCTGTCGGCGCTGTTCTTCGCGGACATCTGCCGCCAGGCGGGCCTGCCGAAGGGCGTCGTCAACATCCTCCCCGGGTACGGGGAGGCGGGCGCGGCGCTCGTCGAGCACCCGGACGTGAACAAGGTCGCCTTCACCGGCTCGACCGCGGTCGGCAAGGCCATCGCCCGCCAGGTCGCCGGGACGCGCAAGAAGGTCACGCTCGAACTGGGCGGCAAGGGCGCCAACATCGTCTTCGACGACGCCCCGGTCGACCAGGCCGTCGAGGGCATCGTCAGCGGCATCTTCTTCAACCAGGGCCAGGTCTGCTGCGCCGGTTCCCGGCTGCTGGTCCAGGAGTCGATCCACGACGAGCTGCTCGACTCCCTGAAGCGCCGGCTAACCACCCTCCGCCTGGGCGACCCGCTGGACAAGAACACGGACATCGGCGCGATCAACTCCGCCGAGCAGCTGGCCCGTATCACCGCGCTCACCGACCAGGGTGAGGCGGAGGGCGCGGAGCGCTGGTCCCCGGCCTGCGAGCTGCCCTCCGCGGGCTACTGG
The DNA here is from genome assembly GCF_042956125.1 of Streptomyces sp. NPDC008313. Classification (NCBI taxonomy): domain Bacteria; kingdom Bacillati; phylum Actinomycetota; class Actinomycetes; order Kitasatosporales; family Streptomycetaceae; genus Streptomyces; species Streptomyces sp. NPDC008313. The sequence continues at coordinate 245,187 of NZ_JBIBFR010000001.1, forward strand.
TTCGCACCGACGCTGTTCACGAACGTCACCCAGGCGCACACGATCGCCCGCGACGAGATCTTCGGCCCGGTGCTGTCCGTCCTCACGTTCCGCACCCCCGACGAGGCCGTCGCGAAGGCCAACAACTCCGCGTACGGGCTGTCGGCGGGCATCTGGACCGAGAAGGGCTCCCGCATCCTGGCGGTGGCGAACAAGCTCCGCGCGGGTGTCGTGTGGTCCAACACGTTCAACAAGTTCGACCCGACGTCGCCCTTCGGCGGCTACAAGGAGTCGGGCTTCGGCCGCGAGGGCGGCCGTCACGGCCTGGAGGCATACCTCGATGTCTGACCGCCTGTCTGTCTTCAAGACCTACAAGCTGTACGTGGGCGGGAAGTTCCCGCGTTCCGAGAGCGGCCGGGTGTACGAGGTGACTGACGCAAAGGGCAGGTGGCTGGCCAACGCGCCGCAGTCCTCCCGCAAGGACGCCCGCGACGCCGTGGTCGCCGCGCGCAAGGCGTTCGGCGGCTGGTCGGGGGCGACCGCGTACAACCGCGGGCAGGTCCTCTACCGCGTCGCCGAGATGCTGGAGGGCAGGCGCGAGCAGTTCGTCCGCGAGGTCGCGGACGCCGAGGGCCTGTCGAAGTCCAAGGCCGCGGCCGTCGTGGACGCCGCGATCGACCGCTGGGTCTGGTACGCGGGCTGGACCGACAAGATCGCCCAGGTGACCGGCGGCTCCAACCCGGTGGCGGGCCCGTACTTCAACCTGTCCGCGCCGGAGCCGACGGGCGTGGTCGTGGTCCTGGCGCCGCAGGAGTCGTCGTTCCTGGGCCTCGTCTCCGTGACCGCCCCGGTGATCGCCACCGGCAACACGGCGGTCGTGATCGCCGCCGAGAGGTCCCCGCTCCCGGCGCTGTCGCTGGGCGAGGTGCTGGCCACCTCCGACGTGCCCGGCGGCGTGGTCAACATCCTGTCCGGCCGTACGGCGGAGATCGCGGCCCCGCTCGCCGCGCACCAGGACGTCAACGCGATCGACCTCGCGGGCGCCGACGAGGCGCTGGCGAAGGAGCTGGAGATCGCGGCGGCGGACAACCTGAAGCGGGTCCTGCGTGCACAGCCTGTGGACGACTGGTCGGCCACACCTGGCACCGAGCGCCTGACGGCCTTCCTGGAGACCAAGACGGTCTGGCACCCGACCGGCGCCCTGGGCGCGTCGGGCTCGTCGTACTGACATCGGGAGCCTGGGGGGTGGGCACGGGGACACCCGGTACCCACCCCCCGGACCTGCCACTCCCCCTCCTGCCACTCCCTCCTCCCACTCCACCCGCCGGGCGCACAGGAACGGCTCAGTGGGCGTCCGCCCCCGCACAGCTGCCGGGCGGCGCATCTCGCTGTTGCTGAGCGACGGGTGAGGCGGCCTGGGCTGCCGGTCGCCGGACAGAGGTGCCGCCCCGCCCGGACTGGAGCGACTGAGGCCGGTTACCGGAGGGCGGTCGGCGGATCCTGCCGCAGCAGAGGAGTGCGCAGCGCCGTGTGTCGTCTCGATCAAATGAGGTGATGCTGCCAGCGGAGCGCGGGGTGGTCGTCGATCCAGTAGGTGTGGGTCTCCTGCGTGACGTGGAGCTGCACCGCGGTGATGTCGGGTCTGCCCGCGTCCTGCCAGGCGGTGAGGGTCTGCTCCATCGCGTCCCATAGGGCAACGGGGCCGCCCTGGCGGACCGTCCACGTGCCATCGTTCTCCGTGAACGAGGCGAAGGATTCACGGTCCGGGTCGAAGAGGTAGAGCCGCCGGGTGCCGTCCATCGATGTGACGCGAGTGAAGCGCGCCCCCGGGGCGGCGAGCTGGGCGAGGAACGCCGGCATCCACTCTTCGAGTCGTAGGGGGGACACCTCGGACTCGCGCTCGCTGTCGGCGTAGGCGGTGCGAGCCGACAGGTCACCGGCGATCGGCGCCTCCGCCTGGGAGCGGGCCTGCATGAAGGAACTGCGGCCGATGATCCTGCCCATGGCGGTGCCGTCCTCGGCGACCGTGACTTTCGCCAGTCCGGTGCCGTAATGCCAGGAGCCCCCGACCGTCGCGAGGATGATGCCGCCGGGCTTTGTCTGCCTGATCCACGTGTAGGGGATGCGCCGCACCGCGCACGTGGCAACGACTCGGTCGTACGGTGCGCGGCGGGGGTGGCCGAGGAGCCCGTCGCCGGTGACGGTCCATGTCGAGTACCCGGCTGCCTCCAGGGCGGCGTCCGCGCGGGCCGAGACGTCCGGGTCCACCTCGACCGTGGTGACGTTGTCCTCCCCGAGGCGGAAGCACATCAGAGCAGCGGAGTAGCCGGTCCCCGTACCGATCTCCATCACGTGGTGCCCGTCCGCCACTTCCAGCTTCTCCAACATGTCCACGACGGTGACCGGAGTGGTGGACGAGGAGGTCGGAGAGCCGGTCACAAGTCCGCCGGCCTGGTCGGCTGTGAGGTGGCCGTCGAGCTGGGTAGTCAGGGACTCGTCGCGGTAGGCGATCCGAGCCCAGTCTGCCGGGTCGGTTCCTGCCGTGGTGACCGGGCGCCACCCGCCGCCGTCAGCGGGCAGGAACACGCCAGGGTGCAGGAACAGCTCGCGCGGTACGGCTTCCACTGCCGCCCGCCAGGGGTGGCTGGACAGGACGCCCAGCTGTGTGAGGCGGCCTGCTAAAGCCTGCCGTTGAGGAGCGGTGTCGGTCATGGGACAACTCCTTGCGTCAGCAGTTCGGCGAATGCGGCAGCCATCGCAAGGCCGGTGGATTCCTCCAGCCATCCCCACTGTCCGTTCGGGTTCAGCTCCAGCCACCAGAGGTCGCCTGCCTTGTCCACCGCGAAGTCGAAACTCCCCGAGACCAGACCGAAGTGATCGAGGTACGCGAGGAGTGCACTCGCCACGCGGTCGGGCAGGTCCGCCACGCGGTAAGTCAGGGCCGAGTAGTCCTTGCGCCAGTCCAGCATCCCGGAATCGATCCGTACGGCGAACACCTCTCGGCCGACCACCAGGACGCGCAGGTCTGCTGCCTTGTCCACGACGGCCTGGAACAGGTGCGGCACGTGGGACACGCTCTCGTCGATCTCGGCCGCGGTGACCGGGTCGGCCCAGCCAGTCACAGGCACACCGTCGCGCTGGTAGGGCGTCCACCGGAGCGTCTTGAAGATGACCTGATCATGGCTCTTGATGAAAGCTCGCGCTTCGCTCGGGTCATTCGTGACCAGGGTCGGTGGCACGGTCAACCCGAAGCGCTGGGCGACGGCAAGCTGGTTCGGCTTGTGGTCCGCCGGGTTCGTACTCCGCGTCACCCGAGAGAGCGCAAGCCGCACGCAGGTCGGCATGGCCGAAGCGACGGGGGTTGATCTCGCCACCTGGCAGGGCTGGGAGACCGGACGACGGCCACTCGCCCATGTGAAGGCCGGCGCTCTCCTAAGCCTGCGGCGCAGGTTACTCGCGCTGGGGGCAGCCCCCAGCGTTCTCCACCTTCTCGACCCGGCGATGGACGCGGACCGTGTCCTCGCCGCGACGATTCACCCGGAGGCCAACACCCGCCACCCGCTGGCGGACTGGGTGCATACCCGCGACACGGCCCACATGATCGAGTGGGCATTGAACGGCACCACTCCTCCGCCTCTCGCCCGCAGAGTGGTACCGGGACGTCGTGGCCCGGTCGCCAAGGCCCCGCTCCTGTCCGCCCCTGACCGCTGTGTGTTCTTCTCCCACCTCCGGGCCCATGCCGAGTCCGCCTTGCGCGCCGGAGACGACGGATTGTTGCTTCAAAGACAGGCGCTCTACCTGTGCTCCTACGACCGGTCCTCCGAGGCCACGTCGTGGATGAGTCACGCCCTCCACATCCGTCACGACCTGATCGCCGCGCAGGGCTGGACGCCTCACTGGGCGACGGCGCGGTCAACGGCGGTCGCACTCGCACGGGTTGGGAACCACCGTCCGCTGCTGGACTTCATCGACCGAGGTCTGGCGGGCGACGACGTCGCCGAAACCGCGAACCTCAACTACTGGGCCTACTGGCTGGGGGCCATGCGTGAACCACAGCCGGACGACGGCTTCATGCTGCACGGGCCGACCAGCTGGGAGCCCGTGCAGCTCCTGCGCGGACTCGCCGCCGGTCTCTGTCAAGCTCCGGCGTACATGGACCTGTACGTCCACTCGCTCTGGGCCTTGCTGACCATCAACCGATGGCTTCCCCTGGCAGACCCTGCCCTGACGGACAGGTTGGACGCACACACCATCCGTCTTCTTGATCACGGCGAGATCTCCCCGCGAGCGAGGCGGGAACTCAGTGCGGTGCATTACGTTCTACGCGAGACCCGCGCATGACACATCGGAGGACGCATTTCATGGCGGACACGGAGCAGGGGCAGGGGCAGGCAAAGGGCACCACGGGCTTCCTGCTGGAGATGGGGATGCTCAAGCGCGCGAAGCGGACAGGTTGGTGGATCGCCGGGGTGAAAGACCCCGAGACGATCGCCGAACACTCGTTCCGCGTGGCACTCATCGGCTCCGTACTCGCCATGATGGAGGGTGCCGACCCAGCGAGGACGGCCCTTCTCGGGCTCTGGCACGACACCCAGGAGACCCGCGTCAGCGACATCCCGCACATCGGCCGCCGCTACCTCGAAGCCGCTGACAACGAGAAGGTCACCGCGGACCAGGTGTCCGCCGCCCACCCTGCCGTGAAGGCCGGCGCTCAGCAGATCGTCGAGGAATACGAGAACGGCGACTCTCCCGAAGTGATCTGCGCACACGACGCGGACAAACTCGAATGCCTTCTCCAAGCCGTCGAGTACCGCGAACAGGGCTGCTCGAACGTCCAGCCCTGGATCGACAGCAGCCTCGCCCAGCTCAAGACCGCCTCCGCCCAGTCCCTCGCCGACGCCGCGCTCACCATGACCTCGATCGAGTGGCAACAGACATACCTCCACTGAGTTCGACCGCAGGCGACGGGCAGATGATCCGGCCGGGCTCGGAGTCTTCAGTGGCGGGAAATCCGTGACGGTCCCTGAAGGCGCCCGCGGTCAGCGGCCAGGGCGCGCGACCGGGTGTGCGGTCTCGGTGTGCGCGGCGGACTGTAGAGACCGGCCGACGACACCGTCCCGGTGATGCGACTGACCGCGGACCATATGGTCGAGCTCCGCCATGCACGGACCGCAGGCGTACACATCGCCCGTCGCGCCGGGCGTGGTGACGGTGCCGACCCACAGCACGGCGACGCCCTGACGGCGGCAGTACAGCCAACACGTGCCCTCTACCCACGCGTTGCCGTCGCCGACCCGCGCGGCCAGGGGCCACCCGTCCCGCCACGGGTGCTCGACGGACGGGGCGAACATCATCAGAGGACCTCTCCCCTGCTGCGGGCGTTGGCCCTGGCGACCCGGGCCCACATCAGTTCCTCAGCACGCTCGCGTACGTGCGGCGGCCGCACGTCGGAGGGCAGCGCCGTCCACTCGGTGCCGCCACCCTCCGGGCGCAACCACACGAGCCCGTCCTGGTGGTCCATGACGATCCCGCGCTTCTGCTGCCGTACGTCAAGGGCGAGTTCACCGACCGGGAGCCGGGTCGCCTCCAGTTCGGAGCGGGTGGGGCGGGGCTCGGTGCCGGTCGTCCGACGTCCGCGGGAGGGCACGGACGCAGCCTCCTGGTGCTTTTCACTGTTCACACCTTCAGCGTCGCCGTGAGCGGCGAAGGCCGGCCAGGGGGACGGTGTTCCGAACCGGGTTGCGGAACGGCCCTCACCTGCACATTCTCACCGTTCGCGCCCACACTGTCACCAAACGCGACTATCGTTGGCGGGTGTCCCGTTCCCTCGGGGGACACGGAACGGACGCCGACACGGCACACGGCAAGGGAGCACCGACCGCCATGACCCAGCCCGCCCGGGACCTCGAACCCGCCAGCTCCGCCCGCGACCTGTACGGCGTCGAGCTGCGCCGCCAACGCCGGCTCGCCGACCTGTCGCTGGACCGCCTGTCGGACATCGTCAACTACAGCAAGACGCACCTGCACGGAGTGGAGACGGGGGAACGGCTTCCACTGCCCCCGATCTCGGAGAAGCTGGACGCGGCGTTCGGCACGGGGGCGCTGTTCCAGGGGCTGTGGGGCGCGGTCAAGCGGGAGTACACGCCGAGGCGGTTCGATCACTGCCTGGAGCTGGAGGCGCGGGCGGTGCGGATTCAGGAGTTCGGCGCGAGTCTCGTCCCCGGCCTCCTGCAGACGAAGGCATACATGCGGGAACTGTTCACCGAGGCCGAGCCTGGAAGGAGCCCTCGGGAGATCGACAGCCTGGTGGCAGTCCGCCTGGGCCGCCAAGAGGTCCTGCGCCGTACCTGCCCACCAGGCTTGTGGTGGGTCCTCGGTGAAGCAACCTTGCGGCAGGCAGTGGGCGGACCGACGGTGATGCGCGAGCAACTCGCGTCACTTCTACCCCTGGTGTACACACGTCACACGACGATTCAGGTCGTCCCGTTCGCGGCGGGCGCGTGCACCTTGATGAACGGCACACTCATCTTGCTCACCCTCCCGGACCACTCCACCACCGTGTACTTGGAGGGTCCCAGGAACGGCGAGATCTTCGACGACCACGAGACCGTCAGGCAGCGCGTGCGAGAGTACGATCTGATGAAGGCCCGCGCTCTCCCGCCACAGGAGTCCGCAAAGTTGATCGAAGCGACGATGGAGACGTACGAGTCATGCGAGTCACCCCGGACCTGAGTACTGCCCGCTGGCGCAAGTCCTCCTACAGCGGGGGCCAGCAGGGGGATGCCTGCATCGAGGTCTGCGACGACTTTCCCGGCGCCGTCCCCGTCCGCGACAGCAAGAACACCGCCGGTCCCGTCCTGATGTTGAACCGGGCGACCTGGCAGCCGTTCGTCGACGGGGTCAAGCACGGCTCACTGTAGGACGACCAAAACCGGCTTCCGGGGCATCCGGACCGGATCCAGGAGGCAGGTAGCGATCCGGCCGGTCACTGCTACAGCCTCAGATCCTTATGGTGTGATCGGTCGCGGACGAGTGGTGGTCGCAAGGCACGGAGAAGGGCGGGTCGCCGCGCCGGTGGCCATGGTGAACTGGTCACGATGGCGTAGCCCGGACTAGGCTCGCGCTCGACGTTGTCACTGCACGCGGCGCGGCCCCACCTTCGCGGCATGGGCTGGCAGAACTCACCCCATGTCCACCCCGCCGTTAGCTAACGGCGGTGGCCAGCGTGTGGAGGTTGACCAGGTCGTCGTTTGGTGACAGTGGTGCTGCCTGCCTTCACGTCGAAGGCCCGCACAGCGCCTTCGAGAAGGACGTCCGACTCTTCATCGTTGAGAGCGGTGATGTCCTCGGGAAGGGAGAACTCTTCCATGTGGCCGGGCCCCAAGTGATCGATCTTGGAGTCGCTCGACCCAGAACCAGCAGCGCTTGGTATCACAGCACAGCCATCCCCATGCCCACATCACCGCGGCCAAGACGTGCCGCTGCCAGCAACGATGTACACGTCGCAGGAACTGGATAATCGGATCTTACTGTTCCGTTCGTGAAGGTCTCACCTCGCTCGTGTACTTACTGGCCGGTCCGAGCAGTTACATGACAAGATCACTCCCAGAAGTGCTCGAACTTACATTCGAAATAGGGAGGGTTCTGATGACACCTCTGAAGTTCCGTATGGCTGGAGCAGTTGCTACGGCCATGCTGTGTGCGGCCGGATTAGCGACCGACGCCAGCGCTACGGATGCGCCCGATGTTCTGCAGCAGCAGATCAACGAGGTGCTTAGCAACACCGAGGGAGGTGTCCAGATCAGCAGATACGAGATCGCTTGGAACGAAGGCGAGGCCATCATGGCCTTTCCGCTGCCGGGGGAGACTTATGCTCCGCCCAGCAGCGCCGCGGCGGTGAAGCTCGAAGCCAAGATCGCAGGACTGTCCTCGGCCAAGACCGCTGACGCGGTCGCCGCAGCAGAGAAGGAGCCCACTGGTGTCCCTGCGGCCGAGAGCGTTCCGTCCGACGAAGCCGAACCGGCTGGAGTAGTCGCAACGGCCAGCGCGGACTGCCCCACCGAGACGTTCGGCAACGACTGGTACTGCTTCTACCAGTACAAGAGCTACGCCGGCAGGCGGCTGTCATGGAACGCCACACACCACGACTACATGTACTTCTCCGCGTACAACTTCGTGAACCGCACGTCTTCCTGGTCGAACAAGGGCGGAAAGACCATCTACGTCGCTGGTCGGACGGAGTCCGGGGATGACGGCTCCTGCAACCAGTACTCCCACAACGGCTGGACCGAGCAGGCCCACAGCTCCTCTTCCGCCCTGTCCTCGTCGCTGGACAACACCGCAGACTGCTTCTGGACCTCCTAAGCTCGGGAACTGAGCTAAACGGGGCGAGAGATGACCTCTCTCGCCCCGTCCGGCGTTTGTTCATGAGCCGCCGACAGGAAGAAGGGCAGGCGCAAAATGCACGAAAACGACCGAGATGTAGCTGCCGATGTTGTCGAGACGCCGCTGGACCAGCTACTGGAAGCTGTAGCTAACCGGCTCGAAGAACAAACTTCAGAGATGCTTGGTTCCCTGCGCCAGCAGGCTGCACGCCTGCGGGAAGAAACCTCTGCCTCGGTCAACGCACTGCGCGAACAGGCTGCCCGGTTGAGGGAGGAGCAAGACTTTCAGGACCTCCCCAGAGACAACGGGGGTCGATAGCAGTCAAACACTCGCCTCACCAGCAGCGATCGTTGCCGACAACGTCACGTGGGGCGCCCGCGTGGGCTCTACAGCCCAGTGCGCTGCCGAAGCCGTCGCACGCTGCGGATCCAGGCGCTAGCACCACCCGGATCTACGGACATCGTGCATGGGCGTGGCACGTCCTCGACAAGTTTGTTCTCAGACACCTGTAAGGATCGGCGGGTGCTGAACACATACACAGCTGGAGGGGATGTGAACACAGGACATGAGCAAGTCTTCACCGCGCTTTATCACGAGCATCATCCGGCTGTGGAAGCCTACGTTCGCCGACGCCTGACTTCCGGACAGGACATCGATGACGTAGTCGCCGAGACCTTCCTGACCGCATGGCGTCGACTGGACGAAGTGCCACATAGCGCGGTTTTGCCATGGCTGTACGCCACGGCCCGCCGGATTCTGGCGAACACGTACCGCGCCGAACAACGCCGCCAAGCGCTGGCGGAGACCATCGCATGGCAGCGGCACAGCCACCAGGGTGACCCAGCTGACGATGTCGCAGGGGCCCAGGCGGTGGCTGTAGCCTTCGACTCGCTCAGCGGAACCGACAGAGAGATCCTGCGTCTCGCTCTGTGGGAAGAGCTGCCAGCCCGGCACGCAGCCAGAGTGATTGGGTGCACGACAGCAACATTTCATGTACGACTCCACCGCGCTCGCAGACGGCTGCGCCAACAACTCGAGCGCGTTCCCTCCAGCCCGGTCAAGACGGTCTCGTCGATCCTTGGAGGAGCAGATGCATGACATCTATAAAGCCTTGCGTGCCCTGAATCCGGTACACGTCGGCGCGCCGGCGCAACGCGAGCGCCTTGAGACCATCCTTGCCACACAGGGGCCCGTCACGCCTCGTCCGCGGCCTCGCCCGCAGATGCGTTGGGCGATCGCAGCAGTGGCTGCCGCGACTGCTGCAGCAGTGGTGTACACCGTCGTCGACCCGTTCGGAACGGCGACGCAACCCGCCCTGGCGTTGACCCCACCCCCCCTCGCCTACCACCCCGATAGCCAGCCTGCCTCGCGAGTACTCGAAGCAATCGCGGACCGAGTCGAGAAGCTGCCGGACGAGCGACCGTCACCGTGGAAGACCGAGCACTTCGTTTGGGACTCCTGGTCCTTGTCGACACGCATCGACGGCGTCCAGGTCACTTCCGCCGTTATTCCCGAACACCGGGAAACGTGGCAAAAGCCCGACGAATCCACTCGTTGGAAGGCTCGGACGCTGGCACCCGTGTTCCAGAACGAAACGCAGCGTGATGCGTGGGAAGAGACTGGTGCAGTCGGACGAACGCCCCAGCAATTCACGGGATCCAGCGGGCCGACCTCCCAGCGATCTGCCACCGAACCACCCACGACAGTCGATGGGATGAGGGAGTGGCTGGCCGATGGACGAACCAGGCTTACGGCGGGACTTCTATACGAGGTTGTGCCTGAACGGGCTCAGGAGCACGTCTTCTCACCGGGCCAGCGAGCCGCACTGCTGAGGGTCCTTGCAGAAGCCCAAGGCGTGGAGTACGAAGGGGCGGTCACGGACCGCGCTGACCGCGCTGGTGAAGCGTTCTCTCTGTCAGAACAGTCCGGGGGCCTGCCCAGCAAGCGCACGTTGATCTTCGATCCTCAGACGGGGACACTTCTTGCGGACGAGGAGCAGATTCTCGACGATCCTGGCGCGCTCAACGTCAAGCCCAACTCCGTTACCGGATACATGACCTTCCTGACCGCCGAACGCCTCTCGTAGGCGATCAGTGCGCCGAGGGCGACGGAGTACAGCCGGCACAGTGGCGCGGACTGGGTGGGGGCTCCGAGATTCCGTTCGACGACGCTGTCATCGGCAACAGTGAGCAGGAAGGCCGTACGCAGACAACACAGCAGGCGAGGCGCCCGTCGGCACCGCTGATGCCGACGGCAGTCTCGAGAACGAGATGGCGGGCCGCACGTCCGACGCGTTGGTCGACGCGCTCGTGGCAGCCCAACCCGCCGAGCCCACCGCGCGTTCGGCCCGGAGCGCTGTTCCGGCCGCTTGCGGTTGACAGTGGCGATGCCGTACGAGGCCGGCGGGTGTGTCAATTTAACGGCTGATCTTGGTTGTTGAGGTTCAGTTGTTGGCCGGGGTGAGCCGACCCTCGAAGGCGATCTGGAACGCGTTGAGGGGTGCCTTCCAGCGCATGGTCCACCGCTTGCGGCCCTTGCCGGTCGGGTCGAGACTCATCAGCGCCATGTAGATGCACTTGAGGGCGGCGGCCTCGTTGGGGAAGTGCCCACGAGCGCGGACGGCCTTGCGTATGCGGGCGTTCACGGACTCAATCGCGTTGGTCGAGCAGATGACCTTGCGGATCTCGACGTCGAAGGAGAGGAAGGGCACGAACTCGGCCCAGGCGTTCTCCCACAGCTTGATGATCGCCGGATACTTCCGGCCCCAGGCTTCCTGGAACTCCAGGAACCGTTCGGTCGCCGCGTCCTCGCTGGGGGCGGTGTAGACGGGCTTGAGGGCCTTGGCGACCTTGTCCCAGTCCTGGCGCGCCGCGTAACGGAAGCTGTTGCGCAGGAGGTGAACCACGCAGGTCTGAACAATTGTGCGAGGCCAGACGGTTTCCACCGCCTCGGGCAGGCCCTTGAGTCCGTCGCAGACGAGCATGAGCACGTCGTCCAGGCCGCGGTTCTTCAGCTCGGTGAACACGTGCAGCCAGTACTTGGCGCCCTCGCCGCCGTCGCCGGCCCAGATGCCGAGGATGTCGCGGGTACCCTCGGCCGTGACAGCCATGACGACGTAGACAGGACGGTTCGCAACCTGCCCGTCCCTGATCTTGACGTTGATGGCGTCCACGAACAGGACGGGATAGACGCGATCGAGCGGCCGGTTCTGCCACTCGGTCATCCCCTCCATCACCTTGTCGGTGATCGTGGAGATGGTCTGCTTGGACACCTCGGCGCCACAGACCTCGGCCAGATGCGCGGAGATCTCTCCGTGCGTGAGGCCCTTCGCGGACAGCGACAGCACCATCTCATCCACGCCAGACAGCCGGCGCTGCCGCTTCTTGACGATCTGCGGCTCGAAGGTGCCGGCCACGTCCCGGGGCACCTTGACCTCAACCGGGCCGACGTCGGTCAGCACGGTCTTCGCGCGGGTGCCGTTGCGGCTGTTGCCGTTGTTCTTCCCGGCCGGATCGTGCTTCTCGTAGCCGAGGTGATCGGTGATCTCGCCCTCCAGGGCCGACTCCAGGACCCGCTTGGTCAGCTGCTGCAGCAGTCCACCCTCGCCGGTCAACTGCAGGCCCTCACTCCGGGCCCGGTCAACCAGCATCGCGACGAGCTGTTCATCCGACGCGGCCGGCGGCACCACACCGCCAGCCGACTCCTCGGCGGACTCGTGCTCGATCGTCGTCTCACTCACTTGGCGTCTCTCCTTGATCAGCAGATCCGCCGTTGATTAGACACTCCCACTGCCCTCCCTCCCTTCGACGAGCCTCCACCCGGCGTTCGTTGATCCTGGCCAGGGAAGGCCAAGGCGTAATCACGCCGCTGATCGCGCTGGGACTGGTCGGCGGAAGCCTCAACGTGCTGCTTCCTGCCACCGCAGCCCAGCACGGGCACATCACGTCGGCCGGCTACCTCTTCGCCCTCTTCTCCGTGGGCGGCGTCATCGGCGGACTCACCTACGGAAGGATCCGCTGGTCCAAGCCGCTGCGGCTGCGCTACACCGCCGCAGGCGGCGTACTGGCGGCCGCGACCTGCCTCCTCGCGCCAGCCCTGGGCACTCCTGCCGCACTGCTGGCGATACTCCTCGTCGGCCTCCCCCTCACACCCATGTTTGTGATCGGATGCCTGCTCGTGGACGAACGCCTCTCCCACCGGCAGACCGAAGCCAACGCCTGGCTCGGCTCTGGGTATTGCATCGGCTCGGCGACCGGAGCAGCCGCCTGCGGGTGGCTTCTCACACAGACAACGCCGCGCCCGATCACCCTCGGACTCGCACTCGTTGCCGCCCTCGCAGCCGTCTGCGCCCTCCGACTCACACCCGAGCCCATACCGGAGAAGACCACAGCGGTACCGAGCACAGCCGTAACCGAATAGCCGTAAGCCCGTGGCCCTCTTCTCCCTCAGATCCGCGCCGGGGACTTCGCGATCCCGGCGCCGGTGAGGTACCGCTCGACCGCCGCGGCGTACGACGCGGGCGGGGCGGACAGGAGCACCGCCCAGCCGCGAGGCAAGGGCGGCAGGCCCCACCCTCTTGAGGAGACGCGCACCATCCGGACTCTAGAGCGACAGCATGAAACGACGAGCAGGGCTCGGGCAGCGTACGGGAAGTTCACCTCCCCTCGCGTGAAGGGCTGCACGCGAGCGCCCCACCGACCCGGATGTACGATTGCCCACAAGGTTGCAGTTGTGCAATCATGTACACATGACCGAGATTGCCATCAGCGCAGCCCGTTCCCAGCTCGGTGACCTGGTTCGTCGGGCCGCCCATGGGCGCGAGACGATCGCGCTCACCGATCACGGGCACGTCGCCGCCCTCCTGGTCTCGCCGCAAGTGATAGAGGATCTCGAAGACGCCTTGGTCTTCGCCGACTACCAGCGCCGCAGGGCCGAGGGGACGCTGGAGCCGGGGATTCCCATGGCGGAAGTGCGCGAGCGACTGGGGCTTGAGCAACAGTGACGTACGAGATCGTCTTCGAACCGCACGCCCTGAACTCCGCGGCGCGGTTCCTGGAGGAGGACCCAGGTGGCCTCGCTCTGGTCCTGGACACCATCGACAAGCTGGCCGACGACCCCCGTCCGGCGGGGTCGCTCGCGTACGGGTCACCCGACCTCCGGCGCCTGCGAATCGGTGACTACCGGGTTCTCTACATCATCGAGGCCGAGGTGATCCGGATCGTGATCACGCACCTCGGCCGGACGCCCTGACAGCGCAGCAAGCAGAGGGCCGCGCCTCCCCTCCGTCCGGGGAAAGGCGCGGCTCTTCTGGTTCCCGGGCTCAGCCCGCCGCGCCGAGCGCCTGACCCGCCACCGGGACGCCGCCGAGCGACGGGGCCTGGGCGACCGGGCCCGTCACGTCCTGGGAGGAGACCGGCCTGAAGTCGGAGAGCTGGGTGCCGACGCCGTTGTCGAGCGGGTCGACTCCCGTGCCCGCCAGCGGGTTGGGCTTCAGGTTCGCCACCGGCCCGGTCACGTTCCCGACGGTGCCGGTCGCCGCCGCCAGGCCTGCCTGCGGATCGACGTCGGCGAGCGAGACGGGCCGGGCGCCCGCCTCCGCCGCCGGGGCCGCGGAGGCCGCGCCGGCGCCCGCGCCGAGGGCCAGCCCCGCCGTGGTGAGGGCCCGCAGGACGCGCCGGGCGGTCGGGGTACGGGGAGCGGAGTGTCGTGCCATCGCTGGTGCCACCTTCTGCTGCGCAAGGTAATCGTGTCGGTACGTAGGGTAGTTGACGGAGTGTGATGTGCGCTCCAACCTCGACGCGTTCGGCCCCGGGGGTCGGCCTGCGCCGCGCGATGCCGCAGACTGGTGTCTCGTGAGTTCCCCTCCCTCCACACCGGCCCGGGTCGTGCTGCTGTCCGGCCCGTCCGGCTCCGGAAAGTCCCTCCTCGCCGCCGAGTCCGGCCTGCCCGTGCTGCGCCTCGACGACTTCTACAAAGAGTGCACGGACCCGACGCTGCCGCAGGTGGAGGGGAGTTCCGACATCGACTGGGACCACCCGCTGTCCTGGGACGCGGACGCCGCCGTCGCGGCCATCACCGAGCTGTGCCGCACCGGGCGGGCGACCGTGCCGGTGTACGACATCTCCAAGAGCGCCCGCACCGGCGAGGAGACGCTGGGCATCGGCTCGCAGCCGTTGTTCATCGCGGAGGGCATCTTCGCGGCGGAGATCGTCCGGCGGTGCGAGGAGCTCGGCGTGCTGGCGGACGCGCTGTGCCTGAGCCGGGGCCCCGTCAGGACGTTCCGCCGCCGGTTCCTGCGTGATCTGCGGGAGGCCCGCAAGTCCGTGCCGTTCCTGCTGCGCCGCGGCTGGCGGCTGATGCGCACCGAGCGGACGATCGTGGCCCGGCAGACGGCGCTCGGCGCGTACGCGTGCGGCAAGGACGAGGCCCTGGCCCGGCTCGCGGCGGCCGCCGCCCCGGCGACCGTTCCCGGACCGCGTACGCATCCCCGCCCGCTGGTCCCTTAGCGGCGCCGGGCCCTCGCACACGAAGAACGGGACTGGCCGGACCCCCCGGTCCGCCAGTCCCGCTTCTTCTCCGTGCTCCCCCGTGGTCCCCCGTGACCCCGTTGGTTTCCCCCGGTACCGTCCCCCGTTCCCGTACTCCGTCCGCCTCTCCCCCCGGTGGGGCGGACAGCCCCCGTACGTTCCCCCGTTTCCCCCGTAGCCCTCGGCCGGGCCTGTCAGGCGACAAGCTCCCCGAAGGACTCCTCCTGGTCACGGCCGAAGCTGAGGACCTCGTCCTCGCGCAGCCGGCGGAGCGACCGCCAGATGCTCGACTTCACCGTGCCGACGCTGATGCCGAGGATGTCGGCGATCTCCGGGTCCGTGCGGCCCTCGTAGTAACGCAGGACCAGCATGGTGCGCTGGAGTTCGGGCAGCCGGGCGAGCGCCTGCCACAGGACGGCGCGCAGCTCGGTGCCGCGCATCGCGTCCGTGTCGCCGACGGTCTCCGGCAGCTCCTCGGTCGGGTACTCGTTCAGCTTGCGGCGGCGCCACGCGCTGATGTGCAGGTTCGTCATGGTGCGGCGGAGGTAGCCCCCGACCGCGGCCTTGTCGCTGATCCGGTCCCACGCCCTGTACGTCGAGAACAGCGCGCTCTGCAGCAGGTCCTCGGCCTCGAAGCGGTCACCGGTCAGGTGGTAGGCGGTCGCGTACAGGGAGGCGCGCCGTTCCTGGACGTAGGCGGTGAACGCCGCTTCGGCGCTCCCCGTCTCCGCCCCGGTCCGCCGCTCCCCCGTGACCTCCCCGTACGCCGCTTCCCCGGGCGCCCCCGTGCCCCCGTGGACCCCCGTACCGCTTCCCCCCGTGGGTGCGTCGGCCACCACCGTCATGAAGGCGGTGTGCTGACGCCCGGTGCCACGGGAGCACCCCCGCCCTCCCAGGGCACCGGACTTCTCCGTGACCCGCGTGACGTCGTGGAGACGCGTGACAACTGCGGCAGTGTTGGTGCTGTGCAGCGTGTTCATCCTGCGCCCCCCGTCGTGGAGTCCGGTTCTCGTGCTGTCGTGCGGTCCTGCTGGCGTGCGGTCCTGCTGTCGTGCTCGTGTCGAAAATCCTGCACGGGCGACTTCATGGCGCTGTCCCCCGACTGTCACAGAGCTGTCACAGGGCCCGTCCGCGCGCTCGCCGGGAGCGGCGCTCGACGCGATCACGCAGGAGATCCGGACGACTACGCAGACGGTCACAGCCGGGGGTCCGGCGCCCGGTATCTGTGGGGGAGATGGGTGGGAGCGCTCCAAGTGTCGAAACCCGGCCATGAGATGGGCCAGAATGACGAGCGTGCCTTCCCTGTTGCTGATCGAGGACGACGACGCCATCCGTACGGCCCTGGAGCTCTCTCTGACTCGCCAGGGACACCGCGTGGCCACCGCTGCCACCGGCGAGGACGGACTGAAGCTGCTGCGCGAGCACCGGCCGGATCTGATCGTGCTGGACGTGATGCTGCCAGGCATCGACGGGTTCGAGGTGTGCCGGCGTATCCGGCGCACCGACCAGCTGCCGATCATCCTGCTGACCGCCCGCAGCGACGACATCGACGTCGTGGTCGGGCTGGAGTCCGGTGCCGACGACTACGTGGTCAAACCCGTCCAGGGGCGGGTGCTCGACGCCCGGATCCGGGCCGTGCTGCGACGTGGCGAGCGCGAGGCCAACGACTCGGCGTCGTTCGGCAGCCTGGTCATCGACCGGGCGGCGATGACGGTCACCAAGAACGGCGAGGACCTGCAGCTGACGCCGACCGAGCTGCGGTTGCTGCTCGAACTGAGCCGGCGGCCCGGGCAGGCGCTGTCCCGGCAGCAGTTGCTGCGGCTGGTCTGGGAGCACGACTACCTCGGTGACTCGCGGCTGGTCGACGCGTGTGTGCAGCGGCTGCGCGCGAAGGTCGAGGACGTTCCCTCGTCCCCCACCCTGATCCGTACGGTGCGCGGAGTCGGCTACCGGCTGGACAGTCCTCAGTGACCGAGGAGGGGGGCGGGCGCCGCGGCTGGGCCGCGGCGCGCAGGGCGGTCACGGCGGGCCTGCGGCTCACCAGTCTGCGGCTGCGGCTGGTCGTCGTGTTCGGGCTGGTGGCGCTCACCGCGGCGGTGTCGGCGTCGGGGATCGCGTACTGGCTGAACCGCGAGGCCGTGCTCACCCGTACGCAGGACGCGGTGCTGGGCGACTTCCAGCAGGAGATGCAGAACCGGGCGAGCGCGCTGCCGGTCCATCCGACCCAGGACGAACTGCAGCACACCGCCGCCCAGATGGCGACCAGCAGCCAGCGCTTCAGCGTGCTCCTGGTCGCCGAGGACGAGAACGGCCGTACGGTGACCGGCAACTCGGAGCTGGACGCGTTCACGCTGGAGGACGTGCCGAAGTCGCTGCGGAACGCGGTGAACAAGAAGCAGCCGGTCTCCTCGAACAACAAGCACGCGTACCACCTGTACTGGCAGCGGATCGTCGACGGCGACCAGCCGTACCTGGTGGGCGGCGCGAAGGTGATCGGCGGCGGCCCGACCGGCTACATGCTCAAGTCCCTGGAGCCGGAGGCCAAGGACCTCAACTCGCTGGCCTGGTCCCTGGGGATCGCCACCGGGCTCGCGCTGATCGGCTCGGCGCTGCTCGCGCAGGCCGCCGCGACGACGGTGCTCAAGCCGGTGCACCGGCTGGGGATCGCGGCCCGCCGTCTCGGTGAGGGCAAGCTCGACACCCGGCTGCGCGTGTCGGGCACGGACGAACTCGCGGATCTGTCGCGGACGTTCAACCGCACGGCCGAGTCGCTGGAGAAACGCGTCGCGGACATGAGCGCCCGCGACGAGGCGTCCCGCCGCTTCGTGGCGGACATGTCGCACGAGCTGCGGACGCCGCTGACCGCGATCACGGCCGTGACCGAGGTCCTGGAGGAGGAGCTCGACGCGGAGACGGGCAGTGTCGACCCGATGATCGAGCCGGCCGTCCGGCTCGTCGTCAGCGAGACCCGCCGGCTGGGCGACCTCGTCGAGAACCTGATGGAGGTCACCCGCTTCGACGCGGGGACGGCCCGGCTCGTGCTGGACACCGTGGACATCGCCGACCAGATCACGGCGTGCATCGACGCGCGGGCCTGGCTGGACGCGGTGGACCTGGTCGCCCAGCGCGGCATCATGGCCCACCTCGACCCCCGCCGCCTCGACGTGATCCTGGCCAACCTGATCGGCAACGCCCTCAAGCACGGCGGCTCGCCGGTGCGGGTCTCGGTCCGCGAGGAGGGCGACGACCTGCTCATCGCGGTGCGGGACCACGGCCCCGGCATCCCCGAGGACGTCCTCCCGCACGTCTTCGACCGCTTCTACAAGGCGAGCGCGTCCCGGCCCCGCTCCGAGGGCAGCGGCCTGGGACTGTCGATCGCCCTGGAGAACGCCCACATCCACGGCGGCGGGATCACCGCCGCGAACTCGCCCGACGGCGGTGCCGTGTTCACGCTGCGGCTGCCGCGGGACGCCTCGCCGCTGCTCGACGAGGACCGGCGGGACAGCACGCCGGACAGCACGGAGGAGAACGCCGGATGACCGCCCGGGGAGGGGCCCGCCCAGGGGCCCGAGAAGGGGCCGCACGGGCCGGCATACGCCGCTCCCGGGCGGCCGGGAACACGGGCGCGCGGCCCGCTGCGGGCGTCGGACGTCCGGGCGTGCGCGGGCGCGCGTTGCTGGTCGTCCCGGTGCTGGCCGCGCTGCTCGCCGGCTGCGGGATCCGCTCCACCCAGGTGCCGACGGACTTCGGCGCCGCGCCGTCACGGGTGCCGTGCGCCCTGTCCGGCCCCGACGTCTCCACCCGGTCCTCGCCCGGCATCCCGGTCCAGGTCTTCCTGCTGTGCTCCTCGCAGCTCGTCACCGTGGACCGCACCGTCCGCATCCCCGACGGGACCGCGGAGGCGCGGCAGCGGATGCTCGTGGCGCAGGCCCTGCTCGGCCAGCTCACCGAGGCACCCTCCGCCCAGGAGGAGCAGGCCGGCTACTCGACGGACGTACGGGGCGGTACGACGGTCGGCGGACCGCGTGAGGGTGACCCGGAGAACGCGCTGCGGCTGAGCACCCCGCCGCAGAGCCTCAGCGCGTACGCCCTCGCGCAGATCGTCTGCACGTTCTCGGAGTCCGCGGCGGCCGAGGACGACGGCTCGGTCGTGCTCGGCGGTCCGGACGGCGCACCGCCGCGCCGCTACGAGTGCACCCCGGAGGTCCGCTCCCGGCCGGGCACCGAGACACCGCCCGCCACGAAGGCCGACGGGACCTGACACCGGCGGGCCGTGCCGGTCCCGTCCCGCCCGCGGCGGGGAGCGCGCGGCACGCTCCTCACCCGTCCGCGCCACACCCGGCCGCGACGCGGAACCGATTCCGCCGGCGCTCGCGTCTTGGGGTGCGTGCAGCGTCAAGGCTCCAGCGGCGGCAATGCCGTGAACCGCGTCCGTGTGGCAGGAGGTGTCCTCCTCGCCGCCCACCTCGCGCTCGTCGCCTGGATCGCGCTGCGGCCCCTGGACGTCCCCTGGGTGAGCGCGGCCAACCTCCGGCCGTTCGCCGGGATCAGAGCCGATCTGGCGCTGGGACCGCGCCAGGCCGCGCACCGCATCGGCGAGGGGCTGGCCCTGCTCGCCCCACTGGGGGTGCTGCTGCCGCTGGCGGGCGGCAGGCTCGCCGTCTCCCGGCTCGGCTCGCTGGCCCGTACGGTCGCCGCGGGCGCGCTGATCTCCCTCGGCATCGAACTGCTGCAGACCGGTGTGCCGGGGCAGGTCGTGGACGTCGACTCGATCCTGCTCAACGCCCTCGGGGTGGCCGTGGCCCATCTCGCGGTCGTCCCGGCCGTCAGGGCCGCGCTGCGCCGCCGGGTGGAGACGCGGGAGGGTCCGGCCGTCCTGCGGGAGGAGCCGGCTCAGGGTCGGACCCCGACGATTCCCAGGGTCGGTATCGCACCGTAGAGC
This sequence comes from Streptomyces sp. NPDC008313, assembly GCF_042956125.1. NCBI lineage: Bacteria > Bacillati > Actinomycetota > Actinomycetes > Kitasatosporales > Streptomycetaceae > Streptomyces > Streptomyces sp. NPDC008313. The sequence continues at coordinate 265,020 of NZ_JBIBFR010000001.1, forward strand.
GATGCTTTGCCCGCTTCGTGACCGTAGTTTCGGTGATACGGGGCAGCCGGTACGGACCGGCGAGCGGCCATCGGAGGATCCGGTGGCACGGCTCGGACGCGCCCCGTCCACGGTTCACGAAGGAGCCATCATGACCGCCCTTGCCCGCCCCACCGACGGCCGGATGATCGGCGGAGTGTGTGCCGCGCTGGCACGGCGCTTCGGCACCTCCGCGACGACGATGCGCGCGATCTTCCTGGTGTCCTGCCTGCTCCCGGGCCCGCAGTTCCTGCTCTACATAGCGCTGTGGATCCTGCTGCCCGCCGAGGGCAAGGCACGCACCGCCGCCTGGTGACCCCGCCGCGCGCCGGACGCGCGTACGCCGATGGGGCGCGCCCTCGCGGGTGCGCCCCATCGGCGTCGTGCGGCGGGCGGCTCAGGCGAGCGGCACCCCGTTCAGCGGGACACCGTGCAGGGGCGTGCCGTGGACCGGCATGCCACCGAGCAGGCCGGCGGCCGGGGCGGCCGGCCTGTCGGCGGTGAGGTGCTGTGCGACCGGCTGGGCGGCGGCCACGCCCATGCCCAGCGCGCCCTGCCCCTGGGTCAGCGCCTCGGTGCCGCTGGGGAGCACCTTGGTGACGTTCTCGGCGGGCAGCGTCCTCGTGACCGTGTCCAGGGCGGAACCGGCGTCCGGAGCGGCGGGGGCCGCGTTGGCGGCGCCCGCGCCCGCGGCGGCGAAGGCGGCACCGAGAGCGGCGACACCGAGGGTCCTGGCAGCTGACTGCTTCATCTTCTTGTCGCGTCCTTGGATTCCGTGGGCGGGAGGTGAGCGGTCCGGAAACGTAAACACGGACCGTCAGGGACCGCAAACAGCGAAAAGCGGCCGGATCGCGGAGATCCGGCCGCCCGACGCGCGCGTGAATTCAGTTCTCCCGCACCACGGGACTGCTGGTCGAAGCCGTCTGCGCGAACAGCCATTCGGACTTCAGCTCGGCGTATCCGGGCTTGATCACGTCGTTGATCATGGCCAGTCGTTCATCGAAAGGGATGAATGCCGACTTCATAGCATTGACCGAGAACCACTGCATGTCGTCGAGCGTGTAGTCGAAAGCGTCGACAAGCTGCTCGAATTCACGGCTCATACTGGTCCCGGACATCAGCCTGTTGTCCGTGTTCACGGTCGCCCGGAAATGCAGCCGCCGCAGCAGCCCGATGGGGTGCTCGGCGTACGAGGCGGCGGCGCCGGTCTGCAGGTTGGAACTGGGGCACAGCTCCAGCGGGATGCGCTTGTCACGGACGTACGAGGCGAGGCGTCCCAGCTTCACGCTGCCGTCGCCGGCGACCTGGATGTCGTCGATGATCCGCACTCCGTGACCGAGCCGGTCGGCGCCGCACCACTGCAGCGCCTGCCAGATCGACGGCAGGCCGAAGGCCTCCCCGGCGTGGATGGTGAAGTGGTTGTTCTCGCGCTTGAGGTACTCGAAGGCGTCCAGGTGCCGGGTGGGCGGGTAGCCGGCCTCGGCGCCCGCGATGTCGAAGCCGACGACGCCCAGATCCCGGTAGCGGTTGGCGAGTTCGGCGATCTCCAGGGCGCGGGCCGCGTGCCGCATCGCGGTCAGCAGGGCACCCACCCGGATGCGGTGGCCGTTCTCGCGGGCCCGCCGCTCCCCCTCGCGGAAGCCCTCGTCGACCGCCTCGACGACCTCTTCCAGGGTGAGCCCCTGCTCCAGGTGCTGCTCGGGCGCGTACCGCACCTCCGCGTAGACGACGCCGTCCTCGGCGAGGTCCTCGGCGCATTCGGCGGCGACCCGGACCAGCGCCTCGCGGGTCTGCATGACGGCGCAGGTGTGGGCGAACGTCTCCAAGTACCGCTCCAGCGAACCGGAGTCGGCGGCCTCGCGGAACCAGACGCCGAGCTTGTCGGGGTCGGTCTCGGGCAGTGACGTGTACCCGCTGTCGCGGGCCAGGTCGACGATCGTCCCGGGGCGCAGGCCACCGTCGAGGTGGTCGTGCAGCAGGACCTTGGGCGCCCGGCGGATCTGTTCCGAGCTCGGGATGTTCTTGTGCTGGCTCGTCATTTCCGCACTCTAACTCCTACGCGCGTAGAACGCCTGTTCCCGCACCCGTCGATACGTAACGGTGACCCCGCGGACCGGTGGCGTACACCCGGGCTTCTGACACTGTTCTGTCATGGCACAGCAAGCGACGCCGGTTCGCAGGGCCCGGCTGGGGAGTTCGCTCGGTCCGGAGCCGGACACGGTGAGCGGAGTGGTGCTGCTGCTCCCGGGCGGCGAAGAGGTCTCCGCGCGCAGACCGTCGCCCATGGTGGCGACCGCCTCCGTACGGGCGCTGGGACGGCGGATCGCGCGCGCGGGACGCGCGGACGGCCTGGTGACGCACGTCGTGCACTACCGCTTCCGCGGCTGGAACGGCGGCGAGGCGCATCCGGCGTCCGACGCGTCCTGGGCCGCCGACGAGGTCGTCCGCCGCTACGGGGACGTGCCGGTCTGCCTCGTCGGCGTCGGTATGGGAGGCCGCGCCGCGCTGCGCGCGGGCGGTCACCCGGCGGTCGACTCCGTGCTCGCCCTCGCCCCCTGGCTGCCCGAGGAGAACGGGGCCGCGCCACCCGAACCGGTGAAACAGCTCGCCGGACGGCGGGTGCTGATCGTGCACGGCACCAAGGACGCGCGCACGGACCCGGAGTTGTCGTTCCGCCTCGCCGCCCGCGCCAAGAAGGCCAACCGCGACATCTGCCGCTTCGAGGTGCACGCCGACGGGCACGCGCTGCACCAGTACCGGTCCGAAGTCCACGCGCTCGCCGAGGACTTCATCATGGGTACGCTCTTCGGCCGCTCCTTCTCCCGCCCGGTCGAGGACGCGCTCGCCGCGCCGCCGCCGCTGGGCCTGCGGATGCCGCTGGCGGCGGGCTTCGGCCGGTCACTGCGCCGGGGCTGAGCCGGAACCGGACGGGGACCGGGCCGCCGCCCGTCGGGGTGGCGCGGGGCGGGCCGGTACCGCTCCGACGGCTCAGTCGGGCAGCAGGTGGCCCCGCCGGGAGAGCAGGAACGTCTTGAAGGCGGCCACCGGCGGGGTGTCGGGGTGGCCCTCCAGCCAGGCGACGCCGATCTCGCGCACCGCGCGCGGGGCGGTGACCGTGAGCTCGGCGACCCCGGGGCGGGGCACGGCCGGCGGCGGCAGCAGGGCGACCCCGAGACCGGCGGCGACCAGCCCGCGCAGCGTCTCCGCCTCCTCGCCCTCGAAGGCGATCCGCGGCCGGAATCCCGCCTCCCGGCAGAGGTCGTCGGCGATGCGCCGCATCCCGTAGCCGGGCTCCAGCGTCACGAACGACTCCTCGGCGGCCTCGGCCAGCCGGATCCTCCTGCGGGACGCGAGCCGGTGGTCGGCGGGGACGACCAGCCGCAGTTTCTGCTCGTCGAGGCGGTGGCCGACGAGGTCGGGGGCGTCCGGCACCGGCGAGGTGAGACAGAGGTCGAGCTCCCCCGAGCGCAGCCGCCCGATCATCGCCTCGCCGTAGTCCTGCACGAGGCTGAAGCGGACCCGTGGATGGTCGGCGCGGAAGGCGCGCAGGAGGCCGGGTACGGTCTCGGAGCCCATGGTGTGCAGGAAGCCGAAGGCGACCTTCCCGGTGGCCGGGTCGGCGTCCGCGCGCACCTCCTCGGCGGCGCGCTCGATCTCGGCGAGCGCGCGCTCCACGGAGGCCAGGAACGTACGGCCCGCAGCGGTCAGCGAGACGGTGCGGCCGCGCCGTGCGAACAGGTCGACACCCAGGTCCTGTTCCAGCCGCACGAGGGCGCGGGAGAGCGTGGACTGCGGGACGCCCATCTCCAGCGCGGCCCGGGTCACGTGCTCGGTGCGGGCCGCCCCGGCGAAGTGGACGAGACGCGGCGCGAGCAGCGCGACGATGTCTTCTGTGTCACTGGACGGTGACAGCCGCCGCCGTGACCTCTGCTGATGCTCCATGGGATCGATTATGGATGTTTCATGCATTGGACGGATGAGTGGCGGCTGCCTACGTTCGAGGCATGCCTTCCGCCAGTACCGAGGCGCCCACCACCGTGGGCGCCGCCGCCTTCGCCCCTGTCGCCGACACCACTCACGCGGCCGCCGCTCCCGCGGACACCGCCGCCGCCTCCGCCACGCCCCCCGCTCACGACGGCGACGCGCGGATGGCCCCGGGCGGACCGGGCTACCGCCGGATGAGTTTCGCCCTCTTCCTCGCCGGTGTCGCGACCTTCGCCCTGCTGTACTCGACGCAGGCGCTGCTCCCGCTCGTCTCCGCGGACTTCGGGGCGAGCGCGAGCCAGGCGAGCTGGACGGTGTCGGCCGCGACCGGCGGACTCGCGCTGTTCGTGCTGCCGATGAGCGCCCTGTCGGAGCGGTTCGGGCGCCGCACCCTGATGACGGCGTCCCTGGCGGTCGCCGTGACGGTCGGCCTGCTCGTCCCCTTCGCCCCGTCGATCGGCGCGCTGATCGCGCTGCGCGCCGTACAGGGCGCGGCCCTCGCGGGGCTGCCGGCGTCGGCGACCGCGTATCTGGCCGAGGAGGTCCGCCCCCGGGCCCTGATCACCGCGATCGGCCTGTTCGTCGCGGGCAACAGCGTCGGCGGCATGAGCGGCCGTGTCATCACCGGCTGGGTCGCGCAGGTGTGGGGCTGGCGGGTCGCCGTGGGCGTCATCGGCCTGATCGCGGTGGCGTGCGCGGCCGCCTTCCGGCTGCTGCTGCCCGCCCCCCGGCACTTCCGGGCGGGATCGCTGCGGCCGCGGGTGCTGGCCCGGACGGTCCGCGACCACCTCGCCGACCCGCTGCTGCGCCGGCTGTACGCGATCGGCGCACTGTTCATGGCCGTCTTCGGCGGCGTCTACACGGTGATCGGCTACCGGCTCACCGAGGCACCGTTCTCGCTGCCGCAGGGCGTCATCGGCTCGGTCTTCCTGGTCTATCTCGTCGGCACGGTCTCCGCGTCGACGGCGGGCCGGCTGGTGGAGCGGCTGGGACGGCGCGGCGCCCTGTATCTGGCGGGCGGCACCACGACCGTGGGGCTGCTGGTCTCGCTGGGCGGCTCGCTGCTCCTGGTGCTGCTCGGTCTCGTACTGATCACCGCGGGCTTCTTCGCAGGGCACTCGGTGGCGTCCTCGGCGGTGAGCCACACCGCGCAGGAGGGCCGTGCGCAGGCCGCCGCGCTGTACCAGTCCGCGTACTACATCGGGTCCAGCGCCGGCAGCACGCTCGGCGCGGTCGCCTTCCACTCGGGCGGCTGGGCGGGCTCCGTCGCGCTGGGCATGCTCTCGGTGGCGGGCGTCGTGGCGATCACGGTCCTCGGCACCCGGGCGGCCCGCGCGGGGGCCCGGCGGGCACCGGCAACGGCGCACTGACCCCGCGGTCCCTGCTCTCCCCCTCCTCGTCCTTCGCTCCTGACCTGCGTGTTCCGCCTTCCGAGGCGCCGTTGTCAGTGCCCTGCGGTAGCTTCCGAAGTGTCGACGCCCAGCGCGTCGGGCACGACGGAATCTGCCACAGGGGTGGGCGATGAACGACGCTGCGGCGACTACGACGGACGACCTCGGCGTCCGGCTGGAGAAGCACCGGGTCGAGCTGACCGGATACTGCTACCGGATGCTCGGCTCGTCCTTCGAGGCGGAGGACGCGGTGCAGGACACGATGGTCCGCGCCTGGCGCGGCTATGACCGGTTCGAGGGCCGCTCCTCGATGCGCTCCTGGCTGTACCGGATCGCGACGAACGTCTGTCTGGACATGCTGACGGCCGGCAACAAGCGGGCACGCCCGATGGACCTCACCTCCCCCACCCCGCTGGCACAGGCGGCGCTCAACAGCCGCCCGGACCACACCTGGCTGGAGCCGATGCCCGACGCGCGCGTGCTGCCGACGGTGGCCGACCCGGCCGAGGCGGCGGTGGCGAAGGAGTCGGTGCGCCTCGCCTTCATGGCCGCCCTGCAGCAGCTGCCGCCCAGGCAGCGGGCGGTGCTCATCCTGCGCGAGGTGCTGGCGTGGAAGGCGAGCGAGGTCGCCGAGCTGCTCGGCACGACGGTCGCCTCGGTCAACAGCGCGCTCCAGCGGGCCCGCGCGACCCTCGCGGACGGCACGGCGGCCGACGGCGGGCAGGCGGCGACCTCGGACCCGCTCGACGAGGACCAGCAGAAGCTCCTGGAGCGCTACGTGACGGCGTTCGAGGGGTACGACATGACGGCGCTGACCGCGCTGCTGCACGAGGACGCGGTGATGACGATGCCGCCGTTCGACCTGTGGCTGCGGGGCACCGACGACATCACCGGCTTCATGACGACCCTGGGCGCCCCCTGCGCGGGCTCACGCCTGGTGCCGGTCGAGGCGAACGGCCTGCCGGGGTTCGCGCACTACAAGCCCGACCCGCAGACGGGCGGCTTCGTGCCCTGGGCCGTGCAGGTGCTGGAGGTGTCAGAGGGGCGGATCACCGGTCTCCACTGCTTCCTGGACACCGCCCGCTGGTTCCCGCTCTTCGGCCTGCCCCTCGAACTCGAAGCGGAGTCCGACCAGAGCGAGTAGGTCGCGCAGCCCCGGGGCCGGGTCCCGCAGCCGTATCCGTCCCCCGGCCCGCCGGGCGGCCAGCGCCAGCCTGGCCAGCACGTCGACGGCACCGAGCCCGCCCGGCCCGAGAGCGGCGACGTCACAGACCACCACACCGGCCCCGGGCCCGGCAGCGGTGGTCTCCAGAAGGGCGCGTACGTCGTCACAGAGCCGGGGCACCTCGTCCGGTCGGACGGGTCCCGGCAGCACGAGTACGGCGGGTGTCGTGGCATCCACGGACGGTAGACCCGGCGGACACCCGGAAATCATCGGCCACCGCGGGCCGGGGGTTCAGTTCGTGGGGAATGCGCCGGTGTCGATGACCAGGTCGAAGGGAGCGGGCAGCTTGACGCTCTCGCCGAACTTGGCGGTGCTCAGCGAGCGGTAGACGTCGCCCCTCGGTTCTCCGTAGAGCGTCACGGTCGGGCCGTCGGGAGCCCAGCGGTCGACGAGGAGGTAGAGCGGGATTCCGGCGGTGGCGTAGGCGGCGGGTTTGCTGATCCGGTCATGGCCGGCGTTCGACTTCGAGGTGACCTCGACGACCAGTTCGGCGAGCCCGGCGGGGATGTGGGTGTCCGATTCGGTGTGGTCGCGAACCGGGGCCACCACGAGGTCGGGGATGAGCATGCCCAGACGCGACGGCACGGCGATGGCCAGGGTCTGGAAGACCTCCCAGTCCTCGGGAATCACGGAGTAGAGGCGACGTTGGATACGGGCCGCGATGACGTTGTGACGGTACGCGGAAGCAGGTGACACGGTGATGATCCCCTCGATGATCTCCACCTTGCTGCCCTCGGGCCATTCCATCTCCTCCCAGAACCGGACGAGGTCGTCCCAGCTCTGCTCGGGGTCCTGGCTCACGGTGAGTGCGCTCATGGCGGTCTCCTTCGGTACGTCACCGATCCCAGCATGCCGAACGGGACCGGCGGAGGTCCACCGGTCCCGTTCACCCGAAGAAGAGAATCCCAGGTCAGGCGATACGTTCCCGCACGATCGGCGTGGCCGTGAAGTCCGTGCCCGCCGGGGCGATGTCGTACGAGCCCCCGACCGGCTCCAGGGCGTACGCGAAGCGCTCCGGGGTGTCGGTGTGGAGGGTGAGCAGGGGCTGGCCGGCCGTGACGGTGTCGCCGGGCTTGGCGTGCAGTTCGACGCCGGCGGCGGCCTGCACCGGGTCCTCCTTGCGGGCCCGGCCGGCGCCCAGACGCCAGGCGGCGACGCCGATGTCGTACGCGTCGAGACGGGTGAGGACACCGGAGGACGGCGCCTTCACCACGTGCTGCTCGCGCGAGGTGGGCAGCTCGGCGTCCGGGTCGCCGCCCTGCGCGGCGATCATGCGGCGCCAGACGTCCATCGCGGAGCCGTCCGCGAGGGCCTTCGCCGGGTCGGCGTCCTTGACGCCGGCCGCGTCGAGCATCTCGCGGGCCAGGGCGACGGTGAGGTCGACGACGTCACTCGGCCCGCCGCCCGCCAGGACCTCGACGGACTCGCGCACCTCGAGGGCGTTGCCCGCGGTGAGGCCGAGCGGGGTCGACATGTCCGTCAGGAGGGCGACCGTCTTCACGCCGTGGTCGGTGCCGAGGCCGACCATCGTGGAGGCGAGCTCCCGGGCGTCCTCGATCGTCTTCATGAAGGCGCCGCTGCCGACCTTGACGTCCAGGACGAGCGAGCCCGTGCCCTCGGCGATCTTCTTCGACATGATCGAGGAGGCGATCAGCGGGATCGCCTCGACGGTGCCGGTCACGTCGCGCAGCGCGTACAGCTTCTTGTCGGCCGGGGCCAGGCCGTCACCGGCGGCGCAGATGACCGCGCCGACGCCGTCGAGGACGTCCAGCATCTCCTCGTTGGAGAGCAGGGCGCGCCAGCCGGGGATCGACTCCAGCTTGTCGAGGGTGCCGCCGGTGTGGCCGAGGCCGCGCCCGGAGAGCTGCGGGACGGCCGCGCCGCAGGCGGCGACCAGCGGGGCGAGCGGCAGCGTGATCTTGTCGCCGACGCCGCCGGTGGAGTGCTTGTCGGCGGTGGGGCGGGACAGCGACGAGAAGTCCATGCGCTCGCCCGAGGCGATCATCGCGGCGGTCCAGCGGGCGATCTCGCCGCGGTTCATGCCGTTGAGCAGGATCGCCATGTTGAGGGCGGCCATCTGGTAGTCGGCGACCTCACCGCGGGTGTAGGCGTCGACGACCCAGTCGATCTGCTCGTCGCTCAGCTCGCCGCGGTCCCGCTTGGTGCGGATGACGGAGATGGCGTCCATGGCCATGGCTTCCCTTCCGAAAGAGCAGCGGCCCCCGCCCGGCACGCGCCGGGGAGGGGGCCGCCCGTGGTTTACGAGTCGAGGTGGCCCGGGCCGAAGGCCTGCGGCAGCATCTCGGAGAGCGGCAGGATGCCGGCCGGCGTCTCCAGGAGCAGTCCGGGGCCGCCGAACTCGAACAGCAGCTGACGGCAGCGGCCGCACGGGACGAGGATCTCGCCGCGCCCGTCGACGCAGGTGAAGTGCGTCAGCCGGCCGCCCCCGGAGTTGTTGAGCGCGGAGACGAGGCCGCACTCGGCGCACAGGCCGAGCCCGTACGAGGCGTTCTCGACGTTGCAGCCGGTGACGGTCCGGCCGTCGTCGACGAGGGCGGCGACACCGACCGGGTACCCCGAGTACGGGGCGTAGGCGCGGGACATGGCGTCCCGCGCGGCGGCCCGCAGGGCCTCCCAGTCGACGTCTCCCGCGGCCGCGGCGCCGGTCACTTGCCCTGCCCCTTCCGGTAACGCATACCGTCCGCCTTGGGCATCCGCAGCCGCTGTGCGGACAGCGACAGCACGAGCAGCGTCACCACGTACGGCGTGGCGCCCACGAAGTCGCTGGGCACCTCGTCGGTGACCAGGTACCAGACCAGGACCAGCGCGGCCATGACGGCGCTGACGACGCCCTGCCACAGCGCCTTGCGGTACAGCTTCCAGCCGGCGAGGACCACGAGGAGCACGACGAGCAGGAGCAGCAGCGCGTGCACGGTCACACCGCCGTTGCGCAGCTGGAGCGCGTCGGAGTAGCCGAACAGGCCCGCGCCCATGGCGAGGCCGCCGGGCCGCCAGTTGCCGAAGATCATCGCGGCGAGGCCGATGTAGCCGCGTCCGCCGGTCTGGCCCTCCAGGTAGATGTGCGAGGTGACCAGGGAGAGGAACGCGCCGCCGAGTCCGGCGAGGCCGCCGGAGACGGCCACGGCCGCGTACTTGTACCGGTAGACGTTGACGCCGAGCGACTCCGCCGCGACCGGGTTCTCACCGCAGGAGCGCAGCCGCAGGCCGAAGGGCGTGCGCCACAGCAGCCACCAGCTGGCGACGAACAGGACGACCGCGAGCAGGGTCACGACCGACACGTTGGTGACGAGCCCGCCGAGGATGCCCGCCAGGTCCGAGATCAGGAACCAGTGGTGGTTCTGGAGGGATTCGAGCGCGTCGGACAGACCGGGAACGGTGATGTCGCCGAGGGACTCGGACGGCGGGGACTGCTTGGGGTTGCCGCCCTTGGCCGCGGCGTCGCCCTTCGAGAAGAAGACCTTGGCGAGGTACTGGGTGGCGCCGAGCGCGAGCAGGTTGACCGCGACACCGGAGACGATGTGGTCGACGCCGAAGGTCACGGTCGCGACGGCGTGCAGCAGGCCGCCGAGGACGCCGAAGGCGATGCCGCCCAGCAGGCCGAGCCAGGGGTTGGTCTGCCAGCCGATCCATCCGGCGCCGAAGGTGCCGAGGATCATCATGCCCTCGAGGCCGATGTTGACCACGCCGGCCCGCTCCGACCACAGGCCGGCGAGTCCGGCGAGGCCGATGGGCACGGCGAGGCCGAGCGCGGCGCTGACCTGCCCGGAGGAGTCGAGCTGGTTCGCGCCGGTGATCACGCGGACGGCGGCGACGAGGAGCAGGGCACCCGCGATGATCATGAGGATCTGGCCGAGGGACCGGCCCGACCGCTTCCCCGCGGTGTCCGCCTTGGGCGCCGCGGGCGGCGGCGCGTCGGTCATCGTGGCAGTCATCAGGCCACCTCCTGCTTCTTCGTCGTGGCGGCGGCCTGGGCGGCGAGTTCCGCGCCGACCCGCTGCTGCTGGCGCTTGAGTCCGTACCGGCGCACGACCTCGTAGGCGATCACGACGCACAGGACGATGACGCCCTGGATGACGCCGAGGATCTCCTTGTCGTAGCCCTCGAACTCGAGGTGGTTGGTGGTGCGCTCGAGGTATCCCCACAGCAGGGCGCCGAGCGCGATGCCGACGGGGTTGTTGCGGCCCAGCAGCGCGATGGCGATGCCGGTGAAGCCGATGCCGTTCGGGAAGCTGTTGTCGAACTGGTGGCTCTCGTTCAGCAGCGTGGGCATGCCGATGAGGCCGGCCACCGCACCGGAGATGATCATGCTGGTGGCGATCATCTTCTTCACCCCGACGCCGCTCGCGGCGGCCGCGGACTCGGACTGGCCGACGGTGCGCAGGTCGAAGCCGAAGCGGGTGCGGCCGAGCACGAACCAGTACGCGAGGCCGACGAGCACGGCGAGGACGACCATGCTGTTGACCATGCCGGCCGGGCCCGCGTCGAAGTTCGGCAGGAACGACGCCTCCGGCAGCGGCTTGGTGGAGACCAGGGTGCCGGCCTTGTCGAGCTGCCCGAGCTTCCCGGGCTGGAGCAGGTAGCCGATGATCGCGGTGGCGATCGCGTTCAGCATGATCGTCGCGATGACCTCGCTGACACCGCGGGTCACCTTGAGGACACCCGCGATGGCGGCCCACAGCGCACCGGTCAGCATGGCGCACAGGATGATCAGCGGGATGGCGATGAAACCCGGCAGGGTCAGCGCGCCGCCGAGGACGGCGGCGATGAACGCGGCGAGCCGGTACTGGCCGTCGACACCGATGTTGAACAGGTTCATGCGGAAGCCGATGGCCACCGCGACACCCGCGAGGTAGTACGTCGTCGCCTTGTTCAGGATGAAGACCTGGCTGTCGCTGGCGGAGCCGTAGCTCACCATGTCGCTGAAGGCCGGTCCCGGGTTCTTGCCGGTGGCGAGGATCACCAGGGTGGTGACGATGATCGCGGCGACGACGGCCAGCAGCGGCGCGCCGATCCCGAGGAGCAGTCGCTCCTTGTCGATCCGTGAGGTCAGCTTCTTCATCGGGCGTCGTCCTCTGTGTGCTCGAGGTGGCCGGCGGCCGCGCCCGTCATGGCGGAGCCGAGCTGCTCGGGCGTGATGGTGGCGGGGTCGGCGTCGGCGACCAGCCGGCCGCGGTACATCACCCGCAGGGTGTCGGAGAGGCCGATCAGTTCGTCCAGGTCGGCGGAGATCAGCAGTACGGCCAGGCCGTCGCGGCGGGCCTCGCGGATCTGGTCCCAGATCTGCGCCTGCGCGCCGACGTCCACACCGCGGGTGGGGTGCGCGGCGATGAGCAGCTTGGGCCGGTGGCTCATCTCGCGGCCGATGATCAGCTTCTGCTGGTTGCCGCCGGACAGGGAGCCGGCCGTGACGTCGATACCGGGGGTGCGGACGTCGTACTCGCCGATGATCCGCTCGGTGTCGGCGCGGGCGCCCTTGATGTCGAGGAGGCCGCCGCGCGAGTTGGGCCGCTCGGTGACGTGGCCGAGGATGCGGTTCTCCCACAGCGGCGCCTCGAGGAGCAGTCCGTGGCGGTGGCGGTCCTCGGGGATGTAGCCGACGCCGGCCTCGCGGCGGCGGCGGGTGGCGACGTGCGAGATGTCGGTGGAGTCGAGGGTGACGACACCGCCGTCCGGCCGGCGCATGCCCATGATCGCCTCGACCAGTTCGGACTGGCCGTTGCCCTCCACGCCGGCGATGCCGAGGACCTCGCCCTTGTGGATGGTGAAGGTGATGTCGTCGAGGATGATCCGCTCGACGCCGTCGAGGTCCGTCTGCGTCAGGCGCAGCTTCGCCACGTCGAGCATCGGGACGTCCGTGACGGTGGACTCCTCGGTCTCCGGCGTGGGCAGCTCGCTGCCGACCATCAGCTCCGCGAGCTGCTTGGTCGTGGTGGTCCTCGGGTCGGCGGTGCCGACGGTGGTGCCGCGCCGGATGACGGTGATCTCGTCGGCGACGGACAGCACCTCGCCCAGCTTGTGCGAGATGAAGATGACGGTGAGGCCCTCGGCCTTGAGCTCGCGCAGGTTGTCGAAGAGCGCGTCGACCTCCTGCGGCACCAGGACCGCGGTCGGCTCGTCGAGGATGAGCGTCTTGGCGCCGCGGTAGAGGACCTTGAGGATCTCCACGCGCTGGCGGTCGGCGACGCCGAGCTGCTCCATGAGGACGTCCGGGCGCACGTTCAGCCCGTACGCGTCGGAGAGTTCCTTGACCCTGGCGCGCGCCTTGCCGCCGATGCCGTGCAGCTTCTCCGCGCCGAGGACGACGTTCTCGAGGACGGTGAGGTTGTCGGCGAGCATGAAGTGCTGGTGCACCATGCCGATGCCGCGGGCGATGGCGTCGGCGGGGTTGTGGAGCGTGACCCGCTCGCCGTGCACGGTGATGGTGCCCTCGTCCGGCTGCTGCATGCCGTAGAGGATCTTCATCAGCGTGGACTTGCCGGCGCCGTTCTCACCGCAGAGGGCGTGCACGGTGCCCGGGCGGATGGTGATGTCGATGTCGCGGTTGGCGACGACTCCGGGGAAACGCTTGGTGATGCCGCGCAGTTCGACGGCAGCGGGAGGGCTGGACGCGTTGATGGCGCACTCTCCTCGGGGAAAGGGGCTGCGTGGGGAGGGCAGGCGTCGGCGACGCTCAGGGTCTTCGGCTTGGATCAGGCCGGGCTCGCGGGGTCTGGCACCGCGCCTCGCCGCGTTGTCGTCGGTTGCCATGGCTCCGCCATGTCGCCCTCCTCCGCCTTGCGATGCACGGCACCGGACCCCGCTCCCTGATCCGGCCTGATCCAAGCCGAAGACCCTAACGCGGCAACTCCATGCTACACGCGTAGAGTTGACACATTGTTATGGCTCGGCAAGGGGGGAAGTACTGCGGATTCCCCCTGCCGAGCCGGGTCCGCCGAGCCGGTGGACCGGGGCCCCCGCGGCATGTGCCGCGGGGCCGGTCCCCGACCGTACGGGGCGGTCGTGACCTTACGGGGTGGTCGTGACCTTACGGGGTGGTCTTGACCTTGATGTCACCGTCGGCGATCTTCTTCTTCGCCTCGTCCAGCTTGCCCTGGATGTCGTCGATGAAGCCGCCGCTCGTGGACAGCGAGACGCCGTTGTCCTTCAGCGCGTAGGTGTTGGTACCCGTCTTCGGGTCGCCGTCCTTGACCGACTTGATCAGGTCGTAGACACCGAGGTCGACGTTCTTGACGACCGAGGTCAGGATCGAGTTCTTGTACTTGGCCAGACCCGGGATGTTGTACTGGTCCGAGTCGACGCCGATGGCCCAGGCGCCCTTGACGCCCGCGACGGCCTCGATGGCGCCGTTGCCGGAGGAGCCGGCGGCCGAGTAGATGACGTCCGCGCCCTTGTCGAGCATGCCCTGCGCGGCTTCCTTGCCCTTGTCGGGGCTGGCGAAGCCGGAGGTGTCCGAGCCGTGGCTCAGGTACTGGGTGTCGACCTTGATCTTCGCGTTGGTGTCCTTGACGCCCTGGACGTAACCCGCCTCGAACTTCTTGATCAGCGGGACGTCGACGCCGCCGATGAAGCCGACGTGGTCCTTCTTGGTCTTCAGCGCGGCGGCGACACCGGCCAGGTAGGAGCCCTGCTCCTCGGTGAAGGTGATGCTGTCGACGTTCTTCGCGTCCACGACGGAGTCGACGATGCCGAAGTTGGTCTTCGGGTACTTCGCGGCGACCTTCGTCATGGAGGCGGCGTACGCGTAGCCGACACCGATGATCGGGTTGTAGCCGGCCTCGGCCAGGTCGGAGAGGCGCTGCTCGCGGTCGGCCTCGGTGTCGGAGGTCTTCGCGGTCAGCTCCTTGAGCTCGGCGCCGAACTCCTTCTTCGCCTTGTCGGCACCGCGCGCGGCGGAGTCGTTGAAGGAGTGGTCACCACGGCCGCCGACGTCGAAGGCGAGACCGATCTTCAGCCCCTTGCTGTCGGAGCTGGACGACGAGCTGTCGTTGTCGGAGGAGGTGCTGCCACACGCGGTGGCAGACAGTGCGAGAGCTGCGGACGCGATACACGCAGCGGAAAGCTTGGCTACCCGGCGCACGGGAAGGCTCCTTCACCTGACCTGAGCGCCATGTCGGCGCTTGATGTGAGCACCTTGTCAGTACTCCAGCCGGGACGCCCCGTCGGCGTCGGCTTCGCGGCATCGTAACGCGCGTAGATGTCAGAAAAAGACCTCTTCCTAAGCCGTTATCGATTCGAGGCAAACAGCGCCTGAACTCCGTCTCTGCGGACGGCACACGCCCGATCGCCGACAGTGCACGAATGGCCTACGGGAGTATTGCGCCGGATGGGCGTGAGGGCATAGGGGCGGGCCCGCGAAGGCCCGCCCCTCACGCGGTCCGGTTCACCCTCACGGGCGCGCGGCGCCGTCCAGGAGCGCGGCCGCGGTGAACAGCTCCACGCCCACCGTGATGGCCGCCTCGTCGGCGTCGAAGTCGCCCTGGTGCAGATCGCGGCTGACCCGGTCGCCGGACCTGCGGACGCCGAGCCGGGCCATCGCGCCGGGCACGTGCTCCAGGTACCAGGAGAAGTCCTCGCCGCCGAGGCTCTGCGAGGTGTCCTCGACCGCGTCCTGGCCGCGCCGGGCGGTCATCGCGTCGCGCAGCAGATCGGTGACGTCGGGGTTGTTGACGACGGGCGGCACACCCCGGACGTAGTTGATCTCCGTCTTCGCCCGGTAGATGCCGGCGATCTCGTCCACGGCCGCGTGCACGAGGTCGGGCGCGGCCCGCCAGGCGTCGAGGTCGAGGCAGCGCACGGTCCCGGCGAGCTCGGCGTGCTGCGGGATCACGTTGCACGCGTGACCGGACTCGATACGGCCCCAGGTCACCGCGAGGCCGCTGCGCCCGTCGATGCGGCGGGCGACCAGCGCGGGCACGTCGGTGGCGACGCGGGCGGCGGCGGTGACGAGGTCGGTGGTGAGGTGCGGGCGGGCGGTGTGGCCGCCGGGTCCGTCGAGGGAGATCTCCAGCCGGTCGCAGGCCGAGGTGATCGGGCCGTGCCGCAGGCCGATGCGGCCGGCGTCCACCTTCGGGTCGCAGTGCACGGCGATGATCCGGCCGACGCCCTCCAGCACGCCGGACTTGATCGCGTCGGAGGCTCCGCCGGGGAGCACCTCCTCCGCCGGCTGGAAGATCAGCCGTACGGGGCGCGGCAGCAGCCCCTGCCGGTGCAGGTCGGCGAGGACCAGCCCGGCGCCCAGGACGACCGCGGTGTGCACGTCGTGACCGCAGGCGTGGGCGCGGTCGGGCACGGTCGAGCGGTACGCGCAGTCGGTCTTGGTGTCCGGGATGGGCAGCGCGTCGATGTCGGCGCGCAGGGCGAGCACGCCGAAGCGCTCGCCCTCGGAGCCCCCGACGTCTCCGATGTCGCACACGAGCCCCGTCCCGAGATCGAGCACACGCGGCTCGAGACCCGCCCGCTCAAGGCGCTCCTTCAGCGCGGCGGTGGTACGGAACTCCTGGTTGCCGAGCTCCGGGTGCATGTGCATGTCGCGACGGAACGCGACGAGCTCGGCGCGCAGTGCCTCCGGCAGCGCGCCGGGGAGCACGGCTTCCCCGGGATGGTCGGCCTCGGACTCTCGGGACATCAATTGGTTCACCCTTTGAAGGGTAGGGCGACAGGGCGGCCGACCGACCCACGATCAACAAAACTTCAGCCTCTCAGGGCAGAAAGACCGGCGACTCGGCGCATGGCCCCCACCCCGCATGGGTAAACTTCCGGCCCCTCGGCCCGAGCGCGGCCCCTCGGCACGGGTTCCCGGAATCCCGGACCTCACGCCCGTCCCGGCGCGCCCACCTCACGCCCTTCCCGGCGCGCCCGGCGTCACCGTCGGCAGCCGGTGGACGTCCCTGGCCGTGCCCGTGACGCCGGAGAGGAAGCCCTGGGCCCGGGGGGAGGCCGTGTCGGTGAGCCAGGCGGGGTCTATGTCGCAGACCGCCACCCGGACCCCGGTGCCGGTGAGGGCGAGGGGGAGGGTGTGGACGACCGTGGAGGGGAAGCTGACGATCGTGCGGCCGATGGGTCCCCGGCGGGCTATCAGTTCGAGGGGGAGGTCCGGGCGGACGATCTCCAGCCCGGCCTCGGTGGCCAGGCGGTGGAGTTTCTCGACGCTCTCGCGGCGGTGGGCGAAGTAGCGGGTGGCGCCGTGGGCCCCGGCGAGCGCGCGGACCGCGTCCAGGTAGCGGTCCGCGTCGACCACGCCGGTCTCCACCAGGGACGTACCGACCAGGTCGGCGCCCTTCGTGACGCGGGGCGGGCCGAAGCGGGCGCGGGTCCAGGAGAAGTCGTTGGCGGTGACGCGCACGCCCTCCGGGGCCGGGTCGATCGGCATGGAGGAGAAGACCTCGACCGAGCGGGACCCGGTGGGCGTCAGACGACGGCGCGCCGAGGAGGAGACCGGGGCGAAGAGGAGGTCGCGGGGGCGCGGGCGGCCGCCGCGCCGGTGCCAGCGGACGAGGCGTTCACCCCGGGCCAGCTGGGCGACGAACTCCATCGTCGCCGTGCCGTCGTCGACGACGACCAGCTCGCGGGCCCTGGTGATCGTCAGGAGGAGCTGTACGTAGCGGGAGAACGGGTCGCCCATGACGACGCGGTGGGCTCCGCGCAGCAGCGGGGCGAGGCCGCCGATCGTGTGGAACGGCGCCGTCGTGCCGCCGCGCGCCTCCTCCCAGCGGACCTCGTGCCCCTCCTCGCGGGCGAGTTCCGCCATGCGGCGCAGCTGGCCGCGGGTCATGGGGTCGGTGGGTGACAGGACGACGAGCGTGAGCCCCGTGACGGCCCCGGCGGGGCGGACGCCCGCGCCGGACGCGGCCCCCGTCGGCGCGGGCCTTCCGCCGGACACCGGCTCCGGCTCCGGCTCCGGCTCCGGCTCCGGCGCGAGGGTCCGCGCCGCCGGGCCGGAGGCTCCCGCGCCGGGGTCCCGGAGCGTGCCGGCGTGGGCCCACTCCAGGACGTTCAGCAGCTGCACCGGACTCTCGACGAAGGCGAGCGTGTGGGGGCCGGCGGTTCCGGCGCGGGGGCTCATCGGCGTACGACCGTCCCGTCGGGGTGGTCAGACCGCGATCGGCTCGCCGGCCGCCGCGGCGATCTCCGCCTCGGCGACGACCCCCTGGACGCGGCGCAGCTTCTTCATCGGGCCGAGCTCGGAGTCGTAGACCTTCTTGACGCCGTCGCCGAGGGAGGCCTCGATGGTGCGGATGTCGCGGACCAGGCGGGTCAGGCCCTGCGGCTCGACGGAGGCGGCCTGGTCGGAGCCCCACATGGCGCGGTCGAGGGTGATGTGGCGCTCGACGAAGGCCGCGCCGAGGGCGACGGCGGCGAGGGTGGTCTGCAGGCCGGTCTCGTGGCCGGAGTAGCCGATCGGGACGTTCGGGTACTCGGCCTGGAGGGTGTTGATGACGCGGAGGTTGAGCTCCTCGGCCTTCGCCGGGTAGGTGGACGTGGCGTGGCAGAGCAGGATGTTGTCGCTCCCGAGCACCTCCACGGCGTGGCGGATCTGGCGCGGGGTGGACATGCCGGTGGAGAGGATGACCGTACGGCCGGTGGCGCGCAGGGCGCGCAGCAGCTCGTCGTCGGTGAGGGACGCGGAGGCGACCTTGTGGGCGGGGACGTCGAACTTCTCCAGGAAGGCGACGGCCTCGGTGTCCCACGGGGAGGCGAACCAGGCGATCCCCTTCTCCTTGCAGTGGGCGTCGATGCGGCGGTACTCGTCCTCGCCGAACTCCACGCGGTGGCGGTAGTCGATGTACGTCATCCGGCCCCAGGGGGTGTCGCGCTCGATGTCCCACTGGTCGCGCGGCGTGCAGATCTCCGGGGTGCGCTTCTGGAACTTGACGGCGTCGCAGCCGGCCTCGGCGGCCACGTCGATCAGCTTGAAGGCGTTGTCGAGGTCGCCGTTGTGGTTGATGCCGATCTCGCCGGTGACGTAGACGGGCTGTCCCGGTCCCGCGGTCTTCGAACCGAACGTGCGCAGACGGGAGATGGAGGTCACAGCACTCATGGGAGGACGTTCCTTACGTGTCGAGGGAGTCGAGAGAGGGGCCGAGGATCCAGCTGGCGATCTCTCGGATCGCGCCGTCGCCACCGGGGACGGTGGTGACCGCGCGTGCGGCGCCGCGTACGACGTCGTGGGCGCTCGCGACCGCCACGGGCCAGCCGACGAGGGCGAAGCACGGGAGGTCGTTGACGTCGTTGCCGACGTAGAGCACGCGCTCGGGCGCGATGCCCTGTTCCTCGCACCACTGCTTGAGCGCGAGGTCCTTGCGGTCGATGCCGTGCAGCACCGGGAGCCTCAGCTTCCGGGCACGTGCGGCGACGACCGGGTTGGCCTCCGTGGACAGGATCAGCAGCGCGAGGCCGCTGCGGCGCAGGGCCGCGATGCCGAGTCCGTCCCCGCGGTGCACGGAGACGAACTCCCGTCCGTCGGAGTCGATCAGCACCCTGTCGTCGGTCTGGGTGCCGTCGAAGTCGAGTACGACCGCGTCGATGTCGTCGGCGGTCGGGAGCGAGCCGGGCCGGTGCGCGTCGAGGAGCGGCGCGAGGGCCCGGGCGCGGGCGAGGTCGTGCGGGTCGTCGATCTCCAGCACGCGGGCGGGGTCGGTGCGCACCAGTTCGGTGCGTCCGAAGAAGCGGTGCCGGTGGGTGCGCAGGCCCTCGGCGTCCATCGCGTAGGCGGCGCCGGTCTCCAGGAGGTCCTGGGGGCGGTCCTGGCGGCGGGGGCGGAAGGACTTGTCGTGGTTGACGCCGTGTCCGCCGGTGGCGTCGACCGCGGTGGCGCAGGCACCCGCCGGGCCGGTCTCCGCCGCCGGGTCCTCCGTCGCGTCCCGCCAGACGAAGCCGTGGAACGGGGCCGCGGTCAGGGCCGTGTCCGCGCCGTCCTCCGCGACGGCGGCCGCGACGCCGTCGATGTCCTCGCGGACCAGGAACGGGCTGGTGCACTGCACGAGCAGGACCACGTCGACGCGGGCGCCGTGCAGGGCCTCGTGGGCGTCCATGGCGTGCAGGACGGCGGCCTCGGAGGTGGCGGTGTCGCCGGCGATGGCGGCGGGCCGCAGGACGACCTCGGCACCGGCCTCGCGGGCGACGGCGGCGATGGCCGTGTCGTCGGTGGAGACGACGACGTCGGTGACGAGCCGGCTCGCCCGGCACTCGCGCACCGCGCGGGCCACCAGGGGGACGCCGCCGACGGGGGCCAGGTTCTTCGCGGGGACGCCCTTGGAACCGCCGCGCGCGGGGATCACGGCGAGCACACGGCGTACCGAGGCCGCGGCGCCCGCTTCGGGTGGGGACATGGGCTGTACTCCTTGGGAGGGGACGGGGCCGCTCACAGCTCCCCCATCCGCCGGATGACGGGGGCGACGCGCTGGACGCCGTGGCGGTAGGCGCCGCGGGCGGCGCGGCGGACGATCTGCCGTACGGCGCCCGGCTCCCTGTCGGCGGCGGGCGCGCCGGGCAGCGGGCCGCCGTCCGGGGCGAGGTGGTGGCGGGCGAGGATGCCGGGCAGGTAGCCGGGGGCGGTGGTGGGTGTGTAGTACGGGGCGAGGGGCGGCAGCGCGGGCGCGTCCAGCAGTTCGGTGATGCGGAACCGGGCCACGTCGAACGCGGTGTCGTACGAGCCGTCGGCGGCGACGCCCTGGCGGGCCACCCACGCCGCGTCCGGGGCGGGCAGGTGCCCGGCGTCGAGCTGGTCCCAGGAGGCGAGGCAGCCGGAGCCCACGAAGTGGTGGTTGCCGAGCGCCTCGCGCACCCCGAGGTCGGTGAGGACGACGGTGGGGATGCGGCGGTGCAGGGACTCCAGGGCCGCCGTGGAACTGACGGTGACCAGCAGGTCCGTACGGTCGAGGACCTCGCTCATGTGCCCGTACACGAGGCGGAAGTTGGCCGGCGCATCCGTCCTCTGGGCCAGCTTCTGGTAGGGCAGCTCCTCGATGTGCGTGGTGTGCTCGCCGGGCCGGGAGCGCAGTTTGAGCAGCACCTCGCGGTCCGGGTGCAGCCGGGCGTGCCCGATGAGCCGGTCCAGCAGGTACGTACGGTCCTTGCGGCTCTCCGGTACGGAGGGCTGGGCGGCGAAGACCACGGTGCGGGGGTCGTTCGGCACATAGGTCCCGCCGCCGAGGAACGGCAGCGCGACCTCGGTCACGGCACCGGCGTCGGCGCCGACCCCCTCGTACACGGCGCGGAAACGGTCCGCGTCCTGACGGGAGTTGGCGAGGACGAGGTCCGCGCCGTGGCGCAGCAGTAGGCCGTCGGCGAGCTTCTCGTAGACGACACCGACGTATCCGGTGACGACGACGGGACGCCGCGCGCGGCCCTGCCAGGTGTGGGCGAGTCCGTGCAGCATCGCCTGGACGGCGCCGCCCACGAGGGCGAGTACGACGACGTCGTACTCCTCCCGCTCCATCGCGCGCAGGAACTTGGCGGCGGTGACCTCGCGGAGCGAGTCCGCCCGGACGCCGACCTCGTCGAGCTGGCGGGCGGTGGGGGTGGCACGGCCGCGCAGGAGAAAGCCGTCGAGTGCGAGGTCCGGTCCGGAGGGTGAGAGGCGGCTCGCGGTGAGCGAGCCCCATTTCCACCGGGTGTCGGAATCGGCGAGGACGGCCACCCGCAGGGATTTCGGGTTGCTTGCTGGCACGTCGACGACGCTAGGAAGCCATTTCGAGGTGCGGCCCAACCGGAATGCAACAAAGGGTTAACAGCACACCGCCGAATGGCGTTCCGGGCCGGGACCGGACCGGAAGGAAGCCCGCTTCACGGTACCGCCACGCGTCGTTCACCTGGTATCCCACCGGCGGTCAGGGCGAGTGCCGGGCCGGACCCTAACGTCGCTCGGGTGGTCAAGCTCTCCGTCATCGTGCCGTTCTACAACGTGCGGCAATACGCGCCCGACACCCTGAGGAGCCTGCGCGCGAACGCGCGTGACGGCTTCGAATTCATTCTCGTCGACGACTGTTCCACCGACTCGACCCCGGACATTCTCGCGCGTGCGGCGCGCGAACTCCCGGGCGTGGTGCATGTCAGACACGAGAAGAACGGAGGGCTGGCGACCGCGCGCAACACGGGCATCGACGCGGCGCGCGGCGAATACCTCACGTTCCTCGACGGGGACGACTGGCTCGCCCCCGGTCACTACGACCGGCTCCTGGCCGCCATCGAGGACCTCGGCTGCGACTTCGTCCGCACGGACCACGTCCAGTGCACGGCGCGCGCCCGCTCCGTCCGCCGGGTCCCGCACGGCCGGCGGGGCGTCGTCATGAACCCGCGCGACGCGATCCTGCCCGCCGACCGGTCCACGTCCGTGGACTACGCCTACGCCTGGGCGGGGATCTACCACCGCCGGCTCGCCGACCGGGGCCTGCTGCACTTCACCGACGGGCTGCGGACCGCCGAGGACCGCCCCTGGATCTGGAGGCTCCACCGCGGGGCGGACTCCTTCGCCGTGGTCGGCCTGCTCGGCGTCTTCTACCGGCGCGGCGTCGCCTCGTCCCTGACCCAGATCGGGGACGTACGCCAGCTCGACTTCATCCGGGCCTTCGACCAGGTGATCGAGGAGACCGCGGCGGACCCCGACGCCGATCGGCTGCTGCCGAAGGCGCTGCGCACGTACTGCGCGATCATCGCCCACCACCTCTCGGACGAGGCCAAGTTCGAGCCGGCCGTGGCCAAGGCGCTGCGGTCGATGAGCGCGGCCGCCATCCAGCGCATGCCGCAGGACGCGCTCGGCGACGTGCTCGACACCATGGATCCGCACCGATCGTCCAGGCTACGGCGGCTGCGGCGCCGGGTCATCACAGCGAAGGCGGCCGCCTGATGCCCCGTACCACCCGGAGGACCACCCGGATCTTCTGCGCCTCGACCCTGTACGGCGCCGCCACCCTGGCCGCCGCGATCGAGTCGGGCCTCTTCGGCGAGGCCGACCGCCGCCTGCTGCTGGTGTGCAACACGTCGACGACGCCCGAGACCACCCCGGCGCTCGACGCGATGCCGGGCTTCGCCCCGTTGCGGGACCACTTCGACGCCGTGCTGTCCTGGAACGAGGCCATCAGCCCGTTCCACCCCGGCGCCTGGGCACCGCGTCCGGACGACGTCCCGCTGTTCGAGCGGCATCTGCGGCTGCTGTGGGACCTGGGCGAGGACCGCGTGGAGCTGGTCCTGGAGTCCCTCCAGGTCGCTCCGGCGCTCACCGTGGCCGAGTTGTTCACCGACGCCCCGATCGACGTCTACGCCGACGGGCTGATGAGCTACAGCCCCACCCGCAACAAGCTCGACCCGCTGGTCGGCGGCCGGGTGCGCCGGCTGCTCCACCTGGACCTGGTGCCGGGGCTGACGCCGCTGCTGCTGACCGAGTTCGACGTGCCCGCGCACCTGGTGCCGGCGCCCGCCTTCCGCACGGTGCTGGGCCGCCTCACCGCGGCCGTACTGCCGGAGCTGCCGGAGGTGCCCGTCGAAGCGGCGCTGCTGCTCGGCCAGTACCTGTCGGCGCTGAACATCCTCTCCGCCGAGGAAGAGGAGGACCTGCATGTACGGATGCTGCGCGGGGCCGTCGCGCGCGGACACCGCACGGTCGTCTTCAAACCGCATCCGACCGCGCCCGCCCGTTACGGCCGCGCCCTGGAGGCGGAGGCGGAGAAGTTGGGTGTGGCGCTCACGGTGCTGGACACGCCGGTGCTCGCCGAGGTGCTGTTCGAGACGGCCAGGCCCGCCCTCGTGGTCGGCTGCTTCTCCACCGCGCTGTTCACCGCCTCCGCGTTCTACGGCCTTCCGGTCGCCCGGACCGGTACGGAGCGGCTCCTGGGCCGGCTGACGCCGTACCAGAACAGCAACCGCGTCCCGGTGGTGCTGGCCGACGCGCTGCTGCCCGACCTGGAGGGCCGCGCGGGCGAGGAGCCGGTGCCGGCGGACACGCTGAACGAACTGGTCACCGCGGTCGGCTTCGCCATGCAGCCGCGGCTGCACCCGGCGCTGCGCCCGGCCGCCACCCAATTCCTCTCCGGCCACCTCGGCGCGCGCACCCGGCGCTACTTCCACAAGAGGCGGCTGACCTCGCTCGGCCTGCCCGGGGGCATCCCGGAGCGCCTGGCGTTCCTGCCCCGCAACGCCACGGCCCGCCGGGTGGTGCGACGGGCGCGGGCGTTGCGGAAGGCGGTGCGGCGCTGAGGGCGTACCGGCGAGGAGGAGCGGGAGCGAAGAGAAACGGGGACGACGGCATTCCGACGCGGGGCGTTGGGGCGAGGTTAACGAACGCTCCATAGCTTCCATCAATGCCCCAAACAGCTTTTTCCTCCACTCCGTTCGCGTTCGAGGGCGGGCCGCTATGACGCAGCAGGACCTACGCCCGCCCGTGCACGCTCCGGCCCCTTCCCGCGGGCCGGCCCCGGTCTCCGTCGCGTCGGCGCCGGTGGAGCCGGGGCCGGGCCGGCGCCCGCTGGTCTCGTACGTGCTGCCGGTCTACAACGAGCAGGACGGCATCGCCGCCTTCCACGCCGAACTGACCGCCGCCCTCGCCGGGCGCCCGGACCTCGACACCGAGCTGATCTACGTCAACGACGGCTCCTGTGACGGTTCGCTCGCCCTGCTGAGGGAGCTCGCGGAGAAGGACGACCGGGTCCGGGTGGTCGACTTCGCCCGCAACTTCGGGCACCAGATCGCGCTCACCGCCGGCCTCGACCTCGCCGAGGGCGACGCGGTGATCGTCATGGACACCGATCTCCAGGACCCGCCACGGGTCAGTCTCGACCTGGTCGACGCCTGGCAGGAGGGCGCCGAGATCGTCCATGCCCGCCGCCGCAGCCGGCAGGACACCGTCTTCAAGCGCACCACCGCGCATCTGTACTACCGCGTGCTGCGCTCCTCCACCGAGGTCGACATCCCCCTGGACACCGGGGACTTCCGGCTCCTCGACCGCAGGGTCGCGGACGAACTGCGCAAGTACCGCGAGCGCAGCCGCTTCGTGCGCGGCATCGTCGCGTCGATGGGCTACCGCCAGACCGAGGTGGCGTTCGACCGCGACGAGCGGTTCGCGGGCGAGACCAAATACCCGCTGCGCAAGATGGCCCGGCTGGCCGTCGACGGGATGACCAGCTTCTCCACGGTGCCGCTCAAGATGATCACCCGGCTCGGCTTCGTGGTGCTCGCGCTGTCCCTGGCCGGCATCGTGTACGCGCTGGCGATGAAGGCGTTCCGGCCCGACATCACCGTCTCCGGCTGGACGATGCTGATGGTCGTCGTCCTGTTCCTCGGCGGCACCCAGATGCTCTCGCTCGGCGTGCTGGGCAGTTACGTGGGCCGCATCTACAGCGAGGCGCAGGGACGCCCGCTGTACCTGGTGCGCGACGTGCACGGCGCCCGGCGGGGCGGTCCCGGCTCCGATGACTGAGACCACGGCCGGTGCCGCCTCCACGGCCTGTGCCGGGCCGGAGGCGGCGAAGGCGGCACCGGACGGCCCGGCCCGCACCGTGCGCCAGCTGGTCGGCTACAGCCTGATCGGCGGCAGCGGCGTCGCCCTCGACATGGTGGCCTTCCTGCTGCTGCACAACGTGTGGGCGATGGACGAGCAGATCGCCAACGTCCTGAGCACCTCGCTCGGCATCGCCAACAACTTCGTTCTCAACGCGCTGTTCACCTTCGAGCGGCGCGACCGGATCGTGGTGCGCCTCCTGCGCTTCTACGCCGTCGGGCTGACCGGCATCGCCCTGACGTATCTGCTCTTCCTCGCCTTCACCGACGCGCTGGGGATCGACGCCAACCTGGTCAAGGCGGGTTCGCTGCCGCTGGTGCTGGCGCTCCAGTTCGTGCTCAACAGAAAGTGGAGCTTCGCATGAACCTCGGCATCATCGGCGCGGGTGCCAGCGGCCTGACCGCCGCATGGGACGCCGTACGGGCCGGCCACCAGGTCACCGTCCTGGAGGCGGCGGACGAACTCGGCGGCCTCGCCGCCTCGCTGGAGGCGGCCGGTGTACCGCTGGAGCGCTACTACCACCACATCTTCCGCAGCGACAAGGCGATGATCTCCCTGATCGAGGAGCTGGGGCTGGGGGACGCCCTGCGCTTCCACAAGCCGGCCACGGGCGTCTACCGCGGTGGCCGGCTGACCGACTTCACCACCCCGCTGGACATGCTGCGCTTCCCGGAGTTCTCCCCGCTCGACGCGGTGCGGTTCGCCGGGTCGGCGGCGATGCTGAAGGCGGTGCGCGACGGTGAGCGGTACAACGACCTCGCGGCCCTCGCCTGGCTGCGCCGCCGGGCGGGGAAGAAGGCGACCGAGGCGATCTGGGAGCCGCTGCTGCGCGGCAAGTTCGGCGACCGGGCCGAGCAGGTGTCGATGGCCTGGCTGTGGGCCCGCATCCACTGCCGTACGTTCGAACTCGGTTATGTGGACGGCGGGTTCGCGCGGGTGTACGCGGCGCTGCGGGACGGGGTCGAGGAGCGCGGCGGCAAGGTGGAGTTCGGCAAGGCGGTGGAGACGATCCGGCAGGACGACGACACCGCGCCTGCCGTGGTGACCTGCGCGGACGGCTCCCGCTACGCGTTCGACCGGCTGATCGTCACCACCCCGCAGCCCGCCTTCGCCAGGGCCGCCGGACTGCCGGCGGACGACACGGTGTGGCGCAACCAGTACCTGGGCGCGACCTGCTTCGTGCTGGAGCTGGACCGCAGCGTGATCCCGTACTACTGGCTCAACATCAACGAGCCGGACTTCCCGTTCCTCGCCGTGGTCGAGCACACCCGGATGATCGACCCGTCCGTGTACGGCGGCCGGCACATCCTCTACGTCGGCAACTACGTGGAGCGCGACGACTGGAGGTTCACCACCGGACCGGACGAGCTGCTCCAGGCGTTCGTCCCGTATCTGCGGCGGATCAACCCGGACTTCGACCCGTCCTGGATCAAGGCCCGGCACTTCTCGAGGGCCGGCTTCGCCCAGCCCGTGGTCACGCCCGCGTACCGCTCGCTGATCCCCGGCCACGAGACCCCGATGAGCCGGGTGACGCTGCTGACGATGGCGCAGATCTACCCGCAGGACCGGGGCCAGAGCTACTCGGTGGAGCTGGCCAGGAAGGTGACCGCGTCCCTGGGGCTGCGCTGAGGACCGGGTCCGCACGGCAGACGGTCCGCACGACAGACGGTCCGCACGGCAGACGGTCCGCACGGCAGACGGTCCGCACGGCAGACGGTCCGCACGGCAGACGGTCCGCACGGCGAAGGGGCCCCGGCCGGCGACCGGGGCCCCTTCGCCGCGGGACGGACCGTCCTACGGCGTGCCGCTCCCGCGTACGCACAGCACCGTCTTCGTCCCCGCGCTCGCGGGCGGGCAGTCGTACACGGCTGTGACGCGCCGCCACAGGACCGGGTCGACGTTCCCGGGCCGGAACCAGGCCCGGTCGAGCACCGCGTACGGGGCCGGCGCGTGGTCGACGCAGTCCGCGTTCTCCTTGTACGAGTCGAGGCCGGTGACGTCCGCGAGGTAGCGGGTGCGCTGGAGGAACGTGGCGACCGGGTAGCGGCACCGGGCGGGACGGCCGACGTAGTACGTGGTGTCGCCGAAGGCGAGGTAGAGCACCGGGGCGCCGGCGGGTATCCGGTCACGGAGCCGGTCGGCGTCCCGCTCGGTGCGCCGCATCCCGTCCAGGTAACCGGCGTTGGTCATGGTGACCTTGCCGTGCAGGACCAGGTGCGGGGAGCCGGGCCAGTCGCTCGCGGCCGCGCACACCACACCGGCCAGGGCGACCAGTACCGCCGGCCCGGTCCGCGGGCGCCCGGGGCGGTCTGCCGCGCTCTTCGCCGCCGTCCGCCCACGGGCCTCCACCAGCCCGTCCGCACCGACCGCGAGCAGGGCCAGCAGACCTGCCGCCCACACGACGTACGGCCGCTGCGCGCCCTCGGGTGCCCGCGCGTACAGCACCGGCAGCGCCCCGTACAGCAGGGTGACGGCGGCGAAGCACCAGGGGGGCGAGCGGCGGGCGCCGCCCACGGCGAGGCCCCACAGGGCGGCGGCCAGCACGGGCATCTGGGCGCCGTGGTAGAGGAACCAGTTGCCCTGCACGACCACGACCGCCTGGGCGCCCAGCCCGGCGGCCACGGCCACCAGGGCGAGTTCGGTGCGCCTGCCCCGCCCGCGCACCCGGGCCAGGAGCAGCAGCAGCGCGCCCGGCAGGAGCAGCAGTACGGGGCTCTCCACCGCCCGGTCGGCCAGGAAGTCCACGGTGCGGCCGAGGACGTGGCCGGGGTGGACGCCGGTGCGGCCGAGCGCCGACTGGTTGATCCGCGGCATGTCCCCGGTCCACTGCCACTCGTGCGTCCCGCCGAGCAGGCTCAGCCCGAACAGGGCCACCGCGCCGGGCACCGCGGCCAGGGCGGCCCGTACGGCCCGCCCGCGGTCCACGGTGTACACGAGGAGTACGCCGATCGCCGCGGTGGCGGCGGTGGAGTACTTCATCATCACGGCGAGCCCCAGCGGGAGCGCGGCGTACAGGGCGCCGCGCCACGGACGGGCCGGTCCGAGTGCCGCCGCCACGGCCACCACCGTGAGCACCACGGCCGCCCACTCGGGCTGCAGGAAGTCGTTGCGGGGGGCCAGGGCCAGGGCGAGACCGGTGGCACCCGCGGTGAACGCCGCCTCGCGTCCGCTCACCCGGCGCCGCAGCGCCGTGTACAGGGCCAGGGCGGCCGCGGCGGCGAGCAGTACGCCCGCCGCCTCCATCACCGTCTCGCGCACCGCCGTGCCGCCCGAGCCGAACGTGAGCGTGTCGAGACCGGCGACGAACCACCGGTAGAAGTACGGCCGGTGGGTGAAGACCTCCGACGGCGAGTAGCCGGCCTCGCCGCCGGTGCGCAGGGCGGCGAGGACGTGGTGCAGGTCGCCGGTGAGGCGGCGGGTGGCCACGGTGTACGCCACCGCGAGCGCGGCGGGCAGGGCGACCGCCGGCCACCACAGCCGTGACCGGCGGCCGCCCTCGCGCGCCACCTCCTCGGAGGACGTGCCGTCGGCCAGGGCGGTCGCCATGCGTCAGCCGCCCAGGACGACACGCAGGTCGGCCGCGTTCGCCTCGGTGACCTTCCACAGTTCCCGCTGCCGGCCGTGCACGTCGGCGACGGTGCGGTCGTGGTCGGCGAGCAGGTCCCGGGCACGCTCGACCAGACGGTCGGCGAGGTGGCGCTCGTGCACCGACACGCCCCATTCGGGCCGGTCGATGTCCCGCAGGAAGTACGCCATCTTCGGGTGCGAGATCAGGCTGATGACGGGCGTCCCGCAGCCGAACGGGATCATTCCCGCGTGGCCGCGCATGCCGATCACCAGCTTGGTGCGGGCGTACAGGTCGCGGATCGCGTCGTTGCCGAAGTCGTACATCGGGATGACGGGCAGCGAGACGCCGTGCTCGCGGCGCAGGTCGAAGGCGAGCTTCTCGTCGTCGAGCGAGTGCGCCGCGCACTTGACCTCGGCGAGCTCGCCGAGGTCGCGGACGGCCCGCGCCATCTGCGCGAGGAAGTGGCCGTAGTCGTGGCCGAAACGCAGACCGGCCCGGTCGTAGGCGGCGTTGACCAGGATGGTGTCGTCGCGGCGGTCCGGGTCCTGCCAGCCGGCGACGAGCTGCCGGGTGACCGTGGTCGGGCAGGGCTGGAAGCGGACCTTGTCGTGCAGGCGGGCCGGGAGCATGGCGCGCACCTTCTCGATCGAGCCGTGGTTGCGCAGCCCGAAGAAGGAGGACCGCTCGACGAGCAGGCGCAGCGACTCGCGGAAGCGGTGGGCCCGGTAGGACTGGCCGTCGAAGGCGTTGAACCCGACGGCGTAGACCGCGATCGGCACGTCGACGCGGTCCAGCAGTTCGTCGGGGACGTTCCACTGCCACGCGCTGTTGCCGTTGGGCATGGTGTCCGGGATGAACAGGCCGCCGCCGCCGATGACGAGGCCGCGGCGCGCGTTGACCCGTCGCAGCGCCGCCTCGTCGAACAGGCGGTGGGCGTGGACCGGGTGCCAGCGGCGGGAGGTGGTGTCGGGGCCGAAGGCGAGCCGGACGCTCTCGGGGAGCAGTTTGTCGCCCGCGTTGCCCTGGCGGTCCATGTAGAACGCGACGTGGGCGAGCTGGTCCCCGGGGCTGCCCTGCTCCTGCGGGGGCACGGTGGCGGCGCGCTGCGCCCACAGCCGGCTCGAGCGGTGGGTGGGGTCGACGGACATGCCGGCGGTGGCGTACCGCAGGGCCTCGTCGTCGTCGCCGTGCACCCAGGCGATCTGGGCGAGCCGCGCGTAGGCGGTGGCGGCCCGGTTGGGGGCGGCGGTCGCCAGCAGCAGCCGGGCCCTGGCCTCCTCGTACCGGGAGACGCTCATCAGGGCGTGGCCGAGCACCTCGTGCGGCCAGGCCTCGTCGACCGGGATGCGGACGCCGCTCAGGATGTCCACGGCGCTCTGGTAGTCGCCGGAGGCGATGTGCGCGGCGGCGACCCGGCGGGCGGTCTCGACGTCGCCGGTGCGCCTGACGTGCGGGGTGCCGTAGTGGACGACCAGGTCGGGGTGGAGGCTGCCGGGCAGGGCGAGGTAGGCGGCGTGGAAGTCGGGGTCGGACAGCTCGAACTCGCGCCAGCGCTCCTCCGCCAGGGCGTATCCGGCCTCGCCGCCCTGCCAGGGCTTGTGCCGGCCGGTGAAGTGCAGGATCGCGGTGTCCTCGGGGACGGGCAGATCGCCGCTGAGCCGCCGCTTGACGAAGTTGTAGCGAGCGTCGAGGCGGACGAAGCCGCCGTCGAGGACGGAGTTCAGGATGCCCTGGTCGTGCTTGTCGAGCTCGTAGTCGCCGCTGCGGCCGCAGCGGTCCAGCCGCGCGCAGAACTCGTCGCTCAGGTACTCGCGCTGGATGACCAGCAGGCCCGAGTTGAGCTTGTGCTGTCCGTAGAAGAACTGCGGGACGGCGGCCAGTCCCTCGCGCAGCCGCAGCAGTTCGCCCAGGTCGTCGAGGACGACCATGTCGGTGTCGAGGGTGATGACGGTGTCGTACTCGCGGATCCTGAAGACGTCGAGGATGAAGTACGCCTTGCGGACGAGGTAGTTGTCCTGGTCGCCCTTCTTGTACGCGTCGTAGTGGTCGGCGTCGACGCGGCGCAGCACGATGCGGGGGTGCAGGGCGCGGATCCGGGCGATCGAGCCGGGTCTCAGGTCGTCGTGGAGGACGACGAAGTCCTCGCACACGTCCGGGTTGGACAGTGCGAGGCTGCGCAGCAGGGCGAGGAAGCCGGGCAGGTAGTTCTCGTCGACGAAGCTTGCGAAGGCGATGCGCCGTTTGCCGGTGAGCGTGTGCGCGTCGGTGGCCGGGGCCGGGCCGGCGGCCGGGGCGGCTGTCTGGGCCGGGAGGGTCGTGGTCATCGCAGGGAAATCCTCATGTCGGTCACGCTCCGGGCCCGCCGCATGACCCATTCCTTCTCGCTGGTGTACTCGTGCACGGACGTGATGGGCTGCTTCATCGCCTCCTGGAGGCGGTAGGCGCCGCTCTCGTAGAAGTCGAAGCCGATCAGGTCCAGGGTCGGGCTGACGTCCAGGAAGTCCAGCAGCCAGAGCATGTTGAAGCCGGTGGTCGGGATGCCGGACCACTCGTCGCCGGTCAGTCTTCCGATGTTGCGTACGGGCCAGCGCAGCGACTCGTCGCCGAGGAACTCCTGGGCGCCGGGCACCAGGCGGTTGCGCAGCGAGTGCTTCCAGTCGCCGGACATCCCGCCGAAGACGAGCCGGGTGGTGACCCGCTGGTCCCAGTTGAAGCCGTGCTTGTGGATGGTGGCGTGGATGTCGGTGCGGCCGCCGGTGTGCCGGGCGTCGATCCGGTACGAGTTGAAGCGCACCACCAGGTCGTAGGCGTCGATCTCGGCGCCCATGCCACTGGTGCCGACGCGGCCGGAGTTGGCGATCAGGCAGACGGATCTGCCGGCGATCCGGTTGCGGAACTCGCCGAGGGTGATCCACCGCACGCCGCCGACGGCCGGGTCGGCGACGGGGCCGCGCATCCGGTTGCGGCGCAGGTCGGCGTAGAGGCCGAGGGCCTCGGTGAGGGCCGGGAGGTCCGTGCCCCCGGCGGTGCGCAGGTCCAGGTACTGGCTGAGCAGTTCCTGCCGGTCGGTGACCGGGGCGCCCTCGGCGGCCTGCGCGAGAAGCGCTCCCACCAGCAGGGGCTCGGCGGCGGCCCGGTCGCCCGCGGTGTGCGCGGCCAGGCCCTGGGCCCACACGTCGGTCGCGGGGCGGCCGGCGTGGTCGGCGGCGCCGGGGACCTCGCGCCGCAGCAGGTCGAGGAGTTCCCGCTCCCGCTCCGCCGCGAGGCGCAGTCCGGCGACGCGGGCGCGGACGCCGAAACCGTCGTCGTCGGTGAGCGTGAGGTACTTCTCGTACGCCTCCACCGCCTCGGTCTCGTCGCCGAGGGCCTCCATCAGCCGGGCGCGCAGCCGCCAGCCGGCGCGGGAGTTCTTCCGCTGGGCGAGGGCGGTGTCACTGATGACCAGGGCGAGGTTCAGTTCGTCGTCGTAGCCGCACTCCAGCGCCTTGTTGGCGACGGCGAGCAGGGCGTCGAGCACTTCCCCGCTGATGCCGGGGGCCGGGGACGCGGTGCCCTTGACGGCCCGCTTGAGCAGGGCGGTGGCGCCGGACGGGGCGGGCGCGGGGGAACCGGTGCCCGCGGTGCTCCAGGCGACGAGCAGCTTCCTGAGCTGCTCGGCGAGTTCGACGCGGCGGCGGTCGACGCTGCCGACGAGTTTGCCGCTGTGTGCCGCGCAGGCGCGGAGGCAGTCGTCCAACTCCCCTCCACGCGCCCGTGCACGTCTCTTCCGGACCGTCGTCATGGCACTCCTGGTCTTCGCCCGGCGCTCAGGCGGTGTTCGGTGATGTCGTACTGCGTGGGGGGATTCCGAGCGAATTTAGGAAGCCAAAACGACGTCCGGGTGAACGCACCGGGGCCAGGCGGACAAGGGTTTCCCCGGCGGCCGGGACACCCCCGCGTTTCGCACTAACGTGCAAAGCCGTACCCGCAGACGAAGCCCGCCGAGAGGATTGCCGTGACCAGCACGACCGCCCGTCCGAGGACCGACGCGCCCCCGCGGCCGGGGCCGACGGCACCGGTGGCGCCACGGCGGGAGTCCCGGCTGCGCGCCCTGGACGGGCTGCGGCTGCTGGCCGCGCTGATGGTGGCGGCGTACCACTACGGCGGCCGGGGCGGCGAGGTCACCCGGGCCTGGGGCAGCTCGCCGAAGCATCAGTTCCCCACGCTGCACACGGTCTTCTCGTACGGCTGCCTCGGCGTCGAGGTCTTCTTCGTGATCAGCGGGTTCGTGATCTGCATGAGCGGGTGGGGGCGGAGCCTGACGTCGTTCTTCGCCTCGCGCGCGTCCCGGCTGCTGCCGGCGTACTGGGCGGCGGTCGTGCTGGTGGCGGCGGTGTTCGCGCTGCCGGTGGTGGCGTACCGGACGGTGTCGCCGAGCGACGCGCTGCTGAACCTGACCATGCTGCAGATGCCGCTGGGCGCCGACCGGGTGCTCGGGGTGTGCTGGACGCTGTGGGCCGAGGTCCGGTTCTACGCGCTGTTCGCGCTGTGCGTGGTCCTGCCGGGGGCGACCCGGCGGCGGGTGATCCTGTTCTGCGCGGGCTGGACCCTGGCGGCGGCGATCGCGCAGTCCGCGCACCAGCCGATGCTCGATCTGGTCCTGATGCCCGAGTACGCGCCGTTCTTCATCGGCGGTGTCGGCCTCCACCTCCTCCACCGCGACCGGCGCGACGCCTACGGGTGGGGCATCGTGGGCGTGAGCTTCTTGATCGGCCAGCACTACGCGGTGCGCGACCTGTGGAACGCCTCGGACCCCGGCGCCTTCGCGCACCGCACCACGCCGGGCATCCTGCTCGTCGTCGCCTTCGCCTTCGTGGCGGTCGGGGCGGTCGCCCTGGGGTGGCTGAACCGGGTGAACTGGCGGTGGCTGACGACGGCCGGTGCGCTGACGTACCCGTTCTACCTGGTGCACGAGCACCTGGGCTGGGTGGCCATCGGGGCCTACCACCGGTCGCTGGGCATCCCGTCGTACGGCACGCTGCCGCTGACGGTCGCCACGATGCTCGCCCTGGCCTGGCTGCTGAACCGGTACGTCGAGGACCGGCTCACCCCGCGGCTGCGGACGGCCCTCGGCTCCCGGCGCTGAGCACGCCGCCGCTCACGCGATCCCGTACCGCGCCGCGATCCCCGCGACCACCAGGGCCAGTCCCTCCTCGAAGTGCTCGTCGTAGTTCTCGAAGATCTCGGCGCCGGACGCGGCCGACAGGGGGAAGTCCCGCATCGCGCGGGCGCGTTCCTCGACGTCGAAGCCCTCGCGCCGCTCCCCCGGCACCGGGTGGACGCCCTGCTCCTCGGTGACGAAGCCGAGGGTGTAGAGGTACGCCGTGGTGAAGGCGCGGACGGCCTGCGGAAGTTCGAATCCGGCGTCCAGGAACGAGCGGAGGTTGAGCTCCATCTCGGCGGCGTGCTCCGTGCCGGTGAAGCGCGTGCCGCTGAACACCTTCGCTCCGTCGCGGTAGCCGAGCAGGGCCCGGCGCAGGCCGCGGTTGGCCTCCAGGACGCGCTCGCGCCAGCCCGCGCCGGGAGCGGGGCGCGTGCCCTCGGTCATCCGGCGGTACATCTCGGTCGCCATCTCGTCGAGCAGGGCCTGCTTGTTCTCGAAGTGCCAGTACAGGGCCGGGGCCTGGACGTGCAGCTCCTTGGCGATGGCCCGGAGGGTGAGTCCTTCCAGGCCGACCTCGTTGAGGAGGTCGAGGGCCGTCCCGACGACCTGCCGTTTGTCCAGCTTGGGGGTTCTCCGCTGCGCCACGCTTGACAGTTTAACGCCGTTAAGGCAATGCTCTGGGACATGGAACTTAACAACGTTAAGGACAGTGGGCGAGTGATCGCCCCGGCCGGCACGACCGACGTCCTCGTGGTCGGGGCCGGGCCCACCGGGCTCGCCCTCGCCGTCGACCTGACCCGGCGCGGGGTGCGCGCGCTCGTCGTCGAGCGGGGCGACAAGCTCTTCCCCGGCTCACGCGGCAAGGGCATCCAGCCGCGCACCGCGGAGGTCCTCCACGACCTCGGCGTACTCGACGCGGCCCGCGCCGCGGGCGGCACCTATCCGGTCGGGATGATCTGGCGCGACGGGCAGCGCCAGGGCGAGCACCACCTGTTCGAGGAGACCGGACCCAGCGAGGCCGAGCCCTTCCGCGCGTCGCTGATGCTGCCCCAGTGGCGCACCCAGGAGATCCTCTTCGAGCGCCTGCGCGAGCTGGGCGGGGACGTGGTGTTCGGCCGCGAGCTGGTGGACATCGCCCAGGACGCGGAGGGGGTGACCGCGTCGTTCGCGTCGGGGGCGCCGGTCCGCGCGCGGTACGCCGTCGCGGCCGACGGCGGGCGGTCCGCCGTGCGGCGCGCGCTCGGGATCGCGATGACCGGCGAGACCGTGGACCCGAAGCCGATGGTGGTCGCCGACGTCCGCCTGACCGGCCTCGACCGCGCCAACTGGCACTTCTTCCCGTCCGCGGACGGCACCCGCGAGAACCCGGGCGACACCCTCCTGGCGCTCTGCCCGCTGCGGGGGACCGAGGACTTCCAGCTGGTCGCGAGCTTCCCCGAGGGGACCACGCCCGACCTGTCGCCCGAGGGCATACGGAAGGTCGTCGCCGCCCGCACCCACCTCACCCCCGACGACGTGACCGAGATCCGCTGGGCCTCCGGCTTCCAGGCGCGCACGGCGCTCGCCGAACGCTTCCGGGAGGGACGGGTGTTCCTCGCCGGGGACGCGGCGCACGTCCACTCCCCCGCGGGCGGGCAGGGCCTGAACACCAGCGTGCAGGACGCGTACAACCTGGGCTGGAAGCTGGGCGCGGTCCTGCACGGCGAAGCCCCCGCGTCACTCCTCGACTCGTACGAGGAGGAGCGGCTGCCCGTCGCCGCGGGGATGCTGGGCCTGTCCACCCGGATCCACCGCGGCGAGGCCCGGCGCGGCCGGGACACCCAGCAGCTCGGGCTCGGCTACCGGGACTCCGCGCTCACCGTGGAGACGCGAACGGATCTGCCCGAGGGCGCCCTGCGCGCCGGTGACCGCGCCCCGGACGGACGCCGCGGCGGCGTCAGGCTCTTCGACGAGTTCCGCGGCCCCCACTGGACGCTCCTGGCGGTCGGCACGGACACCGCCCTGCCCCCGCTGCCCTCGGTCCGCGCCGTCCGCATCCCGCCGTACGAGGCCTACGGCACCGGCGTCTTCCTCGTCCGCCCCGACGGCTACGTGGGCTGGGCGGGCGACACGGCCGCGGGACTCGCGGAGTACGCGACCGCGGTGACCGGCGCGCCCGCCGTCGGCTAGCCGCACCTCGCCAGGGGGAGGGCGGGCGGCCGGGGTGGTCAGCCGCCGTCCAGGAGGGTGTCCACGGCCAGCTCCACACTGACACCGACGGACTCCGGGAGCGGCACGCTCACACCCCGCTCGTACCGCTGGGGCGCCGGATAGGCGCCCTCCACCGGGCCTTGATACAACAGCACCTCGCCGTGCTTGCGATCCACGACGAGGTAGGCCGGGATGTCCGCCTGGGCATAACACTCGACCTTGGTGTAGAGGTCATCGGACCAGTTGGAGGAGGTCACCTCGACGACGAGACGGAAGACGTTCGGGGCGTAGTAGTTCTTCGTGACGTGAGCGTCCCGGAAGTCCTCGTCCACGACCGACAGGTCGGGGATCGCGAAGTCCTCGGGGAGCGTCGGCAGCCAGAGACCGACGCCCTGAACACATTCGGCCCCGCTGCCCTCGATCCGCCGCGCGCTCGAGCGCCCTGCACGCCTTCGTCAGCGACAGTCCGTGCGAGCCGTCCCGCGGCGGTGTCACAGTGAGCCTCCCCTGGAGGATCTCCACGCGGTGCCCAGGCAGTGCACGGGAAAGCTGGTCGGCGGCTTCGCTCAACGTCAGCTCGTGTTGCAGTACCGCCACGGCAGCCTCCTCTGCGGGGTCACTCTTCACGAGCGTAACCGGGAGCGTTCGTTTTCCGCCCCCGATCACCCGTATGAAGAAACCGCCAGGTCAGAACGCGTCCGACGGGACGTACGTGCCCCAGATGTCGCGCAGGGCGTTGCAGACCTCGCCGACGGTGGCGCGGGCCCTGAGCGCGTCCTTCATGGGGTAGAGGACGTTGTCGGTGCCCTCGGCCGCCTTCTTCAGAGCCTCCAGGGCGGCGTCGACCGCCGGCTGGTCGCGTTCGGCGCGCAGTTTCGCGAGGCGGGCCGCCTGCTGGGCCTCGATGGCGGGGTCGACGCGCAGCGGCTCGTACGGCTCCTCCGCGTCGAGCTGGAAGCGGTTGACACCGACCACGACGCGCTCGCCCGAGTCGGTCTCCTGGGCGATGCGGTACGCGGAGCGCTCGATCTCGCTCTTCTGGAAGCCGTGCTCGATGGCGTTGACCGCGCCGCCGAGGTCCTCGACCCGCTCCATCAGGGCGACCGCGGCCGCCTCGACCTCGTCGGTCATCTGCTCGATGACGTACGACCCGGCGAAGGGGTCGACCGTCGCCGTCACGTCGGTCTCGTACGCCAGGACCTGCTGGGTGCGCAGGGCCAGGCGGGCGCTCTTGTCCGTGGGGAGGGCGATCGCCTCGTCGAAGGAGTTGGTGTGCAGGGACTGGGTGCCGCCGAGGACGGCGGCGAGGCCCTGCACAGCGACCCTGACCAGGTTGACCTCCGGCTGCTGGGCCGTCAGCTGGACACCCGCCGTCTGGGTGTGGAAGCGGAGCATCAGCGACTTGGGGTTCTTCGCGCCGAACTCCTCGCGCATGACCCGCGCCCAGATCCTGCGCGCGGCGCGGAACTTGGCGACCTCCTCGAGGATGGTCGTGCGGGAGACGAAGAAGAACGACAGCCGGGGGGCGAAGTCGTCGACGTCCATGCCGGCCGCGACCGCCGTACGGACGTACTCGATGCCGTCCGCGAGCGTGAAGGCGATCTCCTGCGCGGGAGAGGCGCCCGCCTCGGCCATGTGGTAGCCGGAGATCGAGATCGTGTTCCACTTCGGGATCTCGGCCTTGCAGTACTTGAAGATGTCCGCGATCAGCCGCAGGGAGGGCTTGGGCGGGAAGATGTACGTGCCGCGCGCGATGTACTCCTTGAGCACGTCGTTCTGGATCGTGCCCGTGAGCTTGTCCGCCGGGACGCCCTGCTCCTCGCCGACCAGCTGGTACATGAGCAGGAGCAGCGCCGCGGGGGCGTTGATCGTCATGGACGTCGACACCTTGTCCAGCGGGATGCCGCCGAAGAGGACGCGCATGTCCTCGATGGAGTCGATCGCCACCCCGACCTTGCCGACCTCGCCGGAGGCGATCGGCGCGTCGGAGTCGTGACCCATCTGGGTCGGCAGGTCGAAGGCGACCGACAGGCCCATCGTGCCGTTGGCGATGAGCTGCTTGTAGCGGGCGTTCGACTCCACGGCGGTGCCGAAACCGGCGTACTGGCGCATCGTCCAGGGACGGCCCGTGTACATCGACGGGTAGACGCCCCGGGTGAAGGGGTAGGCCCCGGGCTCTCCCAGCTTCTGTGCCGGGTCCCAGCCCTTCAGGGTGTCCGGCCCGTAGACCGGTTCGATGGGCAGTCCGGACTCCGACTCGCGCGCCATGGTGTGTGCCTCCCGCTCAATTCCCTGTTACTGCCCGGTACAGCCGACCCTCGCGACGGACTGTAGCGGCGCCGGAGCGCCCGGTGGAGAGCCCCAGGCTAGGACCTTCCTCACAGCGTCACCAGGTACCAGGGGCCAGGTGCCTCGGCGCGGCCTCCGCACCCCACCATGCCGCGTAGTTCGCGACCGGGCACGCGCGGGGAACATCTCAGGGGAGAGCGGGACGACCGGACGGCCGGGACGGCTGGACGGCCGGGCCGGGGCCGGGCAGCGGTGAGACGTCGGGGGTCGCTATGCGTATCAGGGGCATGGACGGGCGCGAGGGCCAAGGGAGCGGGGGGAGCAGGGGGAGCACCGTGCGGGCCGTGGGCCTCGGGGGCGCGCTCGCCGTGCTCCTCGCGGTCGCGGGCTGCAAGGCGCAGGCCGTCGACGGCGACGGAAGACCGCGGCCGCCGGTGCGGATCGAGGTCACGACCACCGGACCGGCCGCCGTGGACCGCTCCGGTCCGTCCGGCGGCTCCGCGAAGCGGTCCCCGGGCGCGACCCGGTCCGCCGAAGCCCCCTCCGCCGCCCCCGAGGTGCTGTGGTCCCGCGGCGACAAGGGCATGGGGGTACGGGAGCTGCAGGCCAGGCTGCGGCAGGTGGCGTGGCTCTTCGACGGGCCGACCGGTGACTACGACGA
The DNA here is from genome assembly GCF_042956125.1 of Streptomyces sp. NPDC008313. NCBI lineage: Bacteria > Bacillati > Actinomycetota > Actinomycetes > Kitasatosporales > Streptomycetaceae > Streptomyces > Streptomyces sp. NPDC008313. The sequence goes on from NZ_JBIBFR010000001.1 coordinate 304,000, forward strand.
GCTGACGGTCACCGCGGTGAAGGGGTTCCAGGGCAAGCGCGGGCTGCCGCGCACCGGCGAGACGGACGCCACGACCTGGGACAGGCTTCTGGGGATGACGCACGAGCCGGGCCGCTGGGAGCTGTACGCGTCGGGCGGCCAGCCCGCGGCGGCGCCGGATCCGCGCTGCACGACCGGTCGCGTGCTGTGCGTCAGCAAGACGAGCCGCACCCTGCGCTGGATGATCGACGGCCGGACCCTCTCCACGATGGACGTGCGGTTCGGCTCGCAGTACACGCCGACCCGCGAGGGCGTCTTCCACGTCACCTTCACGTCGCGCCACCACGTGTCGACGCTCTACGACTCGCCGATGCCGTACGCGATGTTCTTCAGCGGCGGCCAGGCCGTCCACTACTCCGCCGACTTCGCGGCACGCGGCTACACGGGCGCCTCGCACGGCTGTGTGAACGTACGGGACGAGCAGAAGATCGCGGCGCTGTTCGCGCAGGTCCGGCCGGGCGACAAGGTCGTCGTCTCCTGGTGACGGCGACGGCCGCGCCGGTCTGCCCGGAGTCGGCGCGGCACAGCGTATGGGGCGCGGGCGGGACCGGGGGAACGTGTCCCGCCCGCGCCGGTGCGCACCATGCCGTGGGTACGGGGGGAACCCCGGCACGGTGCGACGGCCGATGACCAGTCGGCTCACTCAGTACTGCGTACCGGCGGCTGAAAATGTCACACCCAGCCGAAAGAAAGTTTAAAAGAATACGAAAGCGCAGGTCAGACAGTCCGATCGGTGGGCCGCCGCTTCCCGGACCTCCGGACTCCGGTCAGCGGGGAGGCCGCTCGGCCGCCCCGCCGGGTGACCGCAGGTCAGGCGGCCGCCGGCACGGGCGGCAGGCTCTGGAGCCACGCCGAGCCCGTCGTCGCCAGGACCACGTGATGCCGCGTCCCGGCCGTCGTTCCCGGTGCGGACAGGGCCGAGCGCGACGGGGAGGCGGTCAGGATCCCGCCGTTACCGAGGTGTGTGGTGTCGCCGGGCAGCAGATGGCGCCCGTCGTCGTCCCCGCCTCCGCCCTCTCCACCGTGGTCACCCGTGCCCGGGTCGTTGTCGTCCCGGCCGTCCCCGGAGCGGTCGTCCCGGTCCTCACGGCCGTCCCGCTCGGCGTCGGTCCGGCCGTGCCCGCCGGCCAGCACGCCGTCGCAGTACTTGGTCAGTTTTCCGCCATGGGCCGCGTCCGTGAGGGTGCGCCGGCCGGCGGTGGTCACGTCCCTGCCGTCACGGAGGTCGCGGCAGGCCGTGACCACCCTGTTCCACCACGCGCGCGACTCGCCCGCGTACGGGGAACCGTCGGGGCTCGGCTTCCCGCTCCCGGTGGCGCCCTCGGTCGCGCGGTCGCCCGGGAGGCCGTCGGCGAAGGAGCCGTCCGGGGTGCCGTCGGGTGCCGAGGAACTCCCGCCCGCGTCCCCCGGGACGCCCGGCGACGGGGAGACGAGCGGCTGGTCCGCCGTTCCGGCCGCGGAGACTGAGGCCGCGGGGCCCGGCCGGTCGTCACTGAACGGAGTCGGCAGCACTCCGGTTCCGGCCGCGACGGCGACGGAGCCGATCGTCCCGACGGCGAACGCCGCGGCGATCCCGAGACGCACCGGGCGGCCCCAGCGGCTCCCGCGACCGCTTCCGGCCACGGGTCCGAGGCGGACCAGTCCGGCGTCCGGGGAGCCCACCGCACCGAGTGCGGCGACCGGCCGCCGGCTCACCTTCGCCGCGCCGTCACCGCCCGCGCGAGCGGTGCGGAACGCGGCCAGGGCAGCGGCCTCGCCCGGCACCGCGGCATCGGTCCGCGACGGCACGGCGGCCAGTTCGTCCAGGGCCCCGGCGAGCCGTTCGGCCTGCTCGCGGACCCGGGCGTCCACGCCCTCCAACGGCTCGCCCCGCAGCAGACGCTCCGCGGTTTCGCGGTCCAGCCACCTGTACTGCTCGTCGGCCATCACATGTCCTTCTGCGTCCGCGAACGCGAATGCGTCACACCGGCGGATGTCACCGTCCGTGTGCGCGACTGCCTCGGCGGGGGGACGACACCCAGCCCGCCGCCGGATTCCGGATCGCCGCCGAGCAGCTCCGCGAGCCGCTTCAGGCCGCGGTGCGCCGCCGTGCGGACCGCGCCGGGCCGCTTGCCCAGGGTCTCGGCGGCGGTCTTGGCGTCGAGGCCGACGACCACCCGCAGGACGACGGCCTCCGCCTGGTCCTGCGGCAGCTGGGCGATGAGGGAGAGCGTGCTCCCGGTGGCCAGGGCCTCCATCGCCTCGCCCGCGGTGTCCGACTCGGCGGCCCTGGCGGTCAGCTCGGACTCGTCACCGCCGATCGCGGGGCGGCGTCCCCTCATACGGATGTGGTCCAGCGCGCGGTTGCGGGCGATGCGCGCCGCCCAGCCGCGGAAACGGTCGGCGTCCCCGCTGAACCGTCCGAGGTCGCGGGCGATCTGCAGCCAGGCCTCGGAGGTGACGTCCTCCGCGTCCGGTTCGCCGACCAGCGTCCTCACGTATCCGAGCAGGCGTGGATGCACCGCGCGGTACACGGTCCGGAACGCGGTCTCGTCCCCGTCCTGCGCAGCAAGCACCGCGGCGGTCAGCTCCGCGTCGTCCCCCAGCACCGCACTCCCCCTGCGCCCGAAACGGCGCCGCTCTCGCGGACATGGCCGCTCGCCACCGTGGTCACTCGATCGATGGTCGCGGTCACGGGCCACTCATGTCGGTCGAGGTCGTGGCCCCGCGGTCCGGCGCGAATGGCACGTTACGACCTGAAACCGCTCCACGTCCATGTTCGTACAACATGCAACCAAGTCACACCCCGCGGGGTGTGACAGAAAACGCACTCATGACGCTGTAGAAGATACGGGCCGCCGCGCGGCCCGTGCCGCGCGACGGCCGGGGCCTCTCCTGTGGGGGGTGGCGGCTCCGGCCGTTGCCATCGGCGGCCGCCGGACACACGGGCGGTGCCGTCGCGGGGCGGTATCCGGCCACCGGCACCTCGACGCGGGGACCGCGTGGGCACACCCGGACGCCCGGACCCTCACTTCTTCTTCACGGACCTGCCGTGGTCGCCGCCGGCGCCGTTGCCGCCACCGTCGGCGCCGCCGACGCCGTTGCCGCCGCGCCGGTCGCTCCCACCGCTCCCGCCGCTCTGTGCGGACTTGCCGGGGCCGGCGGGCTTGGTGGACTTGTCGGGGCCGGCGGGCTTGGACTTGGACTTGCCAGGGTTCGCACCCTTGGAACCGCTCGCGCCGTTCGCGCCATTCGTTCCGTTCATGCCGTTCGTGCCGTTCGTGCCGTTCGCCGCCTGAGTCGGCTTGGCGGGCTTCGCCTGCTTCCCGCTCTGGGCCTTCCCGGGATTCTGGGCCTTCCCGGGATTCTTCGACTTCTTCGGTTTCTTCGGTTTCTTCGGCTTCTCGTGGGCCGACGGGGACGGCGTGCCCGGTTCCGACGTCGCGGTGTCCGGGCCGGGCTGGGCCGGGGCGCTGCTCGACGGCGGTGTCCGCGGGGGCTCGTCCGGGTCGTCGTCCGAGGAGAAGTCGAGCGGCGATCCGATGGACGCGAACGCGACCCCGCCGAGGGCCAGCGTGGCGAGCAGCAGCGTCACCGTGGTCCGCAGCGAGCGCCGGCCCGCCCGGCGTCGCCCGCGCGCGCTCCAGTCGTCCCGGCGCCGCGCCCGCGTCGTGGCGTGGGCGCCCCGGTCGCGGGCCTCCCGGAACGCGGCGACCGCCCGGGCCTCCCCGTCACCCCGGTCCGCCTCCTCGCGCAGTGCGGCGGCGATGAGGTCGCCGAGGTCCGGGTGTTCGACGCGGCGGCCGGAAGGACCGCCGCCGCTGTGCCGTTCACCCATGTTCGGATCCATCCCTGACCGACGACCTCCTCGCGTTCATCCCGACTCCCCCAGCGTCCTGGAACCGTCTTCCGTCACACCCTCGGCCCCGAACTGCCGCGCGAGGCGCTTCAGTCCACGGTGTGCGGCGGTACGGACCGCACCCGGGCGCTTTCCGAGGACACGGGCGGCCGAGGGGCCGTCGAGCCCGACGACGACCCGCAGGAGCACGGCCTCGGCCTGGTCGCGCGGAAGGCCGGCGACCAGTGCCAGGGCGCGCTCGGTGGAGAGGGACTCCAGCGCCTGTTCCAGTGTGCTGTGGGCGCCGGGCAGGTCGAGCACGTCCTGTTCGAGCGCGGTCGCGCGCGGCCTCACCTTCTGCCGGCGCAGATGGTCCAGTGCCCGGTGCCGGGCGATCGTCGCGGTCCAGCCGCGGAACCCCGCCCCGTCCCCCCGAAACCGCCCCAGGTCCCGCGCTATCTCCAGCCAGGCGTCGGACGCCACGTCCTCCGCGTCCTCGCCGACGAGTCCGCGCAGATATCCGAGCAGGCCGGGCTGCACGATGCGGTAGGCGACCGCGAAGGCGGCCTCGTCCCCGCCCTGCGCGCGCGTGACGGCCTCACCCAGCTCCCCGTCGTACGCGCGTTCGCGGCGGGTGTCCCCTCGCTGACCCAACGCTGCCCTCGTTCATGCCGAGTTCGACCGAATCCGCCGGGTTGGGCACGGTCGGCCGTGTCCACGCCCCAGTGTCATCAGCGTCGGGCCTCACAGAAATGTCACAGTCGGTCAGCAGCCGTTGACGACCCTTCCCTCCCGGACGGCGCCCGGTCCCGCGGGGCGCGCCACCGGGGCCGCACGGCCGTGCAGTTGGAGATACAGGGTGCGCATGGACTCGCGCTGCCCCACCTCGAACCGCTTGACCACCTTCCCCAGCGGGTTCCACACCCGCCCGTCCGGCATCCGCACCCCGACGGCCTGCCCGAACAGTTCACGCTGGGCCGCGTCGAACGGGACCCACTCGGCGCCCGCCCGGCGCACCAGCACCTCACCGGCGTACGCGCCGAGGCCGTACAGCACGCTCTGCACGCTCGTCCGTCCCGGCCTGCCCTTGCGCAGCCCGTCCACGATGAAGTCGACGACGCGCAGGCTGTCCACGGTGTAGTCCAGCGGCAGCCGGGTGCGTGCCGTGACATTCCGTACGAACTCCGCCGCGTCCTGCCGCATCCTCAGGTCGGCCGCTCTCCGCTCCTCCACGTGTCCGCCCCTCAAAGTCTCCCGCGACTGGGTGTCTCCTACATCTCTCTGAGACCAAGCGGACCGGCGGCGCCAAACGTCACTCCCGGCCCCGCGAACCGACGGTCCGTCACCCCGGCGGAGGCCACGCCGGACGCGGGACGGCGGCGGACCGTCAGGCGACGCCCGCATGGATACGTGATGTACGGCACACCGCTGCGGCGTGATGTTCGGCGGCCGCTGTGCGCTGAATAGAAGGCCACCTCTGGGAGGGGTGGTTTCGTTGTGCCTTTTTTCTAGGGGTGGGGCATTTGAGTCGACGTAAGACCCATGCGTACAAGCCGTTGAGTCTCAAGCGGAGAACGTGGCTGACACTCGGGGCCGTCGTGCTGGGCGGGGCCGGGGTCGTGACGTACGCGGTGGCGAGTCCGGGCAGTGACGCGACCGCCGACGCGGCGCGCGGCAAGCGGCCGGTGAAGGTGCACGGTCTCGCGCTGAAGAGCGACGGCGCGGGCAAGCGGGAACTCGGGCGCACCGGCACGGACGCCTTCTCCCTCGTCGGTGTCTCGTGGACCGGCGCCGCCCAGGAGTTCGAGGGCACCGCCCAGGTGCGCACCCGCAGCAGCGAGAGCGGGAAGTGGACCGGCTGGCAGAGCCTGGACCTGGAGCCGCACCCCGTGGACCGGGCCGAGCCCGGGGCGAAGGACGCGCGCGGCGCCTCCGACCCGCTGTGGGTCGGCGCGAGCGACGGCGTCGAGGCCCGGGTGGTGGCGGCCGACGGTTCCACCAGCACCGGGCTGCCCAAGGGACTCCAGGTCAACCTGGTCGACCCGGGCGTCACCGGCGCCGAGGCCAGGAACAAGGCACTCGACCCCGGCGCGACAAACATGGACAACGCGGCGTTCGTCGCCGAGGACCCGACCGGCTCCGCGTCCCCCTCCGGCTCCCCGGACGCGAGCCCCACGCCGGAGGACTCGGCGTCCGCGCCGGGCTCCGCCTCGGCCTCGCCGAGCGAGTCGGCGTCGCCCTCGCAGACTCCGACCGCGATACCCACTCCGCCGCCGTCGACGGTGAACCAGCCGCCGATCATCTCGCGCCAGCAGTGGGGCGCCGACGAGTCGGCCGTCGAGGACCCGCCGGAGTACATCGAGAAGGTCAGCGCGGTCTTCGTGCACCACACGGTCGACACCAACGACTACAGCTGCGCGGAGTCCGCGTCGCTGGTCCGCGGCGTCATGGCGTACCACGTGCAGGTCGAGGGCTGGAACGACATCGGCTACAACTTCCTCGTCGACAAGTGCGGCCAGATCTTCGAGGGCCGTGGCGGCGGCGTCGACCTGCCGGTGCGCGGCGCGCACACGTTCGGCTTCAACGGCGACTCGGCGGGCATCGCGGTGCTCGGTGACTTCGAGGGCGACCCCACCAGCACCCCGCCGAAGATCGCGGGGAAGCCGACCCGGGCGACCCTGGAGTCCGTGGCGCGCGTGGCCGCCTGGAAGCTCGGCCAGTACGGGGGCGACCCGAGCGGCAAGGTCACGCTGACGGCCGCCGGTGACACCGGCGTCTACAAGACGGGCGAGCAGGCCACCCTCAGCACCATCTCCGGTCACCGGGACGGCTTCGCCACCGCGTGCCCCGGCAAGAACCTGTACAGCAAGCTCGGTGAGATCCGCCGGTACGCGTCGAGCGCGGGCCGCAACTCCGCGGTCCCGACGGCCGACTTCAACCGCGACGGCCTGAACGACCTGGTCGCGGCCACTCCGAAGCAGGGCAGCGGCTGGATCACCATCGCGCCCGGCGGCGTCGGCGGCCCCGTCTCCGCGTCGAAGGTCAGGCTCAACCAGGCGAGCCCCGGTGTCGTGGGTGCCGCCGAGTCCGGCGACCAGTGGGGCGCCGCGACAGGCTGGGGCGACATCAACGGCGACGGGTACGCGGACCTCGCGATCGGCGCGCCCGGCGAGGACGACAGCACGCACAAGGACCGCGGCGCCGTCACCATCCTGTACGGCCCGGAGTTCGACACCGCACCCGACACCATGGCGCTCGGGGACGACTACACCATGGACAGCGCGAAGTTCGGCTCGGCGATCGCGGTCGGCGACTTCAACGCCGACGGCAGGGCGGACGTCTTCACGATGTCCACCGGGACCGGCGGCAACTGGGCGGCCCGCTTCGAGAACGGGCACGAGGTGGCGGGCGACCTGACCACCGACTCCGGCGCGCTCGCCTACGCGGACGCCGCGTCCGGCGACTTCAACCGGGACGGCTACGCGGACGTGGCCCTGACCTACCGTGACGCGTCCGGCGTCGGCCGGGTCACCTGGTTCAAGGGCTCCAGGTCCCTGGGCCTGTCGAAGGTGTCCACGCTGTCCGTCAAGGGCGGCCGTTCCATCGCGGCCGGCGACGTGAACGGCAACGGCTACGACGACATCGTCATCGGCCAGCCCTACACCTCCGAGTCCGGCGCCCACTCGGGCGGCCAGGTCACCGTGGTCCCGGGCACGTCCACCGGCTTCACCACCACCGGGATGAAGACGATCCACCAGAGCACCAGCGGGGTGGAGGGCGCCTCCGAGTCCGGTGACGCCTTCGGCACCTCGGTCTCGACGGGCGACGTCAACGCCGACGGGTACGCGGACGTCCTCACCGGCGCCCCGAACGAGGACGTCACCCGGGACTCCAAGAACCGCTCCAACGCGGGCTCGGCGTGGCTGCTGAAGGGCACCTCGTCCGGTCTCACCGGCACCGGTTCGGTGGCCCTGTCGCAGGACACGGCGGGCGTCCCCGGCTCCACGGAGACCGACGACAGGCTGGGCTCCGCGGTCTCGCTGACCGACCTCACCGGCGACGGCTACGCCGATCTCGTCCTCGGCGTCGACGGCGAGGACACCGGGAACGGCACGCTGCTGTACGTGCCCGTCACCGGCGGCTCCGTCTCGCCGGCGTCGTCGGTGTACTACGGCGTGACCCAGCTGGGCACGGCGACCGCGGCCCACCTGGGCCAGGTCCTGACGCCGTAACCCGCCCGCCGCGCCCGCGGCGAAGGCCCGACGTCGGCCGGGGTCCCACCGGGGCCCCGGCCGACGCGTCCGTGCCCGTACCGGGGACCGGTCAGACGCCGGCGTCGCGGGACAGCAGGCGCAGGGAGCCGTCGCCGGCGTAGCAGCGGCGGGCCTCGTCGATGGGGTCCCACAGGCGTCCGTCGGGGGTGCGGATCCAGTGGATGCCGCCGGTCTCCAGCCAGTCGGCGCCGGTGCGGCGGACGATCACCTCTCCCGCGTACGCGCCGAAGCCGCGCAGCGCGCTCTCGACGGCCGCCAGGGGCGCGCCGTCCCTGCGTATCTCCTCGATCATCCGGTCGACGCGCCACAGGCTCTGCGCCGAGTAGTCGAGGCGCAGCCGGGCGCCCTCGCGCATGGCGGCGACCGCGTCCGCGGCCCAGCGGATCGGCTTGGACGCTGCCTGGGGCCTTGTTGCTTGCTGTGCTGTCACACAAGGAAGAGCGCGGGCGCGGCGCGAATCGTCACGCCGGGCGGCGGGTCCCCGGCACACCGGCGCAGGACCGCCGCACCCCGGCCATCTCCGCCCCAGGACTGTCACAGGACTCTCCCGGCCGCCGGGGTTTACCCCGCGGCCGGTGAGGAGGCACTACCCCCGGCCGCGGGCCCGCCGCGACACCACGGCGCGCAGTACGCGCCGCCCCTCGGTGGACGCCTCCAGGGCGGGCCGCAGGCCGCCCTTGCCGTGTTCGGCGAGCAGTTCGAGGACGGTGATCTGGCGCCGCAGTTCGGCGGCGACGAGCGGTGACATGTCCTCCGTACGGCCCTCGCGGCGGTCGGCGACGGGTGCGGAGCCGTCGTCGGAGGCGTCGAGGAGCTGGTGGATCTGGAGCGCGCCGACGGAGCAGGTGTCGGCCCAGGCCCGCAGGGCGTCGCCGGACGGGTCGTCCGGTGCCGCGGCGAGCATGGCGCGGGCCAGCACGGCGGCCTCGTCCTCGCACGCGGAGGCCGCGTCCGGCGCCTGCGCCTCCAGTCCGCCCCGCGCCTCGGCGAGCCGCCGCGCCCAGTCCGCGCCGTCCGCGAGGCTCGCCCACAGCGGCCTGAGGATCTCGTCGTCGCCGCCCAGCAGGGGCACACACCGATCCAAACAAGCCAACCCGCCGGCCGCGAGCCCGCACTCGTCGGCCTGAGCGATCAACTCCACCAGGCTCATCACGCCTCCTTCAAAACTGCCTCGCCAGGCGCCTCATCTCACGGAGCCCGCATTTCCCCTTACTGCGTGCGACGGTCCAGGAGTGTCACAGGGGCCCCACCGGAACCATCCCGGCGGGGCCCATGAAGGGGTTTTCGGCCACACCACGCGAGGCGGCTCAGAGGGCAGCCGGGCCGCGCAGTCCCTTCTCGTGCTGCATCCGGGTGAGGCGCAGGACGAAAAGGATCGCGAGCACGGCGGCCGCGATGTCGAGGCAGTCGGAGAGCATCAGCTGCCCCACCGCCTCCTTGATGTCCTCGGCCCTCTCGGCGGCGTCGTACGAGGACGAGGCGTACCGGCCGAAGAGGACGGAGACGATCCACAGCGTCCACCAGGCGTTGACCACGGCACGCGAAGGACGCGGGCCGCCGATGCGCTCGGCGTCCCGGAAGGCGTCGGGACCGCTGGCGTCCCAGGTGTCCAGCGCGATCCGGCGCGGGTACCAGAGGTTCGCGACCGGCACGAACCATCCCCAGACCGCCCAGCCGCGGGTCTTGGAGTGCCTGCCGGGGGAGAACACCTCGGCGTTGATCCGCACCCGGCGGAACCAGACGATGAACACGACCGCGGTGGCCACCAGCGCGCCGATCTGGAGGAAGCCGGACAGGCGGTACAGCCGGTCGACGTTGTCGGCCTCCTCGTCGCTGAAGCCGGCGAAGTCCCGGTCGACGATCGCACTCATCAGGGAGTACATCCGGGTGCCGACCCAGAGCGAGAAGAGGTCGACGGCGATGGTCACGCCGAGCAGCACGGCCGCGGCCCGGCCCAGGGGGACCGGTGAGACGAGCCGGTGGCCGTCGAGGTGAAGCGGGACGGGGGCGCCGCCGGTGTCGGCCGTCGTGCGCAGGGGCGGCGCGACGGGCAGACCGCCGGCCGCCGGAGGCGCGGTGGCGCCTGTGGCACCGGGGGCGGCGGCTTCCGGCGCGCCCGGTTCCTGCGCCGCGGCACAGGCGTCGCACAGACCCTGGCTCGTGGTCGCGGTGAGCATTCTGCATCTCTCGCACAGCATGGTGGAGCGGCCCCCCAGGGGTACATCGGCAGAATGCCGGGCGCGCCCCCTCCCCAGGGGCACGCCCGGCACATGGAATATGCGGAAGATACGGTTCGGCCGGCCGGTACGTCCAGCGGAATGCCGCCCGCGTCAGCCCAGCCGGTCCGCCAGCTTCCTGAACTCCGTCCAGGACAGCGGCGGTGTGTCCGGGTCCCAGAGTTTCTGGACGGTGGCCCGCAGCGGCATCCGGATGCCGGCCGCCACCTGGTCCTGCGTCTGCGCGTTCGCGAGGTCGCACCAGACCGCGAGGACGCCGCCGAGGATCTGGCTGTCGTACTTCGCGGGCACGGGCTTGGTGCCGCGGACGACGAGCGGGGTCCACTGCTCGTAGATGCGCTGCCCGGTCGGGTAGACGAAGGTCTGCGGCTGGCCGAGCACGTAGTAGAGGTACTCGTCGTTGTAGTTGATCAGCTTGTGGCCCTCGCCGAGGTAGGCGGCCGGTTCGCGCGCGCCGATCTCCTTGCCGGTCCAGTAGGCGACCTCCAGGTCCTTGTCCGCCTGCGCCTTGCCGCCCCGGAAGAACCCGTCGTTCCAGGCCCGCGGGGTCCGGTCGTGGCCGCGCATCACCTCGGCACGGTCGTTGAGCCAGCCGGTGGTGAGGTCGGCGACGGTCGCACCGGAGCCGTAGCGCTTCCGGGCGGCGGTGGCCAGCTGCGGGAAGGACGCCTGCGGGTCGGAGACCGTCAGCGCCTGGTACTCGTCGCCGCCGAGGTGCCAGTACCGGCCGGGGAAGAGGCCCGCGTACTCGTTCAGCAGGTCGTCGACGATGTCCGCCGACGCCGGCTTGGAGATGTCGATGGCGCCCCGGGTGGCGGTGCCCTGGGTGTTGCGCAGCTGGAGGTCGGGGTGGGCGGCGATCACCGCGCCGAGGTGGCCGGGCGAGTCGATCTCCGGGACGACGGTGATGTGGCGGCTCGCGGCCAGGTCGACGATCTTCTTGACCTGGGCCTTGCTGAGGTGGTTCGAGGAGACGATCTCGGGGTGCGAGTCGGACTCGATGCGGAAGCCCTGGTCGTCGGAGAAGTGCAGCCCCAGCTCGTTGTACTTGAGGTCGCCCAGCTCCCGGACCCGGTCCTCGATCCAGTCGGCCGTGAAGGGCTTGCGGGCGATGTCGATCATGAAGCCGCGGCGCGGTTTGGCGGGCTTGTCGCGGACGACGCCCTCGGGTGCCGTGGCGCCGCCGTGCACCTCCTGCTTGAGGGTGCGGGTGCCGTAGAAGACGCCGGGCTGTCCGGGCCCGCTGACGGTGACCCGGCCGTTCCTCACGGTCAGGGTGTACGACTCCGGGCCGGCGCCGGAGTCGTCCAGCTTCAGCTCGACGTCCCCGGCACGCGGTTTCCCGTCGCCTCCGTAGGTCAGGCCGATTTCACCGGCGAGCAGCCTGCCCTCGTCGGCGAGCCCCTTGTCGGCGACGACCACCCGGCCGCCGGGGGACGGCCGCCAGCCCGGTCCCCTGGCGGGGGTGTGGTCGCGGACCGCGGGGATGGTGCGCGGTGTCTTCGACAGGGGGTAGCTGCGGGTCGGGGTGGGAGCGGCCGTCCGGTTCGCCGACGCGGCGGACGTCCGCTGCGAGGGCCCGCCCGACGTGCCGCCGTCACCGCTGGGCCAGAGGGCCACGGCGAGTCCGGCGGCCGCGGCCACGGCGACACCCGCCCCGATCAGTACGCGGCTCCTGTTCGCCGGTGCCCGGCGCCTGCTCTTGTTCGCCGGTGCCCGGCGCCTGCGCTCGCTCACGGCGCCAACCTAAGGCCCCGGCACCGCGGTCGCCGTCCACCACACGTGGCGGAACTCTCCCGTGCGAGTGAAATTCGGGCATCCGAAGGACAGCGCGCGACACGCCTGGATAGCGTGAGAACAGATTTTTCACTCTTCCCCTGCCGCATCGCGTGCGACGCCGTCCGGCGGCTCCACCGACTTCCACGCCGAGGACTCACGCTGCCCGCGTTCCGTTTCCCGCACCTCCCCGGCCAGGCCGCCGCGCCGCACGGGCCGGAGCAGGCCCGTACCGCCGCCGCGTACGCGAGCGGCCTGGAGCGGTTCAACGCCGCGGCGGCCGAGACCGTCGAGCCGGCGCTCCTGGACTGCTGCCGCAGCGTCCGCTGGGCCCGCCGGCTGGCCGGCCACCGGCCCTACCCGGACCTGGGCGCCCTGCTCGCCGCCGCCGACGAGGCGGCGTACGACCTGACGCCCGCCGATCTCGCGGACGCGCTGGCCGGCGAGTCGCTCGCGGCACTCCCGAAGGGCGCGTACTCGGCGGCGCACACCGCGCTGGGCGCCGCGCAGGCCGCGTACGAGGCGCGCTTCGGGCACGTGTTCGTGATCTGCCTGGACGGCTGGGCCCCGGAGGAGGCCCTGGACCAGGTGCTCGCCGCGATCCGCTCCCGCCTCGGCCACGACCGGGAGGAGGAGCGCGTCGTCGCGACCGAGGAACTGAGGCGCCTCGCGGGGGGCCGCCTCCTCCGTCTCGTGCACGCGTTCGAAGAGTGTGGGACACGCCCGGACCCGGCATCCGGCGCGGACGCCGGCGCCGGCCCCGCCATCTGCCGGGAATCGACCGATTCCGGCCGTCCCGATAGCCCGTACGTGCCTGTTTGATTGCCTGTTTGATCACACAGACGGGCCCGCTGTAAGCGTTCCGACAAGTCGTCGCTACGATGGCCGGGGCCGGTGGACCGTACCCGGCCGGGCCCGACCGACACACCAAGCCGGCGCGGCCCCAATCCCCGCTCCCGGAGGGTTCTTCCGTGCCGGCTGGAACGCTGTACCGCGGCCGGGAAGGAATGTGGTCCTGGGTGGCTCATCGAGTCACCGGCGTCCTCATCTTCTTCTTCCTGTTCGTACATGTGCTGGACACCGCTCTCGTCCGTGTCTCCCCCGAGGACTACGACAAGGTCGTGTCCACGTACAAGACGCCGATCGTCGCGCTGCTGGAGTACGGCCTCGTCGCCGCAGTCCTGTTCCACGCGCTCAACGGCCTGCGTGTCATCGCTGTCGACTTCTGGTCGAAGGGCGCGCGCTACCAGAAGCAGATGCTCTGGACCGTCGGCGCCATCTGGATCGTGCTCATGGCCGGGGCGCTCTACCCCGTCCTCGGTCACGCGTTCCGCGAAGTGTTCGGGAGCTGACGCAGATGTCCACTACTGAGACCACCTCCGGCATCGGCCCGGTCGAGGGCGCCTCGCTCTACGGCGTCGACAACCCGGCCCCGTTCATCGAGCCGCCGCGCAAGCGCACCAGGAAGACGCCGAAGTCGACCCGCGGCAACTTCGAGCTGTACGGGTGGCTGTTCATGCGCCTGTCCGGCATCGTCCTGGTCGTCCTGGTCCTCGGCCACCTGCTCATCCAGCTCGTCCTCGACGGCGGCGTCTCCAAGATCGGCTTCGCCTTCGTGGCGGGCCGCTGGGCGTCCCCGTGGTGGCAGGCGTGGGACCTGGGCATGCTCTGGCTCGCCATGCTGCACGGCGCGAACGGCCTGCGCACGGTCATCAACGACTACGCGGAGCGGCCGGGCACCCGGCTGTGGCTCAAGGGCCTGCTCTACACCGCCACGGTGTTCACCATCCTGCTGGGCACGCTGGTGATCTTCACCTTCGACCCGAACATCCGCTAGGCACGGGGCTGCGAGAATCATGAAGATCCACAAGTACGACACCGTCATCGTCGGCGCCGGTGGCGCGGGCATGCGCGCGGCCATCGAGTCCACGAAGCGCAGCCGCACCGCCGTGCTGACGAAGCTCTACCCCACCCGCTCCCACACGGGCGCGGCGCAGGGCGGCATGGCCGCCGCGCTCGCCAACGTGGAGGAGGACAACTGGGAGTGGCACACCTTCGACACGGTCAAGGGCGGCGACTACCTGGTCGACCAGGACGCCGCGGAGATCCTGGCGAAGGAGGCCATCGACTCGGTCCTCGACCTGGAGAAGATGGGCCTGCCGTTCAACCGCACCCCGAACGGCACGATCGACCAGCGCCGCTTCGGCGGTCACTCCCGCAACCACGGCGAGGCCCCGGTCCGCCGGTCCTGCTACGCCGCGGACCGCACCGGCCACATGATCCTCCAGACGCTGTACCAGAACTGCGTCAAGGAGGGCGTGGAGTTCTTCAACGAGTTCTACGTCCTGGACCAGCTGATCACCGAGGTCGACGGCGTCAAGCGCTCGGCGGGCGTGGTGGCCTACGAGCTGGCCACCGGCGAGATCCACGTCTTCCAGGCGAAGGCCGTGATCTACGCGTCCGGCGGCACCGGCAAGTTCTTCAAGGTGACGTCGAACGCGCACACGCTGACCGGTGACGGCCAGGCCGCCGTCTACCGCCGCGGGCTGCCGCTGGAGGACATGGAGTTCTTCCAGTTCCACCCGACCGGCATCTGGCGCATGGGCATCCTGCTGACGGAGGGCGCCCGCGGTGAGGGCGGCATCCTCCGCAACAAGGACGGCGAGCGCTTCATGGAGAAGTACGCGCCGGTCATGAAGGACCTCGCGTCCCGTGACGTCGTCTCGCGCTCCATCTACACGGAGATCCGCGAGGGCCGGGGCTGCGGTCCCGAGGGCGACCACGTCTACCTGGACCTCACCCACCTCCCGCCGGAGCAGCTGGACGCCAAGCTGCCCGACATCACGGAGTTCGCGCGGACCTACCTCGGCATCGAGCCCTACACGGACCCGATCCCGATCCAGCCGACCGCGCACTACGCCATGGGCGGCATCCCGACGAACGTCCAGGGCGAGGTGCTGAGCGACAACACCACCGTCGTCCCGGGCCTGTACGCGGCCGGCGAGGTCGCCTGCGTCTCCGTGCACGGCGCCAACCGCCTCGGCACCAACTCGCTGCTGGACATCAACGTCTTCGGCAAGCGGGCCGGCATCGCCGCCGCCGAGTACTCGGTCAAGGCCGACTTCGTCGAGCTGCCCGAGGACCCGGCGTCGCTGGTCGTCTCCCAGGTCGAGCGGCTGCGCTCGGCGACGGGCACCGAGCGGGTGGCCGACATCCGCCGGGAGCTGCAGGAGACGATGGACGCCAACGTCATGGTGTTCCGGACCGAGCAGACGATCAAGACGGCCGTGGAGAAGATCGCCGAACTCCGCGCCCGCTACCGGAACGTCTCGATCCAGGACAAGGGCAAGCGGTTCAACACGGACCTGCTGGAGGCCATCGAGCTGGGCAACCTGCTCGACCTGGCCGAGGTCATGGCCGTCTCCGCGCTCGCCCGCAAGGAGTCCCGCGGCGGTCACTACCGCGAGGACTACCCGAACCGCGACGACGTCAACTTCATGCGCCACACCATGGCGTACCGCGAGGTGGGCGACGACGGCACCGAGTCGATCCGGCTCGACTACAAGCCGGTCGTCCAGACCCGCTACCAGCCGATGGAGCGTAAGTACTGATGGCTACCCCGACCCTCGACAAGGCGGACGCGGCCGGCGCCCCCGAGCCCGGCTTCGCCGACAGCCCGTACATCACGGTCACCTTCCGGATCCGCCGGTTCAACCCCGAGGCCTCGGCCGAGGCGGTCTGGCAGGACTTCCAGCTGGAGATCGACCCGAAGGAACGCGTCCTCGACGCCCTGCACAAGATCAAGTGGGACCTGGACGGAAGCCTGACCTTCCGCCGTTCCTGCGCGCACGGCATCTGCGGCTCCGACGCCATGCGGATCAACGGCAAGAACCGGCTCGCCTGCAAGACGCTGATCAAGGACATCAGTCCCGAGAAGCCCATCACGGTCGAGGCCATCAAGGGCCTGACGGTCCTCAAGGACCTGGTCGTGGACATGGAGCCGTTCTTCCAGGCGTACCGCGACGTGATGCCCTTCCTCATCACGAAGGACACCAACGAGCCGACGCGCGAGCGTCTGCAGACCGCCGAGGACCGCGAGCGCTTCGACGACACGACGAAGTGCATCCTCTGCGCCGCCTGCACCTCCTCGTGCCCGGTGTTCTGGAACGACGGCCAGTACTTCGGTCCGGCCGCCATCGTCAACGCCCACCGCTTCATCTTCGACTCGCGTGACGAGGCCGGGGAGCAGCGCCTGGAGATCCTCAACGACAAGGACGGCGTGTGGCGCTGCCGCACGACGTTCAACTGCACGGACGCCTGCCCGCGCGGTATCGAGGTCACCAAGGCGATCGCGGAAGTGAAGCGCGCGCTGATCACGCGTCGCTTCTGAGACCCGCCCCGGCCGCTGGGCCAGGACCGGCGAAAGCCCCGCTCCGTCGAGGAGCGGGGCTTTCGCGTGTCCGCGCCGGCGGTACGCCCGGCAGCGGACCCGCCGGCGAGCGGCCGGGACAGGCGGGGTCTGCCGGGACAGGCCGGGGTCAGCCGCGCAGGACGCGGCCGTCCTTGTCGGTGCGGTCGTTGCTGGTCAGGAAGATGATGCCGTCGATGAGCGCCCAGAAGCCCAGGCCACCGCAGGTGAGGAGCTGCGCGACGCCGACGCCGACGGAGCCGACGTAGAAACGCCCGACACCGAAGCAACCGAGGAAGAGCTGGAGGACACCGGCGACGATCTTCGACTTGTCGGAGTACGGGCGGCCCAGCGGGTCGACGCCGTAGGGGGCCGCGGGGTTGCCGTACGGGGCGCCGGGGGTGGGGACAGTCATGGAGAACGCTCCTGATGGAACTGGGGAGGCCGGAGCGAGTTGCGCCGGCGGGAGCCCAGGCGGGAGCGCACGACAGATGTCGTGTTCGAATCAACCCCCCCGGGTCATGGAAGCGTAAAGAAGCAGGTGGGGCCGGGGGGAGGGACAGGCGTTGATCGTTCCGATTCCGTGATCAAACGTACGGGCGATCACACGTACGAACCATCGGAGGCACGAACCGCCAGACGCACGATCCGTCAGGCATATGAACCGTCAGGCGTACGAGCCGTCAGACGACGTTGCGCGCGACGGTCCACGCGACGGCCGCCGCGAGCATCACCGCCTGCGTGCGCGTGCCCAGCCGGGGCCGCCAGCGTCTGCCCCGCACCCCCTCGACGAACCAGCGCCCCAACAGGCCCAGCGCGAGGGGCGAGGCGAGCAGCAGCATCCGGTTGTCGAGCCAGGCGCCGGCGAACTGACCGTGCATCAGGTCGTAGACCATGCGCGTCCCGCCGCAGGCCGGGCAGAGCAGTCCGGTGACGGCCCGGAACGGGCAGCCGGGCAGCAGGTGCCCCGGCTCGTGCGGGTCGGTGGTGTAGAGGTATCCGGCACCGGCGAGACCGGCGGCGAGCACCCCGAAAGGTGCCGCCGCCGGGTGCCGCAGGGCTGCGGCCGGTCCGGTGACGGAGTCAGCCACGCAGGATCCGGCCCTGCCCGTCCTGGGCGTCGTTGCCGGTGAGCAGCAGGATGCCGTCGATGAGCGCCCAGATGCCCATCCCTCCGCAGGTGAAGAGCTGGGCGATGCCTATGCCGACGCTTCCCATGTAGAAGCGGCCGATGCCCAGGGTGCCCAGGGTCAGCTGGAGGACACCGGCGACGATCTTCGACTTGTCGGAGTACGGGCGGCCGAACGGGTCGTAGCCGTAGGGCGCGTTCGGGTCACCGGTGTAGGTCCCGGGCGGCACGGGGCCGGGCGGGTAGCCGCCGGGCTGCTGGTAGCCACCGGGCTGCTGGTAGCCGTACGGACCGCTGTACGGCGGCGGGGTGCTGCCGTACGGGGCGGCACCCGGCGCCTGCGCGCCGGGCCCGGCGCCGTACCCGTGGGGTCCGGCCGCCTGCTGCGGATACCCGTATCCCGGGGGCTGGTTCGGGGGCTGGTGCGGCGGCGGGGACTGGGAGGGCTGTTCGCTCAAGGCTGTGGCTCCGAGTTCTGGTGCGGGGACGCGCTGGCGCGGCGATCACGTCATCTTGCAGGAGGGCGCGCCCGGCGGCGCATCCGGGTCCCAACGAGTGACCCGGGGGCCGGTCCTCCCCCGGGGCCGGACGGGACGGGCCTACCGTGACGGAATGTCAGATGATGAGTCGTACGAGCTGCTCGGTTTCGACAACGTCCTGCTGCCCGTCGGGGACCTGGACGCGGCGGTGGCGTTCTACGGGCGGGCGGGCTTCCCCCTGGCTTTCCGGCTCGACGAGGCCGGGATCGCGCTGCTGAGCGTGGGCAAGGAGTCCCCCGGACTGCTGCTCCGCCTGGAGTCGGAGCACGCGGTGCGGCCGCCGGAGTGGGCCTCGCCCCGGGTGTGGCTGGAGGTCGCCGACGCGAGGGCCGCGGCCTCGGCGCTGACCGCCGCCGGCGTCCGCCTCCTCGACGACCCCTTCCCCGGCGCCACCGGGTGGACCGTCGAGTTCGCCGACCCGTGGGGCAACGTCCTCGGGTTCACCGACTACGGCAAACGGCCGGAGCTGGCGCGGGTGCGCTGAACCCCTCTCGACTTGAACACGTTCAAAAAGCGGGCTACTGTCATGCCCAGTCAAGCTTTTGAACACGTTCAAGAGTGCTCAGGGGCACTTTCCGAAGGGGTGGGACATGGATCTCACAGTGGTCTCGTACGTCGTCTACCTGGTCGTCAGCATCGGACTGACCGTCTGGGTCGCGCGCACGCTCAGCAAGAACGGGCGGATCTTCCTCGCCGACGTCCTCCAGGGCAACGAGAAGCTCGCCGACGCCGTCAACCACCTGCTGGTGGTCGGCTTCTACCTCGTCAACCTCGGCTTCGTCGCGCTGTATCTGAGCGACGACACCGTCATCCACACCACGCGTGAGGTGTTCGAGGCGCTGTCGACCAAGCTCGGCGTGGTGCTGCTGGTGCTCGGCGTGATGCACCTGGGGAACGTCTACATCCTCAACCGGATCCGCCGCCGGGGTGTCATGGAGCGGGAGCAGCTCCCGCCGGTCGCCCCGCAGGGCTGGGTCGCGCCGACGGCCGGGGCCTGAGCCCGATGGCCGCCGAGGCCACCGCCGGCCGGGGCGCCGCGCGCGTCCCGGTCCGCGGGCTCACCGTCCTGTACGACGCCCGGTGCTCGCTCTGCGCCTTCGTGCGCGACTGGCTCGTACGGCAGCGGCAGCTGGTGCCCCTCGACCTCGTGCCCGCGGGCTCCGAGGACGCCCGGCGCCGCTTCCCGGGCCTCGACCACCGGGCCACCCTCGACGAGATCACCGTCGTGGGGGACGGCGGGCAGGTCTACCGGGGGCCCGCCGCCTGGGTCGTGTGCCTGTGGGCACTGCGCGAGTACCGGTCGCTCGCCCACCGGCTGAGCACCCCGGCCGGTGCCGCCCTCGCCAGGGGCGCGGTGCTGGCCGCGGCCAAGTGGCGCCAGGCGCACACGGCGGACCGGTGGGGCGGGACCGCCTACCGGCGGGGGGACGGGTGGACGTACGACCCGCGGCGGGGATGGTCGTACGACCCCGCCGGCTGTGACAGCGGCGCCTGCTCCACTGGTTAGGCTCGACACGTGCCAGCATCCGAAGCCAAGGACAGCCCCAGCGCCGGGGACGAGGGGGGCGCTCCCACCGGGAGTGCCTCCGAGACCGCCCCGGCGAACGCTCCAGCAGGCCCCCACAAGGGTCTCGCCAAGAGCGAGCAGACCCGCGCCCTCATCCTGGAGACGGCGATGCGGCTCTTCCAGGAGCGGGGGTACGACAAGACGACGATGCGGGCCATCGCCAAGGAGGCCGGTGTCTCCGTGGGCAACGCCTACTACTACTTCGCCGGCAAGGAACACCTGATCCAGGGCTTCTACGACCGGATCGCCGCCGAACACCAGGTGGCCGTCCGCGAGGTCCTGGACCAGGAGCGGGACCTGGAGGCCCGGATCTCCGGGGTGCTGAAGGCCTGGCTGGAGATCGCCGAGCCGTACCACGAGTTCGCCGTGCAGTTCTTCAAGAACGCCGCCGACCCGGACAGCCCGCTCAGCCCCTTCTCCCCCGAGTCGGAGCACGCGCGCGTGGAGGCCATCAGCGTCCACCGCGAGGTGCTGGCCGGATCGAAGGCCAAGGTGCCGGAGGAACTGCGCGACATCCTCCCCGAGTTGCTGTGGCTCTCCCAGATGGGCCTCGTCCTGTACTGGGTCTTCGACCGCACCGAGGGCCGCGAGCGCAGCTACCGCCTCGCCGAGCGCGGCGCCCGCATCACCACCCGCGGCGTCTCCCTGGCCCGCTTCCGCGTCCTGCGCCCCCTCGTCCACGAGGTGCACGAGCTGTTCACGGACTTCCTGCCGGGGATGACGAAGGCGCTGCCGGACCCGGCTGCCGGCAAGCGCCCGGCAGCCGGCGGGCGAGCGGCCGAGTGATCACTTCCGGGTGAACCGGTGTGAAGGGGGCCTTCGAGGCCCGGTCTGCCTACGATGATGGTCTCGACACCAGCCCACGGGAGGCACGCGATGTCCGCTGCAGCCGTCGAGCAGCCCTTTCACGACGACGAGCCGGTCACTCTGACGGCCATCGCCGACGAGATCATGGAGCGCCATCCGGGCTACCGCGTCGAGATCATCGGAGGCTACCTCCTCGTGACCCCCGCCCCGGACGTGGCCCACGCCCGTGCCCTGACCAAGCTCATGCGCCCGTTCATCGACGCGGGACTGGACGACGGCGAGACAGAAGTCCTCCAGGGCATCGGTCTCTGGCTTCCCACCGACAGCGAGGACTACGCCATCCCCGACCTCGTGGTGGTGGATGCCGATGTCGAGGACCACCTCGTCGAGAACAACGCCTACGACCCCGTCTGCTTCCGCCTTGTTCTTGAGGTCACGTCCAAGAACTGGAAGAACGACCTCAAGACCAAGGTCGCCGCCTACGCCGAGGCCAGAATTCCGGTCTACGTCATCGTCGACCGCAAGCACAGCCGCCTGCACGTCCTGACGGACCCGGTGGACGGTGGTTACGAGAACCACCGCCCCCATGCCCCCGGCGAGCTCGTCACCCTGCCCGACTCCATCGGCGCCAAGGTCACGCTCGACGTGGAGCAGATCCTCAGGACCGCGCAGAAGAAGGGCTAACGGAAGCCGGCACGTGTCCTAGCCGACCGCGTCCACCTCGTCCGCCGCCGTCAGTTCGACGTCGTGCACCAGGGGCTCGTCGGACACGGCGACATGCCGGGCGTGAGCCGCGTACGAGGGAGCCGACACGGCCAGCAGATAGGTGCCCGGTGACGGAGCCGACGCGATGTAGGAGCCGTCGGCCAGCGACACCACGCGGTCGAGCTGCCGCCCGCCCTTGGACATCAGCGTCAGCACGGCTCCGCCGACCGGTCCGCCGTCGGCGTCGCGGACCAGGCCGTGGACGGCCGTCGCCCCCGTCGCGGACGTCTCACCGGGAACGGGGACGGCCCCGCTCGGCCGGGCCTCCTCGGCCGGCTCGACCGCCAGGTGCGGCAGCCGCTTCTCCAGGCCCGCCGGCAGCCACCAGTTGGCGCGCCCCAGCAGATGCATCGCGGCCGGCACCAGCGCCGTACGCAGGATGAACGCGTCCAGTGCGACCGCCGCCGCGAGGCCGACGCCCGCCATCGCCGCGCCCAGGTCGCCGCTCAGCACGAACGCGAGGAACACGCAGACCATGATCAGGGCGGCGGAGTTGATGACCCGGCTGGTCTCCGCGAGGCCCACCCGGACCGCGCGCGCGTTGTCCCCGGTGTGCACCCACTCCTCGTGCATCCGGCTCACCAGGAACACCTGGTAGTCCATGGAGAGGCCGAAGAGCAGCGAGAGCATGATCACCGGCAGATAGGCGTTGACCGGGCCCTCCTTGCCGAGGCCGAGCAGATCCAGGCCCCAGCCCCACTGGAAGACCGCGACGAGCACGCCGAAGGACGCCGCGGCGGCGACCAGGTTCATGACGGCCGCCGTCAGCGGGACGACCAGGGAGCGGAAGGCGACCAGCAGGAGCAGGAAGCCGAGGCCGATGATCGTCGCGATGAAGTACGGCAACCGGTCACCGGTCACCGACGCGAAGTCCTTGGACACGGCCGTGACCCCGCCGACGTGGGCACTCACCCCCGCTTCGGGGATCACCTCGTCGCGCAGGGTGTCGATGAGCCGGTCCGTCTCCACGGACTGCGGAGAGGTGCTCGGCACGACCTGGATGACCGTGACGCCCCGGGCGGGCGGCAGCGCGGCGACCTGGGCGACCGACTCGGTCGCCTTGATGCCGGCGACCAGGGCGGTGGTGTCGCCGCCCTGGGTGACGACCTGGAGCGGGCCGTTGAACCCGGGCCCGAAGCCCTCGGCGAGCAGGTCGTACGCCTGCCGGGTCGTCGTGGCCTCCTTGTCGTTGCCCTGGTCGGTCGTGCCGAGGCGCAGCGACAGCAGCGGCAGCGCGAGCACCGCCATCACCACGACGGCCAGCACCGCGACCGACCGGGGCTGCCGCTCGACGGTCGCCGACCAGCGCGCCGCGATGCCGCTCGCCGCCTGAGTGCGCGGGCCGTGCGCGGCGAGCGCGCGCCGCTGGCGGCGGCTGAGGACCCGGGTGCCGAGCAGGCCGAGCAGCGCGGGCAGCAGGGTGACGGCGGCGAGCACGCTCAGCACCACCGTGAGCGAGGTGCCGATGACCACGCCGTCCAGGAAGCGCAGGTTCATCACCAGCATCCCGGCGAGCGCGATGCACACCGTGCCGCCCGCGAACAGGACGGCCCGGCCCGAGGTGTTGAGGGCGGTCACCGCCGCGTCCTCGGGGCTCTCGCCCCGCAGGATGCCGCGCCGGTGCCGGGTGACGATGAACAGCGCGTAGTCGATGCCGACGCCGAGCCCGATCAGCGTGGCGAGCAGCGAGGCGAGTTCGGGCACGTTGGTGACATGGCTGAGCAGCTGCGTGGCGAACATGCCGGAGCCGACGCCGAACACGGCGATGACGATCGGCAGCAGCATCGCGAGGAGCGAGCCGAAGGCCAGGAAGAGGACGACGGCGGCCGCCACGATGCCCACCATCTCGGCGATGCCGGTCGGCGGCTCCTGGACACGGGTGATCGCCTGGCCGCCCAACTCGACGCGCAGGCCGTCCCGTCCGGCGTCCTGAGCGGTGTCGACGACGTCCTGCACCAGCTCCTTCGGTACCGAGTCCGCCTGTTCGGCGAAGGTGATCTGCGCGTAGGCGATGTGCCCGTCCTCGCTGATCTGCGCCGCGCCCCGGGCGTTGTACGGGCCGGTGACGTCACCGACGCCCTTCATCCGGCCGATCTCCGCGAGCGCGGGCTCGATCCGCGACCGCACCGAGGCGTCCCGGACGGTTCCCTCCTCGACCTTCCACACCACCGTGTCGGTGTCGCCCGACCGCTCCGGGAAGGCCTTCTCCATCAGGTCGTACGCGCTCTTGGAGTCCGTGTCCGGAAGGGAGAAGGTGTTCGCGTAGTCGGTGCCCGCGGTGGTCCCCGCGACCCCCAGACCGAACAACGCCCCCACCCACAACAACAGGACCACCAGCCGGTGCCGGTAGCACCACCGTGCCAATGTCGCCACGCTCAACACTCCTTGTCCGCCATGCGAAAGGTCGGTCGGTCCCCCAGGTCCTCCAGGAAGCATCGACGGCACCGGGCGCGCGGGGACACGACCCGGCCATGACTCTCAAGGAACTCCAAGGCAACGACCGGCCCGCGGGGCGGCGCCCGCACGGATACTGGAGGCCATGACAGCTCACGAGGGGGCCACCGTGCTGGTCGTCGAGGACGAGCCGAGCATCGCGGACGTCCTCACCATCGCCCTGCGCTACCACCGTTTCGAGGTGATGACCGCGGGCACGGTCCAGGAGGCGCTCGCCCTCGCCGGACGCACCACGCCCGACGCGGCGCTCCTCGACGTGATGCTGCCGGACGGCGACGGCCGCGCGCTGGGCCGCGAACTGCGGTCCCGGTGGCCGGACCTGGCGCTCGTCTTCCTCACTGCGCGCGACGCGCCCGCCGAGGTCGTCGGCGCGCTCGGCTTCGGCGACGACTACATCACCAAGCCGTTCAACATCGACGAGGTGGTCGCCCGCATCATCGCCGTACTGCGCCGTACGCGGCCCGCCGACGTCCTGCCGCAACGGCCGCCCCTGCGGTACGGGGACCTGGAGCTGGACGAGACGACCTACCGCGTGCACCGCGCGGGCCGCACGGTCGAGCTGACGCCCACCGAGTACGCGCTGCTGCGTTTCCTCGTCCGCAACGGCGGGCGGATCGTGCCCAAGGAGCAACTGCTGCGGCACGTCTGGCAGTACGAGCATCCGGCCGAGTCCACGGTGGTGGAAACGTACATCAGCTATCTGCGGCGCAAGCTCGCCGTGCTCGGCCCGCCGGTGATCCAGACCCGGCGGGGCGTCGGGTACGGGCTGGCATGAGGCGCCGGGGCGGGATCCACTCACTGCGCTCCCAGCTGACCCTGGCGAACGTGGGCGTGCTGGCCCTGGGCATCGTCGTGGCCACCGCCGTGAGCCTGATGGGGATGCGGCACTATCTGATCGACCAGATCGACGCGGAGCTCCTCAGGACCCGGGACGGGATCGGCGGCAGCCGGATCACCCTGCGGCAGATCGACTCGCTGAGCGCGCTGACCGCCCTCCACGACATGATGGACCCGCGGTCCGGGGGCGATACGGACCCCGGCTCCCTCTTCACGGCCGTCGACCGGCAGGGCAGGAGCGTGAGCGTCGCCGGGTTCGAGCCGACCTCGACGCAGCGGGCGCTCGCCTCGGCCGTGCACGACCCGGACGCGCTGGCCGCCGACCCCGAGCCGCACGATGTCAGCGTGCGCGGCACCCCGTACCGGGTCACCGGGACCCGGCTCGACGACGGCACCGTCGTCCTGCTCGCCGCGTCGACCGACGCGCTCCACAAGGGCGTCGGCAAGGCGCTGAAGCTCGATCTGGCCTCCGGAACACTGCTGCTGACGCTGCTCGCCGCGCTCACGATGGTCAGCGTGAGCCGCCGGCTGCGGCCGCTGGAGGACATGGTGGAGACGTCGTCGGCGATCGCCGAGGGCGACCTGACCCGCCGCGTGCCCTCCAGCCACCACCCGACCGAGGAGGTGGAGCAGCTGCGGCTCGCCCTCAACTCGATGCTCCACCAGGTCGAGTCCGCCTACCGCACGCGCGAGCGCAGCGCCTCCCAGCTCCGCCGCTTCGTCGCGGACGCCTCGCACGAGCTGCGCACCCCGCTGGCGGCGATCCGCGGCTACCTCCAGTTGTACGACAAGGGGATGCTGCGCGAGCCCGCCGAACGCAAGCGGGCCTGGGACCGGATGAACGGGGAGGTCGACCGGATGGGCCGGCTCGTGGACGAGCTGCTGGTGCTGGCCCGGCTCGACCAGCGGCCCGAACTGCGGCTGCGGGACGTCGACCTGAGCCGGCTGGTGCGGGACGCGGCCGAGGATCTGCGCGCCCAGCAGCCCGGCCGCCCCGTGACCGTGGACGCCGGCGGCGCGCTGATGGTGCGCGCCGACGAGTCGGGGCTGCGCCAGGTCCTGGGCAACCTCGTCGGCAACGTGCGCACCCACACGCCCGCCGACGTGCCGGTGCGGCTGGGGCTGGAGCGCGAGGACGGGGTCGTACGGCTGTCTGTCGTGGACGAGGGCCCTGGGCTCGCGGAGGAGGACGCCGCGCGCGTCTTCGACCGGTTCTTCCGGGTGGGCGGGGGCGCGGGCAGCGGCCTGGGGATGGCCATCGTGCAGGGCGTGGTCGCGGCGCACGACGGCGAGGTGGCCGTCCGTACGGCACCGGGCGCGGGCCTCGCGGTGACGGTCACCCTTCCGGTGCGCCGGTCCGACTGAACGCAGGGCCGGGCAGGGGTTCGGCGGGGGCTTGAACGCGGAGTGCCGGCCGCCCGTACACAGGGGCAACCGACGGCCCCGGCCTGCCCGGCCGGTCCGCCACGCCACCACGGGTTTCGCACGGAAGGACCCCCGGGTTGTCGCTCAACACGCACTCCGAACAGCCGTCGGACACGGACCGGCAGACCGCTCCCCCGGACGAACCCGCCGAGACCGACGCCGACGCCGGAACCGAGACCGGAACCGAGGGCGAGAGCGAGGCCGAACCCGAGGCCGGGAGCGGGACCGCCGAGGGGAAGACCGAGTCCACAGAGGCCGAACCCGCCGGGACCGGGACCGCCGGGACCGGGACCGCCGAAGGCGGGACCGCGACCGCAGAGGCGGGCGACGCGGGTGACGCGGGCGACGGGGAACGCCCGGCCCCGCGGGGTCTGCGGGGTCTGCGGGGTCTGCGGGAGCGGTATCCCGAGGCGGCGCGGGTGCTCGCGTGGGGCGTGACCGGGCTGTGTCTCGCGCTCGTGTTCGCCGCGCTGCTGCTGCCGAACGACCTCACCCGCCTGACGCCCGCCCGGTTCGTCCGCATCCCCGCCGAGGGCGTCCTCGGGGCCGCCCTGCTGCTCGCGCTGCCGCCGCGCGGGCGCAGGTGGGCCGCCGTGGCCGCCGGGGCCGGGCTCGGCCTGCTGACCCTCCTCAAGTTCCTCGACATGGGCTTCTACTGGGCCCTCGACCGCCCCTTCGACCTGGTGCTCGACTGGATCCTCCTCGACGACGCCGAGTCGTTCCTCAAGGACTCCATCGGCTCCACCGGCGCCACCCTCACCGCCGTCGCGGCGGTCCTGCTCGCACTCGCCGTGCTCGCCCTGACGACGCTCGCCGTCGTCCGGATCAGCAACCTCATGGTCCGGCACCGGCACACGGCGAGCCGTACGCTGCTGGTCCTCGGCATCGCCTGGATGACCTGCTCCGTGCTGAGCGTGGAGGTCGCCGGGGTGCCGATGGCGTCGCGGAGTGCGGCCGCGCTGGTCGAGAGGCGCGTGGACGCGGTACGGGCCGGGCTGAAGGACGAGGAGGAGTTCGCGAAGGTCGCCGCCGTCGACGCCTACGGGAACACCCCTCCGGACCGGCTGCTGACCGGACTGCGCGGCAAGGACGTCATCTTCGCGTTCATCGAGAGCTACGGCCGCAGCGCCATCGACGACCCGGCGATGGCCTCGCAGATCGGCGCGACGCTGAAGGGGAGCACGGCCGAGCTGGAGGCGGCCGGGTTCTCCTCGCGCAGCGCCTATCTCCGCTCCCCCGTGGCGGGCGCCGGCAGCTGGCTCGCCCACTCCACCTTCCTGTCCGGCCTGTGGATCAAGAACCAGCAGCGGTACCGCAACCTCACCTCGGGCGACCGCATGACCCTCACCGACGCCTTCCGCCGCACCGGCGCCTGGCGGACCGTCGGCATCATGCCGGGCGTCACGCGGGCCTGGCCCGAGGGCAAGTTCTTCGGGCTCGACCACATCTACGACTCCCGGCAGCTCGGCTACCAGGGACCGAAGTTCAGCTGGTCGCCGGTGCCCGACCAGTACAGCCTGTCGGCCTTCGAGCGGCTGGAGCACGGACGCGAGCACGGCAAGCCGCTGATGTCGGAGATCATCCTGACGTCGAGTCACAACCCGTGGGCGCCGATCCCGAGGACCATCGGCTGGGACGAGGTCGGTGACGGCTCGGTCTACGACTCGATCATGCGGGCCGGCAAGGACCCCAAGGAGGTCTGGAAGGACCCCGCCCGGGTCCGGGACGAGTACCGCCGTTCCATCCAGTACTCGGTGACCAGCCTCACCGACTACGTGGCCAGGTACGGCGACAAGAACACCGTCCTGGTCTTCCTCGGCGACCACCAGCCCAACCGGACCGTCACCGGCGACAAGGCGGGCCGTGACGTGCCGGTCGCGATCGTGGCCCACGACCGGAAGGTGCTGGACCGGATCTCCGGCTGGGGCTGGAGCGAGGGCCTGAAGCCCGGGAAGACGGCTCCGGAGTGGCGGATGGACACTTTCCGCGACCGTTTCCTCGGCGCCTACGGCAGCGAGCCGAGCCGCACGAAGTGACGCGGTGCGGGCACCCGCGTGCTCAGGCCTGCCGGGACGCCAGTTCGACGACCGTGATGTCGGAGGGCGCGCCGACCCGGACGGGCGGACCCCACGCGCCCGCGCCCCGGGAGACGTAGAGCTGGGTGTCGCCGTACCGCTCCAGTCCGGCGACCGTGGGGTTGGCCAGCGCGGCGACGTACTCGCCGGGCCAGAGCTGGCCGCCGTGGGTGTGGCCGGAGAGCTGGAGGTCGACGCCGTACCGTACGGCGTCGTCGATGACGACGGGCTGGTGGGCGAGGAGCACGCACGCGCGTGCCCGGTCCCGGTCGCCGAGCGCCCGGCCGAAGTCGGGTCCGTGCCCCTCGCTCTCCCCCGCCACGTCGTTGACGCCGGCCAGGTCGAACCCGGGCAGTTCGGTGCGCGCGTTCTCCAGGGGGTGCAGTCCCAGCTCGCGCACCTCCTCGACCCACTGCTCGGCGCCGGAGAAGTACTCGTGGTTCCCGGTGACGAAGTACGCGCCGTGCCGGGCCCGCAGCCCGGCGAGCGGCGCGGCGGCCGGCCCGAGGTCCTTGACGCTCCCGTCGACCAGGTCGCCGACGACCGCGATGAGGTCGGGCTGCGTGGCGTTGATGGTGTCGACGACCCGCTGGGCGAAGCCGCGGCCGAGCACCGGCCCGAGGTGGATGTCGCTGACCACCGCGATCCGGAACCCGTGCGCCGGGCGCGGCAGCTTGGCCAGCGGCACGGTCACCCGCTTGACCCGCGGGCCGCGCAGCACGCCGTACGTGCCGTCCCCCACCGTGCCGACGGCCGCCGCCGCGACCCCGCCGCCGACGACCCGGGAGACGAAGAGCCGCCGGGAGGGCTCGGAGGCCGCCGCGGAGGTGAGGGTTCCGGCCGGCGTACGGCCGGCGCCGGGTGACGCCGGCTCGGCGTCCAGGGGGGCGGGGGGACCGTCCGCGGGCTCGTCGCCGGGCGCGTCACGGGGCTCGTCGCCGGGCTCGTGCCCGGCGGGCGTTCCGGCCGGGGCCGGGGAGGTCTCCCGCACCGCCGGCTCCGTCGCCGCCGCCCGGCGCTCCAGGAAGCGCCGCAGCAGCGGACGTACGAACTCGCCCGCCACCAGCGCCAGCAGCAGGTACAGTGACAGCGCCATCCACAGGAACCCCGGCCAGCCCAGGGTCCGCTGGAGCCAGAAGGGGGCGCCGGCCCGCTCGGCGACGAGGGCGCCGAACATCAGCACGGGCCCGGCGACGATCACCGCCGTGCCCGTCCGGCGGGCGGGGCCCGGTCCGCGTGTGGTGTCGCGGACGAGGCGGCACCAGGCGTACCGGTGGAGGGCGGCGAACGCGGCCAGTACGGCCAGGCCGACGAGTACGAAGACGATGACCACGGCGGATCCCCCTGGTGTCCCGGTGCCCTACGGGTGCGTCGCGCCGGTGCGGCGCAGTGCGCGCAGTCCGCGCAACCCGATGGCCCCGACGACCGTCCCAAGAACAAAGGAGACGACCGCGAGTGTCAGGTGCACCCAGAAGTACGCCGTCGGATCGCCCGCGTCGTCGAACGCGAGCCCGCTGCCGTCCTTCCAGAGGTTTTTGACGAAAGTGACCCAGATGATCCAGCTCCACACCCCGAAGGCGAGCAGGAACCAGGAGACGGGGCGGCTGAGCTTCATGCGCTCAGTATCGCCGTCGTCCAGCGGGCGCCGCCGCCGGGGTGGGGAGGGCGGGACTTCCCGCCCGGGGGCATGTACGTTCTCGACCGTGCCCGCCTCGAAGAAGACCGTCTCGCGCCGCCTGCCGGTCGTCCCCGCCGCCCTGTTGTCGCTCTCCCTGCCGCTGGCCCTCACGGCGCCCGCCTTCGCGGACGGAAGCCCGACGCCGACGTCGACGGCCTCCACGGCGCCCTCGTCCACGGCGTCCGCGTCGCCCTCCGTGTCCTCGTCCGCGTCGGGGTCCCCCGGTGCGACCGTCTCACCGAGCGTCACGCCTCCGGCGGGCATGTCGACGGTGGGCGGCGCACGGCTCGGCATGGCCGGCACGCAGGTGGACCTCGGCGACGGCGCCCCGGTGCTGCCCAAGGACCTCTCCGCGCGGTCCTGGATCGTCGCGGACGCGGAGTCGGGCGAGGTGCTGGCCGCGCACAACGCGCACTGGCGGCTGCCCCCGGCGAGCACGCTGAAGATGCTCTTCGCCGACACGCTGCTGCCGAAGTGGCCGCGGACCACCGAGCACAAGGTGGTCCCCTCCGACCTGGCCGGCATGGGCGAGGGCTCCAGCGTCGTGGGCATCAAGGAGAACGAGACCTACACGGTCCACGACCTGTGGCTCGGCGTCTTCCTGAAGTCCGGCAACGACGCCGTGCACGTCCTGTCGGCGATGAACCACGGCGTCGACAGGACCGTCGAGGAGATGCAGGAGCACGCCCAGGAACTGCAGGCCCTGGACACCAACGTGGTCACGCCCGACGGCTACGACGCCAAGGAGCAGGTGTCGTCCGCGTACGACCTGACGCTGATCGCCCGTTCGGGCCTGCAGAAGCAGGACTTCCGCGAGTACTGCTCGACGGTGCGGGCGCGGTTCCCGGGCGGGACGAAGAAGGGCGCGAACGGCCGGAAGACCCGTGAGTCCTCGGAGATCAAGAACACCAACCGGCTGCTGACCGGCGACAGCGACATCACCACGTACCAGGGCATCGCCGGGGTGAAGAACGGCAACACCACGAACGCGGGCGCCACCTTCACCGGGGTCGCGGAGCGAGACGGCAAGGTCCTGCTGGTCACGGTGATGAACCCGGAGAAGAACGAGCACAACGAGGTCTACAGGGAGACGGCGAGCCTCTTCGACTGGGGGTTCAAGGCGGCGGGCAAGGTGCGGCCGGTGGGCGAACTGGTGCCGCCGAGGGGCGCCCGGCCGAGCACGTCGCCGAGCGCGCCCGCCGGTGCGAACGCGGCGGGCGGGGCGACCTCCTCGAAGCCGGTGGCCGCGGCCTCCTCCGCCCCCGCCGGCTCGACCGGCATGCTCACCGCGCTGGCCATCGCGGGCGGCGCGCTGGTGCTGCTCGCGGCCGGGATCTATGTGATCAACCGCCGGTGGCCGCTGCCCGACCTGGTGCGCCGCCGCTCACGCCCCTGAGCCCGGGTCCGGTCGAGGTGGAGGTGGAGGTGCCGGCGTCCGTGCCGGTGCGGGGGCCGGTGCCGTCGCCGGATCGTGCCTCCCGGTCCGCCTCCCGGTCCGCGTGGTCCTTCTGCGCCGCCGTCCAGGCCGCGCAGTACAGCAGCAGCTTGGTGGTGAAGTTGATCCACAGCAGCAGCGCGACGGGCACCCCGAAGGCGCCGTACATGCTCTTCGACGCGACGCCCTGGATGTAGCCGCTGAGCAGCAGCTTGAGGAGCTCGAAGCCGACGGCGCCGATCAGCGCGGCGGTGAACAGCGGGCGGCGGTGCGGTTCGACGCCCGGGAACAGCGTCAGGACGTACAGGAGCAGCAGGAAGTCGGCGAGCACGGCGACCGCGAAGGCGGCGATCTGCAGGAGGATGCCGCCCCAGCCGTTCTCCTCTATGCCGAGCTGCCGGGTGGTCCAGCCGACCATCGCCGAGGCGAGGGTGGAGGCGGCGATCGTGACGAGCACGGCGCCGCCGAGGCCGACCAGGACGCCGCCGTCCTTGAGCTTGCGCACCAGCGGGTTGCCATCGTCCTCCGGCAGCTCCCAGACCGCGCGCAGGCACTCGCGCATCGAGCCGACCCAGCCGATGCCGGTGAACAGCAGCAGGGCGCCCGCGATGAGGCCGACCGTCCCGGCGTTGTCGACGAGGGCGCCGATGTCGAGCTGGTCGGAGATGCCCGGCACCTGCTCGGCGATCTTCTCCTGGAGCTTTGCCTGCCCCGACTCGTCGAGGGTCGCGGCGGCCACGGCGGCGGCGACGGTCAGCAGCGGGAAGAGCGCGAGGAAGCTGGTGAAGGTCATCGCGGCGGCGAGCCGGGTCCACTTCACGCGGTCGAGCCGCTCGTACGACCTCCACGCGTGCGTGGTCATGAGGCGGGTCACCCAGGGGCCCACGCCGGGGATCTTCTTCAGCCAGTCCATGATCCGACTCTCCCCTCACCGCGGAACGCCCATGTCCGGGTACCCCAGAACCGCAGGACCGTGGCCAGTGCCATCCCCACTCCGGCGCCCGAGACCGTGTCGGCGCGCTGCGAGGTGAGCCCGAACCCGTAGTGGCTGACGGCGACGCACAGCAGCTGGACCAGGGCGCCCGCGAGGTTCACGGCGAGGAACACCGCGTACTGGCGCATCCGTGGGCCGGTGCGGTGCCGGTAGGTGCCGAGCGCGTTGCCCGCGTAGGCGACCGAGCAGCCGGCGAGGAACGACAGGGCCTTGGCGGTGAGCGGGCCGAACCCCGCCGGTCCGCGCAGCCAGACGAAGAGGCCCAGGTCGGCGGCGTAGGCGAAGGCGCCGACGGTCGCGAAGCCGAGGAGCTCCCGGGCCGCGGGCCGTACGGCGGGGCTCACCGGCTCACCAGTTCGCGACCGCGAGTCCGTACATCGCCAGCCACACGAGGCCGATGACGGCGAGCGCCCTGTCGTGCAGGACGACGTCCTCCGGTTCGCCCGCGGTGCCCCGGTCGGCGAAGACGGCGTACCGCAGGACGGCGAGGATGTAGGCGGCCATGGACAGTTGCCGCCAGGGCAGCAGGCCCTGGCCGGGCGCGCCGCCGTCCTCCAGGGCCCACAGGCAGTAGCCGAGGACGGAGACCCCGGCCGCGAGCTGCCAGACGAAGCGCAGATAGCCGGTGGTGTACTCGGTGAGCAGCGCGCGGGTCTCGCCGCCCCGGCCGGCCATCCGCACGGCCTCGGAGTAGCGCTTCGCGGAGACCATGAAGAGCGCGCCGAAACCGGTGGTGATCAAAAACCAGCGGGACAGCGGGATGCCGAGGGCGAGTCCGCCGGCCATCGCCCGCATCAGGAAGCCGGTGGTCACGACGACGAGGTCGACGACCAGGACGTGCTTGAGGCTGACGCAGTAGGCCAGTTGCATGGCCACGTACGCGCTCAGCAGCGCGGCGGTGAGCGGGGAGCAGAGCTGGACGGCGGCGGCCGGGGCGAGGACGGCGAGGACGCCGCCGGCCGTGTACGCGACCGTGACGGGGACCTGTCCGGCGGCGACCGGCCGGTGGCGCTTGACGGGATGGGCGCGGTCGGCGGTCACGTCCCGTGCGTCGTTGATCAGATAGACGGCGGACGCGCAGGCGGTGAAGAGGACGAAGACCAGGCCGAGCCGGGCCAGCGCGTGGGCCGTGAACAGCTCGCCGGCCGCCGCCGGGGCCGCCACGACGAGCACGTTCTTCACCCACTGGCGGGGGCGGGCGGTGCGCAGCAGGCCGAGGGCGAGGACGGCGGTGCCCCGCGTGGCGGTCGGGGCGAGCGGGCGTTCGGCGACTGCGGCGCGCTCAGTCATGGATGCTCCCTGCCGAGGTGGCCGGTCGGCCGGTGCCGGCCGCCATCCAGCGGCCGCCGAGCCGGGCCGTCAGCGCGCCGAGGACCGCGCCGGCGGCCACGTCCGAGGGGTAGTGGACGCCGACGACCAGGCGGGCGACGCACATCGCCGCGGCCACCGGCGCGGCCGACCGGGCGCCGA
Source organism: Streptomyces sp. NPDC008313 (assembly GCF_042956125.1). Classification (NCBI taxonomy): domain Bacteria; kingdom Bacillati; phylum Actinomycetota; class Actinomycetes; order Kitasatosporales; family Streptomycetaceae; genus Streptomyces; species Streptomyces sp. NPDC008313. The sequence goes on from NZ_JBIBFR010000001.1 coordinate 337,726, forward strand.
GCGCCCCGAAGGCGACGGCGGCGGCCGCCGCCGAGGTGGCGTGCGAGCTGGGGAAGGAGTGCCGGCCGGCGGTGCGGACGCGGGGCTCGACGTGTCCGGGGCGGGGCCGGCGGACGATCCGCTTCACGCCCATGCTGGCCAGGTGGGCGCCGGCCGTCAGCGCCGTGCCGCGCAGCCACGCGCCGCGCCGGGGACGGTCGGCGGCGGCTCCGGCGAGGCCCGCGGCGAACCAGAGCGCGCCGTGTTCACCGGCCCGGGACAGACCGCGTGCGACGGCGGCCACACGCGGATCCGTACCGAGGCCGTGGAGTGCCGACAGGAGCCGGTGGTCCAGGTCGTCAAGGTCGTCCATGCTTCGTCACTCTTCTAGGGACCGGTCGCGGAATGACGGCAATCCAGGACGACATCCCACTAATCACCCATTTCGGTGAGGGGCCGTGAGGGGCGGGGCCGTTCGGGCGTCATGTCCCCTTTCCGGCGCTACGGTCACGCTCATGTCTGCCGACACCGTCTCCGTCACGGGGTGGGGCCGCACCGCCCCGACCGCCGCCCGTCTGGTCCGTCCGCGCACCTACGAGGAGGCGGTCTCCGCCGTCCGCGCGTGCGGCGAGGCCGGGGCGCGCGGCGGCATCGCCCGGGGTCTGGGGCGGGCGTACGGGGACGCGGCGCAGAACGCGGGCGGGTCCGTGCTCGACATGACGGCCCTGGACCGCGTGCACGTGATCGACGCCGACCAGGGGCTCGTCCTGTGCGACGCCGGGGTGAGCCTGCACCGGCTGATGGAACTCCTGCTGCCGCTCGGCTGGTTCGTGCCGGTGACTCCCGGGACCCGTTATGTGACGGTCGGCGGCGCGATCGGCGCGGACATCCACGGCAAGAACCACCACGTCTCGGGGGCGTTCACCCGTCACGTCCTCTCCCTCGAACTGCTCACCGCCGACGGCGAGATCCGGACGGTGGGCCGCGGCACCCCCCTCTTCGACGCCACCACCGGCGGCATGGGCCTGACCGGCGTCATCCTCACCGCGACGGTCCGGCTGCAGCCCGTGGAGACGTCGAAGATGGCCGTCGACACCGAACGGGCGGGCGATCTCGACGACCTGATGGCCCGTCTCACCGCGACCGACCACCGCTACCGCTACTCCGTCGCCTGGATCGACCTGCTCGCGCGCGGCGCGTCGATGGGACGCTCGGTGCTGACCCGCGGCGACCACGCCCCGCTGGACGCGCTGCCGCCGCGCCGGCGCAGGGATCCGCTGGCGTTCCGGCCGGGGAGCTTCCCGGCCGCGCCCGACGTCCTGGCCGACCTGCTCCCCGAAGGGCTGCTGGGCCGCCGGAGCGTGGGCCTGTTCAACGAGCTCTGGTACCGCAAGGCGCCCCGCGCGCGCGTCGGCGAACTGCAGCGGATCTCCACCTTCTTCCACCCGCTCGACGGGGTCCCGCACTGGAACCGGATCTACGGGCGCGGCGGCTTCGTGCAGTACCAGTTCGTCGTCGGGCACGCGCGGGCCGAGGCCGTGCGCAGGATCGTCGGGCGCGTCTCGAAGCGGCGCTGCCCCTCGTTCCTGGCCGTGCTGAAGCGCTTCGGGGAGGGCGACCCCGGCTGGCTGTCCTTCCCGATGCCCGGCTGGACCCTCGCCCTGGACATCCCCGCGAGCCTGCCGGGGCTCGGCGCCTTCCTCGACGAACTGGACGAGGAGGTCGCCGCGGCGGACGGCCGGGTGTACCTCGCCAAGGACTCCCGGCTGCGCCCGGAACTGCTCGCCGGCATGTATCCGCGCCTCGACGAGTTCCGGGCGCTGCGGGCCGAGCTGGACCCGCGCTCCGTCTTCACCTCGGACCTCGCCCGCAGGCTGGGTCTCTAGGGTCTCCAGGCCCTGTCCCCGGCCTCCCCGCGCGGGAGGGCCCGCCTCCGCACCGATCTGGCTCAAGGAGTTGCCATGAAGGACGCGTTCGGAACCCCGCAGTCCCTGCTGATCCTCGGCGGCACGTCGGAGATCGCGCTCGCCACCGCGCGCCGGCTGATCGCCCGGCGCACCCGCACGGTCTGGCTGGCGGGGCGGCCCTCCCCGGCTCTCGAGGCCGCCGCCGGGCAGTTGCGCGGGCTCGGTGCACAGGTGCGTACCATCGCCTTCGACGCGCTGGAGGCCGACTCCCACGAGACCGTCCTCGGCAAGGTCTTCGCCGACGGGGACGTCGACATGGTGCTGCTGGCCTTCGGCGTCCTCGGCGACCAGGCCGGTGACGAGCGGGACCCGGCGGGCGCGGTGCGGGTCGCGCAGACCAACTACACCGGCGCGGTCTCCACGGGGCTGGTGTGCGCGCGGGCCCTCCAGGCGCAGGGGCACGGCTCCCTGGTCGTGCTCTCGTCGGTCGCCGGCGAGCGGGCCCGCCGCTCCAACTTCATCTACGGCTCCAGCAAGGCGGGCCTCGACGCCTTCGCACAGGGCCTGGGGGACGCGCTGCACGGCACGGGCGTGCACGTCATGGTCGTACGCCCCGGCTTCGTCCGTACGAGGATGACCGCCCATCTGCCCGAGGCACCCCTCGCGACGACTCCGGAGGCGGTGGCGCTGGCCATCGAGACGGGGCTGCGGCGGCGCTCGGAGACGGTGTGGGTGCCGGGGGCGCTGCGGGTCGTGATGTCGGCGCTGCGGCACGCCCCGCGGCCGCTGTTCCGGCGGCTTCCGGTCTGAGCGCCTGGCGCTTCAGCGCTTCAGGCTGACGATCACGGCCTTGGCCATCGGGTTGCCGCTCTGGTTGACCTGGACGTGACCGACGCCGATGATCTCGTCGGTGCCGGGCACCGGGGCCACCTCCTCCAGCCAGAGCGACTGGTGGGACTCCTTCGTGACGCCGCCCCTCTCCGGCAGCCGGGAGCGCTTGATCTTGGCGCAGGCGCCGTCGGTGGTGACGTACCAGTTGCCGTCGAGGACGAGCCCGGCGTCGCCGTCCCGCGCCACCGGGATCCTGCCGCCGCACTCCCCCGGCAGGGACGGCTGGTCGCGCCACGCGGTGCCGTCCCAGCGCAGCCGGATCCTCTCGTCGTCGGGCTCGTCCTCGCCCTCACCGTGGTTGAAGGTGTGCGTGCCGTACACGCGGACGTCGTCGGGGGCGAGGGCGAACACGTGGTCGAGCGTGGCGTCGGGCTCGGGCGGTACCGGTTCGGCGAAGTGGTAGGCCGGGGTCTCGACGAGCCGCCAGGAGTGCCCGTCGAAGTGCACGGTCGCGGGCTGTGTCAGCTCCCCCGTCTCCGAGCCGGTGCGGCGGAAGCCGACGGCCCACAGGTCGTCGGGCGCGGTGCCGTCCAGCGACTCGACCGACGCGGGCAGGCGCGTGGCGGTCCAGCGGCGGCCGTCCCAGCGCAGCACCTGGTCCTCGCCGGCCAGCATCCGTACGTCGTCGGGGGCGAAGGCCTCGACGTCCGCGACGCGGCCGGCCGGAGGCCGCGGCAGCGCGGACCAGCGGTGGCCGTCCCAGCGGGCGACGCGCGGCTGGTCCTGGGCGGCGCCGGTGGCCGTGAGCCAGACCTGGCCGGAGCCGACCGCGTCGAGCCGGACCGTGCCGGGCTCGCTGCCGAGGACGCCGGGCAGCGGCCGCTCACGCCAGCGCGTGCCGTCGTAGTGGAGCAGGTACTGGTCGTTCGTCCCGCCCGTCGGCCCGCGGCCGGTGCCGTACGCCCAGATGTCGTCCTCGGCGACGACCGCCATGTCGGCGAGGCTCGCGTCCCCGTCGAGGACGCGGTCGTACGACCAGGACAGGGCGGGCGCGCCGGAAGCGGCCGGGCTCTCGCTCCCGCCGCCGGACGGAGACGCGGCGTCGGCCCCGCCGCGGGACGTGCCGGGCCGGGCGTCCTCGCCGTCCGGTGTCCCGCAGCCGGTTGCCAGCAGCGCGGCGGCGGTCACCGTGACGGCGAGGGTCACGGCCCTGCCCGCGCTCCCGCGGCGTGTCCTCGTGGCGGTCATCCTCGGGTGTCCCCCCGTACGCGGTCGGTCAGTGGGCCGGCAGGGTGGTGTCCCGCTTGGCGGGGGCGCAGGCCTGCGGGGGGACGACCGCTCCCCCGAAGGCGAACTCGCGCAGCTTGCGCCAGACCCCGTCGGGGCCCTGCTCGTGGAGGGCGAAGCCGGTGCACGACCAGTCGGCCTCGTACGCCGACAGCTCCTCGAACGCCCGGTCCATCGCCTCCTCGGCGATGCCGTGCGCCACCGTGACGTGCGGGTGGTACGGGAACTGCAGGTCACGCGCCAGGGGGCCGGAGGGGTCCCTGACCTGCTTCTGCAGCCAGGCGCAGGTGTCGGCGCCCTGGACGACCGCGACGTACACGACGGGCGACAGGGGGCGGAAGGTGCCCGTCCCCGACAGCCGCACCGGGAAGGGCCGGCCTGCGGCCGCGACCTCCATGAGGTGGGTCGCGATCCCGGGCAGCGCCGAGGTGTCGGCCTCCGTCGGCGGGAGCAGGGTGATGTGCGTGGGGATACCCGAAGCCGCCGGGTCACCGAAGTCCGCGCGCCGCTGCTGGAGCAGGCTGCCGTAGGGCTCCGGGACCGCGATCGACACACCGATCGTTACGGTCCCCACGTCATCTCCTGTCGTCGTGTCGAGGTTCTGCGTCACCGAGGTCCTGCGGTCCCGGACCCCGCGGTCCGGAGTCCCGCGGGGCCGGGGCGTTACGTCCGTTTGTGTCCGCCCGGCTTTCGACTGTACGACGGCGCCGGGGCGGAGCGCGGTGCCCGCCGGGTCCTGGGGGGGGTGGGGCTCAGTGCTTGGCGGGCAGGAAGCCGACATTCCCGTAGGCCTGGGCGAGCGTCTCCGCGGCCACGGCACGCGCCTTCTCCGCGCCCTTGGCCAGGATCGAGTCCAGCGTCTCCGGGTCGTCCAGATACTGCTGGGTGCGCTCCCTGAAGGGCGTCACGAACTCGACCATGACCTCGGCGAGGTCCGTCTTGAGCGCACCGTAGCCCTTGCCGGTGTACTTCTGCTCCAGATCGGCGATACCGGTCCCGGTGAGCGTCGAGTAGATGGTCAGCAGGTTGCTCACGCCCGGCTTGTGTTCCGTGTCATACCGGATGACGGTGTCCGTGTCGGTGACCGCGCTCCTGACCTTCTTGGCCGTCGCCTTGGGGTCGTCGAGGAGGTTGATGAGGCCCTTCGGCGTGGACGCCGACTTGCTCATCTTGATCGCCGGGTCCTGGAGGTCGTAGATCTTCGCCGTCTCACGCAGGATGTACGGCTTCGGGACGGTGAACGTCCGGCCGAACCGGCCGTTGAACCGCTCGGCGAGGTCGCGTGTGAGTTCGATGTGCTGGCGCTGGTCCTCACCGACCGGTACCTCGTTGGCCTGGTACAGCAGGATGTCGGCGACCTGGAGGATCGGGTACGTGAAGAGGCCGACGGAGGCGCGGTCCGCGCCCTGCCTGGCGGACTTGTCCTTGAACTGGGTCATCCGGGACGCCTCGCCGAAGCCGGTGAGGCAGTTCATGACCCAGGCCAGCTGGGCGTGCTCGGGGACGTGGCTCTGGACGAAGAGCGTGCAGCGCTCCGGGTCGAGACCGGCCGCGAGCAGCTGCGCGGCGGCGAGCCGGGTGTTGGCGCGCAGGTCCGCGGGGTCCTGCGGGAGGGTGATCGCATGCAGGTCGACGACCATGTAGAACGCGTCGTGGGTCTCCTGCAGGGCCACCCACTGGCGGACGGCGCCGAGGTAGTTGCCGAGGTGGAACGAGCCCGCGGTGGGCTGGATTCCGGAGAGCACGCGGGGACTGTCAGAGGCCATGCTCACCATTCTCTCAGGTACGGCCGGGAGGTCTCGAACAGGTGGGATGTGATCCGTCTCCGGGGTGTGACAGGGATCGCGGACGCGCCCGACGCGGCGAGGGCCGTGCACGGCGCGACGGGCGCCCGGCGAGCTTGCCGCCGGGGCCGGCGGGACGCCCCCGACACGCTTCACGGCGGCCCGTCCCCACTGCGGGCCGCCGTGAGGACGGGCCGTCGTGAGCACGGGCCGCCGTGAGGGCATCCGTGTCAGGAGCTGATCGCGCTCCGGGCCCGCGCGCCCGGGTGCGGGGCAGGGCGGGCGAGGCAGAGCGGGCGGGCGGGCGGGCGGGTCAGCCGAGGTCGATCTCCGGGTAGAGCGGGAAGCCGCCGAGCAGGTCCGTGGCCCGGTGGGAGATCTCGTCGGCGATCTTCGGGTCCAGGACGTGCTGGGCCTTGGACGGGGCGCCCTTGGCGGTGGTGCCGGCCTCGGCGGTGGTCAGCACCCGGTCGATCAGGCCGGCGATCTCGTCCATCTCGGCGGCGCCGAGGCCGCGCGTGGTCAGCGCGGGCGTGCCGATCCGGATGCCGGAGGTGTACCAGGCCCCGTTCGGGTCGGCGGGGATGGCGTTGCGGTTGGTGACGATGCCGGAGTCGAGCAGCGCGGACTCGGCCTGGCGGCCGGTGAGGCCGTAGGAGGAGGCGACGTCGATCAGGTTGAGGTGGTTGTCGGTGCCGCCGGTGACGAGGGTGGCGCCGCGGCGCGTCAGGCCCTCGGCGAGGGCGCGGGCGTTGTCGACGACGGCGCGGGCGTAGTCGCGGAACTCGGGGCGGCGGGCCTCGGCGAGGGCGACGGCCTTGGCGGCCATGACGTGCGGGAGGGGGCCGCCGAGGACCATCGGGCAGCCGCGGTCGACCTGCTCGGCGAGGGACTCGTCGCACAGGACCATGCCGCCGCGCGGGCCGCGGAGCGACTTGTGGGTGGTGGTCGTGACGATCTGGGCGTGCGGGACCGGGTCGAAGTCCCCGGTGAGGACCTTGCCGGCGACCAGGCCCGCGAAGTGCGCCATGTCGACCATGAGGGTGGCGCCGACCTCGTCGGCGATCTCCCGCATGATCCGGAAGTTCACGAGGCGGGGGTAGGCGGAGTAGCCGGCGACGATGATCAGCGGCTTGAACTCGCGGGCGGAGGTCCGCAGGGCCTCGTAGTCGATGAGCCCGGTGGCGGGGTCGGTGCCGTAGGAGCGCTGGTCGAACATCTTGCCGGAGATGTTCGGGCGGAAGCCGTGGGTGAGGTGGCCGCCGGCGTCCAGGGACATGCCGAGCATCCGCTGGTTGCCGAAGGCGCGGCGCAGCTCGGCCCAGTCCGCCTCGGACAGGTCGTTGACGTTGCGGACGCCGGCCTCCCGCAGGGCGGGGACCTCGACGCGGGCGCCGAGGACGGCCCAGAAGGCGACCAGGTTGGCGTCGATGCCGGAGTGCGGCTGGACGTAGGCGTGCTCGGCGCCGAAGAGCTCGCGGGCGTGCTCGGCGGCCAGGGACTCGACGGTGTCGACGTTGCGGCAGCCGGCGTAGAAGCGGCGGCCGACGGTGCCCTCGGCGTACTTGTCGCTGAACCAGTTGCCCATCGCGAGCAGGGTGGCCGGGGACGCGTAGTTCTCGGAGGCGATCAGCTTGAGCATCTCGCGCTGGTCGGCGACCTCCTGGCCGATGGCGTCGGCGACCCGGGGCTCGACGGCGCGGATCACTTCGAGGGCGCTGCGGAAGGCGGTGGACTCGGTGGACAGGGGCTCGGGCATGACGGCCTCCGGACGTGGTGTTCCCTCACGGTCGGCCCAGGCGCACGGCACACAGTTCGCGGGCCGCTCCCCGATGGTCGGTCCCATCCCAGCGCGCCAGTCACGGCCCGCCGCCAGCCTACCGGCGGAGCCGGATCGGGGCCGCGCGGTCCACGATACGGGCGCCGGACATCCCCTGGGTGCCGGAGCGGGCGCCGCGGTCAGACGATCACGTGGGGCAGGAAGCGGGCGTACTCGTCGGTGATCAGCCCGGCGGACTCGCGGATGCCGAGGCCCGCCGACGCGCCGTCGACGACCCAGGTGCCGAGGACGACGCGGTTGCCGTCGAAGGAGGGCAGCGGCGCGAGCTCCTGGTAGCAGCAGGGTTCGTCGCGGATCACGGGGGCGGCGCCCGCTTCGTGCACGGTGACGCCGGCTCCCTCGCGGCCGAGGAGGGGTTTGGCGACGTATCCGGTGGTGGCGGCCAGTTCACGGGGGCCGTCGAGGTGGGCGGCCAGGAGGTTCGGGTGGCCGGGGTGGAGCTCCCACAGGACGGCGAGCAGGGCCTTGTTGGACAGGAGCATCTTCCAGGCGGGTTCGATCCACAGGGTGGAGCCGGTGCCGCCGCCGTTGTCGAGGGTGTCGAGGACGTGTCCGGCGAAGCGGTCGGTGACGAGCCACTCCCACGGGTAGAGCTTGAAGCAGCTGCGGATGAACCGGAGGTGGTGGTCGACGAACCGGCCGGACAGCGGGTCCCAGCCGATCTCCTCCATGGATATCCAGTCGGTGTCGAGGCCTGCCTGCTCGGCGGTCTCCTTCAGATAGGCGACCGTCATCAGGTCCTCGCCGAGTTCGTCGGCGGCGGAGTGCGCGAAGTGCAGCGGGGTGCCCGGCGGGAGGAGGGGCGCCTGCTTCCGCCAGGCGTCGACGAGGCGCTCGTGGAGGGAGTTCCACTGGTCGGCCCCGGGGAACCGTTCCTCCATCCAGAACCACTGCGGGCCGGCGGCCTCCACCAGCGACGTGGGCGTGTCCGCGTTGTACTCCAGGAGTTTCGCGGGGCCCGTACCGTCGTAGCGCAGATCGAAGCGGCCGTAGAGGGACGGGAGTTCGGCACGGCGACGCCAGGCCTCGGTGACCGCCTCGACCAGCCGCGGGTCGGTGATGCCGAGGTCGGCGAAGCGGCCGGTGTCCACGATGTGCGCGGCCGCGGCCAGGCACATGCGGTGCAGCTCCTCGACGACCTCCTCCAGGGCCTCGACCTCGGGCAGCGAGAAGGCGTAGTAGGCGCTCTCGTCCCAGTAGGGGCGCAGGGAGCCGTCGGGATACCGGGTGAGGGGGTAGATGAGCCCCTGCTCCTCGACGGTCCGCTGCCAGCCGTCCCTGGGCTCGATCGTGCGGCGTTCCACTGTCCTGCTTCCCGACGTCTCGAAGTGCTGCGGCCCGAAGCGCTCCGGCCCGAAGTCCCTTTGCCGCGGCACCGGTTGGCAGGTGCCCGGTGTCCCGGCGCCTCGGCGGGCACCGGTGTCCGGCGGACGGCTCAGCCGCCGGAGCCGCCCTTGTGGCTGCCGAAGCCGCCGCGGTCGACGCCGCTGTGACCGCCCGAGCCGCCGGACGATCCTCCCTTGCCGGGCTTGGTGAAGGAGCCGCTGTCGACCCAGCCGCTCTTCTTGTCGCCGCCGTAGTACCAGGAGCCGTTGACGGGCGTCCTGGCCGTGCCGGACTTGCAGTTCTTGTCGGCAACGACCTTGTAGCCGCGGCCGGCGTTGTAGCTGTCACGGTCGACGCAGCGCTTGTCGGGGTCCGAGGAGCAGGCGGTCAGGGCCGCCGCGAGGAGCCCCATACCGCCGAGCGCGACCGTGGCCGAGCGCAGTTGCCGTCGTGTGTCCGCCATGTCCGTGCTCCCCGTGGATGTGCCGTCGTGATGGTGCCCGCCCGCCGTCGTCCGGGCGAGCGCCCGTACAGCCTAGGGATCACCGGACCCGGCCGTGCGGCGGCCCCCGTTTCCGTCCGGCGGCCGCTACGGCAGGGCCTGGCACAGGGCGTCGAGGACTCCGGACCAGGCACTGTCCGGCGGGGTGCCGTAGCCGACGACCAGGGCGTCCCGGTGCGCTGCGACGGAGTCGGGGTGCCGGAAGCGGGTCAGCCCGTGCACCGCGAGTCCCCGCCAGGCGGCCGCCCGCACCACCGACTGCTCGGTGCCCGACGGCAGTTCGAGGACGGCGTGCAGTCCGGCCGCGATCCCGGTCGCGTGCACCTCGGGGGCGCGGGCGGCGAGGGCCTCGACCAGGGCGTCACGGCGGCGCCGGTAGCGCAGCCGGACCGCGCGCACATGCCGGTCGTACGCACCCGAGGTGAGGAACTCCGCGAGCGTCAGCTGGTCGAGGACACCGCAGGACCAGTCCGCGCGGCCCTTCGCGGCGACGGCCTCCGGCACCAGCGACGGCGGGAGGACCATCCAGCCGAGGCGCAGTCCGGGGGCGAGGGACTTGCTGGCGGTGCCGATGTACACCACCTGGTCGGGGCCCAGGCCCTGCAGCGCGCCCACGGGCTGGCGGTCGTAGCGGAACTCCCCGTCGTAGTCGTCCTCCACGATCAGTCCGCCGGTGCGCCGCGCCCAGTCGACGACGGCGGACCGGCGGCCGGGGCGCAGCGGCACGCCCATCGGGAACTGGTGGGCGGGGGTCAGCAGCACCGCCCCGACCCCGGACAGCCCCGTGTCCGGGCGCTGCCCGGCGGCCCCGGCGTCGAGTTCCTCGGTGCGCGTGCCCCGCTCGTCGAAGGGCAGCGGGACGCCGCGCAGGCCCGCGCGCTCCAGTACGTCCCAGTGCACGTCGAGGCCGTACGACTCCACGGCGAGGGAGCGCACGCCCCGCTCGCGCAGGACCGTCGCGATCAGCATCAGCCCGTGCAGGAAGCCGGAGCAGATCAGGACGCGGTCCGGGTCGGCGTGGACGCCCCGCGCCCGGGAGAGGTAGCCGGCGAGCGCGGTGCGCAGCTCGACGCGGCCGCGCGGGTCGCCGTAGCCGAGGGCCTCGTGCGGTGCGTGGGCGAGGGCGCGGCGGGCGGCCCTGAGCCACTCGGCGCGGGGGAAGGAGGCGAGGTCGGGTGTGCCGGGGATCAGGTCGTAGGCGGGCCGGTGGCGTTCCCGGGGGCGGCGGCGCCGCGGTTCGGCCGCCGGTTCGGCGGCCCGCTCGGCGACCCGGGTGCCGGAGCCCTGGCGGGCGGTGAGCCAGCCCTCGGCGACGAGGTCGGCGTAGGCGTCGGCGACCGTGTTGCGCGCGATACCCAGGTCGGCGGAGAGCGTCCGGGACGACGGCAGCCGGGTGCCGGGGGCCAGCCGCCCGCCCCGGACCGCCTCGCGCAGGGCGTCGGTCAGTCCCCGGCGCACCCCGTGACCTGCGGGTTCGAGATGCAGGTCCACACCGAGCGCGGCCCGCAGACCCGCGTTACGGGGCGGATCCGACCGGTTGCCGTCGGCAGAAGTGGCCCAAGATTTCACCATGGAAATGGACCATACCCCTGGGCTACTCGCCTCGTAGGGTCGAGGCATGACGACGAACGAGAGCAACCCCGGCACCGGCACCACCGACGCCTACGCCCCCGAGCACACGCCCCGCCTCGCCTGGGCCCAGCACGCCCCGGAGGTCTACAAGGCCATGGTCCGGCTGGACATCGCGGCCCGGAAGGGAGTCGATCCCGTTCTCCTGGAGCTGGTGAAGATCCGCTCGTCGCAGCTGAACCACTGCGCGTACTGCCTCGACATGCACACCAAGGACGCGCTGGCGGCGGGCGAGAGCTTCGAGCGGATCGTGCAGCTCACCGCGTGGGAGGAGTCGAAGCACTTCTACACGGAGAAGGAGCTCGCGGCGATCGAGCTGACCGAGGCGGTCACCGTCCTGACGGACGGCTTCGTGCCGGACGAGGTGTACGCGAAGGCCGCGGCGCAGTTCGAGGAGGCGGAGCTGGCCCAGCTGATCGCCGCGATCAACGTGATCAACGCGTGGAACCGTTTCGCGGTGACCTGCCGGATGGTCCCGGGCCACTACAAGGCGGGCGACCACGGCTGATCCCGGGCCACCACACGGCGGGCGGCCACAGCCGGCCCCGTCCCGACAGGCCGGCGCCCGGCCGGCCGCACCCAGGAGGAGCACACCGTGAACGCCTTCGCCTCGTTCCGCGCACTGCACCACGACCGTCCCGCCGGCGATCCGTTGGTGCTGCCGGGCCCCTGGGACGCGGTGAGCGCCCGCGTCTTCGTGGACGCCGGGTTCCCGGCGCTCGCGACGCCCAGCGCGGGGGTCGCCGCCTCCCTCGGTTACGAGGACGGGGCCACGCCCGCCGGCGAGCTGTTCGCGGCGGTCGCGCGGATCGTGCGGTCCGCCGGGGTGCCCGTCTCGGCGGACGTCGAGGACGGGTACGGTCTCGCGCCGCGCGAGCTGGTGGAACGGCTGCTGGAGACCGGCGCGGTGGGGTGCAACCTGGAGGACTCGCACAAGGGCGTGCTCAAGGACCCGTCCGCGCACGCCGACTGGCTGGCCGAGGTGCGGGCCGCCGCGGGCGAGGACCTGTTCGTCAACGCGCGCGTCGACACGTTCCTCGCCGGGGGTGCCGTGCGGCCGGCGGTGGAGCAGGCGGTCGAGCGGGCCGCGCTGTACGTGGCCGCGGGCGCCGACTGCGTGTACCCGATCCGCGCGCCCCTGGACGCGCTGCCCTCGCTGCGCGCCGGAATCCCCGGCCCGCTGAACGCCCTGGCGACCACGGACGGGCCCCGCCCCGAGGAGTGGGGCGAGCGCGGGGCCACCCGGCTCACGTACGGGCCCGGACTGCAGCGCGCCGCCGCGGCGGCCCTGGGGAAGGCCGCCGCGGCGCTGCGCTGAGCGGAGCCGTGTCGCACGGTCACGTCACGCTGTCACGTCACGCGCCCGCCGCACGCGGTCACTCGGGGATCCACGCCTTCCAGGTCTCCCGGTGGCCGCGCGCCCAGGTCGCGGCGGCCTCCTGGGCGGACATCTTCTCGTTCGCGATCATCAGGGAGACCTCGTTCTGGTCCTCGGTCGACCACGTGAAGTTCTTCAGGAAGGCGGCCGCCTTCCCGCCGTTCTTCGCGAAGTCCGCGTTGAGGTACTTCTGCAGCGGGGTCTTCGGGTACGCGCAGGTGATCTTCTTCGGGTCGGCGTCGCAGCCCTCCTTGTACGGGGGCAGCTTCACCTCGGTCATCGGGACCTTCTCGAAGAGCCACTGCGGTGTGTACCAGTACGTCAGGAAGGGCTTCTTCTCCTTGGCGAACTGGCGCATCTGGGTGATCTGGGCCGCCTCCGAGCCCGCGAACACCACCCGGTAGTCCAGCTTCAGGTTGGCGACGAGCGCCTTGTCGTTGGTGACGTAGGACGGGGAGCCGTCCATCAGCTGGCCCTTGCCGCCGCTCTCCGCGGTGCGGAACCGGTCGGCGTACTTGTCGAGGTTCCTCCAGTCGGTGACGTCCGGGTGCTGCCTCGCGAAGTACGTCGGGACGTACCAGCCGATGTGGCCGGTGACGCCGAGGCCGCCGCCGGGGGCGATGGTCTTCTTGTCCTCGACGTAGCGCTGTTCCTGGTCGGGGTGGCCCCAGTCCTCCAGGATGGCGTCGACCCGGCCCTGGCTGAGGGCGTCCCAGGCGGGGACCTCGTCGACCTGTACGGTGTCGACGCGGTAGCCGAGCTCGTGCTCCAGGAGGTACTGGGCGACGGCCACGTTCGACTGCGCGCCCACCCAGGACTGGACGGACAGGGTGACCGTCTTCGCGCCCTGGGCGTTGGCGAACGGCGACGCCTGCCTGGTCATGTCGGCCGCGCCGCAGCCGGTCAGCACCAGCAGGGCCGACACAGCGGCGACCGGCGCCGTCACGCGCGTACGCGGGCTCGTACGCGCGAGGGTGCGCGGGCGGGTTCGGATACGCATGTCACGCTCCCTTCTTCGTGCGGCGTCCGGTCGGCTGGGTCACCCGGTCGAGCATCAGGCCGAGGCAGACGATCGCCGCGCCGGCCACCAGGCCGGTCGCCAGGTCGCCCTGGGCGAGACCGAAGACGACGTCGTAGCCGAGGGCCCCGCCGCCGACGAGGCCGCCGATGATGACGACGGCGAGGACCAGGACGACGCCCTGGTTGACGGCGAGGAGCAGGGCGGGGCGGGCCAGCGGCAGCTGCACCTGGCGCAGTTGCTGGCCGCTGGTCGCGCCGAGCGAGCGCGCGGACTCCATCGCGGCGGGGTCGACGGCGCGCAGCCCCTGCGTGGTGATGCGGACGACCGCGGGCAGCGCGTAGACGACGGCCGCGGCGACGGCGGGGGCGCGGCCGACCCCGAAGAGGGCGACGACGGGGATCAGGTACACGAACTGCGGCATCGTCTGGAAGACGTCGAGGACGGGTCGCAGGGCGCGCTCCAGACGGCTGCTGCGGGCCGCCGCGATGCCGGTGGCGAAGCCGATGACGAGGGTCACGGCGACGGCGGCCAGCACCTGCGAGAGCGTGTCGAGGGACGGCTTCCACACGCCGAGGACCCCGATCGCGGCCATCGCGAGGACGGCGGTGAGCGCGGTGCGCCAGGTGCCGATCAGCCAGGCGAGGGCGGCGACGATCAGCAGCACCGCCCACCAGGGCAGCCACTGCAGTCCGTCGCGGACCGGGTCCAGGACCCAGGTGGTGAAGTGGCCCGCCCAGTCGGCGGTGCCGCCGACGTAGGGGACGCCGGAGTAGAGGTGGTCGGTCATCCAGTCGACGGCGCGGTTGACGGGCTCGGCGATGCCCAGTTCCCAGGATCCGGGCCAGTCGAGGCGGCCCGCGAGACGTCCGGCGAGCGCCACGGTGACGGCGCCGGCGGCCGCGTACAGCCAGAGCAGGGGGTTCGTGCCGGTGCCCGTGCCGAGCCGCTCCCCCGCCGCGCCGGTCACCCGGTCGAGGACGACGGCGAGCAGCACGATGGGGATGCCCGCGGCGAGCGCGGCGCCGACGTCGACGGAGGCGAGCGCCTGGTAGACGCGGTCACCGAGGCCGCCCGCGCCGATCACCGAGGCGATGACGGCCATGGACAGCGCCATCATGATCGTCTGGTTGAGGCCGAGCAGGAGTTCCTTGCGGGCCAGCGGGAGCTGGGCGGTCAGCAGCCGCTGGCGGCCCGTGGCGCCGAGGGAGGCGACGGCCTCCATGACGCCGGTGTCGGCGCCGCGCAGGCCGAGCGCGGTCAGCCGTGCCATCGGCGGGGCCGCGTACACGACGGTGGCGAGGACGGCCGCGGGGACGCCGATGCCGAAGACGAGGACGACCGGCAGCAGGTACGCGAAGGCGGGCAGCACCTGCATGGTGTCGAGGACGGGACGCAGCGCGCGGTGCGTACGGTCGGACAGCCCGGCGGCGAGACCGAGCAGGGCGCCCAGGACCACCGACACGAGCACGGCGACCACCATGAGCGCCAGCGTCTGCATGGTCGGCACCCACATGCCGAGCAGCCCGCAGGCGAGGAACGCCACGGCCGTGCCCAGGGCGAGCCGCACCCCTGCGGTCCGCCAGGCGACGGCGGCCGCGAGCGCGGTGACGCCCGCCCAGCCCGCCGCGAGGAGCACCAGGTAGACGGCGCGCACGGACAGTACGACGGCGTTGCTGACGTACCCGAAGAAGTACAGGAACAGCGGGTGGCTGTCCCGGTTGTCGATGATCCAGTCGCTCGTCCTGCCGAGCGGCCCGGAGAGGTCGACGGTCAGCGCGTGCGGCCAGGTGCCGCTCGCCCAGCGGGCGTGCGCGACCGGGACGAGGACGGCGGCGACGGCGGCGAGCAGCAGGAGCTTGCCGAGGGCGCGGTGGCGGACCAGGCCTCTGAGGCGGTCCCCCGTCCGGACGGGGGCGACGGACGCGGTGGCGGTGGCCATCAGACCGCCTCCTCACCGGCGGGCGCGGCACCCTTCGGGGAGCCGGGGGCGAGGCCGGGGCCCTCGCCCGCCGGTCCCGCTGCCTCGGTCCCGCCGGGTGCGGTCGCGGCGGGTACGGTTCCGCCCGGTGCGGTCGCGGCGGTGGCCGTGGTCGCGGGGGTGTTCCCGGCCGTCCGGTCCGTGCCCGCGACGACGCCCAGCAGCTGTTCGTGGCCGACCACGCCGAGACAGCGGCCGTGGTCCATGACGCGGGCCGGGAGGCCGGTGCGCGCCACCGCCTCGATGGCCTCGGAGACGGTCGCGGCGGGGGCGACGGCCGGCCCGCGGCCGTCCTCGTCACCGTCGGCGGGACGCATGGCGCTGCGGACGGTCAGGACCTGCTCGCGCGGCACGTCACGGACGAACTCGCGCACGTAGTCGTCGGCGGGCGAGCCGACGATCTCCTCGGGCGTGCCCAGCTGGACGACGCCGCCGTCGCGCATGAGGGCGATGCGGTCGCCGAGGCGCAGCGCCTCGTTCAGGTCGTGGGTGATGAAGACCATCGTGCGGCCCTCCTCGCGGTGCAGCCGGATGACCTCCTCCTGCATGTCGCGCCGGATCAGCGGGTCGAGCGCGCTGAACGGCTCGTCGAACAGCAGGACCTCGGGATCGACGGCGAGCGCCCGGGCGAGGCCGACGCGCTGCTGCTGACCGCCCGACAGCTGGTTCGGTCTGCGCTGCTCCATGCCTTCGAGGCCGACCTTGGCGACGACCTCCGCGGCCCGTGCCCGGCGCTCGGCGCGCGGGACGCCCTGGATCTCCAGGCCGTACGCCACGTTGTCGAGGACGGACCGGTGCGGCAGCAGGCCGAAGTGCTGGAAGACCATCGCGGCACGGTGCCGGCGCAGTTCGCGCAGCCGGGCCCGGTCCATGGCCCGCACGTCCTCGCCGTCGATCAGGATCGAACCGGACGTCGGCTCGATGAGCCGGGTCAGACAGCGCACGAGGGTGGACTTGCCGGAGCCGGACAGGCCCATGACGACGAAGACCTCGCCCCTGCGGACGTCGAAGGAGACGTCGCGGACGGCGGCGGTGCAGCCGGTGCGCTCCCGCAGCTCGGCGGGGGACAGCGCGGCGAGCCCGGCGTCGCCGGGTATCCGGTCGGCCTTCGGCCCGAAGACCTTCCACAGCCGGTCGACGGAGAAGACGGACGACTCGGCGGCGCCGTCCCGGGCCTCGGGGGCCGGGGTGACGGGAAGCGTCGTACTCACAGCTCACCACCACCGATCAGCTCGGCACACTTCTCGCCGACCATGAGCACTCCGATCATCGGGTTCACCGCGGGCATGGTCGGGAGGACGGACGCGTCGGCGATCCGGATGCCGTCGAGTCCGCGGATGCGCAACGCGGGGTCGACGACGGCGAGTTCGTCGGAGGCGGCGCCCATCCGGCAGGTGCCCGCCGGGTGGTAGACGGTGTGCGCGACCTTCCGCGCGTACTCGCCGAGCTCGTCGTCGCCGGTGACGTCGGGGCCCGGTGCCACCTCGCGCTTGAGCCAGCCGGCCAGCGGTTCGGTCCGCGCGATGCGGCGGGCGATCCTGATGCCGTCGACGAGGGTGCGGCCGTCGTAGTCGTCCTCGTCGGTGAAGTAGCGGAAGTCCAGGGCGGGCTTCTCGTCCGGGTCGGCGCTCTTCAGGTAGAGGCGGCCCCGGCTGCGCGGCTTGGGGATGTTGGGGGTCATCGACACGCCGTGCGCGGGGCGTTCGTAGCCGAGACGCTCCGGATTGTCGGTGAACGGGATCTGGTAGAAGTGGAACATCAGGTCGGGGCCCGCCTGTTCGGAGTCGCGGCGCACGAACAGGCCCGCGTCGGAGTCCATCGCGGAGTTCTCCGGGATCGGCCCGTCGGTCTCCCAGACGATCACGGACTCCGGGTGGTCGAGCAGGTTCTCGCCGACGCCGGGCAGGTCGGCGACGACGGGTATGCCGAGCCGCTCCAGGTCGGCCTTCGGCCCGATGCCGGAGTGCAGCAGCAGCCGGGGCGAGTCCACGGCGCCCGCGCACAGCAGGACTTCACGCCTGGCCCGTACGACGTGTTCCTCGCCGTCCCGGGTGCGCACGTGCACGCCCGTGGCGCGCGTCCCCTCCAGCTCCAGCCGGTACGCCCAGGTCTCCAGCAGCAGCGTCAGGTTGGCCCGGTCGTCCATGACCGGGTGCAGATAGGCGACGGACGCGCTGGAGCGCTTGTTGTCCTCCGGGTGGTAGGCGAGGTCGAAGAAGCCGACGCCTTCGGTGAACGGCTTCTTGTTGAAGCCCTCGACGCGGGGCACGGAGAGCGCGGCCTGCGCGGCGTCGACGAAGTCGCGGGCGATCGCGTTCCGGTCCTTCTCGTCGACGGGGACGATGTTGTTGAGGAGCCGCGCGTAGTACGCCTCCATGGGCACCGCGCCCCAGCCCTCGGCGCCGGCCGCCTCCCACTCGTCCCAGTCGGACGGCAGCGGCTTGAACGCGATCAGCGTGTTGTGGGAGGAGCAGCCGCCCAGGACCCGGGCGCGGCTGTGCCGGATGTGCGAGTTGCCGCGCGGCTGCTCGGTGGTCGGGTAGTCGTAGTCCAGGTCGCCGCCGAGCAGGCCCATCCAGCGGCGCAGGGTGAGGACGTCCTCACGGCCGACGTCGCTGGGGCCGCCCTCGATGACGGCGACGGTGACGTCCGGGTTCTCGGTCAGACGGGACGCGATCACGGAGCCGGCCGTACCGCCTCCGACGACGACGTAGTCGTACGTTTTCTGCTGCTCGTACTCGGGCATGGTGTGCTGCTCCTCCGGCGTGCAAGGTGCTGCGCGTAGTGGGTACTCGGTACGCGGTGGGGTGGGTGTGCGGGGTGGACGGGGCGGGCGAGGGGTCGGGGACGGGCGGGGACGGGCGCGGGGCCGGGCGGGGGATGCCCTGGTCCGGGGACGCGCCGATCCTCTGGCCGGTCCGGTGCGGGTGGCGGCCAGGGATCGGCCGCCGGGTGCGGGTGACGGCCAGGGCGCGGCCGCCGGGTGCGGGTGACGGCCAGGGCGCGGCCGTCCGCCACATGTGTTCAGCCGGCGAACCAGCGCACCGGCCTGGGCGCGAGGTTCTGGTAGACGTGCTTGCTCTCGCGGTACTCGGCGAGGCCGGCCGGGCCGAGTTCGCGCCCGACGCCGCTCTTGCCGAAGCCGCCCCACTCCGCCTGGGGGAGGTAGGGGTGGAAGTCGTTGATCCAGACCGTGCCGTGCCGCAGGCGTCCGGCGACGCGCCGGGCGCGGCCGGCGTCGGCGGTCCAGACGGCGCCCGCGAGCCCGTACTCGGTGTCGTTGGCGAGTGTGACGGCCTCGTCCTCGGTGCGGAAGGTCTCCACCGTCAGCACGGGCCCGAACACCTCCTCGCGGACGGCCTTCATCCCGCGGTGGCATTCGTCGAGGACGGTCGGCTCGTAGAACCAGCCGGTGGCGGGCCGCTCGGCGGACGGCTCGGGCCGCTTCCCGCCGGCCCGCAGCACCGCTCCCTCGGCCAGCGCGGAGGCGACGTACGCCTCGGTCCTGGCGCGCTGCTGCTCGGAGACGAGGGGCCCGCACTCGACGCCCTCCTCGGTGCCCCGGCCGAGCCGGATGCGCTGCGCGCGGCGGGCGAGTTCGGCGACGAAGCGCTCGCGCACGGACTCCTCGACGATGAGGCGCCCCCCGGCCGAGCAGACCTGGCCGCTGTGGATGAAGGCGGCGTTGAGGGCCTGGTCGACGGCGGTGTCGAAGCCCTCCTCGGTGGCGCAGGCGTCCGCGAAGACGACGTTGGGGTTCTTGCCGCCGAGTTCGAGGGCGGCCTTCTTGACCGTCAGGGCGGCGGCCTGCGCGACCTTGGTTCCGCTGAGCAGTCCGCCGGTGAACGAGACGAGGTCGACGCCGGGGTGCTCGGCGAGCCGCGCGCCGACGGAGTGGCCGGGCCCGGTGACGATGTTGGCGACCCCCGCGGGCAGCCCGGCCTCGACGAGCAGGCCGATGAGGGCGACGGTGGTCAGCGGCGTGATCTCGCTGGGCTTGATGACGAAGGTGTTGCCCGCCGCGAGCGCCGGGGCGATCTTCCAACTGGCCTGCAGCAGCGGATAGTTCCAGGGGGTGATCATCGCGCAGACGCCGACGGGCTCGTGCACGACGACACTGTGGATCTCGTCGGACCCGGCGTCGACGACACGGCCGGCGCCCTCCGCGACGACCAGGTCGGCGAAGTACCGGAAGGCGTCGGCGACGCAGTCGATGTCGACGCGGCCCTCCTCGACGGTCTTTCCCGCGTCCCGGCTCTCCAGCAGCCCGAGTTCCTCCCGGTCGCGCACGAGGAGGCCGGCGACGCGGCGCAGCAGGGCGGCGCGCTCGGCGACGGGTGTGCGGGGCCAGGTGCCCTCGTCGAAGGCCTGCCGCGCGGCGGCGACGGCCAGGTCCGCGTCCCGCTCGTCGCCCTCGGCGACGACGGCGAACGGCTTGGCGTCCGCCGGGTCGAGGATGTCGCGGGTGGCCCCCGAGGCCGCGTCCAGCCACTCCCCGCCCGCGTGAATGCTCTGTGGCCCCGGTCGTTCCGCTCGTGCCGCCATGATCGATGCTGCCTTCCGTTCCTTGTCCGTGCCCCTGCGTCACGAAGGACGCCCGGTCGAGGGCCGTGAGCACCTGCCCCAGGGGCGGGAATGCATGCGCGATATCTGGCCGGAAGTGCGCGGCGTCACTCAGAACACGGACAAAAAAGGGCGAAGGCGCACACGCGCACGTACTCGGTGAACGGCGGCGGCCCCTCGGGGGAACGGCGGGGGGACGCGCGGCGACGGACGGCGGAACCAGGAGGCGGCAGGCGGCAGGCGGCAGGCGGCAGGCAGCGTGCGGCTGGGCGCGTCGGGGCCGGGCGGCGGAACGGCGGTTCGCGCGGCGCGGGCTCCGCGACGGCCGAAGCCGCCCCCGGTGACGGCGGGGACGGCTTCGGCGGTGTGCCGCGGTGCGGCGTGCGGCAGTGCCGCGGTGGCTCAGATCAGGCCGAGGGAGCGGACGGCCTCGCGCTCCTCGGTGAGCTCCTTGACGGACGCGTCGATGCGGGTGCGCGAGAACTCGTTGATGTCCAGGCCCTGGACGATCTCGTACGCGCCGTCCTTCGTGGTGACCGGGAAGGAGGAGATGATGCCCTCGGGGACGCCGTAGGAGCCGTCCGACGGGATGCCCATGGAGGTCCAGTCGCCCTCGGCGGTGCCGTTGACCCACGTGTACACGTGGTCGATGGCGGCGTTGGCGGCGGAGGCCGCGGAGGAGGCGCCACGGGCCTCGATGATCGCGGCGCCGCGCTTGGCGACGGTCGGGATGAAGTCCTCGGCCAGCCACTTCTCGTCGTTCACGGTCTCGGCGGCGTTCTTGCCGGCGACCGTGGCGTGGAAAATGTCCGGGTACTGGGTGGCGGAGTGGTTGCCCCAGATGGTCAGGCGCTTGATGTCGGCGACCGTCGAGCCCGTCTTCTTCGCGAGCTGGGTCAGCGCGCGGTTGTGGTCGAGGCGGGTCATCGCGGTGAAGCGCTCGGCCGGTACGTCGGGGGCGGCGGCCTGCGCGATGAGCGCGTTGGTGTTCGCCGGGTTGCCGACCACGAGGATCTTGACGTCGTCCGCGGCGTGGTCGTTGATGGCCTTGCCCTGCGGCTTGAAGATGCCGCCGTTGGCCTCCAGGAGGTCACCGCGCTCCATGCCCTTGGTGCGGGGGCGGGCGCCGACGAGGAGACCGACGTTCGTGCCGTCGAAGGCGACGTTCGGGTCGTCGGTGATGTCGATGCCCTTGAGGAGCGGGAAGGCGCAGTCGTCGAGCTCCATCGCGGTGCCCTCGGCGGCCTTGAGCGCCGGGGTGATCTCCAGGAGGCGCAGCTTGACCGGCACGTCCGCGCCGAGCAGCTGGCCGGAGGCGATGCGGAAGAGCAGGGCGTAACCGATCTGGCCGGCCGCGCCGGTGACGGTGACGTTCACGGGAGTGCGGGTCATGGCGTTCTCCGTATGACAGCAGGCGGTGGGGCGTCCCTGCCCCGGGGTGCAGGATCCCCTGCGGCCGCCGCGGTGATCGATCAGGGGTACAGATGATCGATCTCTTGGCGTCAAGAGAGATCCGCCCGTCAGGCTATCGCGCATCCGCCGCACGGGACGGCCGGGTCCGTGTGGCCCACCCCACAGACCCCCGCACGGGGCAACGCGCCCGTGACGCACGGGGAAGCGGCCGCCTGCCGGGAGAGAGGGAAGGCGGCCGCCGTGCGGGTGCCGGCCAGGAGGGCGGGGCCTCCCGGTCACGCCGGAATCCCGTGGGGGTTACCCATCGTCTGCCCGGTCCCGGCCCGGCCATGCCCGCGCCGGGCGACGAGTCGGCGGCGGGGGTGCCGGGGCGTCAGCCGGTGCACCCCGTCGTGCCGGAGGCCAGGGCCGCGCAGGCCTTGACGTCGCCCGCGTCCTTCACCGCCACCATCGGGGTGTACGCGTCCGTGTCGGCGTCCGCGTCGACGGTGCCGGTCTGCTTCTTCGCCGTGGCCGAGGAGACCTCGACCCTGTCGCCCCCGGCCGCCTGGGTGATGCGGGCCCACGCCGCCCGGCACGTCCTGCTGTAGCGGACCTCGACGACGGCGGTGCCGACGGTGGCGGTGTCGGTGGTCTCCGCCAACTCCCCGCCGCAGCCCATGGTCTCCGGGTCCTCGCCGGTGCAGTCCTCGCCCGCGCACTTGACGCCGGCCGGCAGGCCGGGCCGGGTGGTCGCGGAGACCGACGGCTTCTTCGTGGCGGTCTCGTCCTTCGTCTCCCCGCCGTCGCGGGTGACGTAGAGGGCCGCCGCGACCACCACGAGCGCGCCGACGCCCGCCAGGACCGCCGTGAGCCATCGCCTGCCGCGCGCCCCGCCGGGCGAACCGGCGCCCGGCGGCCGGGCGTCCTCGGGCGGACCGGCGGGCCCGAAGGCCCCGGCGGGACCCGGAGACCCGGCGCTTCCTCGCACCCCGGCGGTGTCCGGGCGGACCCCCGCTTCCCGGTCACCACCGTGCGCTGCCCCGCCGGACGGCGGCCACCCCCCGCCCGGCCCGGCGCCCTGCGGCGGCACCGTCGGCGACACGCCCGCGGGCCCGGCGATCCCGGGCCACCCGGTGGCACCGCCGCCCCCGCGGGAGGCCGTGCCGCCGGCGTCCGGTGCGGGCGGTGCGCCGGAGTCCCCGAGCGCGGCCCGCGCCTGGGAGATCCGGATCGCCTCCATGGTCATGTCGCGCCGCATCTCCGAGCGGCTCCAGGCCCGCTCGGCCAGCTCCCACATCGTCGTCAGATGGACCGGGTCGGTACCGGTCACCTCGGCGAGGGCGACGATCGCGCCCTTGGGCGCGAGCAGCCGGCCGCCCAGATACCGCTCCCAGGACGTCTTGCTGTACCCCGTGCGGTCGGCGACCGCGGCGATGCTCAGTCCGCTCCGGTCGACGAGCCTGCGCAGCTGACTCGCGAACTCCCGGACCTGCGGGTCGAGTTCATCCGGCAGGGCCTTCCAACGAGGCATTGCTTGTCCCCCTCACTGCTTTCCCCCGGTACGTGCGTGGCGTGCGTGGCATGCCTCGTGCCCGGTGTCCTCGGCCGATCCCCGTCCCGGTCACCCACAGGGATG
Source organism: Streptomyces sp. NPDC008313 (assembly GCF_042956125.1). NCBI lineage: Bacteria > Bacillati > Actinomycetota > Actinomycetes > Kitasatosporales > Streptomycetaceae > Streptomyces > Streptomyces sp. NPDC008313. Next base: position 360,782 of record NZ_JBIBFR010000001.1, read on the forward strand.
CGCCGGGCCGTGGTCGCAGTTCCCCGGCCGGGGCGCGCGGGAGTGCCTCGGGGCCGGGCACGCACGGTCGCACGCCGTCGTTTCGCGGTCCAGTGTCCCACCGGCGCCGGACGCGGAGCCCTCATGTGCGGCCGTTCGAACATCCGCTCCACGACCCGGACTTCGACGATCCGGGCGCCTGCCGCCGGGCGGCGCGGCCGCGGTTCCCGTTGCGGGGCGCGGACACCGTAGCGGAATGGTCACTTCCGTGCCACAGCGGGCGGCCCGCTGTTGTACCGGACCTCCGGCCTGCACAAGTGTTGACCCCGGGTGGAACACCGCCCGCCGCGGCTCGTCCTTACTCGGGGGAGAGGATGGGCCGCGGCACCCGACTCCCTCACCGCGCTCCGGCGTTCACCCGCCCGGAGTGACCAGCCCCGTCTCGTACGCCACGACCACCGCCTGCGCCCTGCTGTCCAGGCCGAGCTTGGTCATCGTGCGGTTGAGGTGGGTCTTGACGGTGGCCTCGCTGATGTAGAGGCGGTCGGCGATCTCCAGGTTGGACAGGCCGCGGGCGATCAGCTTCAGGACCTCGACCTCGCGGGAGGTCAGCGCGGCAAGGTCCGGCGCCGGTTCCCCGCCGGCTCCCGAGGCGGCCTGCCGGGCGAACGCCTCGATCAGCCTCCGGGTGACGCTCGGCGCGAAGAGCGCGTCGCCGCCGCCGACCGCCGCCACCGCCGCGAGCAGCCGCTCCGGCCCCGAGTCCTTGAGCAGGAACCCGGACGCACCGGCCCGCAACGCCCCGTAGACGTACTCGTCGAGGTCGAAGGTGGTGAGGACGAGGATGCGCGGAGGCGGGTCGGCGGCCTCGGCGAGGATGCGCTCGGTGGCCCGGATGCCGTTCGTACCGGGCATCCGGATGTCCATCAGGATCACCTCGGGCCGGGTCTCGGCGGCGAGCCGTACCGCCTCCTCGCCGTCCTCCGCCTCCCCGACGACCTCGACCCCGGGCGCCGCGTTCAGCAGTCCCACCAGACCCGCCCGGATCAGGAACTGGTCGTCGACGACGAGCACCCGGGTCATCCGGCGCGCCCGGCAGGACCGGGGCGGCCGGGGGCCACGCCCCTGACGGCTCGCGTGCGCCCGGGCCGGCCCGTCCCCCTGGTTCGTGCGGTCATTCCGTACGGTCGTCCCTCTGCCGTGCGGCCGTCGCCGAGGTCGGCAGGGTCAGCCGCACGGCGAACCCTCCGTCGCTCCGCGGGCCGATACTGATCGTCCCGCCGTAGAGCTTGGCCCGCTCGCGCATGCCAATCAAGCCGTGCCCGGCACCCCCCGGGACTCTGGCCGGAATCACCCCCTTCCCGTCGTCCGTGACGGAGACGTCCACATGGTGGGGGCGGTAGGTCAGTGCGACGCTCGCCCGGGCGCCGCGGGCGTGCTTGAGGATGTTGGTCAGAGCCTCCTGGGCGACGCGGTACGCGCAGAGTTCGACGCCGGGGGCGAGGGGCCGCGCGGTGCCCTCGACGCGCAGCTCCACCCGCACCCCGCCGGCGCGTATCCGCTCGACCAGCTCGGCGAGGCGGGCGAGGCCCGGCATGGGAGCGGCCGGGGGGCCGCCGAGGCCGTCGGGGTCCGCCGGGTCCCTCAGGTCCTCCTCGCGCAGCACCTGGAGCATCCGGCGCAGTTCGTCGAGGGCCTCGGCGCTGGTGTCCGAGATGGTGTCCAGCGACGTACGGGCGGTGCGCGGGTCGGAGTCGAAGACGAACCGGGCGAGGCCGGACTGCACGGAGATCACCGACATGTGGTGGGCGACCACGTCGTGCAGTTCGCGCGCGATCCGCCCGCGCTCCTCGGCGACCTCGCGGCGGGCCCGCTCCTCCTGTTCGGCCCGCAGCCGGCGGGCGAGGGCGGCGGACCTCCGGGCGACCATGCCGAACCGGACCAGCACGGCCGAGTAGAGCAGCGCCTGGCCGACGACGGAGGCCATGGCGTCGCTCCCGCTCACCACACCCGCGTACACCCAGACCCCGGACAGCGCCGCCGCGCAGCAGACGGCGATCCGCGCCGGACGCACCGACGCCACCGTGTACAGGGCGAGCATCGGACCGAACGTGCACAGCACCGGCCAGTGGCCGCCCGCGACGTACGCGACGCTCGCGAGCTGCGTCGCGCCGAACACGGCGACGGGGGCGCGGCCGCGCAGGGCGACCGGCAGGTGCGCCAGCACCACCAGCACGTAGGCGCCCGCGTCGAGTTCAGGCCACCCCTGGCGCGCCGAGTCGGCGCCCATCAGCACGGCCACGCCCACCATGGCGACCGCGATGAGCGAGTCGACGACGTACGGCCGGGGCGTCCTCAAGCGCATCGCCGCAGCGTAACGCCGGTACGCGGCGGTCGGCGTCAACCTTTCGCGGTACCGCGGAAGTTGCGGGAACCATCCCGCTACCGCGCCCGGGGCAACGGGACTTCCACCCTGTGCGGGACGCGGCGGAGGCGGGCGCACCCGTACGTTCCTTGCACAGCGGCACCGCCCGACCGGCGGCGCCGCGGGGATCGCGGGCTGTTCGGGGGACCCGACGGGGGGACCTGGCCCGCTCCCGGAGAGGACTGACATGTCTCTGCGAACGAAGACCGCCGCCCTGGCCGTCGTCGCCGCGCTCGGCGGGGCGCTCGCCGTCTCCGCCGCGCCGGCCTCGGCGAGCGTCGGCTCCGGCTACGTCTCGGGTCAGGGCTCGATCAACGACGACTGGGGCGACGAGGGCCTGCTCGGCGCCCACTACCACGCGCACAGCAACGCCACCGCCCTGTGGCAGGCCGTGCTGTGGGCCGACGGCAAGCTGCCCTACTCCGGCATCGACTGCTGGTTCGGCGGCGACACCGTGCGGGCCACGCAGGCCTGGCAGCGCGCCCACGGCCTGGACGACGACGGCATCGTCGGCAAGAACACCTTCGGCAAGAACGACTCCAAGCTGTCCTACCAGCGCAACGAGGGCAACAAGGACGTCTTCAAGTACGACGGCACCGCGCACGACCTGTGGATCGAGCGCACCGAGGGAGGCGGCGCCCACTACATCAGGGTGAACACCTCGATCGGGTACAAGGCGGCCTCGTACACCTCCGCCTCGGCCTGCGGCTGACCCGTGATACCGCGGTGGCCCGTCCTCCCTCGGGGGAGAGGACGGGCCACCGTCACGCGCGGACGCCGGGCGGGCGTCTCAGCTGACCGTGAAGTGCAGGGTGTCGTCGAGGAACGGTATGACCAGCCAAGGTTCGGGCTGCGCCATCGCCGCGAGCAGGACTATGGCGGTGCCGAGCACCCCGTACGTGACGATGTCCGTGAAGCGGGAACGGACCGCGAGCATGCCGACGTCGGGCACCGCCCAGCGCAGCACCCCGCCGGCCAGCAGCGCCACGCCCACCAGCATCGTCCCGACGCGGAACACGTCCAGTGCGGTCAGCAGCAGGCCCAGTCCGACGCCCGACAGCACGGCGAGGATCGGCCACTGCCGCGCGGGCGCCGGGGCGTCACGGGGCGCCGCCCTGCCACCGCCCTCGGGCCGCGCGGTGTCCCGGGTGAACAGCGGGAACCGCCGGGTCACCCGCCGCGGCCTGCCCTCGGCGTCGGGGGCGCTGACGGCGTCGCGCACGGTGGGTTCGGCGGCGGTCTCCCGGCCGTCCGGGTCCGCCGGCGTCTCCGGGTCTTCCCGGTCGTCGGCCGCCGGGGCCGCCTCCGGAGTCCCACGGTCGTCGGCGGCCGGGGTCGTTTCCGGGGTCTCCCGGTCGTCGGCGGCCGGTGCCGCGGGCGTGTCCGTGGACCGCGCGTCCTCGGTCTTCCGCGCTCCCGTGCCCTCGGGCCTCTTCTCAGCCGGCACTGCGCTCCGCCGCCTCGACCACGTTGACGAGCAGCTGCGCGCGGGTCATCGGGCCGACGCCGCCGGGGTTCGGCGAGATCCAGGCGGCGACCTCGGCCACGTCCGGGTGGACGTCACCGACGATCTTGCCCTCGGCGTTGCGCGAGACACCGACGTCGAGGACGGCCGCGCCCGGCTTCACGTCCTCGGGGCGGATCAGGTGCGCGGAGCCCGCCGCCGCGACGATGATGTCGGCGCTCCTGAGGTGCGCCGACAGGTCGCGGGTACCGGTGTGGCACTGCGTGACCGTGGCGTTCTCGGAGCGCCGGGTGAGAAGCAGCGGCATCGAGCGGCCGATGGTGACGCCGCGGCCGACGACGACGACCTCGGCGCCCTTGATCTCGACCCCGTGCGCGCGCAGCAGGGTCAGGACACCGTTCGGGGTGCAGGGCAGCGGGGCCGGCTCGTTGAGGACCAGCCGGCCGAGGTTCATCGGGTGCAGGCCGTCCGCGTCCTTCTCCGGGTCCATCAGCTCCAGGACGCGGTTCTCGTCGATGCCCTCGGGCAGCGGCAGCTGGACGATGTAGCCGGTGCAGGACGGGTCCTCGTTCAGCTCGCGGACGACCGCCTCGATGTCCTCCTGCGTGGCGGTGGCGGGCAGTTCGCGCTGGATGGAGGCGATGCCCACCTGGGCGCAGTCGCGGTGCTTGCCCGCGACGTACTTCTGGCTGCCGGGGTCGTCGCCGACCAGGACGGTACCGAGGCCGGGCGTCACACCCTTCTCCTTCAGGGCCGCCACGCGGGCGGTCAGGTCGGACTTGATCGCTGCTGCGGTGGCCTTGCCATCGAGAATCTGGGCGGTCATGCCCCCATCCTCGCGGATGACCCCGTCCCGGTTCCAATCCGGGTGGCCGCCGCTCCCGAGGCGCTCCGTACGCCCGTATATGCGCATGATCAGCGATGTTGCACTTGCACAACACATAGTGAATGCGGCTGGACAAAGCGGCTCACCCTTGAGAACGATGAACGGCACAGTGCCGCGGGCAGTACCGGGGGGACGGACCGCTCTGTAGAAATCTCCTCCGCACCGTGCCGCGCGTCGTCCCCGCATCAGGCATCGGAGGAACCACCGCCATGAGTTTCGGCGACCCGAACAACCCCTACGGGCAGCCGCCCCAGCCTCCCCAGCAGCCACCGGCCGCTCCCGTCTACGGCTATCCCCAGGCACCCCCCGGGATCCCGCCGCAGGGCTACGGCTACCCGCAGCAGCCGGCGTACCCCGGCTACCCGGGCGGCAACCAGTTCCAGCAGTCGATGCCGGGGCTGCTGATGACGGCCCGCGTGTTCCTGTTCATCATCTCGGCGACGCAGATCATCGGCGGTCTCGTCTGGCTCTACATCGCGGCCCTCGCCAACGACGTCTCCGACGCCGCCGACGACTTCGGCTCGTCGTCCGAGGACCCGTTCAGCTCGCTGAGCGACGGCGCGGACGTGGCAACCGGCGTGCTCGCGTTCATCGCGATCCTCCTCCTGGGGCTCGCCGCGCTGTCCATCATTCTCGGCGTGAAGTTCAGCAAGGGCGCTCAGGGCGTCCGCATCACGACCGTCGTCTACGGGGCGCTGGGCACGATCGTCGGGCTCATCATGCTCTTCGCCGGCCTTGACTCCGGTCTGGCCTCGGCCATCATCTTCCCGTTGCTGTGGGTCACCTTCGGCGTCATCATCACGCTGGCGCCCGTCGTCCCCAGCGGCACCGCCTGGTTCGCGCGTCCGCGGTACTGAGGCGGTAGGCGACCGGCACGTCGCGTCGCACAGCAGGCCGAGGGCCGTGCCCCCCTTCTCAGGGGACACGGCCCTCGGCGCGTCACCAGGTGCTTCGCTCAGTGGAAGAAGTGGCGCGTGCCCGTGAAGTACATGGTCACGCCCGCCTTCTTCGCCGCCTCGACGACCAGCTCGTCACGGACCGAACCGCCGGGCTGGACCACGGCCTTCACACCGGCCGCGGTGAGGATCTCGAGGCCGTCGGGGAACGGGAAGAACGCGTCCGAGGCCGCGTACGAGCCCCGGGCCCGCTCCTCGCCGGCCCGCTCGACGGCGAGCTTCGCGGAGTCGACGCGGTTGACCTGGCCCATGCCGACGCCGACGGAGGCGCCGTCCTTGGCGAGCAGGATCGCGTTGGACTTCACGGCGCGGCACGCCTTCCAGGCGAAGGCCAGCTCGGCGAGCTCCCCGGCGCTCAGCGCCTCGCCGGTCGCCAGGGTCCAGTTGGCCGGGGCGTCGCCGTCCGCCTGGAGCCGGTCGGTGACCTGGAGGAGGGCGCCGCCGTCGATCGGCTTGACCTCCACGGGGTTGGAAGGCGCCTTGTCCGCGCGCAGGACGCGGATGTTCTTCTTCTTGGTGAGGGCCTCCAGCGCGCCGTCCTCGTACCCGGGCGCGACGATGACCTCGGTGAAGATCTCCGCGACCTGCTCCGCCATCTCCTTGGACACCGGCCGGTTGACCGCGATGACCCCGCCGAACGCGGAGAGCGGGTCGCAGGCGTGGGCCTTGCGGTGCGCCTCGGCGACGTCCGCGCCGACCGCGATGCCGCAGGGGTTGGCGTGCTTGATGATCGCGACGCAGGGCTCGTCGTGGTCGTACGCGGCACGGCGCGCGGCGTCCGTGTCCGTGTAGTTGTTGTACGACATCTCCTTGCCGTGCAGCTGCTCGGCCTCGGCGAGGCCGCCGGTGCCGTCGAGGTACAGCGCGGCGCCCTGGTGCGGGTTCTCGCCGTAGCGCAGGGTGCTGCCGCGCTCGTAGGTGTGGCCGAGGAACTGCGGGAAGCCGGTGTCGTCCGCGGCGGCGTAGCCGTCGGCGAACCAGGAGGCGACCGCCACGTCGTACGCGGCCGTGTGCCGGAAGGCCTCGGCGGCGAGCCGCTTGCGGGCGGTCAGGTCGAAGCCGCCGTCCTTCACGGCCGTGAGGACGTCCGCGTACCGCCCGGGGCTGGTGACCACGGCGACCGACGGGTGGTTCTTGGCTGCGGCGCGGACCATCGAGGGGCCGCCGATGTCGATCTGCTCGACGCACTCGTCGTCCGAGGCACCGGAGGCGACGGTCTCCTCGAACGGGTACAGGTTGACGACGACCAGCTGGAACGGCTCGACGCCCAGCTCCTGGAGCTGGCCCCGGTGGTCCTCCAGGCGCAGGTCGGCGAGGATGCCGGCGTGCACCTTCGGGTGCAGGGTCTTGACCCGCCCGTCCAGGCACTCGGGGAAGCCCGTGAGTTCCTCGACCCGGGTGACCGGGACTCCGGCGGCGGCGATCCTCGCGGCGGTGGAACCGGTGGAGACGAGTTCGACGCCCGCCTCGTGCAGGCCGCGGGCGAGCTCCTCGAGCCCTGTCTTGTCGTAGACGCTGACCAGTGCGCGGCGAATGGGCCGCTTCGAGCTCTCGGCGGTCACTGCGGTCACGGGATAACTACCTTTCGTCCCTCAATGCGATAGCCGTGGCGGGCGAGCCGTCCCACGACATCGACGAGCAGGCTTCGCTCGACTTCCTTGATGCGCTCGTGGAGAGCGGCACCTTCGTCCTCGTAGTCCGCCTCCCGGACCTCGACCACGCCCTGGGCGATGATCGGGCCGGTGTCGACGCCGTCGTCGACGAAGTGGACGGTGCATCCGGTCACCTTCGCGCCGTACGCGAGCGCGTCGCGTACGCCGTGGGCTCCCGGGAAACTCGGCAGCAGGGCGGGGTGCGTGTTGACGAACCGGCCGCCGAACCGGGCGAGGAATTCCTTCCCCACGATCTTCATGAACCCGGCGGAGACGACGAGGTCCGGCGCGTGGGCGGCGGTCGCCTCCGTCAGCGCCGCGTCCCATTCCTCACGGGTGGCGTGGTCCTTGACCCGGCACACGAACGTGGGCAGTCCGGCGCGCTCGGCACGTGCGAGGCCCTCGACGCCCTCGCGGTCGGCGCCCACGGCCACGATCTCGGCCCCGTAGGCCTCGCTGCCCTGGGTCGCGACGGCGTCGAGCAGTGCCTGCAGATTCGTGCCTGATCCGGAGACCAGCACGACGAGGCGCTTGGCCTTGGCCACGGCGGGGCCCTTTCTCGGGGAAGCGTTTGTACGGTCATACGAATGCTTCGCGCCCCGGGATACGGGGAAGTCTACGAAGCGGCCGACCGTCGGCAACGATACCGGCACACCGGGCGGCCCCCACGGGACGGGGGCATGGCCGGAAGGTAGCGTCTGGGGAGCATCCGCCCGGGAAGCCCGTCCGGTGCGGCGCCGCCGCGGCGGGGAACGCCCCGCGGGTGCGGGACGTTGACCGGACGAGCCAGTCCACCAGCCAGAATGACCAGTCAGCACGACCAAGGGTCGAATTACCAAGGGGAAGACGCACACCTGATGCCGGACCGCAGTCTCCGACTCCCTTCGCCGCTGCTGCGCGAGCGGCGCCCTTCCCCGACGCCAGGACACGACTCGGCCGACGGGCGGCGCCCGGACGCCGACGCCACCGGCCCTTCCGGCTCCGGCTCCGGCTCCGGCTCCGGCTCCGGCTCCGGCTCCGACGACAATCCGTTCGCTCCGCCGCCCGAGGGGGCGCCCGACCGCCCCTGGCGGCCGAGGCGGCCCGCGGGCGGCGACCACGGGTCGCGCGGGCCGGACGGCCAGGACACCGGCGGGGGCGGCGAGTCCCCGTGGGGCAGCCAGTGGAGCGACCGGCAGCCGGGGCGCGCCACGGACGGCGGTTTCGGCGACCGGCCCGGGCAGGGCGGCCAGCGGGGACAGGGCGACGGCGGTCCGGAGGGTTCGGGCGGCGGGCCCGGCGGCGGGTCCGGAGGCGGGATGCGCTGGGACCCCACGGACCCGGCCCAGCGGCGCGCCCGGTACGCACTGCTGTGCGGCATGTGGGCCTTCTTCTTCGCCCTCTTCAGCTGGCCGTACGTGGCCCTGCTGCTCGGGGCGCTCGCCGTGTACTGGGGCGCGTCCTCGCTGCGGGCCAAGCCCCGCCCGGCGAACCCGGACTCCCCCGCCGCTCCCGATCCGGCGACCCGGCCGCAGACGACCGCCGCGGTGAGCGGCCTGGTCACCGCGTCCCTGGCCATCGCGCTGGTCGCCGCGACGTTCACGGCCCACCTCGTCTACAGCGACTACTACACCTGCGCGGACGACGCCCTCACCCACAAGGCCGAGATGTCCTGCAACGACCTGCTGCCCGAGGAGCTGCGCAGCGTGCTGGGGACGCAGAACTAGGACCCACACCCGGCCTGGCCAAACTCGAAGGCGAGTAGACCAGTGCCCGACACCAGCCCCGTACCGTGGTGTGCCGGGACCCTGCACACCACGCGGGTCCTCCGCAGCCGGCGCCACGGCGTCACGGCCGTCTGCGCCAGACCCACGAGACCCCGTTCGTCCTGGCCGACGCGGACGACCAGGACCGCACCGATCGGCACGACCGACGACGGACGCTTCCGACGGCTCACCGTGCACCTCCCCGGCGGCCGCAACCGCGCCTGTTCCTTTTCGCCCGCGTCGACGGCGGCGACTTCGCATGCCCGCTGTCTCAGGGGAGAGCGATGTCGTCCCGAACCGCTCGGTCGCCGTCGATCAGCAGGACTCGTTGCATGAGAGCCACGGTTGCGGGCGGCAGGCGGGCCGTCCGGTACGCCCCCGCGTCGATCGGGGTCGCCGCGCCCGCCCACCGGATGGTGGGCGGGGCAGGGCCGTCGGGGGGCAGTCTTCACGAGGGGGCTCGCAATGCCTCGACCGGTTCCATCCGGGAAGCCCGCAGAGACGGGTACACACCCGCCAACAGGCCGACCACCGCGCCGACGGCCGGGGCACCGACGGCAAGCCGACCGTCGAGTACGGGAGTCCAGTCCTTGACCGCTGACACGGCCACCACGACGACCACGCCCAGGGCGGCACCGATGACGCCCCCCAGCAGTCCGATCGTCGTCGACTCCAGGAGAAACTGCCCGGCGATCTGCCGGCGCGAGGCGCCCAGGGCACGCCGCAGTCCGATCTCTCCGACCCGTTCCATCACGGTGACCAGCGTGACGTTGGCGATACCGATGGCACCCACGATCAGCGAGACGAGCCCGAGTACCAGGAACAGGCCGTTGACGTCGCCCTGGACACCTTTGCGTGCCTTCGACAGATCGGGCGGGGCGAGGACGGTGAGCGCCTTCGCGCTGTTGGGTGCCAGAGCGACGGGTGACTGCCTGGCGACCTGCTGCGCGGCACCGAGGGAGGTGTTGATCAGGACGCGGTTCACCGTGTCCAGGCCGAGGCGGTCCTTCGCCGTCGTGGGCGGCAGGATCACCGAGGTGGACAGGCGCTGCTCGCGCTCGATTCCGCCGAGGATCCCGATCACGGTGAAGGAATGGCCGTTGAAGAACACCGCGGGCGAGTCCTCCACCCGTGTGATGCCGAGAAGGCGAGCGGCCTGGTCGCCCAGAACCGCCACTCTGGCGCTCCGGGCGATGTCGCCCTCGTCGTAGAACCGGCCGGCCGTGATGTCGCCGCGCACCGCCGCCGGCAGAGCGGACGAGGCCGCGACGACCGCCAGCGTCTGGCCGGACAGGCCGCCAGGGGCGACCACGTCGTTGGCCCGCACCTGCACGGCGGCCAGTTCGTCCGTCTGCGCGAGCGCGGCGGACGACTCCACCCCGGCCAGCCGGTCGACGGCGTCGACGTCTTCCCAGTCCACCAGCGGGACGGTGTCGGACGCCGGGGGTGGAGGCGGGACCACGACGGTGACCGAGGTGGCGGTGAGTGCGTTGAACCGGCCGACGATCTGGTGGGCGGCCGTCGACGCCACCCCGATCGTGATGACCAGCGTGCCGATGCCCAGCACCGTGCCCAAGGTGGTCAGTGCGGAGCGGACGGGGCGGGCCAGTACTCCCGACAGTGCCTCCGTCCACAGGTCTTTCGGATGGATCCGGGGACGGTCCACCCGCTTGCCGGGACCGGCAGCGGTGGCGCGGTGACGGCGTTTCATGCGGGTTCCTCCATGAGCCGTCCGTCGCGGATGCGGACCCGTCGGCCGGCGCGTCGGCTGACGGCATCGTCGTGGGTGATCACGACGAGGGTCATGCCCTGGGCGCCGAGCTGGTCGAAGAGTTCCAGGACCGAGTGCGTGTTCTCGCTGTCGAGGTTGCCGGTGGGTTCGTCGCACAGCAGCAGGGCCGGTTCGCTCATCAGGGCCCGTGCGATGGCGACGCGCTGGCGCTCGCCGCCGGAGAGACGGTCGGGCCGGAAACCGGTGCGGTGGGAGAGGCCCACCCGGTCCAGGGCCGCTCCGGCCCGTGCGGTGCGGCTGCGGCGCCGCTGGCCCGTGCGGGGCCTGCGGTAGATCTCCGCCAGCATGACGTTCTCTTCCACGGTCCGGTAGGGAAGCAGGTGGAAGGACTGGAAGACGAAGCCGATGCTGCTTCCGCGCAGCGAGGTGCGCTGCCGGTCGCTGAGGGCCCCGGTCCTCACACCGTCGAGCCAGTAGTCCCCCGAGGTCGGGGTGTCCAGCAGGCCGAGGGTGTTCAGCAGGGTCGACTTCCCCGATCCGGACGGTCCGACGATCGACAGGTGCTCTCCTCGCCTCACCGTCAGGTGCACGTCGCGCAACGCGTGTACGGGCGGTTGGGAGTCGAAGACGCGGTGGACACCGTCCAGTTTGATGACGTCGTCCCGGTCCGGCGCCTCGGTGGGGGCCGGCTCTCCGGTCACCGGCCGACCACCACGAGGTCGCCCTTCTTGAGCGCGCCGCCGTCCGGCTTCACCTCGACGAGCCCGTCGGCGGAGATTCCGAGGACGACATCGACCCGCCGCACCCGTCCGTCCCGCTCGACCCGCACGCGGGCCTGACCGCCCGCCGATGTCTGCACCGCGGCGACGGGTACGGCCAGAACCTTGCCGTCCGACTCGCCCACCTCGATGGTGACCGTCGCCGCGCCTCCCGTGCTCTCGGCGAGCGGGCCGGGCTTCGCGATGGTCACCTTCAGGGGCACGGGTTCCGATGCGCCGCCGCCGGACGTTCCGGTGCTCTCGGGCTCCCCGCTTCCGGATGTCCCGCCGGGCTCGGCGTCCGGGCCCGTCCCGGCGCCCGAGCCGGCGTCCTCGGATGTCGTGCCCGACCCTCCGATCTCGCTGAGCACACCCTCGGCCTGCTTGCCGTCCGCTGTGGTGATCTGGACGGTCATGCCTTCCCGCAGGGAAGCGGCGTCCGAACCCGGCACGACCGCTTCGACCACGACGTCGGAGCTCGTCACGGTGGCGACCTCTCCGTCCGGGGTGTCACCGGCACGTACCTTGGCCTTGTCGACGCGGACCGGAAGCCGCGGCAGGAAGACGATTTCTCCCGCGGGTACCTTGGTTCCGTAGCCGGCCTTGAAGGCGCTCAGCGCCGCGTTCGCCAGCTGCAGCTGCTTCTCCGCGGACTTGATACGCAGGTTCCGGATCTTCTCCGACTCCTTTCCGGGCGTACCGCCGCCAGGATCCTGCTCGCCGTCGCCACGCGCGGTGAGCAGCGCGACCTGTGCGTCGGACACCGCGGTTTCGAGTTCGCCCAGTTTCTGCCGGTCGGCGCTGGTGGGCTCCTGGGCCGTGTGCCCCTTGCTCCGGTACCACCGGCCGACCGCGGAGGCCGTGCCCTGGCCGTAGGTCCCGGTGACGCCGCCCGTTGAGAAACCGAGCCTGTTCAGGGCCTTCTGCAGTTGTCTGACATCGTCCCCGCGCGAACCGGGGACGATGTTGCGGTACATCGGTATCGACCCGCGCAGCACCAGGACCGGCCTTCCGTTCACCTGCATCAGGACGTCGCCTTCCTTCAGCCGGCTCCCGGAGGAGGGTGCCCTGGTGACCCGTTGTGCCGCATCCCCCTCTTCGTCGCTCTCCTGGGAGGAACCGACGGAACCGGCCAGGGTGAGACTCCGCGGGGATCCGTACTCCAGGCTGCCCTGGGCCACCACGGTGGCGGTCAGTGTGCGCTGCTCCACCGGTACGGTCACCGGACCCGCCTTGGGCGCCCGCTGCGAGGCGGCGGCGTCGGCGGGCGACTGCATACGGGTGCCGGCGAACCAGCCGCCCGCTCCGATCACGGCGACCGCGGCGACCGTCGCACCCAGTCGTCTGGTGCGGCTGCGCTGCTGCCTCTTGCGGCGCTTCACCCGTTGTTCCCCACGTAGGGGTTCTTGTCGTACTTGGGCCAGTACGCGGCCCTGAACTGTTTGCCGCACTCGAGGTCCTTGAGCGCGAGGTCGATCTCACCGGGGAGCTTGGCCAGTGCTTCTTCCTTTCCCGGCATCCCGTCCGGCGGAATCTTGCCGCTCACCTGGAATTTCACCATGTCGGCGATGCTGGTGGGCTGAGTGGTGGTGACGGTGATGCCCTCCTTGCGCAGGCAGTTGGCGTACGTCTGGGCGAGGGACACAAGTTGGGGGTCTCCGTTGAGTGCCTGCCCGGCTTGTTTGTCGCGTTCCTGCTGTTCCGCGTTCTCCCGGTCCTGCTCGGCTTTCGACTTGGGCGGCCCGAGCACCTTCCGTTCCGCCTGCGCGAGGCATCCGTCCTTGGGGGGACGCTGGATCACGCCGTTGGTCTTGCGGATGAAGCGCAACCGTCCCAACGCCTTGTCGTACTTCTTCTGCTGCGCGGCGGGAAGGGAACTGCGGTAGGGCTCGTTGGGGTCGCTCTCCTCTTCCGGCAGGGCCACGGCCGGGTCGTTGGGATACACGATGCGCGAGTAGGTACCGAAGCCGTACTTCTCCCGGTACTTCTTCGCCAGGCCGTAGTCCCTTCCCTCGCCCGCGTTCATGTCCTCGTTCGGTGTGATGCCGGGAACCGGTGTGTAGCTGAACCCGCGCTTCTTCATACAGGCCGCTATCGCGTTCTCGGTCAGGTAGTAGTTCTTCGTATCCGGGTCGGCGTCCTCCGGGACGGTCAACTCGCCGCCCGGCGCGGCCGACGCACTGTCTCCGCCCCGGGCGGCGCCGCCCTGGGTCTCTCCGGGGGAGGACGCGCCGGAGTCGCTTTGCCCGCAGGCCGACAGGGCGACCAGGCCCATGGCCGCGAGCGCCGTCAATGTACTGCGTAGTCGCAAGGGGATCACTTGTCCGTTCGATGGGGGACGTCGTGCGGCGGTCCGGCCCCTGTGACATCGCCGCACAGGGGAAAGGCGCTGGCCCAGCCGCTTTCCTGCACGACCGGCTTGTGACGTCCACCACATTTCACGGAGTCAGGGCCGCCGCACCCCGGCCTCCACCCGGTTACAGGGGCGGAGGCAGGCGGCGAGGACCGCCCGCCCGGCCCGGAGAACATGACAGACGAGGAGCACAGCGCATGCGGATCAGTAGCGCGGCGGAACGTGAGTTCGGTGAGTTCGTGACGACCCGCCGGCCGGCTCTCCTGGGCTACGCCCGCACCCTGGCGGGCGGGGACCGTCACACGGCCGAGGACCTGGTGCAGGAGGCACTCGTCAGGCTGTGGCTGGTCTGGCCCCGGATCGCGCACGGCGCACCGGAGGCCTACACCCGGCGGATACTGGTGCATGCGGCCGCACGCGCGGCCGGACGGTGCTGGCGGGGCGAGCAGCCCACGGAGAGAGTGCCGGAGCCTGCCTGCGCAGCCGACTCGGCAGACCTGGTGGAGGCCCGCCTCGGGCTGACGGCCGCCCTGACCCGTCTGCCGCGACGGCAGCGGACGGCCGTGGTGCTGCGCCACTACTGTGACCTCTCGGAGAGGCAGGTTGCCGACGACTTGAACTGCGCCCCGGGGACGGTCTCTTCGCTCGCCTCACGGGGCGTGGCGACGCTGCGGTCACTGATCGGCGGCGCCGAAGCGGACTTGGCGGCGTGAGCGGTGAGCCGGGCGCTCACCTCCGTCGCCGACAGCGCGGAGACACTCGGGGCAGGGGGCGGGTCGGGGCCCGTCATGACGCGGTCGCCGGGCACCCGGAGCATGCCGGGCGCCCGGAGCGCCTGGGACGTCTGCCCCGGGCTCGGTAGCGAGGGTGAAGGGACACCGGTGAAAGGCTCGTCGTCGGACTTCGAGGCCTTCGTCGCGGCACGCGGTCCACGGCTGCTGCGCGCGGCCTGGCTGCTGACGGGCGACGCCCACCTGGCCGAGGACCTGCTGCAGACGGTACTGGCCAAGCTGTGGCCCAAATGGCACCGGATCGCCGACGGCAATCCCGAGGCCTACGCCCGCAAGGCCCTGGTCAACACCTTCTCGTCATGGTGGCAGCGACGGTGGAGAGCGGAGGTTCCGCACCACGAAGTGCCCGCGTCTGCCGCGGCGGACACGTACGCGGGGGTCGACCTGCACCACTCGCTCGCCGCCGCGGTGCGTACCCTGCCGCCCCGGCAGCGGGCGGTGATCGTGCTGCGCTACTTCGAGGACCTGAGCGTCGAGGAGACCGCCGGGATACTCGGCTGCCGACCGAGCACGGTCAAGAGCCAGGCCGCCAAGGCACTGCGCACGCTGCGCGGCCTGCCGGCCCTGCACACGCACGCGCAGGAAGGAGAGCACGGTGTACGACACTGACGAACAGGAACTGCACGAACGGCAGTTGCGAGAGCTGCTGGAGCGAGCGGTGCCGAGCCTGCCGGCTCCCGCGGACCGTATGCGCCGGGTTCACCGGCGGGTGAGGGCCCGCAGACGACGGCGCGCGGCCTGGGCGGCGGGCGTGGCGTGCGGGACGGCAATCGCCCTGCTCTACGGCTCTCTCGTCGTCCAGCCGTTGCGACGTCAGGTCGCCGCGCAGTCCCCGCACAGTCATCGGACCAACCTCGCGGACGGAGCGCTCAGGTTCGATCTGCCCAACGGCTGGTACGCGCGTGACTCTGCGGACCGGTCAGCCACCGTCGACGTCTATGTCGCCAACAGAACCTTGCCTGCGACATCGTGTCGCATCATCGACAATGGCGACTACCACTGCCCGCCCTTGACCGGACTTGCCGAGGGAGAGGCTCTGATCTTCTTCCGTCGCGCAGAAGACATGGGGGCTTTCGACTCGGACACGGTCCCCGGGTTCAGTCCGTACCCACGGCCGGGCAAGGGCTGCCGTACGCTCGGAGGGGACCAGGAGTGGGGCCGCCCGGCGGGTGCGTCGCGACTGGGCTCCAACCCGATAGAGGAATTCCCCTTCGTGCGTGTCTGCCTCAGGGGCGCGTCGGACACGACGCTCGCCGAGGTCAGGGCCATCGTCAACAGTGCGGCCTACGACCACACCACGCCGACACGAGAACCGCAGGGCGCGGCCGACGGCCGTGATGTGAGGCAGTCGATCGACACTCGGGCGGGATCGTGACACGAAGGGTGGCGTCGGGCATTCCGGCGCTGCCGCTGGTGCGGGCTTCACCGAAAGCCGCTGGGCCGGCGTACGGATCGCACCAAGGTCTCCGGTGTGCGGTGAACCCGGACAGGAGCCCCAAGGCCCCGTGTGATCTGCGGTGGAGCGGGTCACGCGTGGTCTGCCCCCGCCGACGGCGGCCAAGGGCCTGAACGCCTCGGACGTGAACGTCGACTCCACCGTCTGCCGGGCCCACCAGCATGCCGCCGGGGCGGCGAAAAGGGGGACCTGCAAAAGGAACCGCCCGGCGGCATCGCTGTCGAGCCGGCCGACCACGGTCTCGGACGCTCCCGGGGCGGGCTGACCACCAAGATCCACCTTGCCGTCGAGCAGGGACAGAAGCCACTGTCCGTCGTGATCACAGCCGGTCAGCGGGGTGACTCACCACAGTTCGAACCGGTCCTGGAAGCGATCCGGGTGCCCCGGCTCGGGCGGGGCCGGCCCCGCAGGCGCCCGGACCGGGTACGGGCCGACAAGGCGTACGACTCCCGCAATAACCGGGCTCACCTGCGGAAGCGCGGACTCAAGGCGACCGTCCCAGTCCCGGCGGACCGCGTCCGGAACCGTCAGAAGCTGGGCTCCCGAGGCGGTCGGCCGCCGAAGTTCGACAAGACGACTACCGCGAGCGGCATGCCGTCGAGTGCGGGATCGATCGCCTCAAGCGCCATCGGGCCGTGGCCACGAGATACGACAAGCTCGCCGTCCGCTACGAAGCGGCCGTGCTGGTCGCCGTCCTCAACGAGTGGCTGTGACCAGCAGTTTCCCATCAGATGCTAGGAGCCGATGAGTGTGCGGGCTTGGTCGATCCACCCCAACACGGCCTTGGCACCACAGCTCTCAGCGACCGAGTGGGCCTCGTCGAGGTGGTGGAACGCCGCCGACGGGTCGCCGGTTTCGGCCGCGAGGTAGGCCAGCGCCACCAGGCCAGCCGCTTCCCCTGGCCTGAAACCGATCTCCCGGCGCAGTGTCACCGATTCGGTCAGCCGCTCGCGGGCCTGATCGAAATGACCTGCGTCCTTGTCGGCGAAGCCCAGGTGGCGAATCGCATACGACATCGTCATCCGGTCGTCGACGGATCTCGCCAGCGCATACAACCGCTCGAAGCACGGCCTGCCGGTGACGCCGTCGCCCTTCACCATCTGATGCCAGCAGCCAACCCAGAACAACGCGTCCGCCTCACCCGACGCCCGTACAACGTGGCCGCGCGCTCGAACAGCACCAGTTCCTCGCTGTTCTCCTCGCGCTCGTTCAGGAAGCGGACGTGCATACCTTGCCCCGCGCCATGCAAAGCGGCGCCTCAACTGCGTCCAGCACGTCATCGGACCGGTCCAGCGCGGACGCGTCCCCGCCGAACATCGCCGCTTCGAACAGATCTCCCGCACGTTCGATCCAGCCCTGCCCTTGCATACCTCTACCCCTCCCGCTGGACGATTGGCAGGCCGAGGCTATCTCCGCGCCCCGGCGGAAGCCGGGAACTTTTGAACGGCCGCGTTCTCCAGCGCGCCCACCCTGACCGTCGGCTTCTCCCAGAGAGGCTTGCTTGGGCAGTCGAGCCCAGCCGTCCGTGGCTTTCGCAACAGGCCCTAGGGCGGAGCAGCACTGGTCCCGGCGGCGCCCGGTTCGGCGTGGCTAGTTCGGCCCGGCCCGTTCCGCTTCCGGGGCGTCCGGCTCCCCCGGTGTCCCCGTCCCTCCCCGACCCTCCGGTTCTGCGGTCTCCACGCCCCCGGCGTCGTCCGTGTCCTCGCCGCGCGAGGGCGCGGACGGGGTGGGCGGGGCTGACGGGGTGGACGCCTTCCTGAGCGCGGCCCAGCGGGCTTCCGGGGAGAGGTCGTCGTGCCAGGCGGAGGCCTCCGGCCGGCCGGACGGCAGGAAGTCGTACGGCTCGAAGTCGGCCTCCGCCCCTTCGAGGGTCACGGGGTCGTCGTCCGCCCCCGGTTCGGATTCGGCTTCCGGTACGGAGGCGGCCGGCCGGCGCCCGAGTCGCGGCCACTTCCGCGCCCCGGAGGCGTGGGCCTCCCCGGAGGCGTGGGCCGGCGGCGCCGCGTCGGGCGCGGCGCCGGGGACGTCCGGCGTCGCGCACTTCGCGGGGGCGAGATCCGTCGTGCGGGCCAGGGACGGTGTACCCACCCGGGCAGCCCTCCGTCGCGGCATACGCCACGGCCACGCGCGGCGTACCGGCCCCACGGCGTCCCCGGCCGCGACATCCCGGGCGGAGGCGGCCCGGCCGTCCGCCGAGCCCGGCCCCGCCGTGTTCGCCCCGGCACCCTCCGGGCGATCCGGTCGGCCGAGCCCGAACCGGCGCGCCGGGCCCGTACCGGCACCGGCACCGACACCGGCACCGGACGCGGCCGCCCCGGTGGCGGTTCGGGCCGCGCTCGTCCGCAGCCCACGGTGGCGGCAGAAGCGCAGGACAAGGGCCGCGGGGACCCCGGTCAGCGCCGTCCAGGCCGCGGCGGCGGGCCCCGTCTGCCACCACACCGGGCCGAAGTCGGAGAGCACGGCCACGCCGAGCGGACCGCCCGCCAAGGCCGCGAGGAGCGCGAAGGCAGCACCGCACAGCCCGGCCGCCAGCAGCGCCGCGCTCGCCGTCCGGCGGCAGGCCCAGACCGTGTCGGGGTTCGCGGACGCGGGGGCGGCGGCGATCGCGACGAACCAGGCGATCATCACGCCGGCGATCACCGGTACCGCCGTGGCGGCCCAGCCCATCGGCGTTCCGGCGTCCGGCACCGCCGCCAGCAGCGGGAAGGGCGGCAGCAGCGGGCCCGGCGACGCGGCGGACAGCGGGCCCGCCGTGTGACCGGCGCCGAGCGCGAACCCGGGGCCCAGCCCGTACGCCGCCGCCCACACCGCCGCGTTCGGAACCAGTACCGCGCACAGCAGCAGCACGGCGAAGCGGCCCGACCACACGTCCGTCAGCTGGACGAACGCGTCGCGGGCCGCCCCGCCGTGCCACACCAGCGAGACGGCCACGAGCAGGGCGCCGCCCCCGACGAGCACCGCCACCCCGGCCCCGGCCGCCCGTACGGCCGCCACCAGCCGCGCGCCCGCGTCCGCCGCGAAGGCCGCGGACAGGGCGGCGGGGGAACGGCGCGACGCCGGGCAGAGCGTGACGAACGCCCGGCGCAGCGGCGCGGGCAGCGGCCCGTGCGGGCGCCCGTAGGCCGTCCACACCCCGGTGCCCGCCGCCGCCCCGGCGAGCAGCGGAAGGCACAGCACGGCCGACCACCAGTCGGGGCGCAACGGACCGCCCGAGGTGTACAGCGCGGCAGCGGTGCCGACCGTGAGATAGCCCGCGAGGACACTCGCCCACGCGGTGCGGGGCGCGGCCACGGCGTCCGCGTCGGCGGCGTCGCGCGCCGCGCGGTGCAGCAGCCACAGCGGCAGCGCCACCAGGAGCAGCGGGGTGACACCGACCGGCACCGGCGCCCCGGTCAGGGTGTCGGTGCGGGTCAGTTCGACGCCGTGCGCGAGCAGCCACAGGGCGGCGGCCACGTGCAGGGCTCCCTGGGGGCCGTTGTCGGGGTAGGGGGAGCTGACCCACAGGGCCATGACGAGGACGGCGAACGCGCCGAGCCCTAGCCCCGCCGCGAGGACGCCGCCCAGCAGGCCGGTGGTCAGGCCGGGTGATCGTCCCCGCATCCGCGCGAGTACGAGGGACAACGTGGGGCGGCGGCCGGTCATGTGGGTCACGACGGCCATGCTCCCAATGACACCCGCATTCCCGTCGCAACAGGCGCAGCTCGGAAGTGTCGCCCAAAATACGCTTATGTACTTTTCCGTACGCAGGGGCGCCCTGTGAGTCAGAGACGCGCATCTCCACCGTCCTCGGCCGCACCCGCGAGCGTGTCCGTCGAGGTGACGGAATCCGCCGCGGAGAGGGAGCCGGCCGACTCGGCGGAGGCTCCCGTGGTGGTCGAGTCCGCCGGGTCCGCGATCCGGGTGCACCGGCCGGCCCGGGCACCGGCGGACGCGGATGCCCATGACGACGCCGAGGCCGAGGCCGAGGCCGAGGCCGGCTCGGACGCCGACGCCGACGCCGACACCGATTCCGGCTCGGGCTCGGGCTCGGGCTCGGGCTTCGGGCTGACGCCCACTCAGGCGTTCGACGCGCTGTACGCGTTCTGCGCCCCCGCCCTCGTACGGCAGGCCTATCTGCTCACCGGGCGGCGGGAACTGGCCCGGGAGTCCGTGGAGCGGGCCTTCCAGGCGGCCTGGCAGCGGTGGCCCGAGGTGGCCGTCGACCGCGATCCCGGTGGCTGGGTGCGGGCCGTCGCCCACGAGTACGCGCTGTCACCCTGGCACCGGCTGCGCCCGAGCCACCGGCACCCGGAGCCACCGCCCGCCGACGCGGACGACCGTGCGCTGCTCGACGCCCTCCTCGAACTGCCTCCGCCGTACCGCCGCACCCTGCTGCTCTACGACGGCGTCGGCCTCGATCTGCCCGAGACGGCCGCCGAGACCGAGGCCAGCACCCCGGCGACGGCCGGCCGGCTGCTGCACGCCCGCGAGGCCCTCGCGGAACGGCTGCCCGCGCTCGCGACGCCCGCCGAACTGCGGCGGAGGCTGACCGGGCTCGCCTCGGCCGAGCGCCTGAACGCGCCGAAGGCACCGCTCGTACGGTCGGAGGGGGAGCGCCGCGCCCGCCACTGGACGCGCGCGGCCATCGCCGTCACCGTCCTGATCATGGGCGCCACCGCGCTGACCCTCCGCGACGCCCCTGACCACTACGAGGCGCCGGTGGCCCCCGGGGCGACCGTGCGGGGCGTGCCGCCCAAAGCGGCTCCCGGCCCCCTCTCCGAGGACGAGCGGGAACTGCGCGCCAAGCTCAGATCCGAGGCGGCGAGCGGCCCGGAACGGCTCGCCCCCGAGATCCGCTGAGCCCGCCGCCTCCGCCGGACGTCTCCGCCGGACCCGCGGTCGGGCCGTACGCCCGCGACCCGGGGGAACGCGGGCGGGCCCGTACCCCCGAACGCGGGCGGGCCCGTACCCCCGTGAAGGGGTGCGGGCCCGTCCGTGTTCGACGTCACGCCCGGCGTCGCCGCCGGAGGGAGCGTCGGAGCGTCAGCCGGCCAGGATGGCGCGCGCGAGCTTCGCCGTCTCGGTCGGGGTCTTGCCGACCTTGACGCCGGCGGCCTCGAGGGCCTCCTTCTTCGCGGCGGCCGTACCGGAGGAGCCGGAGACGATGGCGCCGGCGTGGCCCATGGTCTTGCCCTCGGGCGCGGTGAAACCGGCGACGTAGCCGACGACCGGCTTCGTCACGTTCTCCTTGATGAAGTCCGCCGCACGCTCCTCGGCGTCGCCGCCGATCTCACCGATCATGACGATCAGGTCGGTGTCGGGGTCGGCCTCGAACGCGGCGAGCGCGTCGATGTGCGTCGTACCGATGACCGGGTCGCCACCGATGCCGACGGCGGACGAGAAGCCGATGTCACGCAGCTCGTACATCATCTGGTACGTCAGCGTGCCGGACTTCGAGACCAGGCCGATGCGGCCCGGCTTCGTGATGTCGCCCGGGATGATGCCGGCGTTGGACTGGCCCGGCGTGATCAGGCCGGGGCAGTTCGGGCCGATGATGCGGGTCTTGTTGCCCTTCGACTTCGCGTACGCCCAGAAGGCGGCGGAGTCGTGGACGGCGATGCCCTCGGTGATGACCACGGCGAGCGGGATCTCGGCGTCGATCGCCTCGACCACGGCGGCCTTCGCGAAGGCCGGCGGCACGAAGAGGACGGACACGTCGGCGCCGGTCTTCTCCATCGCCTCGGCCACCGAGCCGAAGACGGGTACCTCGGTGCCGTCGAAGTCGACGGTCTGGCCGGCCTTGCGCGGGTTCACGCCGCCGACGATGTTCGTGCCGTCACCGAGCATGAGCTTGGTGTGCTTCATACCCGTGGCACCGGTCATGCCCTGGACGATGACCTTGCTGTCCTTGTTGAGGAAAATAGCCATGGCTGTTAGCCCCTCGTCCCTTACTTCGCAGCCGCGAGCTCGGCGGCCTTGTCGGCCGCTCCGTCCATGGTGTCCACGCGCTGCACCAGCGGGTGGTTGGCGTCCGACAGGATCTTGCGACCCAGCTCCGCGTTGTTGCCGTCGAGGCGCACGACCAGCGGCTTGGTGACGTCCTCACCCTTGTCGGCGAGCAGCTGCAGGGCCTGGACGATGCCGTTGGCGACCTCGTCACAGGCGGTGATGCCACCGAAGACGTTGACGAAGACGGACTTGACGTCCGGGTCGCCGAGGATGATCTCGAGGCCGTTGGCCATGACCTGCGCCGAGGCGCCGCCACCGATGTCGAGGAAGTTGGCGGGCTTCACACCGCCGTGCGCCTCACCGGCGTACGCGACGACGTCCAGGGTGCTCATGACGAGACCCGCGCCGTTGCCGATGATGCCGACCTCGCCGTCGAGCTTGACGTAGTTGAGGTTCTTGGCCTTGGCAGCCGCCTCGAGCGGGTTGGCGGCGTCCTTGTCCTCCAGGGCGGCGTGGTCGGCCTGACGGAACTCGGCGTTCGCGTCCAGGGAGACCTTGCCGTCCAGCGCCAGGACGTCACCGGAGGCGACCTTGGCGAGCGGGTTGACCTCGACGAGGAGCGCGTCCTCGGCGACGAAGGTGTCCCACAGGGTCACGAGGACCTCGGCCACCTTCTCGGCCACCTCGGCCGGGAACTTCGCCTGGGCCACGATCTCGCGGGCCTTCTCGATCGACACGCCTTCGACGGCGTCGACCGGGACCTTCGCGAGGGCCTCGGGGGTCTTCTCCGCGACCTCCTCGATGTCCATGCCGCCCTGAACGGACGCCATGGCGAGGAAGGTGCGGTTCGTGCGGTCGAGGAGGTACGAGACGTAGTACTCCTCGGCGATCTCCGGCGCGGTCTCGGCGATCATCACCTTGTGGACCGTGTGGCCCTTGATGTCCATGCCGAGAATGTCCGTCGCGCGGGCGACGGCCTCGTCGGGGGTGGCGGCGAGCTTCACGCCGCCGGCCTTTCCACGGCCTCCGACCTTCACCTGGGCCTTGACGACGGACTTGCCGCCAAGACGCTCGGTCGCCTCGCGGGCTGCCTCAGGCGTGTCGATGACTTCACCGGCCAGCACCGGTACACCGTGCTTGGCGAAGAGGTCCCTCGCCTGGTACTCGAACAGGTCCACGCGCGTCCGTCCCTATCAGTGATCTCGCGGTTCGTTGTCTGCGTGGGCGTGCCGCGAAGGGCAACGTGACGTCCGCTGTCACAAGGGTGGCGCACACGGTGTCCGAGCGCGCGGCATGTCCGTCTCGCAGGTTATCGCCGGTTGCGGTGGGTCCCTAAATCGCAGATCACAGATGAGCGGTGATACCTGTCACAGAGCGGGGCCTCACCCGGCTGGGGTTGGCCCGGTGAGGCCCCTCGCGGAGCCCCTTCCACGGACGGAAGGCGCCCCGGGCGGACGTGCCCCACCCCAATGGGGACCGTCCACCGTCACCCGCGGGGTACCGGCCGGACGGAACCGACGGTTTTCGACCGTCCGGGTTCGCGGCCCCGCGGAGATCTGGGAGATCTGGTCTTTTCTGGTCTGCTCGGTCTGGTCGCTTCGGTGACCGCGGCGTCCGGGAGACGGGAGCGCGCTACGGAGGGAGCGGCTCGGCGGGTTCACGGACAGCGGTCAGCGGTCAGCGGTCCGTGGACAGCGGGCAGACCTGTGCCCTGCCCCCTCGCCCTCGGGCCGTCCTGCGGGACTTGTCCGTGGACATGACCTGTGGGGACGCGAGGGCAGAGGGTCGGTGCGCTAGCCGGGGAATTCGGGGACGTCCCGGTGGCTGTCCCGGGTCTCGCCCGCGGGGGCGACCGCGGCGGCGCCGGGCACGAGCCGCGGCGGCAGGGGGTGGTGCGGGGTGACGCCCTGCGGGTCGCCGTGGCGCGGGGCGCCACTGTCGACGGCCGACTGTCCGCCCAGTTCGCCGGTGGGGTCTCCGCCGGGCGCCCGGTGCGCGGGCGGCTGCCCGGCTCCGGTACCGGTGGCCCCTGGGGCACGGCCCCGGGGCGGCGTCCGCACGAGCGGCGAACCGCCGTCGCCACGCTCGGGCCCGTACGCAGCCGCAGCATCCTCCCCCGCGTCGCTGTCGCTGCCGGACGTGCCGGACGTGGCGTACTCCGGGTCCGTGGCGTCTCCGCCGGGCAGCCCCGGGAGGGAGGGGCGGGAGGGAAGAGAGGGAAGAGAGGGAAGAGAATCCGAATCCGGGGGTCGGGGCAGCCCATCGACCACGGGCAGATCACCGAGCAGGGGCAGATCACCGAGTACGGGCAGGTCGCTGAGCACCGGCAACTCGTCGAGCGCGGGCAGCCGTACCGCCGTTCCGGCCGGCTCGCCGGTCACCGTCTCCACGAGATCACCGACCGGACGCACGAGGCCGCCGGTGACCGGACGTACAAGGCCGTCGGCGACCGGACGTACGAGATGGTCCTCCGCCGGAGACAGGAGGTGGTGGCCGACCGGACGCGGATCGCGGGCGACCGGTTCGACGACGCGATCGGTGACCCGCCGTGCCGCACCGCCCCGTACGCCGCCCTGTACGCCGCCCGTCCGCACGGCACGCTTGCGAGCGTCCTTCTCTCGTACGGCATCCCCGGCAGCCCCGGCGGGGTGTGCCGTCGTGCGGGCGGACGTTGGGGCCGGACGGGACGGCCGGGGCTCGACCGGGTCCTGTGCGGCGGGCCGGACCACTCGGCGCACGACGTCCGTGACGGCGTCGCCGACGTCGAGTCCGGCCGTGTCCCTGACGACCTGTGGGACGACCGCCCCCGGGGGCGCCGACTTCGCGTCCGCCGCGTACGCCTGTCCGCCGCAGAACAGCCCGAGGGCGAACAGGCCGCCCACGAACAGCACCACCCGCAGCGCACGGCGGAGCGACTCCGCGCGCGTCACGCGCGGAGCGGCGCCGGCACCGGACGGGGCGGCTGACAGGACGGCTGACGGGGCCAAGACGGGGAGGGTCCTCCCGTGCGGAACGGGTCGGTACGAGGGGGAAACGCGCGCACCGTATGAAGGCTGTGAAGAAGACGGCCCGATCCTCGCACGGGACTCCCGAGGTTGCGCAAGCCCCCTGTTACCGATGGGTAATCATGTCCGGATTTTCGGCTGTCCTCAGGCGGTGTCCGGTATCGGCAGCGGCCGCTTCTCGATCGCCGCCGCCATCACCTCGGGGAAGAGGTCGGGCGTACAGGCGAAGGCCGGTGCGCCGAGAGCCGCGAGAGCCGCCGCGTGCTCCCTGTCGTACGCGGGCGTCCCTTCGTCGGACAGGGCGAGCAGCGTCACGAACTGCACCCCCGACGCCTTCATCGCCGCGACCCGCTTGAGCATCTCGTCGCGTATGCCTCCCTCGTAGAGGTCGCTGATGAGCACCACGACGGTCTCGGTGGGCCGGGTGATCCGGGACTGGCAGTGCGCGAGCGCCCTGTTGATGTCCGTGCCGCCGCCGAGCTGGGTGCCGAAGAGGACGTCGACCGGATCGTCGAGCTGGTCGGTGAGGTCGACGACCGCCGTGTCGAAGACGACGAGCCGGGTGGACAGGGACCGCATGGAGGCGAGCACGGCACCGAACACCGAGGCGTAGACGACCGACGCCGCCATCGACCCCGACTGGTCGATGCAAAGGACGACTTCCTTCTTCACGGACCGCGAGGCGCGCCCGTACCCGATCAGCCGCTCCGGGACGACGGTCCGGTACTCGGGCAGGTAGTGCTTCAGGTTGGCCGCGATGGTGCGGTTCCAGTCGATGTCGTGGTGGCGGGGTCTGCTGATGCGGGCGCTGCGGTCGAGCGCGCCGGTCAGTGCGGCCCGCGTCCGGCTCGCGAGCCGCTTCTCCAGGTCCTCGACGACCTTGCGCACGACGGCGCGCGCGGTCTCCTTGGTCGTCTCCGGCATCACCTTGTTGAGCGAGAGCAGCGTGCCGACGAGGTGGACGTCGGCCTCCACCGCCTCCAGCATCTCCGGTTCGAGCAGCAGGGCGGAGAGGCCGAGCCGGTCGATGGCGTCGCGTTGCATGACCTGGACGACGGAGGACGGGAAGTACGTGCGGATGTCGCCGAGCCACCGGGCCACGGACGGGGCGGACGCCCCGAGCCCCGCCGACCGGTCGCGTCCGGTGCGCGGTGTGCCGCCCTTTCCGTACAGCGCGGTGAGCGCTCCGTCCATCGCCGCGTCCTGGCCGGTGAGCGCGCACCCGGTCCCGTCCGCCGGGTCACCGCCGAGGACGAGCCGCCAGCGCCGCAGTCTCTCGTCGGCCGTCGATGCGGTCATCGCGTCGCCCCCACAAGGTCGTTGTCGTCGGCCGGGTCCGCTTCGGGCGCGGGCCGGTCCAGGCCCAGCAGCAGGCGCAGCGCCGGAAGGACGGCATCCGCGCGCCCGGTGTCGAGTGCGGGGCCGAAGCCGGGGATGCCGGTGGCGACGGGTGAGCCGCCGTCCGCCCGCGTTTTCGGGCCGCGCCGCACCAGTTCCCCGAGCGTTCTGCGCACCCCCGGCTCGTACGCCGAGAACGTGCGCCGCAGCAGCGGCAGTACGTCGGTGAACGCCTCCGCCGGCACCCCGGTCAGCCACGCGTCCACGAGCCCGAGCAGCCGCTCGTCGTGCACGAGCAGCATCCCGCCCCCGGCGCCTCCCCCGACGAATCCCTCGATCCACGCGGCGGCGTCCCCCGGCGCCGTCCCCGGGGACAGGACGAGTCCCATCAGCCGCGCGGCCTCGTCGTGCGCCAGTCGGCCGTCGTCGAGCAGCAGCCGCACGGACCGTCCCCGGACGACTCCGGGGACGCTGTCCCGTCCGGAGAGCACCGTCAGCACGGCGTGCCAGCGGTCTCGCATCCCCTCGGTGGCGGCAGGGGCCGACGGAGCCTGCCCGTGCCCCGGCGCGGCGGCCGGCCGGGGCCGTTGCCGCTGTGCCTGAGGTTCACCCAGCAGCCCGACGGCCGTGTGGACCGCGTCGACATGGGCGCGCATCTCCTCGGCCGCATCGGCGTCGAGGGCCGCGCAGGCCGGTGGCAGACCGACGAAGATCCGCTCGGCGAGTCCGGCCGCGACGTCCGTCAGCGCGTGCGTGTCCGTGCCGCGCACGTCGCCGTAGCGCAGGGAGCGGACCAGCGCGGGCAGCGCCTGCGCGAGGTGGCCGACGTCGGCGTCCAGGGCGGCCCGGTCGGCGAGGACACGCATCACGACGGGCAGCGCGTCCGGGAGTCCGGCGAGCAGGCACCGCTCGGCGAGCGCCGTGACGTCGGCCAGGGAAGGAGCCATGACCGCGTCGGCCTCGGCCCTGGCCGTCGCGGCGGCGAGCACGGTGGTGCCCCAGACCCCGGCCTCGGCGACCCGCACGGACAGCTCGGGCTCCCAGCGCAGCCGCCAGGTCTCCCGGAAGGTGCCGGTGCTGCCGCGCGAGACGGCGGGCAGGCCCCAGTCGACGCCCAGGAGCCGCAGCCGGTGCAGCAGTCCGCTGCGTCCGGCGTCGGTCTCCTTGCGCAGGTCGAGCTCCAGCTCGCGCTCCGACGCCTCGGGTCTGAGCCTGAGTCCGCGCTGGAGGCGTGCGAGGTCACGCTGCAGCGGTACGGCGGGCGCGTCCTCGGGGACCTCCCCCAGCACGTCGCCGACGACGAGCCGTTCGTGCACGAGGGACAGCGGCACGTCCGATCCGTCGCACATCACGGCCCGTACGGCGTCGGTGGTCTCGGCCAGCCCGGGGAGCGGGCGGCCGCGCATCGCGGCGAGTGTGCCGGCCAGCCGGACCGCCTCGATGACGTGCGCGGACGAGACGGCTCTGCCCTCGTCCCGCAGCAGCCCCGCCACCTTCGTCATCCAGCGCTCGACGGGGCGGTCGGGGGCGCCGAACAGGTGCCCGTACCAACCGGGCGAGTGGATGCCCGCGCCGTATCCACTGGCCCGGGAGAGCCGGCGGTGCGTCCACGGCACCCAGGTCATCTCGGCCTTCACCTTCGGCAGCCCCTTGAGCAGGGCCCGGTCGGCGGCGACGGTGGCCCTCTGCCGCAGCGCGGGCACGTGCCACGCCCCGCACACCACGGCCACGTCGTCCCCGAACTCCCGCCGCGCCGCTCGCAGCCTCAGCCGCATGTGCGCCTCGCGCACCAGGTCCCGGTCGTCTCCCCCGGCCCCGTACGCCTCGCGCAGCGCGGTCATCGCCTCGCCCAGCACGGTGAACGGCACGAACGGGTCGCCTCCCGCGCCCCGGTGTTCGACCACGTCCTCCCACCACCGCTCGGGGTCGTCGTGCCCGGCGGTCTCCGCGAGCACCGCGAGGGGGTCCACCCGGACGGCGTCCACCGCGGCAGCGCCCTCCGGCCCGGGCCCCGCGCCGACGTCCCCCCGCCCCTCCTGCCCCCTGTCGTCCTTCTCCTCCTTCCCGTCCTCCTCCTTCTCGTCCTGCTGCCATACGAGCGTGTGGGTGGCCGGAAGGTCGATGAAGCGGGCGGGGACGTCGTGGCTCAGGGCCCAGCGGATCGCCACCCACTCCGGTGAGAACTCGGCGAACGGCCAGAAGGCCGAGCGGCCGGGCTCGTCCACGGCATGCGCAAGCAGCGCGACGGGCGGCCGCATGTCCTCGTCCGCGGCGAGGGGGATCAGCGCGTCGGCCTCCGGGGGACCCTCGATCAGCACGGCTGCCGGGCGGGCCGCGTCCAGGGCGGCTCGCACGGCCCTCGCGGAACCGGGCCCGTGGTGCCGCACGCCGAGGAGCAGCGGTCCGCCCTCCCTGGTACGGGATGCCGTCATGCGCTGACCTCCCGGCAGGCCCGGTAGAAGTCCTTCCAGCCGTCCCGCTCCCGGACGACCGCCTCCAGGTACTCCTGCCACACGACACGGTCGGCCGCCGGGTCGCGGACGACGGCGCCGAGAATGCCGGCGGCGACGTCACTCGCACGCAGGACGCCGTCACCGAAGTGGGCGGCGAGAGCCAGGCCGTTGGTCACGACGGAGATCGCCTCGGCGGTGGACAGCGTGCCGCTGGGCGACTTGAGCTTCGTGCGGCCGTCGGAGGTGATGCCGTCGCGCAGCTCGCGGAAGACGGTGACGACCCGGCGGATCTCGTCGGCGCCGTCGGGCACCGCGGGCAGGTCGAGGGAGCGGCCGATCTGGTCGACGCGGCGCGAGACGATGTCGACCTCGGCGTCGGCACTCTCCGGCAGGGGCAGCACCACCGTGTTGAAGCGGCGGCGCAGGGCGCTGGAGAGTTCGTTGACCCCCCGGTCGCGGTCGTTGGCGGTCGCGATGAGGTTGAAGCCGCGGACCGCCTGCACCTCCGACCCCAGCTCCGGTATCGGCAGGGTCTTCTCCGACAGAATGGTGATGAGCGTGTCCTGCACGTCGGCGGGGATACGCGTCAACTCCTCCACCCGGGCCGTCATCCCCTCGGCCATGGCCCGCATGACGGGGCTGGGCACGAGCGCGTCGTGGCTGGGACCGTGGGCGAGCAGTCGCGCGTAGTTCCACCCGTACCGGATCGCCTCCTCCGGGGTGCCGGCCGTGCCCTGCACGAGGACCGTCGAGTCGCCGCTGACCGCGGCGGCCAGGTGCTCGGAGACCCAGGTCTTCGCGGTGCCGGGGACACCCAGCAGGAGCAGGGCGCGGTCGGTGGCGAGCGTGGTGACGGCGACCTCGACGATGCGCCGCGGGCCCACGTACTTCGGTGTGATCACCGTGCCGTCCGGCAGGGTGCCGCCCTGGAGGTAGGTCGCCACGGCCCACGGTGACAGCCGCCAGCGGACGGGGCGGGGCCGGTCGTCGTGGGCGGCGAGCGCGGCGAGTTCGGCGGCGAAGGCGTCCTCGGCGTGCGGCCGCAGCGTCTCGCCCGCCTCGCCCGGACCCTTCGCGAGCGCGGGAACGGCCCGGCCTCCGGCCCCGTTCGTATCGGTGGACGTCATGCCGGTGGCCGTCGGGGCGGTGGACGCCGCGTTGGTGGATGTCGGGGTGGTGGACGTGGGTTCGGCAGACACGGACATGGCTAAGGGTCCCCCTCCAGCTCGGCCGGTTCGGATCTGGTTCCACCGTGCACCACGCCACTGACAATCACCTCTGACCTGCACGTTCGTACGCTGGGTGACCGATTGTCAGTGGTGGGACCTACCGTCGGGACCATGACTCAGCAGGGGGTGCGCTGGACCGCGGATCAGGTGCTGGCACTGGCGCCTGACGCGGCGTCGCGCACGGCGGGAAGCAGGCTCGGCGTGGCCGGGCCGTGGTCGGAGGCGGGCAGGGGCGACGAGGGGGCGGTGTGGGGGCTGTGCAAGGGCAGCGGCGGAAAGCCGTATCGGACGGTCGTCGACATCTCGGGCTCCGCGGGCCCCGCCTACAAGTGCAGTTGTCCGAGTCGCAAGTTCCCCTGCAAGCACGCTCTGGGGCTGCTGCTGCTCTGGGCCGGCGACGACGGCGCCGTCCCGGCGGGGCCGGCGCCGGAATGGGCGGAGCAGTGGCTCGCGGGGCGCGGGGCGCGCGCCCCGCGGGAACGGACGGGGGACGCGCCCGGTTCCCCCGCCGCCGATCCGGAGGCGGCGCGGCGCAGGGCGGAGCGGCGGGCCGAGCGCGTCACCGCCGGGGCGACCGAGCTGGAGCAGCGGCTGACCGACCTGCTGCGCGGCGGGCTGGCCTCGGCGGAGCAGGCGGGATACGGGCTGTGGGAGGAGACGGCGGCCCGGATGGTCGACGCCCAGGCGCCCGGACTGGCGTCCCGGGTGCGGGAGTTGGGGGCCGTCCCAGGCTCCGGGCCGGGCTGGCCGGTGCGGCTGCTGGAGGAGTGCGCGCTGGTGCACCTCCTCGACCAGGGCTGGCTGCGCCGTGCCGCGCTGCCGGAAGGACTCGCCGCGACGGTCCGTTCACGGGTCGGGTTGCCCGCCCCGGCGGACGGCCCGCCCGAGCGCGACGACTGGCTGGTCCTCGCCCAGTACGACACGACGGACAGCCGCCTCACCACGCGCAGGATCTGGTTGTACGGCGTGGAGTCGGGGCGCGTCGCGCTGCTCCTCTCCTACGGGGCGGCGGGGCGTGCGCCGGAGCTGACGCTGCCGGTGGGGCTGGCCTTCGAGGCCGAACTGTCGGCATACCCGGGCGCCGGGCGGCTCAGAGCGGCGCTCGGCGAGCGGTTCACGGCACCGGCACCCTCGACGGTACGGCCGGCGGGCGTGACCACGTCGCAGGCGGCCGCCCGGTACGGGGACGCGCTGCGGGAGGACCCTTGGCTCGACGCGTGCCCGGTGACGCTGGCCGGAGTGATACCGACGCCGGACGGTGACGGCTGGCAAGTGGCGGACGCGGACGGTGGCCTGGCGCTGCCGCTCACCCCGTCGGCGTGCGGCCGGTCCGGCCTGTGGCGCCTGGTCGCGCTGTCCGGCGGCACCCCGGTCACGGTCTTCGGGGAGTGCGGCCACCAGGGCTTCACTCCGCTGACGGCCTGGACGGCGGACACGGGAGAGGCGGTCGCCCTGTGCTGACGGCACGGCCCGCCCGGCCCGTTGCGGTCCACGCCGGCACCGGCGCCCCGTCCGCGGACCCGCCCCGCACGGATGACCGGCGAACCGGACCAGAGGGACCAGAGGGACCAGAGGGAACGGGAAGGAGAGGAGCCGCGATGACCAGCGCTTCGACCGCACCGGCTCGCGGGAGAGCCGTGAACGCCGTGGCCGGGGAAGCCGCGGAGGCCGTGGACACGGACGGCGCGGGATCCTGGGAGGAGCTCGTCACCGCCGCGCTGCTCGGCACCGACCGGCGTACGCCACCGGGGGACGCGGCGGGCCGCGAGGCCCCGGTCGCCCTGCTGGACGCGGCCGCCGTGCAGACCGTACGGCGGAGGGCGGGCCTGCGGCCGGCTCCCGCGGCGGCACTGCCGGAGCCCGCCGCGCGGGACGCCCGCCCGGCGCTGCCGCCCGCCGCCGCGCGCCGGCTCACGACACTCCTGGCGAACCGGCCCGGCGCGGGAGGCGGAGGCCGCCGGGGCACCGCACCGGACCTCATGGAGCTGCTGCCGCAGTGGCTGGCCACGGCGAACGCGCACGGGTTCGCGCCGCCCCCCGAATCGCTGCCGGCGCTCCTCGACGCGGCCCGGGGGCGTACGGACCTGCGCCCCGCCGCGCTGGCCTTCGGCGGCCCGCGTGCCCTGTGGCTGGCGCGCCTCAACCCGGACTGGCGGTTCGCGCTGCGCGCCACGCCGGGCGGCGGGGCGGCCCTGCCGGCGCCGGGAGACGCGGAGCGCGTGCGGCGGCTGTGGCAGGAGGGGCTGTTCGCGGAGCGCGTGGCACTGCTCTCCTCCCTGCGAGCGCGCGACCCGGGAGCGGCACGCGAGCTGCTCGCGGCGACCTGGGGGACGGAGCGCGCCGAGGACCGGCTGATGTTCCTCGACTCGCTGCGGACGGGGCTGTGCGCTGCGGACGAGCCGTTCCTGGAGCGGGCGCTCACCGACCGGAGCCGCAACGTGCGCTCCACGGCGGCGGAGTTGCTGTCCGCGCTGCCGGACTCGGCACTGGCCGGGCGGATGGCGGACCGCGCGGGATCCTGCGTGGCCGTCGACCACACGCGCGGCACGCCGACGATCATGGTCGAGGCGCCGCACGAGTGCGACGCCGGCATGGAGCGGGACGGGGTGGTGCCCAAGGCCCCGGCGGGCCGGGGCGCGCGGTCGTGGTGGCTGGGCAAGCTGGTCGAGGCGGCGCCGCTCGCGGCATGGCCCCGGCGGCTCGGAGGGCGTACGCCGGAGGAGATCGTGGCCCTGCCGGTGGCCGACGACTGGCGGGGCGAGCTGCACGCGGCCTGGTGCCGGGCGGCGGTACGGCAGCGCGACCCGGGGTGGGCGCGGGCGCTGCTGGGCATACCGTCCGCCCCCGAGGCGGGCGGGCCGGGGGCGGTGTCACTGGCCGAGCGGGCGAAGCTGCTGGGCACGCTGGGCTCCGTCGAGCGGGCCGAGTGGGTGGCGGGGTTCATCGCCACGCACGGGCTGTCCGAGGCGTTCCAGCTGCTCGGGGTGTGCGCGGTGCCGTGGGCGGGGCCGCTGGGGCGTGCCGTGGTGGACGCGCTCGACATCGCACGGGACGCGGGCAGCTATCCGTGGAGCTTCAGCGGGGTGATGGGCCTCGCGGAGCGGTGCCTGGACCCCGCGGAGGCGGTACGGCTGGACACGCTCACGGCCGTGCCCGACGAGTCGGAGGACGCGTCACCGGGGGCCGGAGGGTACTGGTCCGAGGCGTTCCAGCGCCTCGTCACCACCTTGCGTCTGCGCGCCGCCATCCAGGCGGAACTCACACCCCCGTGAGACGCCCGCGCCGTCTCGCCGCGTGCCTCTCGCCGACCGACGGTGCCCCTCGGGGACCGGCGGCCGCCCCCGCACGGGACGCGGCGCGCTGCTCCACCGGGCCCCGCCGCACCGGTGGGACCCGCTCCGCCCACGGGCGCCGGGGGCTGTCCGGCGCCCCGCCGGATGCGGAGGAGTTACGCCTCGGCCGGCTGGCGGACGTTCGCGTTCACCCAGTCGACGATGGACGCCGTGGTGGCACCCGGGGTGAAGATCTCCGCGACGCCCTTCTCCTTGAGCGGGGCGATGTCGGCCTCGGGGATGATGCCGCCCCCGAAGACCTTGATGTCCTCGGCGTCGCGCTCCTTGAGCAGCTCTATCACCGCCGCGAACAGCGTGTTGTGGGCGCCGGACAGGATCGAGAGCCCGATCGCGTCGGCGTCCTCCTGGATCGCGGTGTCGACGATCTGCTCCGGCGTCTGATGCAAGCCGGTGTAGATGACCTCCATACCGGCGTCGCGGAGCGCCCGCGCGATCACCTTCGCCCCGCGATCGTGGCCGTCGAGCCCCGGCTTGGCCACCACCACGCGGATCGGACCGGCTGCCACACCCATCACTGCCTCCATGAACCGACTACACCATCCCGTACCGACACGTATCGCACATTCCGCCACTCGTCGCGCCGGACGTGCCCGGCGGGCACGGCCCCCGGGTCTGCGCCCGGTAAGTGAACGAACGTTATCGCCAGGATCCCGCAACCGGCAGTTTCGCGGTGGAGACCGAGGGGGAAATCACACGGTGGGACACGTTCGCACCGACGCGGCGTACGGACCGCGGCCAGGACAACGTGCGCGAGAAGAGCCGTTGAAAGGTGGCGAGAAGTGCTCACCGTAGTGACGACGGCACCGTTCGTCACCGCCGCGGTCGCGGCCCCGTAGCGCCCACCGGCACCCCACCCGCCGCGGGCGTCTCACCGGCCACCGCCACGGCTCTCCGCAGAGGGCACACGGGGACGCAGCCGTCCTCACGCGTGCCGACGGGAGGTCGGCCATGAAGGTCACCCGGGCAGGATTCCTTCTTCCGTTCCGCCAGAGCCTCGTTCCGCGCAGACTGGCGGGCCTGTCGGTGGCGCTCTTGAAGGCGACGGCCCTGGAGGTCGCGATCCTCGCCGGGCACCTGTTCCTCTACCCCTCGGGCATCGCCCAGGAGCGGCGCCCCGGCGGCCGGGCCGAGCCCCCGGGGGACGGGACGGCAGCACTGCCCACCGCGGCCAGACCTCCCGTCGTCCTGCTGCACGGGTTCATCGACAACCGGTCGGTCTTCTTGCTGCTGCGCCGCTCACTGGCCCAGCACGGCAGGCAGCAGGTCGAGTCTCTGAACTACTCGCCGCTGACCTGCGACATCCGCACCGCCGCCGAGCTGCTCGGCCGGCACATCGAGGAGATCTGTGAGCGCACCGGCCACGACCGCGTGGACGTCGTCGGACACAGCCTCGGCGGACTGATCGCCCGCTACTACGTGCAGCGTCTCGGCGGCGACACCCATGTGCGCACACTCGTCACCCTGGGGACCCCGCACGCCGGAACCCGGGTGGTGCCGCTGCTGAACGCCCACCCGATCGTGCGCCAGATGCGGCCGGGTTCGGAGGTTCTGAGGGAGCTGGCCCTGCCCGCGCCCGGCTGCCGTACGTACTTCGTGAGCTTCTGGAGCGACCTCGATCATGTGATGGACCCGCTGGAGACCGCCCGTCTGGACCATCCCGACCTCCTCGGGCACAGCGTGCGGGTGAGCGGTATCGGCCATCTCGCGCTGCCGGTCCATCCGGCGGTGGCGGCCGGCATACGCCAGGCGCTCGAAAGCGAGACGCAGGCCGACGTCGCACGCGACGCCCTGCCCGGCCGGGCGGGTTAGACGCCCACCACCCGGCCACAACGAGCTCCTGAGCCCCTCAGCTATTCGAACAATCATCGAACGCAGGGCCAAGGTCGCGCCCGCAGTTCCCCGAAACACGGCCGAATGCCCTTTTCCCGCAGGCGTGAAACCTGCCGAAGATTGTCGCGCCCACGTACCGCCGGGTACAGTCACCGCACTGCTCTGCCAGCCCCTGTTGTCGAGGCGAAAGAGAAGTTGGTGAACGACCGTCACCCGTCGGGGACCGAGACGTCCCCGGCCCCGGCTTCCGATGCCGCCCAGGCGCCCTATGCGTCGTACGGCGGACAGGAAGCCCAGTACGGCGACTTCACCGCCTACGACGGCTATGCCGCCACGGGTGTCTACGCGACCGCGCACCTCGGCACCCCGCCCGACGGCACCCAGGTCTTCCCGGGACAGTCCTTCGGTACCCAGACTTTCGAGGCGCAGACCTACGAGGCGCAGAACTACGACAATCAGGGTTACGGCGCCGACCCGCTCTACGGCAACCTGCCGGGCACGGGGGCGAGTTTGTACGGTGACACCGGGGCGTACGCCGAGGCCGGCGCGTACGACACCACCGGTTCCTACGGCACCACCGGTTCCTACGACGCAACCGGTTCCTACGACGCAACCGGCTCGTACGACACCACCGGTTCGTACGACACCACGGGCACCTACGACGCGACCCAGTGGGGCACCGGCAGTCTCCAGACCGCGCAGCCCGACCCGTACGCGGCCCAGCATCAGGCGGCCTACGACACCGGGCACTACGAGACGACGAGTTGGGCGACCGGCTACCAGCAGCTCGCCGACATCCCGGCGCAGCACCCGAGCCCCGAGACCGGCCAGTGGGACGCGAGCGCGTGGCTCGCCCCCGGGGAGGACGGGGCCGCCGAGCCGGACCGGACACAGCAGTGGGGCACGCTCCCCCAGGCCGGCGACACCGGCGCGTACGACGCAACGCAGTGGAACACCGCCGAGCCGGCTTCCGAGTCCGAACCGGAGCCGGTGCCCTTCGACCAACTGGCGACCGCCACCTTCGACCAGGTCGCCCACGACCGGGCCGACTCCGAAGAGACCGGCCGCGAAGACGGCTTCACCGCCGGTGAGCCCGGCGCCGTGCTGCTCGACGGCGTGGAGGAGATCACCCCCGCCCCGACCCGCGCGGCCTCCCGTTCCGCGTCCCGTTCCCGGCGCCGCGCGCCCGCGAAACGTTCCGCCCTGCTGACCGTCGCCGTGCCCTCCGCCTGTGTGATGGGGGTCGCCGGTATCGCCGCCGCGTCCGTCGGTGTGGTCGGCGGGGACAACGGCAAGGAGACCTCGGCCAGCGCCGTGGACCCCAGTTCGGTGAAACCGTCCGCCGCCAACAACAAGCTGGACACCCAGCTCGAGAGCCTCTCCGCCGGCGCCGACGACTTCGCCGACCGCGCGAGCCGCACCCAGGAGCGCATCGACCTCAAGGCAGAACAGGCGGCCGAGAAGAAGCAGGCCGCCGAAGAGGCGGCGCGCAAGGAGCGGCTGCGCCCGAAGTTCGCGCTCCCCGTGACGCGCCACGGCCTCAGCGCCTACTACGGCCAGTCGGGCGTCAACTGGATGTCCGTGCACACCGGCATCGACTTCCCGGTCTCGTACGGTACGACGGTGATGGCCGCGACCGACGGGACCGTGCGGACGCAGTTCAACTCCGCGTACGGGAACATGGCGATCATCACCGCCAAGGACGGCACGGAGACCTGGTACTGCCACCTCTCCAGCTACAAGGTCCCCTCGGGCACCACGGTGAAGGCCGGTGAGCCCATCGCGTTCTCCGGGAAATCCGGCAACTCCACCGGGCCGCACCTGCACTTCGAGGTGCGCCCGGCCGGCGGTTCGGCGATCGACCCGCTGCCGTGGCTGCGCAGCCACGGACTCGACCCCACCTGACGACTCCCGGCCGGCCGGCCGCACGGTCCCCCGCCACGCTGTGCGCGAGGGGACCGACGCGTCAGCGCTCCCGCCCGCTCAGAGCTTCTCCACCGGCGCGTACCGCAGCAGCAGCCGCTTCGGCTTCGGGTCGCCGAAGTCGATCGTCGCCTCCGTGTTCGCTCCGGTGCCCTTCACCCCGACGACCGTGCCGAGGCCGAACTGGTCGTGGGTGACGCGGTCGCCGACGGCCAGCGCGACCACGGGCCGCTCGACCGCTCCGCCCCGGCGCGTCGCGAAACCGGACGCACCCGAGGCCGCCGAACGGGAGCGGGAGGACGACAGGGAGGCGGCGATGCCCGAAACCGGACCGGACGCCTGCGAGGGCATCGAGCCCGTCCGCTTCCACCGCACATGGGTGTCCGGGATCTCCTCCAGGAAACGGGACGGCGGGTTGTACGAGGGCTGCCCCCACGCGCTGCGCATCGAGGACCGGGTCAGATAGAGCCGTTCCCGCGCGCGGGTGATGCCCACGTACGCGAGACGCCGCTCCTCCTCCAGCTCCTTGGTCTGCCCGAGGGCCCGCATGTGCGGGAAGACGCCGTCCTCCATGCCGGTCAGGAAGACGACCGGGAACTCCAGGCCCTTGGCGGTGTGCAGGGTCATCAGGGTGATGACGCCGTTGCCGTCCTCCTCGTCGGGGATCTGGTCGGAGTCCGCGACGAGCGCGACCCGCTCCAGGAAGTCGGAGAGCCCGCCCGGCGGCGCGACGCCCGCCCCCTCGCCGGTGTCCTCACCCGCGCCGCCCGCGCCGGTCTCGCCGGTCTCCTGCTCGAACTCCAGGGCGACGGCGGCGAGTTCCTGGAGGTTCTCGATGCGTGTCTCGTCCTGCGGATCGGTCGAGGCCTGCAGCTCGGCGAGGTAGCCGGTGCGTTCGAGGACCGCCTCCAGGACCGTGGCCGGGCCCGCGCCCGACTCGGCGATCGTCCGCAGGTCCTCCATCAGCGTGTTGAACCGCTTGACCGCGTTCGTGGACCGGGCCGCCATGCCGTACGCCTCGTCGACCCGGCGCAGCGCCTGCGCGAAGCTGATCTTCTCGCGCTGCGCGAGCGCGTCGATCATCGCCTC
This sequence comes from Streptomyces sp. NPDC008313, assembly GCF_042956125.1. Taxonomy (NCBI): domain Bacteria; kingdom Bacillati; phylum Actinomycetota; class Actinomycetes; order Kitasatosporales; family Streptomycetaceae; genus Streptomyces; species Streptomyces sp. NPDC008313. The sequence goes on from NZ_JBIBFR010000001.1 coordinate 399,128, forward strand.
GGCGCGGTCGCCGATCCCGCGCTTGGGCACGTTCAGGATGCGGCGCAGCGGGACGGAGTCCTCCGGGTTGGAGAGCACCCGCAGGTAGGCGAGGACGTCCCGGACCTCCTTGCGCTCGTAGAAGCGGACGCCGCCGACGACCTTGTACGGCAGGCCGACGCGGATGAAGACCTCTTCGAAGACACGGGACTGGGCGTTCGTCCGGTAGAAGACGGCGACGTCCCCGGCCTTGGCGTCGCCCGCGTCGGTGAGACGGTCTATCTCGTCGGCGACGAACTGCGCCTCGTCGTGCTCGGTGTCGGCGACGTAGCCCGTGATGTTCGAACCGGCGCCCGCGTTGGTCCACAGGTTCTTGGGGCGGCGCGACTCGTTGCGCTCGATGACCGCGTTGGCCGCGCTGAGGATGGTCTGCGTGGAGCGGTAGTTCTGCTCCAGCAGGATCGTCGTCGCGTCCGGGTAGTCCTCCTCGAACTGGAGGATGTTGCGGATCGTCGCGCCGCGGAAGGCGTAGATCGACTGGTCGGCGTCGCCCACGACGCACAGCTCGGCGGGCGGCACCTCGGCCTCGGGCGGCACGTCGACGGGGCGCTCCGAGGGGGTGCCGACCAGCTCGCGGACCAGGGCGTACTGGGCGTGGTTGGTGTCCTGGTACTCGTCGACCAGGACGTGCCGGAAGCGGCGGCGGTAGTGCTCGGCGACGTCCGGGAAGGCGCGCAGCAGGTTGACCGTGGTCATGATCAGGTCGTCGAAGTCCAGCGCGTTCGCCTCGCGCAGCCGCGACTGGTACATGGCGTACGCCTGGGCGAGCGTCTTCTCGAACCCTCCCCCGGATTCCGTCTGGGAGGCGCTCCCGGCGACCTGGGCGGCGAAGTCCTCCTCGTCGATCAGCTCGTTCTTCAGGTTGCTGATCTTGGCGCTGAAGGACTTCGGCGGGAAGCGCTTCGGGTCGAGGTCCAGGTCACGGCAGACCAGCGCCATGAGGCGCTTGGAGTCGGCGGCGTCGTAGATCGAGAACGACGAGGTGAAGCCGAGCCTCTTGGACTCGCGGCGCAGGATCCGCACGCACGCGCTGTGGAAGGTCATCACCCACATCGCGTGGGCGCGCGGGCCGACGAGCTGCTCGACGCGCTCCTTCATCTCCCCGGCGGCCTTGTTCGTGAAGGTGATCGCGAGGATCTGGCCGGGGTGGACGCCGCGGTCGCCGAGCAGGTGCGCGATGCGGTGCGTGAGCACACGGGTCTTGCCGGAACCTGCCCCGGCCACGATGAGCAGCGGGGAGCCGGAGTGCACGACGGCGGCCCGCTGGTTCTCGTTCAGCCCGTCCAGGAGCGCCGCAGGGTCCACCACGGGGCGCGGGGCACCGTCGCGGTAGTGGGTGTCCCGGGCCGGCGGCACGTCGAAGCGGCCGCCGAACAGGTCGTCCGGAAGCGGCTCCGGGGCTTCGTCCTCGGGCGGCGGAGGCGGTCCCTCGTGCGCCCTCGAGGGCTTGAGGTCCGCCAGGAAGCTGTCGTCAAAGAGGCTGCTCATCGCTCTCCGAGTCTAGGCGCCCCCACTGACACCCCGTGGCCACCCCGGAAACCTCGCGGGATTCCCCGGGCCCGCGGCCGCACGCCGACCGCTCACGACCTGCGCCGCCCGGGTCACGCAGGGCGATCAAATCGTCCGCGACCGGCCGAGGTCACGAAAATGTATCGGGCATATCACGCACCGACCTTCACAGGGACCGCACGAATTGGCTAGCGTGCGGGCGGGCCGTCCGACCTCCACCGGCGAACATCGCCGGGCCGTGCGGCTTCCGCCGAGTCCGGTGCGCCGCACGGCAGCCGGAGCCGGGGACCCGACCGACCTTGGGGTGAATCGGCCGACCGCCCTCGCGGGCGCGACGGCCGTAGGGCAAACCTTCCGGATCTCCGCCCGAACCCTCCCCCGGAGCCTGAACGGCCTGGGAGGTGCCCCCATCGCAACTCGGTAGGCGGTGTACGGAAGGAGTCGCCTCTCTTGGCGTCGCACCGCAGAGCGCACCCCTCGGGTGCGCGCGTCGCAGGCATACGGACCCCCGCCCTCGCGACGGCCGCCCTCACCTCCGTGGCCCTGTTGTCCCAGACGGCGACCGCCGCGCCCCAGGCCCGGCCCCGGCCGAGCCTGGAGGAAGTCCAGAAGAAGGTGGACGCCCTCTACCACCAGGCCGAGACCGCCACGGAGAAGTACAACGCGGCCAAGGAGAAGACCTCCCAGCAGCGCGAGCACGTCGACACCCTCCTCGACGACGTGGCCAAGCGCACCGGGAAACTCAACGACGCGCGCGACGAACTCGGCTCGTTCGCGGCCGCCCAGTACCGGACCGGAGCCGCCGCCCCCAGCACCGCGACGCTCCTGCTGGCCGACGACCCGCAGGACTACTTCGACCAGAACCAGCTGATGGGCCGGCTCACCAGCCGCCAGAAGTCGGCGGTCGACGACTACATCACCGAGCAGGCCGAGACGACGAAGAAGCGCCGGGAGGCGTCGGAGAGCCTGCAGACGCTGACCGACTCGCAGAGCGCGCTGAAGTCGAGCAAGGCGGACGTCCAGGCGAAGCTGTCCCAGGCCCGTGAACTGCTCTCCGACCTGACCGCCGAGGAGAAGAAGCGGCTGGCGGCCATCGAGGAGAAGAAGCGGGCTGAGGCGAAGCGCCAGGCGGAGGAGCTGGCCCGGCAGCAGGCCGCCGAGGAGAAGAAGCGCGAGGAGGCCCAGCAGGAGCCGGGCTCGTCCGGGACATCGGGATCGTCGTCCTCGGGCTCCACCGCTGACTCCTCGTACGCCACCAAGGCCGCGAAGGCCGTCGCGTTCGCCCGCGCCCAGGTCGGCAAGCCGTACGTGTGGGGCGCGACCGGTCCGGAGTCGTACGACTGCTCCGGACTCACCCTGGCGGCCTGGAAGTCCGCCGGCGTCACCCTGCCGCGCACCACCTGGGACCAGGTGAACGCGGGGACGACGGTCTCCGTCTCCGACATACAGCCCGGTGACCTGGTCTTCTTCTACGACGACATCAGCCACGTGGGCCTGTACATCGGCAACGGCCTGATGATCCACGCCCCGAAGCCGGGTGCGTACGTGCGCGAGGAGTCGATCCACTACGCGGGCGACACGATGCCGATCCACAGTGTGGTGCGGCCGGCGTGACGCCGGAACCGGCCGCGCCCGCCTGACGCGAGACCGGCCGGTTCAGGCTGGTTCAGGCCGGTTCAGGCCGGTTCAGGTGACACGAGGTCCGCCCGGCGCGGGCGGGCCCGTCAGGTCCAGAGCAGCGCGATGAAGATGTTGGCCGTGGTCAGCAGCCCGACCAGGCCGAACACGCTCTTGTCCACCTTCTCCTCGTCGCGCTTCACGTAGACGAGCCCGAGGATGACGATCAGGAGGGCGAGCTTGACGCCGATCTTGACGTTGTCGATCGGGTAGTCCTGGGCCTGGTTCAGTCCGACCAGGGCGACGCCGGTGACGAGCATGGTCAGCGCGCCGTGCAGCATTCCGGGGACGAATCGTGCCGTGCCCCGGCCCATCGCCTTCATCTGGGTGAGAAAGCCGCCGAGGAGCGCGGCGATGCCGATGATGTGCAGGCCGACGAAGAGATGGATGAGTACGTCCATGGGACCGGAGCCTATCCGGGGCCTTCGCGGCGGCTTCGGGCGCCTCCGCCGACTCCGCGACACCCTCACCTCGGGTACTCCGTAGCAGCGGGCGCGCCCCGGACACCCAAGAACCGGCATATCGGTCATCGCGCCGAACGAAGCCGTCGCCGTCTCGCCGGAACCGCGGTCGTACCCGGTCATCCGGCGGCCGGGTCCCGTCAGTTCCGTACATCGCGTCGCCGCCCCGTGACCGTGCGGCCTAGCGTCCTGGACCAGGTGACCGGCACCCCACCACCCTCGCCGCTCCGGCGGGGGCGGCAGCCGGTCGCCTCCGCCGAGAAGGGTCCGGCGGCGGCCCGCTCCCCCCTGTGCGGGGCCGCCGCCGGACGCGTCACCGCTCCTGGCGGCCTGGGCGGACGCACGGACTGTTCCGCGGAACGATCTCCGGACCGTTCCCCCAGGAAGGAGTGGGCCCTCGTGGCAGCGCACCGCAAGGCCGGGCGGCGACCGCTCGGTGGCAGCACCGCCCGCACCGCCGCGTCGTTCGCCCTCGCGGGAGCGGCGACGGCGACCGGTCTCGGCGGGACGGCGCACGCCGAGCCACCGCTGTCACCGGCCCAGGTGCGGGCCCGGGTCGACGCGCTGTACCAGCAGGCCGAGGTCGCCACCGAGAAGTACAACGGTGCCAAGGAGAAGGCCGACACGGCGGAGAAGCATCTGGACTCGCTGCGCGACGAGGCGGCGCGCAGGACGGAGCGGCTCAACGACACGCGGGACACGCTGGGTTCGCTGGCGGCGGCGCAGTACCGCGAGGGCGGGATCGACCCGGCGGTGCGGCTGGTGCTCTCCGCCGACCCCGACCGCTTCCTGGAGGGCGCGGCCGTGGCCGAGCGGGCGGGCAGCAGACAGGCGGCGGCCGTGTCCCGGGTACGGGGGCAGCTGCGCGGGATCGAGCAGCTGCGCGGGACCGCACGCGTCGAGCTGTCCGCGCTGAAGTCCCGCCAGGCGGAGCTGCGGCGGCACCGAAGGACGGTCAACGGGAAGCTGGGCGAGGCCCGTCGGCTGCTGTCCGGGCTCACGGACGGGCAGCGGGCGCGGCTCGGGGACGGCGGGGCGGGGCGCGCGTCACGGGACACCGGCCGGGGTCCGGTCCCCTCCGCCACTGCCACTGCCACGGCCCCGAACGCCCGGGCGGCGGCCGCCGTCGCCTACGCGTACGAGAAGCTCGGCAGCCCCTACGTCTGGGGCGCGACCGGCCCCGACGCCTTCGACTGCTCGGGGCTGTCCCAGGCCGCGTACCGTTCGGCGGGCGTCTCGCTGCCCCGGACCACGTACGCGCAGATCGGTGCGGGCCGACGGGTCTCCCGTTCCGAACTCGCCCCCGGTGACCTGGTCTTCTTCTACTCGGGGATCAGCCACGTCGGCATCTACGTCGGCGGTGGCCGGATGATCCACGCCCCTAACCCCTCGGCTCCGGTGCGGCTCGCGCCGGTCGACGAGATGCCGTTCGCGGGGGCCACGCGCGTGACGTGAGGACCGGCGGACGGAGCCGGCCGGGGCGGCGGAGGTGGCGGGGTGGCGGAGGCCCGGTTATGGCATGCGCACGTTCGCGGTAGCGTCGGCGCGGGCCGCCAGAGCCGGTCCCGGTCCGCCGTCGCCGTCCGAGAAGGTCCCGATGCCCCGCTCCTCACTGCCGCCACCCCCTCCTCCTCCGTATCTGAGGACCTGGCCAAACAGAGCGGCACTGCTGGCGGACCGCTACCGGGCGCTGGAGGAACTGCGCAGACGGAGTCTCGGGGTGCACCGGGTGCTGCTGCTGTGGCTGCTGGCGGTCGCGGCGATCGTCGGATGGGCGCTGTTGGTCCTGCCGTTGCAGCAGATCGAGCAGCAGGACCCCACCGGGATCATCCTCGGGCCGGTCTTCGCGGTTCTCGGTCTCGCCGCCCTCTCGCCCTCCGTCATCGCCGTCGTCCTCGCCGTCCGGCGCGAGCGTGACATGCGGGGACTGCGCGACGCCTGGCTGGCGCTCGACCGTGATCCACCGGCCGACGCCCGGCTCCGCTCCCCCGGCCTGAGCCTGTTCTGGCTGCTCTCCTCGTTCGCCGTGGGCGCGATCGGCGTATGGGCCGCCCTCGCGGCGACCGCCGGCGCCGAGCCAGGCCGGGACCGGTACAGCGACGTGGCCCTGGGACTGGGCATCGGCCTGATCCTGTGGATCACCGGTCTGATCGGGGTCACGAAGGCCGTACGTCACTACCGCTGGGCGCTGCGGGCCCTGGGACCGGTGCCGGTGCCGCAGCACCGGTAGGCGGCGTGCTCCTCGTGCGGCACGGCGCGGGCGGTCCGGAGCGTCAGCGTGTGGCGGGCCCCGTCGGCGCCCGAGGACGGGACCGGCCGGCTCCGTGCCGTCACCCTCGCGGGCCCGCGGGCGCACCACGTCCGGCCCGGCCCCGCCCCGGCGGGCCGGACCAGACGTCACCTACGCGCTCCGCCGGCCCTCACACCAGCCTGCGGGCCGTCGCCCAGCGGGTCAGCTCGTGACGGTTGGACAGCTGGAGCTTGCGCAGAACCGCCGACACGTGGGACTCGACCGTCTTGACGGAGATGTACAGCTGCTTGGCGATCTCCTTGTACGCGTACCCGCGGGCGATGAGGCGCAGGACCTCGCGCTCGCGCTGCGTGAGCCGGTCGAGGTCCTCGTCGACGGGCGGGGCGTCCGTCGAGGCGAACGCGTCGAGCACGAACCCCGCCAGGCGCGGCGAGAAGACGGCGTCGCCGTCCTGGACCCGGAAGACGGAGTCCACGAGGTCGGTACCGGTGATCGTCTTGGTGACATAGCCCCGGGCTCCGCCGCGGATGACGCCGATCACGTCCTCGGCCGCGTCCGACACGGACAGCGCGAGGAAGCGGACCGGCTGCTCGGCGTCTGCCATCAACGGGGCGCAGCGGCGCAGGACTTCCACGCCGCCGCCGCCCGGGAGGTGGACGTCGAGGAGGACGACCTCGGGCCGGGTGGCGGTGATGACGGCGACCGCCTGGTCGACGTCGGCGGCCTCGCCGATCACCTCGACACCGGTGCGCGCGGTCTCCCCGATCTCGGCCTGCACCCCCGTACGGAACATGCGGTGGTCGTCGACGAGCACGACCCGCACATGACGCCCGGCCCCACCGCCCGCGAGGGCCGCGCCCCCGTCGGACGCCCCGGCGGGACCGGCCGCCCCCGTCGCCCCGGTCGAACCGGTCGCCCCGGTCGAACCGCCGGTCTCCACCGGCCCGTTCTCGTCGCTCATGACGTCGTCTCCGCCCTCTCCATCTCCAGCTCGACCTCCGTGCCGCCGTCCGGCACCGCGCGCAGCCGCGCCGCGCCGCCGTTTCGCTCCATGCGGCCGATGATCGATTCTCTGACGCCCATACGGTCGGCGGGTATCGCGTCGATGTCGAAACCGGGACCGCGGTCGCGAACGGACACGAAGACCGTTCTGCCCTCGACTTCGGCGAAGACCTGTACCGCGCCGCCGTCGCCACCGTACTTGGCGGCGTTCACCATCGCTTCCCTCGCGGCCTGCATCTGCGCGGTCAGGCCGTCGTCGAGGGGGCAGTCGCCGACGACCACGACCTCCAGGGGGACACCGTGCTTGTCCTCGACCTCCGCGGCGTTGCGCCGGACCGCCTCGGCGAGGGTGGTGGGCTCGTCGTCCTCCTCCTTGCCCGTGCCCTCCGGGTTGTAGAGCCAGGCGCGCAGGTCGCGCTCCTGGGCGCGGGCCAGACGCCGGACCTCGCCCGCGTTCTCCGCGTTGCGCTGGATCAGGGTGAGCGTGTGCAGCACCGAGTCGTGGACGTGTGCGGCGACCTCCGCCCGCTCCTGGGCGCGGATACGCATCAACCGCTCCTCGGAGAGGTCCTGCGTCATGCGCACGAGATAAGGACCGGCGAGCAGGGCTATGCCGACGAGCACGGCGAGCGCGGCCTGCAGGACCGATGCGAGGTGGGCGGCGGAGCCCTGCAGCACGAATATCCCGGAGACGCCCGCGGTGACCAGCAGGACTCCCGCGGCCGAGCGCAGCAGGGTGAGGGTGCGCCTGCGGCGGCCCACCTCCATCCAGCGGGCCCGCCGCGCGTTGTCCGCCTGACGCCAGACCAGGGCGACGCCCGCGCCGACGAGGACGGTCGGCCAGAGATAGGCCTTGGTCCCCCCGCCGAGGTTCACATTGCCGACGAAGACCAGGGCCACGACGACCATGAGCAGCAGGGCGACGATCTGCCCCTTGTCCGGCTTGCGGGCGACGAGTCTGCGGCGGCCGTCGGGCGCCGTCTCCGTGTGGACGGCGGGGGCGGGCCGTCCGGCGCCGACGCCTCCGACACCGAGCGGGACGAAGAACCAGAACGCCGCGTACAGCAACGCGCCGAGCCCGTCGGCCATGAGCAGGCCGGCGAACACGAGCCGCACCCAGATCACGGGCAGCCCGAGATGTCCGGCGAGCCCCCGCGACACGCCCCCCAGCCAGCGTCCGTCGCTGCTGCGGTAGAGCTTGCGTGGGGGCCGCGGGTCGTCGAGGGGCGCAGTCGCGGCTTCCGGCATGGCATCGATATTCACACGCCCGGCCGACACGGGCATCAGGGTCGGCCCCCGAGACTCCCCTGATCTTCCGCCGGAGCGCCGTTCGAACGGTTCCCGGCCGGGTGTCAGGGACGATCTCAGGGTTCGTCCAGGGTCATCCCGGCTGCCACCGGGCGGCCCCAGCCGTCACGATGTACGCATGACAGATCAGCAGCACGCGGCATCGGAACGGGAACCGGGCCCGCGGCCCGGCCCCGGCGCCGAGCCGCCCGGCACCGCGCCGCCGGGGGCGCCCGGGGCCACGCTCGGAGACATGGCCGGGGACACGGCCGGGGCTCCGCGCGGGTTCCGGCGCGACCGTCGGCAGAAGATGCTGGGCGGTGTCTGTGCCGGGCTCGGGCGGCGGTGCGACATGGACCCGGTGATCTTCCGGATCGTCCTCGCGGTGCTCGCGGCCACGGGCGGCCTCGGCCTCATCTTCTACGGGTTCGCGTGGCTGTTCGTCCCGTCCGACGACGAGGACGAGAACGAGGTGCGCAAGCTGCTGACCGGCCGCGTCGACGGCCAGTCGCTGGCCGGGGTGCTGTTCGCCCTCGTCGGCTGCGGCGTGTTCCTCTCCATGCTCAACAACGGCAGCGTGCTGGCCTTCGCCGTCATCCTCTCCCTGCTCCTCGCGGGCGCGGGGTACTGGTCCCAGCACCGCGGCGCCCCCGACCCCGACCCGCTGGCCGCCCAGGCCGCCGCGGACGCCCCGCCGGAGGCGAAGGCACCACCGGTCCCGACGGCCTACCCGTCCTGGTGGCGCGACCCGATCGTCAAGGACGGCTCGCACGTGGGCGGCACCGGATATCTCTGGGGCCCCCGGGACAGCCGGGACCGCGACATCGCGGCCGCCGTCAACATCGCCCGGGGCACGGTGCCCCGGCGGGACGTGCGCGCGTCGACGGTGCCGAGGCAGCGGGGTCCGCGCTGGATCGGCGGCTACATATTCCTGCTTGCCCTCCTCGCGGCCGGCCTGGGCACCGGGCTGACGTGGGAGGACCACACGCTCGGCACCAGCCTGCAGACCGGCCTGGCCTGCGCGCTCGCCGTGTTCGGGACGGGCATCGCGGTCAGCGCGTTCGCCGGACGGACCGGCGCCGGATCGGTCTTCCTGGCCGTCGTCACCGCGGGGCTGCTCGCCGGCTCCGCCGCGCTGCCCGAGAACATGAGCACCCACTGGGCACGGACCGACTGGACGCCGACGGCCGTCTCCGACGTACAGCAGAAGTACGAGCTGGGCACAGGAGTGGGGACGCTGGACCTGACCGGCCTCGACCTCTCCAAGGACCGGACGGTCACCACACGCGTTCAGGTGGGCCTGGGCCGGCTGCATGTGATCGTCCCGAAGGACGCCACGGTGAGGCTGAGCGCCGACGTCGGTGTCGGTGACATCCAGCTGCCGGGCGACGGAAAGAAGGACCTGGACGTGGAGCCGGGCAAGAACAAGCAGGTGACGCTCTCCCCCAAGGGGGGCGGCAAGGACGGCGGCACGCTCGACCTGGACCTCGAGGTCGGAGCGGGACTGGCGGAGGTGACCCGTGCTACGTCATGAGATCCGGCCCGGAAAGCTGGTGGCCGGCCTCTTCCTCGCCTGCACGGGAGTCGTCTACGCCGGTGACGCGGGCGGCTGGTGGACCACTCCGTGGTTCACCGCCCTCCCGCTCGTCGTGGGCGGGCTGTCCCTGGCCGGGGCGACGGGCGCCGTGAGCCACGCGATACGCAGCCGTCGTCCGTCCGCCCAGGACGGACAGCCGCCCGCGGCCGAGAAGCCGTAGCGCGGCGGGCACCGGAGCCGGGCGACCGCCGGGCACCGAGGACCGGACGACGGTCCGGCCCGTCGACGGCGCCCGGACGCTCAGTACCCGCCGCCCTGCCTCTGCCGTCGCCGCGCGCCCAGGGCGGCGTCGGCGGAGAGGACGGAGGCACCGGCGAGGACGAGTGGCAGCCAGGCCATGAGGTAGGCGAGATCATTTCCGTAGTAGTACGGGTCGGAGGCCCAGCTCACCGTCAGCCACAGGCTGAGGGAGATCAGCGCCCCGCCGAGCGCGGCGAGCCGCGCGAACAGGCCCAGCAGCGTGCCGATCCCGACAGCGAGCTCACCGAAGGCGATGGCGTAGCCGAAGCCGACGGGGTTCTTCAGGGACAGGTCGACGAGGGCCGGGATCGCCGAGGAGTCCCGGACGGCGCGCATCATGTCGCCGATCGACCCCGTCCCGGAGTCGGACATGAACGCGCTGTCGGTGAGCTTGTCCAGGCCGGCGTAGATGAAGGTGACGCCCAGAAAGACACGCAGGGGCACCAGGGCGTACCGCGAGGCGGTGTCGCGCCAGCCCCGGTCGCCGCCGAGATGAGGAGACCGGGTATCCGTACGTATACCGTGCGTCATCACAGTCAGCCGCCTCTCGCCCCACATGGTTGACCCATCAACAGACCATACGTACGCCAACCGGCTCCCGCTCAACCCTCGGGCACCGATTTCTTCTGTTGGGGCGACCTTCGGCTCTGCGCGGCCTGGCCTAGTCCGCCACCTCGATCACGCAGCGGTTCGTCTCCACTCCCGCCGCTGTGACGACCTGGACCTCGACGCGGCCCGGTTCCACGTCGACCGGCACGGGGACGGTGAGGACGGCGTCCGTGGGGTTGCTGAAGCCGCCCGTCACGGGGACCAGCGGGACGTGGACGTTGACTGCGCCGATGCGGACGACCATGCGGGACAGCCTGCCGGCGGTGGTGGCGCCCGGCGGGACGAAGCCCGCGCCGCGGATCTCGATGTCGTCGCCGGTACGGATGGGCGCGTCCAGGTCGCCGGCCTCGCGGGCGCGGACCACGGAGAGGATCACCGGGCGCCCGCCCTCCGCGTACTTCCCCGCGAGATACGTGGCCGCCGACACCAGCACCAGCAGGGCGAGCCCCCAGGGCAGGTCGGGCAGTTGACCGGGTCGCCGGGCGAGCCGCACCACCGCGAAGAGCAGGGCGGCGGTGCCGACCACCACGTACTGGATGTCGGCGAAACTGCCGCGCCCGGAGTCGTCCGTGAGCAGGTCGGCGGCCCGCGGCCGGTCGGCGCGCACCTTCTGCAGCCGCTGCCCGAGCACCCGCAGTCCCACGACCCGGCGCACCAGCACCGCGATCCCGCAGACCACGGCGACGACGGTCACCATCCCGGCGCCGCGGGCGAGGTCCAGCCCGGCGATCAGGCCGTCCCGGGAACGGTGTCCGGAGGCGGCGGCCAGCTGCCCCACGAGGACGAGTACGGAGTAGACGGCGAGCAGCACCCAGCTCGCGGCCATCGCGCGGGAGGTGGAGAGCCGGTTGTCCTCGCCGATCACGGGCGCGAGGGCACCGCCGCGCGCCCGGTGCACGTGTCCGGCGGCGGTCAGCAGACCGCCCACCAGCACCGCGGCCGCCAGTCCGGCCGTACGGGCGGCCGTCCAGCCCGCGCCGATCGCGGTGAGCGCCTGCACGAGGAGCAGCACCGTCACGGCCCCCCACACCACGCACGCCGTACGCCGCCACAGCCGGCCCAGCCAGGCCTGGCCCTCGGCCCGCCCGCACTCGGCCACCAGGTCGGCGGACTGGGTCAGTTCGTCCGAGACCCACTGCCGCGAGGCGGACACCGAGTGGGCGACCGCCGCGGGCAGGCCCACCCCGGACGCCAGTTCGTCGCGCTTGCGCAGGAACGCGGCGACGGCCCGCCGGTGCCCCTCGCGGGCCCCGTGGGGGCAGTCGCCGCAGGTGCAGCCGCCCGCGTGCGCTCCCGGCCCTTCGCCGGTCCCCGCGCCGGGTCCCGTGCCGCCGCGCCCGGATCCGGCACCGGGTCCGGCACCGCTTCCCGCACCGCGTTCCGCGCCGTGTCGCGCCTCCTGCACCGCCACGCCCGCCGCCGCCTTCCCCGCACCGATTCCCGTGGGGCCGGACCTCCGTACATCCGGCCGCCCCGCCGACTACCCACCCATTGCCCCCGTGACGACAGCGCATTGTGCCGTACTGAGGGCCCTTCGCGTCCGGCAGGTCTGGTCAGCGGTGGGTGACGACCCGGCGCCGTGTTGACGGGGAAGGGTCGCCGGGCCCGTCACGGGAGGCGAGGGACGGTCCTGTCGGTACGCCGATGGCCAGAGGAAGTCAGGGGTATCAGGGGCGTCGGCGTCGGGGGCGTCGGGCCGTCAGGAGAGCAGGTCCGGCTCCGCGCGGCTGACGTCCTGCCACAGGGGCTGGTAGTTGATCCACGCGACGAGGTCGCCACCGAGCTGCTCGCGGGTCGCGACGGCCTGCTTGTGGTCGATGAGCACGGGGCGGCCCGCGGCCCTGGCGGTCAGCTGCACCTGACAGGAGCGTTCCATCGACAGGAACCACCAGGCCGCCGCGTCCACCGAGTCGCCGACGGTCAGCAGTCCGTGGTTGCGCAGGACCAGCGCCTTGTGGGTGTCGAGCGCCGAGGCGATCCGCCGCCCCTCCTCGGCGTCGACGGCGACTCCGCTGTACGCGTCGTACAGCGTGTGGTCCTCGTAGAAGGCGCAGGACTCCTGGGTGATCGGGTCGAGCAGGCCGCCGAGGGCCGACAGGGCGCGCCCGTGCACGGAGTGGCAGTGGGCGACGGCGACGACGTCGGGCCGCGCGGCGTGCACCTGGGCGTGCACGGTGAACGCCGCCTGGTTGACGTGGTAGCGGCCCTCGACCACCTGCCCCTCCTGGTTGGCCAGCACCAGGTCGCTCACGGTGACGTGCTTGAACGGCATCCCGAACGGGTTCACCCAGAAGCAGTCGCTGAACTCCGGGTCGCGCGCGGTGATGTGCCCGGACACCCCGTCCTCGAAGCCGAGGCGACCGAAGATCCGCAGCGCCCCGGCCAGCCGCTCCTTGCGGTGCCTGCGCTCGTCCTCCAGCGACTCGTACATCGGCGGCATGGCGAACCGCAGCTGGTCGGTCGGTACGGGCAGGGGCGGTGTGGGCCCGTGCATAGCTCCTCCAGCACTGGCGGATCGTTACGGAGCGGAAGGTACCCGCGGTGAGCCGGTGAGAACAGGGCCGTCCGTGAAGTGAGCGGACGACGGTCGCGCGGGGCGCGCGGACACGTCCGGCCGGCAGCGGGGACCGGCGGGGCGACCCGGACGGGAATACGTCTCGTCACGTGTCCGGCTGAGGGTCGCGCGTATGTGAGAAGGCGCCGCCCGGGCGGGTGGCGCCTTCTCACGAAGCGGGTGGGACTACTCCCACTCGATGGTGCCCGGCGGCTTGCTCGTCACGTCGAGGACGACGCGGTTGACGTCCGCGACCTCGTTCGTGATGCGGGTCGAGATCTTCGCGAGGACGTCGTACGGCAGCCGCGACCAGTCGGCCGTCATGGCGTCCTCGGACGACACGGGGCGCAGCACGATCGGGTGGCCGTAGGTCCGGCCGTCGCCCTGCACGCCGACCGAGCGGACGTCGGCGAGCAGCACGACGGGGCACTGCCAGATGTCGCGGTCGAGGCCGGCCGCCGTCAGCTCCTCGCGGGCGATGGCGTCGGCCTCGCGGAGCAGGTCCAGACGCTCCTTGGTGACCTCGCCGACGATCCGGATGCCGAGGCCGGGGCCGGGGAAGGGCTGGCGCTGGACGATCTCGTCCGGCAGGCCCAGCTCCTGGCCGACCATCCGCACCTCGTCCTTGAACAGCTTGCGCAGCGGTTCGACGAGCTCGAACTCGAGGTCCTCGGGGAGCCCGCCCACGTTGTGGTGGGACTTGATGTTCGCCGTGCCGGTGCCGCCACCGGACTCGACGACGTCCGGGTAGAGGGTGCCCTGGACGAGGAAGGCGACGTCCTCGCCGTGCTCGGCCTCGGCGATGATCTCCGCCTGGGCCTGCTCGAAGACCCGGATGAACTCCCGGCCGATGATCTTCCGCTTCTGCTCCGGGTCCGAGACGCCCTTGAGCGCTGCCAGGAAGCGCTCCTCGGCCTCGACGACCTTCAGCTGGACGCCGGTGGCCGCGACGAAGTCCTTCTCGACCTGCTCGGTCTCGTCCTTGCGCATCAGACCGTGGTCGACGTACACGCAGGTCAGCTGCGAGCCGATGGCCTTCTGCACGAGGGCGGCGGCGACAGCGGAGTCCACGCCTCCGGAGAGACCGCAGATGGCACGCTTGGTGCCGACCTGCTCACGGATGAGGGCAACCTGCTCGTCGATGACGCTGCCGGTCGTCCAGGACGGGGTGAGACCCGCGCCGCGGTAGAGGAAGTGCTCGAGGACCAGCTGGCCGTGCGTGGAGTGCATGACCTCGGGGTGGTACTGGACCCCGTACAGCTTCTTCTCGTCGTTCTCGAAGGCCGCGACCGGTACGACGTCCGTGGACGCGGTGACGGTGAAGCCCTCCGGGGCGGCGCTGCACGCGTCGCCGTGCGACATCCACACGGACTGCTCGTCGGGAGTGCCCTCGAACAGGGTGGAGCCGGGCTTGGAGACGTGCAGCGGCGTGCCGCCGTACTCACGGGCGCCGGTGTTGTCGACGGTGCCGCCGAGGGTGGTGGCCATCAGCTGGAAGCCGTAGCACATGCCGAAGACGGGCACACCGGCCTCGAAGAGCGCGCGGTCGAGACTAGGAGCGCCCTCCGCGTACACCGACGAGGGGCCGCCGGAGAGGATGATCGCAGCCGGGTTCCTGGCGAGCATCTCGGCGACCGGCATGGTGCTCGGCACGATCTCGCTGTAGACCCTGGCCTCACGGACACGGCGGGCGATGAGCTGGGCGTACTGCGCACCGAAGTCGACGACCAGGACGGTGTCGGGGGCGGCGGCAGCGGGGTTCGCTGATGGCACGGATTGCCTTCCGGCGGTGAGCAGGTGAGCGGGGGCTGTAGGCCAATTCTACCGGGTGCCGACCGCGCCCCTTCCGGGCCGGGATTCGGCCCGTCCGGCGCCCGGGAGCGGGTCCGGGGCGGGGGGCTCCGGACCCGGAACGGGAGGGGGCGGAGGGGGCGGCGGCGGAGAGGGCGGGCCCACCCGGTTCAGGCCCGGTTCAGGCCCGGCGCAGTCCCGGCTCAGACCCACGCGCGGCCAAGACCCAGGCGCGGCCAAGACCCAGGCCCGGCCCAGGCCCCGCTCGGCCCCGCGTCTCACCATGCGGCCCCGTGTACCGCCCGCCCCGCCCCCGCTGGCATACTGCGGCCATGCTCACGCACCAGACCTTCGTCTTTACCTATGGCACCGGGCCCACCGGCTGCCATGGTCGTGCTGCTTGAGCAACTGACAAGCGACTTCCCAGGCGCCCCGGGCCGACAAGGCCCGGGGCGCCTGCCGTTTCCGGACCTTGCCGCTCCGGGGCACCCCGACCCACAGGAGCCCCACCATGGCGGACGTACTCGACAAGACCGGCGCACGCACCGACGAGGCCGCGGACGTGATCACCGGCGCACGCGAGCGCATCGACGCGCTCGACGACCGGATCATCGGACTCGTACAGGAACGCATGGCCGTCTCGGCGGTGATCCAGGAGGCCCGGATCTCCTCCGGCGGCCGCCGGGTGAACCTCTCCCGCGAGATGGAGGTCCTCGGTCACTTCCGGGACGCGCTGGGCAAGCAGGGCACGTCCCTGGCGATGACCCTGCTGGAGCTGTGCCGGGGCCGCATCTGACCGGCGCGGCCCCGTGGGCCAGGCGCCGCGCGTGACCGGGGCGCGCGTGACCGGGGCGCGCGTAACCGGGGCGCGCGTAACCGGGGCGTACGTCGTGTCACCCGTACGGCGCGTGACCGGTGCGCCGCCCGCTTCGTTGGTCCCGTTGTCCGTGCCAGCCAGGGGCGGCCCCGAAAGAAACCACGCGTGGCTCCGCTGGAGCGGTGAGGCGTACGGCTCGCGCCGTGCGCCGTGGGACCTCGCTCCAGGGGTGTGACCGGACGGCAGGGGACAGCAGCCCGGTCACCCAAGAGAACGGCCGGCTCCGGGGACGCCCGGAGCCGGCCGACGGTCCCCCACTACTTCGCGAGCTTCTCCAGCTTCGCCACCTGCGCCTCGATGACGTCCGCCGGGATCTTCGCCTTGGCGGCGTCGAGCGCGTTCATCGAGTAGAACCCCGCGAGCGTCGAGCCGCTGCGGACGATCGTGAAGGCCATCGGGATGGTGGTGCCCTCGATCTTGCCCTTCAGTTTGTACGCGACCGCCTCGTCGCCCGCCTCGGGCGCCTCGAGGGCCTGTACGTCGCTGTACTTGTAGTCGGTGTGCTCGTAGGACTTGCACTTCTCCGTCGCCGTGCGCAGACCGGCCATGACCTTCTCGGCGTCGCCGTCGTCGTGGGCGAGCAGGGCCAGCGAGGTCACCGTGGCGTCCAGCTGGTCCTTCGCGGCGAGGGTGCGGCCGGTGCGGTCGGTGGCCGCGGGGTCCGAGGTGAAGAAGAACATGTCGGCGAGCGGCTGGCAGGTGGCCGGCGTCGCCGGGACGCTCGCGGCAGGCATGTCCGCGGCGGGCATCTTCTCGACCTTGTAGCCCTTGACGTCACCGTCGGCGAGGGCCGCCTCGTTCAGCTGAGCCTCGGTCAGCGCGGGCTTCTTGGCCGTCGTCTCCTTCGCGTCACCGGCGTCCTTCGAGGCCGTGGACCCGGCGGTCTTCGCCGGCTTGGAGGACGACTCCCCGTCCTTGTCACCGTCCCCGCCACAGGCCGCGGTGAACCCCAGCGCGGCCACGACCGAAACGGCGACTGCGACACGCGACACCCTTGACTTCACGATTCCACCCTCATGCTTCACGTTGAACGGCGCGGACCCCCGTCCGCGCCGAGCCATTATGTAAGCGCTCGACCAGCTCTTTTACCAGCGGTTTACACGTCCAGGCAGGTAACGATTCGGGACCACCGAGAAGGAAGCCCTGGTGTGATCCAGTCCACATAAGAATTCCGTGAATGAAGGGGCAACCATCCACGACCCTCGCCGGTCACACCTGCTGAACCACCGGCCACATCCGCGCCCCACACGCGTAGCGGCCTCCCTGACGCCCGTACCGCGACGTGCGGTGCAAACCGACTTACCGAGGTCCTCATGAAGCTTCGCCGCGCCATGGCCGCAGCGGCCACGACCGCTGTCATAGCACCGCTGGCTCTGCTGTCGGCACCGGCAGCGTTCGCGGGAGACGGAGACACCGCGGAGTCCACGTCGTCCTCCTCGGCAGCGTCGACGCCCGCGTCCACCCCGGCCTCCGACGAGACGACGAGTCCGGCGCCCAGCGCGTCCGCGTCGTCCGCCTCCGCCTCCGCGAGCGGCTCGCCGTCCGCCTCGGCCTCCGTGTCGACGCCGGCCTCGCCGACCGCCAAACCGAGCGACGAGCCGACCGACCCCGATGCCCCCTTCTGCGAGGACGTGGACGGCGACTACGGCTCCGCCAAGGTGTCCGCCGACCTCAAGGGCCTGCCCGGCAAGATCGTCGCCGGAGACGGCTACCACTCCTTCAAGCTGGTCGTCACCAACGAGAGCAAGGCCGACGTCCAGGACGTCGCCTTCTACGCCGAGGTGGAGAACTACGAGCTGGACGTGGACAAGTTCCTCAGCCAGTACGTCGACCTGGAGTTCAAGAACCCCGAGTCCGGCAAGTGGGAGCGCATCGGCACCGACGAGTGGGCCGGTGACTACTTCTTCTTCGTCGACACTCTCGAGGCCAAGGCCAGCGAGAAGGTCGACCTGCGCGTCAGCATCGACGCCAAGGCGCCCGCGGGCGACGCCTACTCCTTCGGTTCCGGTGCCTACCTCGACAACGTCAAGGGCCAGGACTGCATCGCCGAGGGCTGGGCCCAGTACGACTTCGAGGTCCTGAAGGCCGGTTCCGCGAACCCGGAGCCGGGCGACGCCACGCCGGACGACAAGGGTGACAAGGGCTCCGTCAAGAAGCCGCAGGGTGACGTCTCCCAGCTGCCGACCGGCAGCCTCGCCGAGACCGGCTCCAGCTCCGCGCTGCCGACCATCGGCCTCGTCGGCGGCATCGCCGTCGTCGCGGGTGCCGGTGCGGTGTTCACGGTCCGCCGCCGCAGGAGCGGTGACGCGGCCGCGTAGTACTCCGCCGCGCGGCACTACCGCTCGACGGTGCCGCGCAGCCGTACCACGCAGCAGTACCGCGTAAGAAGCCAGAGAAGAAGGACCTGGGCCAGGAGGGGGGCACAGGTCCTTCTTCTCTCATCACGTCCTGACGCGGACGCCGCTACTTCTTCGCCGGCGCCTGCTTCCCGGGCGTCGTCCGCTTCTTGGGCGGCACCGCCGGTATCCCCAGGAGCGGCAGCCTCAGGGCGCCGAAGGCGTCAGCCGGGACCGCGGGCGTGCGGGGCTCGACCGGCTTCAGGCGTGCGTAGGCCCCGCCCTGCGCCGGACGCGGGTCGGCCTCGCCCTTGTTGGGCCAGTACGACATCGCGCGCTCGGCCTGAGCCGTGATGGTCAGCGACGGGTTGACGCCGAGGTTCGCGGAGACGGCGGCACCGTCCACGACGGAGATACCGGGGTGCCCGTACAGCCGGTGGTACGGGTCGATCACCCCGGTCTCGCGGGAGTCGCCGATGGGGCAGCCGCCCAGGAAGTGGGCGGTGAGCGGCGTCCCCATCAGCTCGCCCACGTTGCTGCCCGCGAAGCCGTTGATCTCCTCGGCGATCGCGGTCGCGGCCTCCGAAGCGGCCCTGATCTGCTTGGGGTTGGGGGCACCGTGTCCCTGGCGGGCGGTCAGCAGCCCCTTCCCCGCGCCCTTCGGCTTCAGGTACGTCGTCAGGGAGTTGTCCAGCGACTGCATCACCAGGCCGATGATGGTCCGCTCCGACCAGCGGCGGTTCGACAGCGAACGGGCCACCAGCATCGGGTGCTTCGCCGCGTGGGCGAGCCAGCCGAGGACCCGGGACGACCCCTCGGCGTACGGGACCTGCAGGATGGACAGCCCGCCCATCGAGTTGGACCCCTTGCCGTAGCGGACGGGTTCGATGTGGGTGTTCTCGTCCGGGTGGATCGAGGACGTGATGGCCACTCCGCGCGTGAAGTCGGCCCGTGGCGCGCCGTGCGCCTTGCGGTAGCGCCGGTTGTCGGTCTGCGCGCCGACCAGCGCCTCGGAGTTGGTACGGGTCAGCTCACCCAGCCTGTCGGAGAGGTACGGCAGTTGTCCGCCCGCCTTCATCCGGTGCAGCAGGGTCTGCGTGCCGTACGTACCGGCGGCGACCACGACCCGGCGCGCGGTGAACGTACGACCCGCGCCCCCGCGCTTCTTCGCGCCCTTCCGCTTCGCCTCCGTGGGCAGGGTGGCGACGGCGTATCCGCCCCGCGAGTCGTCGGTCACGGAGACGACGGTCGTCATGGGGTGGACGACCGCGCCGGCCTTCTCGGCGAGGTAGAGGTAGTTCTCGTTCAGGGTGTTCTTCGCGCCGTGCCGGCACCCGGTCATGCACTCGCCGCACTCGATGCAGCCCTTGCGGGCGGGCCCCGCGCCCCCGAAGTACGGGTCGGTGACCTCCTCACCGGGCCGGGCCTTCGTCTCGCCCGCGGCGTCCTCGCCGTCTCCGAAGAAGACGCCGACCGGAGCCATGTGGAAGGTGTCGCCGACGCCCATCCGCTCGGCCGCGGCCTTGAGGTGGACGTCCGAGGGGGTCATGGTCGGGTTGAGCCGCACACCCAGCATGCGCCGGGCCTGGTCGTAGTACGGCGTCAGCTCCTCCTCCCAGTCCGTGATGTCCTTCCACTGGGGGTCCTCGAAGAACGGCTTCGGCGGTACGTAGAGGGTGTTGGCGTAGTTGAGGGAGCCGCCGCCGACACCGGCGCCCGCCAGCACCATCACGTTGCCCAGCAGGTGGATGCGCTGGATGCCGTACATGCCGAGGGCGGGCGCCCACAGATAGTTCCTGATGTCCCAGGAGTTCTTGGGCAGCGTGGTGCGCTCGAAGCGGCGGCCCGCTTCGAGGACGCCCACCCGGTAGCCCTTCTCGGTCAGCCGCAGCGCGGTGACGGACCCGCCGAAGCCGGAACCGACGACGAGGACGTCGTAGTCGTAGGCACTGTCGTCGTACGCGCTGTCGTCATGGGCGTTGCCGTCGGGCTTACTGCCGTCGTGGGCGCCGTCGCCGCCCTTGTCCTGCTGGACGGAGTTCTCCTGTGACACGTGCTCTCCTCATCGAGAACGGGCGGGTTCCGGGGCCTGATTGACGGCTCAAGGCCGACGGCTGACCACTGGCCACTGGCCACTGGCCACTGGCGGCCGGTCTAACGGAGGCGGAGCGCCTTCATGACCCGGAGGCTGGTGCTCATGAACGCCGCGTACTTCTCGTCGTCCATGCCGAGGGACGGCGCCATCGGCAACAGCCGCTGGTGGGCGACGGTCTGCGCCTCGGTGTACTTGAGGATGCCCTCGGAGCCGTGCCGGCGGCCGAGACCGGAGTCCTTCATGCCGCCCATGGGCGACTGGGCGCTTCCGTACGCGGGCGCGTAACCCTCGTTGACGTTGACGGTGCCGGTGCGCAGCCGGGCGGCGACGGCACGTCCGCGCCGGCCGTCCTTCGTCCAGACGGACGAGTTCAGGCCGTACGACGTGGAGTTGGCGGCCTCGACGGCCTCGTCCTCGGTCGTGAAGCGGTAGATCGAGACGACCGGTCCGAAGGTCTCCTCACCGCAGACCGCCATCGGGGCCTCGACCCCGTCGAGGATGGTGGGCTCGAAGAAGTACGGGCCGATGTCGGGCCGGGCGACGCCGCCGGCGACGAGGGTCGCGCCCTTCGCGACGGCCTCCTCCACGTGCCGGGTGACCGTCTCCAGCTGCCGCTCGCCGACCAGCGAGCCCATGTCCGCGCCGTACGCGAGGGACGTACCGAGGCGCATGGCCCTGGTGCGGGCGGCGAAGCGCTCGAGGAAGGCGTCGGCGACGGACTCGTGGACGTAGAGGCGCTCGATGGAGATGCAGAGCTGGCCGGCGGAGGAGAAGCAGGCGCGGACGGCACCGGCGGCCGCCTTGTCGAGGTCGGCGTCCTCCAGGACCAGCATGGCGTTCTTGCCGCCGAGCTCGAGGGAGACGCCGACCAGGCGGGCGGCGGCGCCCTGGGCGACCTCGCGGCCGGTGCGGGTGGAGCCGGTGAAGGAGACGTAGTCGGCGTGCTTGACGATCTCCGGACCGACGACCGGGCCGTCGCCGAGGACGACCTGGAACACCTCGGCGGGCAGCCCGGCCTCGATGAGCAGGTCGCGCGCCCACAGGGCGGTCAGGCAGGTCTCGGTGTCGGGCTTCATCACGACGGCGTTGCCCGCGGCGAAGGCGGGCAGGGCGTCGCCGACGGACAGCTCCAGCGGGTAGTTCCAGGGCGCGATCTGGCCGACGACGCCGCGCGGGTGGCGCAGCTCGCTGACGCGGGTGAGTGTGGGGACGGCGCCGGTGTGCCGCTTGGGCTTGAGGTAGGCGGGTGCCTTGCGGCCGTAGTGGCGGGCGGCCACGGCGACGGCCTGGACCTCCTCGTGCGCGTGCAGACGGGCCTTGCCGGTCTCCAGCTGGATCAGATCCAGCACCTCGGCCTGCCGGGCGAGCACCAGGTCGTGGAAACGCAGCAGCACGGCGGCGCGCTCCCGCACGGGGGTCGCGGCCCAGACGGCCTGCGCGGCGCGGGCCCGCTCGAAGGCGGTGGCCACGTCCTCGGGGGTGGACTCGGGCAGGTCGGCCAGCTTCTCGCCGGTGAACGGCGTGTGGTTGGCGGTCCGCCCGGAGCCGACGACACCCTTGGTGAGCTGCGCGACCAGCTCGGGCGTGACCACGTCGGCGGCGGTACGGGCACCCTGCGGGGCGGGCGCGAGGGGGTTCGTACCGGCCGGGGTGGGGGTCCCGGCCGGGGCGTGGGAAGCGCCGCCACCGGCACCGGCCGCGTCAGCCGTCCCGGCCGCGTCAGCCGCATCGGCGCCGGTCGTATCGGTACCGACCGCGGCAGCCGTCCCGGCCGCGTCAGCCGTCCCGTCGGCTTCGGCGGTCCCGGCGGCGTCAGCCGTCCCGGCCGCGTCGGCGCCGGTCGTATCGGTACCGACCGCGGCAGCCGTCCCGGCCGCGTCCGTACCGGTCGTGTCCGCGGTGGTGCTGTCCGTGGCCTGCTCGGGGGCCTGCGAGTCCGTCATGCGCGCAGGGTATGCCGGTCGCGACCTTTTGGGTACCCGTCGGTAACAGGCTTTCACGCGGCACACACACCACGCCAGTGATCAATGGCAGCAAAGCTCCTGATCAGCGGGGTTACACCTGCCACTCGCCGCGGCCCGGCGTTATCCCCGTACCTCGAACTGTCAGCCGCCGCCACCCCCGCAGGACCCGCTACGCGTTCCACGCGGCGAGCAGGTCGTCCGGCTGCCAGCACGCCGCGAGGTCGTCGCGCGTCCGGGCGTCGGGAGCGGTTCGGGTGACGGCGACCGGCACGGCACGCTCCGCGCCCGGCACGTGGCGCGCGTGTTCCCTGAGCTCCGCCAGATCCCGCCCGTCGAAGGGGGCGTCGTCGTGCCACTTCACCGATCCCACGAAGTGCACGGCACCGGCCACGGGGCCGGCGTCCGCGCCCACCAGGTCCACCTCCGGGTTGTTCTGCCGGTTCCACCAGCCGCCCACCTCGAAGACGTCGGGGAAAGCCGCGTCGGGCAGCAGTCGGAGGAGCGCGTCGCGCACCACCGGCTCGATCGCCCGGCCACGCCAGGAGGGCCAGGACTTCTGGATCCGGGCCAGGGACTGCGCGCCTCGCTCTCGCTCGGCCTGCGCGACCGCGTTCTCGAGATGCGCGAGCCAGAAACGGAGATAGGTGTCGGCTATCCGGTACCGCTTGAGCTTCGGGGCGGGGCGGTCGGAGAGCGGCATGTCGACGGCCACGATCTTCTTGGCGTCGACGAGTTCGGTCAGTATCGGAGCGAGGGTCCCGTGCGCGAGGGGCTGACCGCCCGTGCCCCCCGTACTGGCCGCGATCCCGGAGAACGTCCGCTCACCCGACCCGATCGCCCGCAGCACCCGACCCGCCTGCAACCGCGCCGGGAACTCCGCCGCGAGCGAGCGCTCTCCTGTAGTCAGCAGCACCGAGGACGGGTCCTCGAGCTGCCGCGCGAGGTAGGAGGACAGCTCCTCCCCGGGCCGCCAACCGGTGACGACCTCCGGGAACCCGCCGGTGACGAGGTAGGCGTCGAAGGCGGCGGCGGCGTCCAGTTCCGTGACGTCGCGCACGTCCGCCGGATTGAGCGGGCCGACCGTGTACTGCCCTGCCCGGCCGTAGAACGGATGGTCGTAGGAGGTGAGCCGGTCCATCATGGCCAGGTCGGACCCCAACAGCAGCAGGAACACCGGCTTGGCGGACAGATGCATGTCCCACGCGGTCTTCAGCGCCGCGTCGAATCCGGGGTCGGTTTCGGCGAGCCAGGGAACCTCGTCCAGTACGAGGATCGAGGGTTCCCGAGTCGGCAGCGCCGCCGCGACAGCGGCGAGGGAACGCACCCAGTCCTCGGGGGGCGCCGCATGGCCGAGCGCCCCCGCGTGTTCCCGCAACCCTTCCCCTTCGGCCACGGCATCGAACAGCGCCTGCCGGGCCAGCGGCGCGGGCTGGCTGCGGGTCGCCTGGAAGAACGCGTACGGAACCCCGGACCTCGCGCAGAACTCCTGCACCAGCCGGGTCTTTCCGATCCTGCGCCGCCCCTTGAGGACCAACGCCTGCCCGGGACTGCCTCCGGTCGGCGAGCGCACCTTGCCGAGCCATGAGTCAAGGATGCGCAACTCCCGCCGACGCCCTGTGAAGGCCATCGCACTCTCCCGCCGTCGGAGCTCCCCTCGGAGCCATAAAGTAGGGTTGCCGCAAAGTAGGGGTCATTCCTACTTTACAGCGCCGTGCAACCGCGGGGGCTCGGCCCCTACCTCAGGACCACCCCAGCTCGCCAGGCTTGACAGCGCGAATGGCAGATTTGGGCCACATTCAAAGGCCGCATTCGGGGCAATTCCCGTCGCCCGAGTGGCCCATGTCTGCCAATCTCCCGGCGCCGGAAGGTGGTCTCCGCAGCGAGAGAGCGCATGGCGCGATACGCCAAGGGTGTCCTTGACGTGCCCTTGACCACTACCCCATGCTCCCGTCCACCTCAAGATCACGGACGATCGGTCTGCCTCGGCTCGGCCGGGGCCCCGATCCGCGTACCGACCGAAGGAACCGTTCCGAAAATGAAGAGACTCGCACTGTCGCGCACCGGAACTGCCATCGCGGCCTCCGCCTTCTCGCTCGCCCTGGTGACCGGCTGCTCCGACAGCGGGTCGGACTCGGGTTCGGACAGCAAGCCGTCCAGTGCCTCCGCGGACAAGGGCTCCTCGGCCACCGGCACGGTGCTGAGCAAGGGCGAGTTGAAGAAACTGCTCATCACGGCGGAGGACGTCGACGGCTTCAAGGTCGAGTCGACCGGTAAGAGCGAGCAGTTCGCGTCGAGCAAGGACGACATCAAGGTCAAGGACGAGAAGTGCGCGCCGCTCGCGTACGTGTCCACCGGGTTCTCGCCCGGTGACTCGGCCGCGGACGTCAACCTCATGGCCACCGAGGAGGGGAAGCCGGCCCCTGCCGCGACGTCCACCAAGAAGATGGAGGACATGACGGACGAGGAACTCGACGCCGCGATGGACGCGGCCACCGACGCCCTCGGCGGCACGGTGACGGTCGTCTCGCTCTCCTCGTACGAGGGTGGGAGCGCTCAGGACACCATGTCCGCGGTGAGGGAGGCGGTCAAGGGCTGTACGGGCGGGTTCACGGCGACGACCGACGGCGAGACGCAGAGATTCACCAAGGTCGAGGCGGAGAAGGCGTCCGGCATCGGCGACGAGTCGGTCGCGTTCGCGGTGACGGCCGACGCGGAGGGCGAACCGGCTCTGGTCCACGGCGAGATCGCCCGCCACGGCAACACGATCGCCACGTACTACTCCCTGAGCCTGGCCTCCTTCGCCGGCAAGGACGCCCCCAAGTACGACATCCCGAAGGACCTCATCAAGGCCCAGGCGGCCAAGCTGGACTGAGCCCGCCCGTTCCCACTGGCACCCGCCCGAGCCCCGCCCTCCGGCGCCGCAGGGCATTCACTATCAGCCCTCCGATAAGCAGGTTCGTGCGGCCCTACGTCTCCGCATAGTGGCACACGAGGAACCGGTCGCGGTCGAAGCCGACGGACCTGCCGCCCTGGCTGCCTCTACGTCGCCGGTTGGCCCGCTGATCCTTCGGTTCCGGGATCGTGTGCCGGATGCGGCGTCTTCGCAGGTAACAGCGTTTTCGGCGGGAGCTGTTGTCTTGTCGCCGCTGACGTGGTCGGGCCTGGTTCGAGGCCGCCCGCCCAGCGGCCGGGGGGGGGACATAGTTCCGGTCCAGGACTTCAACCAGGTGAGGGGCGTCGCCCCGCTGACCTGGCGTGCGCAGGATGGCCATTGGGCGGCAGCCGCCCCCCGACCCATGACCGGACCAACGAGCGACCGGTCAGAAAGGGCACATGATCCGCCGAACAGGCTCTAATCGCCCTTCCAGCATCGGGGACGCAGCCATTCCATTTTGAAGCGTGAGCGAGCGGTGGCGGGAAGTCGATCATCCATAGCGGCCGCAAAATACATTACAATTCCCGCAAGCCGATAGTTACCGCCTCCGCCAGTTCTAGCCGGTCAAGCCCGACGGTGATCTCCACCCTGCTGGAACTGACCGGCAACTGCAAGTAGGATTCATCTCCGATGATGTCCGAAATTTCGACAATCCTGGTCGGGCACGCAATAACACCAGAGAATGCGACCGTTTCCGACTCTACAAGAACACCCTTACCGATTCGCACCCGAACCTGCCCGAAATCGCCATGGATAACCGTAACGGTCACACATGTTTCATTGGCCGAGACGGGTCCAAGGCCTGGATCTGCGTCCGGGATATCCCCATCGCCACCTACCGCCTCAATCTTCAAAATCCCCCACGGCACATTCGCCAAGAATTCTTCCATCTGCACTTCACCTTTTACCCTTTACCTGAGGCCGCGAAACGAGTCGGAGACCCCTCCCGCAGTCTTTTACGCGAGCACGAGGCGACCCGCGCCGCCTGTCACACCACCCCAGGCGACGCACGCTTACTCTAAATCACAAGTCCGTGTATGGATTGATATTATCCCGCTTCATTTGCGCTGCCGCCCTTCCTTGAGCCGCACTACATGCCATGCACTGCGGGAACAGCTGCTGCTCAACACTACGGTCTACGAATGTCGAGACCGGTTGATGATCCTTAACCCACGTTCCCGCCGGATATCCGGATGTCTTCGTCCCACAAGTATGACACCCGTACATGTTTCCATTCACGTTTGTCTGGTTAATTTCGGCCGGCGTCCACGAACGACCCTGATTACGTGCTGGAATCGTGCCTCCGGCATGCTCACCGGGAAAGAAGAGCTTGCACGCATCCCCGTACCCGCCCTTCTTTCCGCCGATGTTGTGTACGAGTACTGATGCATCCCCCGCCAGCACATAGTACGTGTGCAGGTCACTGACAGTGAGATTGTGAACAGTGGCCGTCGGCGCGCTCCAGCGCTTGACCGCTGTGATCTGGACCCATGTGCCCGCGCTCGTGCTCAGCCACTCACCCGGCTGGAGGTCAGTGGCCTGGAGCCATTCCCCGAGCTCCGGAACCCAGAAGGGATGCCCGTCGGTCGCGGTGACCGAAGCCGTCTTCGAGCCCTTCTTCCCGTCGACGTCGACGGAGATCTTGACCAGGTGCTTCAGGCCTGTGCCCTGGATCTCTGCCGTGACCGTCTCGGTCTTCGTTTCACCGGATTCCGGGTCGGTGGCCACGACCTCGTCGCCTATGTCGACGTCCTTGATCTTCTTCTTGCTGCCGTCGGCCATGAGGACTCTGGTGTCGGGCGTGAAGCTGTTGCACTCCTGGACTGCCTCCTCGGCCGCCCCCGCAGCCTTCTTGCTCTTTCGCCAGTCCTGGAAGCCGGCCCACAGCTTCTTGCCCAGGCCGACGATTCGCTTGGCCAGAGCGGCGGCCTTGTCCCAGCGGAGGAAGTACTTCTTGGCCAACTTGGCGAGCGGTCCGCCTCCCAGGAAGGAGGAGACCACGTTGAGCGCGGTGTTGCCGCAGGCGCCCAGGTTGCCTGTGGTGAAGCAGTCCAGCGCGTCCGTGATGCCGAGTTCGTCGGCGACGATCTTGGCGAGCTCCTTGGCGATGGCGATCGCCCGCTGCTTGTTCTCCTCCTCCTTGGCCCGGGCCTCGTCCGCCTTCTGCTGGGCGGGCGTGTAGTAGTCGCCCACAGAGACTCTGGGGCTGATGCTCCCGTTGCTGCCCGAGTTGTCGCGGGTGCCGACAGCCCCGGAGTGCTTCTTCGGGCCCGGGCCGCACTCGTCCCAGCCGCCTACGCAGTCCGCGAGCCGCAGACCCGAGGCGTCGCTGAAGCTGACCGGGCTGTTGTTGGCGTAGGCATAGCCGTTGATCTGCTGCGGGTCGTTGTAGTCGATGACCGGGTCGGCGGAGAGGAAGCGGCCCGTGTCGGAGTCGTACTCTCGTGCGCCCAGGGTCGTCAGGCCGGTGGAGTCCTGGATCGTGCCGCCCACGAAGCCCTTGTCGTTCACCCAGCCGGAGGACGAGGAGGAAGAGGAAGAGGACTCGTCGCGGGCGTTGCCGAACGGGTCCGAACGGCGGCGGGTCGTCTCGCCCGTCTTGGCGTCGATGGCCAACTCCGCCGTGCCCTGGTGGTCCGCGGCGAGGAAGTGGACGCCGTCCGCCTCCCGCATGGCGATCGTCTGGCCGCCGAAGGAGTAGTACCGGGTCGCCGTCACCTTGGACGTGGACTTGTCCAGGTGGAGTTCGGTGCCCGGCAGGTAGAGCGTCTTCTCCTTGGGCGTCTCCCGCATGATCCGCTCGCCGGACGCGTCGTACGTGTACGACGTCACCGTGCCGTCCGCGTTCGTGACCTTGGTCAGCTCACCCTGCTTGTCCCAGTCCAGGGACTGTGTGTCTCCGGACAGGACACGCGTCTTCGTGTTGCCGGACGCGTCGTACGTGTAGGTGTCCTGCGAGGTGACCTGCGGCGTGGTGCTCGTCGCCTCGGTCTTCTCCGTCACCGACGCCACGGTGTGCGGGCCGGAGTCCGTACCGTTCGGGCCGGATCCGTCGCCGTAGGCATAGGCGCGCGTCGCGGTGCCGGCGCCGTTCAGGCCGTGCCGGGTCTCGCTGGTTCGGTTGCCGATCGAGTCGTAGCCGTATTCCGTCCAGTACGGGGACACTCCGCCGACCGTCGTGGACGACGCCCCGGCTGTGCAGGCCGCGTCCGTCCCACCGGTGCCGGAGGCGTTGTCCGAGGACTCCGATGAGGTCCACGCCTCGGTCAGCCGGCGCAGCCCGTCGTAGCTGAAGCACTGTGCGTCGCCCGCGCCCGTGCCCGGGGTGTCGGCGATCGAGCGGATGTTGCCGATGTCGTCGTACGTGTAGCGCGCGTCGTAGGCCAGAGTGGTGGCGCCGCCCGGCTGGACGGTCGCGTGGGTGAGGCGGTCCGTGCCCGCCTCGTACGCGAAGCCCAGCGTCGACTTGGGATCGTTCGCTCCGCCTGTGGTCAGCTGGAGCGTCTGCAGCAAGGACGTCGCTGAGTAGGAAGCGCTCGAGACATAACTCAAGCCGCCCAGCGAGGTGGTCAGACCGACGGGGCGTTGCAGGCTGTCGTACTGGTAGGAGAGAGACTCGGCGGACAGGTCACCCGCGGCCGGGAGCCCTTGTGCTTTGGCGGTCGTATCGTCGTTGTACTGGGCGGTGTACTCGTAGGTGCCGCCGAGTTCGGGTTCGGCCGTCTTGGACAGGGTGTACTTCGTCTGGGTGGGCTTGTAGTCGTTCCGCTCGTCGAGTTTCGGGTACGTGACCGCCGAATAGACGGCGCCGTTCTTGTACGTGTAGGTCCCGTACAACTCGCCTCTGGCGATCGTGTCGTACTTCGTCACCGACAGCTTTGTGCCGGTGTCCGCCTCGCCCTGCCAGGTCGACACAGGGCGGTCCAGCGCGTCGTACACGGTGGATGTCTTGTCGCCGTTGACGGTGACGGACGTCTGCCGGTCCAGCGCGTCATAGGTGTAGGACGCCGTGCCGGTGTCCGGGTCGACGGCGGTCTTCGCGCGGCCGAGCTGGTCGTACGTGTACTTCCAGGCGTTCCCGGCGTCGTCCCTGACCCCGGACAGCAGGCCGGCGTCCGTGTAGTCGTAGGAGGTGGTGACCGCGTCGCCGCCCGACGGGTACGCGATCTGCGTCGTCGTGCGGTCCCGGGCGTCGGTGACGACGGTGGTCTTCGTGCCGCCGGAGGGCGGCGTGGTGGTCACGCGGTCACCGCCGTACGCGTACGAGGTGCGGTACTTCTCCGCCCCCTTCACCTTGAAGACGGAAGCCGTGGTGCGGCCCGCGCCGTCGAACTCCGTCACCGTCTGCGCCTCAAGGCTCGCGTTGACGGGTTCGAAGAGCGAGGAGGACGGGGCGCCGGTGGTGTAGTAGGTGTCGTTGGTCTTGAACACACGGCCGGAACCGTCGTAGAGCGTGTCCGCGACCAGGCGGTTTCCGTCCGGCCCCTCGGTCTGCTCCTGGCGCGGGCGGAGCAGGCCGTCGTAGAGGGACCACTCGCTGCCGTACGAGGTGCCGTCGTTCTCGATCTTCTGGGTGTGGACGGCGGTCGGACCGCTCTCACCACGGATCAGGTACGCGTACTTGATGGAGGCGCTCAGGCCGATGCGGTCCGGCAGCCAGACGGAGGCGAGCCGGCCGAGGGCGTCATAGGCGAGTTCGGTGCGCTTGCCGTTCTGGTCGACCTTCGCGGTGGGCAGGCCCCGCTCGGGGGCGTACTCGGTGGACGTGGTCCAGCCGAGGGGGTTGGTGACGGTCGAGCGGGTCGCGAGGCCGTTCGTCTCGGTATAGGTGGTGGAGGAGGTATAAGCCGTGGGCGAGGAGTAGTTGGAGGCGTCCTTCACCACGAGCGGACGGCCGTAGTCGTCGTACGTCGTGACGGCCGTCGTCCGGTAGGTAGCCGTGGTCCCGTCGTGTGACGCGAGCTGCCGGGTGGTGGTCTGATTTCCCTTGGTGGGGGCGGCGCCCACGGTGGAAGTGCCGTCGTACAGGGTGAGGTCGTCGGAGATGACCTGGGTGGCACGGTCGGGGGTGGTGGCGCAGTCGACGCTCACCTTCTCCACCCGCGCCACGTAGGAGTACAGGTGCAGGCTGCTGTTGTCGGCGTAGGTGGTGCGAGTGCACTCGTTGTCGGTTGCCCCCACCTCACCGTCGTCGTCGACCTGCGTGGCGCGGCCGGTAGCGGTGTCATACGTGGTGGAGGAACGTGTGTGGCGCCAGCCGCCGGAGATGAGGGCGGTGTAGGAGTCCGTCGAACCCGGCCGGACGTAACGCGCCTTGTGTGTCCCCCAGTCCGCGGCGTGTGTGGCGGTCACCTCGGTCCACGGCACGGTGACCGATTTCTCGGTGACGTCGGACCCGTTGTAGGTCAGCGTCTCCAGTTCCTGGCCGGCCTTCCAGTCCGAGTCCTCGTACGAGGTCCCGTTGGAGTCGGTCACGGTCGCGGAGCGGGAGTCACCGCTCGCGTCGACGTCACCGTCCAGGCCGCGGAAGAAGATGTGTTCGGTCTTCGTGTTCGCGTCGGAGACAGTGCCGTCCGAGGTCTCGACGCGCACCTTTCCGTAGCCGCGCCAGTCACCCCAGGTCCGGTACTCGGCCTTGGTGATCCCGTCCGGCTTCGCCTTCCGCCAGCCGGCGTCGCCGAGGTAGGTGTACGAGGTGACCTGGTCGGCGTTGCCCCCGGTCAGATCCTGTTCCGTGACGGAGGCGACGACGTACTTGTGAAACCAGTCGAGGATCGGGTCCTCTGCACCCGGTGGATTCCACTTCACCGGGAAGCACCGCTTGGTCGATGAGTCCTCGGCGGGCAGGTTGCTGGTGGTGCACTGCGGATCTGCGTAGTTGACGCTGAGCACGCCGCCGGATTCGTTCTTCACCGAGGAGAGGCGGAAGCGGTAGAACGGCTGAAGGTTGTCCCCGGACTTGTCGACACGGTTGGCGAGTTGCTGCCCACCGAGCACGACGGAAGGCACGGAGACGTCAGTACCCGGCTTGCCGGTGTGGTCGATGCCCTTGAGCCACAGCGACTTGGAGCCGTCACCGTTGTCGGTGTAGTCGTGCGCGAGACTCCACTCGTCGACGGCGCCGAAGGACGAGTCGCCGGTACGGATCTGCGTGGTGACCTTGGTCAGCTGCCTGCGGGTCCAGAACGTCGGGGAGTTCTGGCCAGGGCACTTGCTGTCGGCCTTGCAGTTCTGGTCCCAGGGAACGTCCGGCCAGTCGGCGGCCGTGGAGTCGGTGAGGTCGCTCGCCTCGCAGTCGGTGAGGTCGCCGATGCAGCGCTCGGCGGTGGTGAGGACGACGCGGGCGGCAGGCTGCGTCGAGTACACCTTGCCGGCGCGCTGACCGTAGTCGATGCGCTTGAGGTAGCCGCCGCGGACGTACGCCTTGCCGTTCTCGGTGGTCTTCAGACCCTGCGTGTAGTGGTTCGTCTCCTTGCCGTAGTAGTACGACATGACGTTGCCGTGCGGGTCGATGACGTGGTCGAGGTTCCAGCGCCAGGCCTGTGTACAGAAGGCGTCCGCGAAGGTGGCGTCGTAGCAGGGTTCGCCGGAGTCGTCGCCGTAGACGGGCACGGTCCAGGTGGAACCGGTGGTCTCGTTGCCGCTCGCGTAGCCGGGCAGCTGGTTGAGGCCGAAGAAGTACTGGGTGCCGTCGGCGGTCGTGACCTTCCAGTACTCACCGTTGTTGTCGCCATTCGTGGTGCCGGTCAGGTGCTCGACCTTGGAGTTGTCGTCGCTGCTGATCCGCCAGTCGCCGGTGGTGTCGTCCTTGATGATCTCACCGGAGGTTCCGCCTGTGAGAGCGAGCGTGGCGTTGTCGAAGGCCCAGCACTCGTCACCGTTGGTGTCACCGTGGCCGTCTTCGGCGCACGGCTTGTAGGTACGTTCGATGTAGCCGGGGTCGAATGAGAATCCCTGGCCGATCCAGGAGCCCTGGTTGTTCGTGGTCGCCGTCTGGCCGTCGATGGACTGCGAGTTGTAGCTGAGGCCGACCGTGGGCTGGAGACCGCCGGGAACGGGCGGAGCGGTCATCGGGTACGACCAGGTGAAGGCGCCCGAGCCGGCGTCGACGCCCCACTCCGATGACGGAGCCAGCCCCGTCGCATTGAAGTCGCCTCCGTCGCCTCCGGTGTCCGCCGTCGCGGCGAGGACGGTGGCTGTGCCGGACGAGGAAGCAGCCTTGGCCGAGTCGGCTGTCAGGAGCTGAGCTGCCGTACCGGAGTCGTCACCGGGGGCACTGACCGTCGCCGTCAGGGTCTGCTTCGCGGCGTTGTTGCTGCTCTTCAGGTACGTGGGGGTGGAGCACTTCTTCTTCTCCGGCGTGATCAGCACGCACGACGGGTACTGAGCGAGCCGCGGCCGGGTTCCGTAGGCGCCGCCGTACGCATCGGCGAAATCCGCATAGTCGAGCGTGACTTGAGCCGGACCCTTGGCAGCGTCGCCGTCGGCGCGGGCAACGGGGCCGCGCTGCTCGGTGTCTCGCGCACCGAGGGCGTGCCGGGCTTCGAGGTGCCGTTGACGGTCACCGCCGGTCGGCGGTTGGCCGGCCGGCTGGCATCCCTGCCCGGGCAGGCGGGCTCGGGCAAGGTGGTGTGGGATGTGTCGGTGCGCCCCAGCCGGACGGCGGAACCGATCCGTCTCGGACGGGTCGCCGACGACATCGTGGACCGGAAACGGACCGACAAGTATCCGAAGGCGGCGTTGCCCGGTCCGTCCGGTGAACCGGTGGACGTGCGGCCCTTCTTCACCGTCACCAACGACCTCGCGCTCAGCGCCGGCTGACGGGCCGGAGCTGTCCGGCCCTGTCGGTCAGAGCCTGTCGATGTCCAGGTTCTCGATCGCCGTTCTCGCGACCTCGCGGCCGCGGGAGGTGAAGTCGCCCTTGCCCGGGTAGCTGATCGTGAGCTTGTACATGTCGCCCTTGGAGGTCTTGTAGTAGAAGATCTTCAGCTCGCGGGGCAGGGGGTTGTCGCTGTCCGTGGTGGTGTAGGCGACGGTGTTCTCGGCCGAGGGCCTGCCCTGGTAGGTGGTCTCGTCGGGGGTGGTCTCCGGGCCCTGGGGCATTCCGTAGTCGTAGGCGCCGCTCTTCTTGAACTCGCCCTCGTCCGCGTACATCTGCGCCGCCGCCGACGCCTTGATCTCGCCGGCGGTGTCCTCGGACTTCTTGGCGAGGTGCAGGTTGACCGAGATCGCGCCGCTCAGGTCGGCGTAGCTGACCCAGTTCTTGTCGGAGTCGGTCGTTCCGGGCAGGTGCCGCTTGTAGCCCTCCGGTACGGCCAGCGTCACACCCAGCGCCTTCTGTTCCTCCTGCTTCCAGTGGTCGGGCAGCGGGCCCGCGAACGGGTCCGCGACCACCAGGTACGCCGCCACCGCCGCCGCGACGACCGCCGCACCCACGCCGAGCAAGGTCTTGCGGCCGAGGCGGATGCCCCGGCCGCCCGCGCCGGGGACCGCGACATGGACGACCTGCGTCTCCTTCGGCGGCTGCGCGGCCTCCTCCAGGAGCCGGCGGACCCGCGCGGCGTCCGGGCGGCTCGCCGGGTCCTTCGCCAGCAGGCCGTTGATCGCCTCGGCGAGCGGTCCCCGGGCCGACGCCGGGGCCGCCGGGGTCGCGTTCAACACGGACTGGAGCGTCGCCGGGGTGTTGGTGCGGCGGAACGGTGAGACCCCCTCCGTCGCCGCGTACAGGACGACGCCCAGCGACCACAGGTCGGACGCCGGGCCGGGCCGCTGGCCCAGCACGCGCTCCGGGGCGATGTACTCGGGGGAACCGACGAAGCCGCCGGTGTCCGTCAGGTTCGTCTCCCCCTCGATCTGCGCGATGCCGAAGTCCGTGAGGACGACGCGGCCGTGGCTGCCGAGCAGCACGTTGTCCGGCTTGACGTCCCGGTGCAGGATCCCCGCCGCGTGCGCCGCCTCCAGCGCGCCCAGGACCTCCAGGCCGACCTTCGCCGCCTCTCGCGGACCGAGCGTTCCTTCCTGGAGCGCGGCACCGAGCGAGCGGCCCCGCACCAGCTCCATCACGATCCACGGCTGCCCGGCCACGACGGCCACGTCGTGGACGTTCACCACCGCTGGGTGGTCGAGCCGCGCGGCGGCGCGCGCCTCGCGGCGCATCCGCTCGAACGCGTTGGCGCGTTCACGCTCGGGAAGGTGGTCCGGAACGCGGGGTTCCTTCACGGCGACCTCACGGCCCACCGTCTCGTCCTTCGCCCGCCACACCGTGCCCATGCCGCCGGCGCCGAGCTTCGCGAGGAGCCGGTAGCGGCCCGCGATGAGCCGCCCCGTCCCCGGCTCGGGACCCTCGGGCGCCGGCACCGCCCGGGTGGGCGCGGCGTTCACCTGCGTGGGCTCGGCGGCCGCGCGCCGGGGGTCGGGTGCGAGAGGCGGCCGGCCGGGCATCGCCTGCGGCGCCGGCTGCTGGTCCGGCAGGATCCGGGTCGGCGTCGCGTACGGGTTGCCGGGGTGCGGTACGGCCGGCTGCCGCGCCGCGCCGGGTGTGCCCGCGGACTGCCCGGGGCCGCCGGGACGCGGCGGTTGCAGACCGAAACTCGTCGTCTCGTCCGGCCCGTACGGTGCTCCCCCGTTGTCGCTCATGCGTCCATCCTTATCGCGGCGGGCGCCCCGCTTCCAGCCTCGCCGCTTTCCGGTCACAGACCCGTGACGCACGACGTCCCTTATCTCACCTTTGGTCTCGAAGGCTCCGCCTCACCCGGCCGCGAACGTGTCCACCGCGACGTCGAAGTGCTCCTTCGCCTCACGCACCTTGCCGACCGGCGCGGAGACCCACACGTCGTACGTCCGCCCGTCCCACTCCCAGCACAGGTCGTACGTGTGCCGCGCGCCCTCCGCCTTGGTGAAGCCGTCCCAGGTGAACTCCCAGAGCGCCGCCGGACTGCCGCCGTGCGTGGTCCGGGTGACGCTGCCGTCGTGGTACCCCGGGTTACTGGACGGCCCCCCGGCGTGGGCCCGGCGCATCACCGCGAGCGGGCCGCCCGGCTCGCGGTCGGTCACCTTGACGCCGATGCGGAACGTCTGCCCCGGCGACATGTAGAAGATCCGCTCACCGCGCGCGTCCCGCGTGAACCCGTCGGGCACGGCGAGCGAGAAGCCGTTCGGGTCCCGCACCATGCGGTAGCCGGACGGCGCCGTGCGGGCGGACGCCCCGCCCGGTGCCCGCGTCGGCTGCCGGGTGACCGTCACGGTCGGGGTGACGTCGCTGTGCGTCGTACGGGACGGGCTGTGCGGCGCCGAGGACGTGGCCGTGATGCCGGGGCCGACGCCGTCGCCGCCCTTGTGCATCAGGAGGGCCGCCGCCGAGACGCCCGCGCCCGCCATCGCGGCGACCAGCGCGGCGGCCATGAGCACACTTCGCGACGAACGCCTCTCTGCCGGACCGCCGCCCGCGGAGCCCCCGGGGGCCGGGGCACCCGGGAAGCTCCCGGCCGACGGGACGCCGGGGGACGCGAGCGCCGCGGAGGAGGGAAGCGGACCGGGCGGGGACGCGGGCGCGGCCCGGCCGGGACCCGGGAGCACGGGCGGCTGGTTCGCGTCGCCCGGCCGCCTGTCCTGGGCGTCCCGGATCTCCCCCGGCCCCTGCGCGCCGCCGCTCTCCCCCGCCGCGGCCACCGGTCCTCGTACGTCCCGCCGCGTCGGCGTGTACCCGAGCGGCACCCGCGGCGTACGGCCGGTCGCGCGGAACGCCCGCAGCAGCCGCTCCGCCTCGACCGCGTCCAGCCGGCGGTCCGGATCGCGCTCCAGCAGCCCCCGTACGACGGGCAGCAGCGGTCCGGCCTGCGCGGGCGGGCGGATGTCGTCGACCACCACCGCGTGCAGGATGCCGCCCAGCGAGTCGCGCCGGAACGGCGATTCGCCGCTCAGGATCGTGCACAGCAGCGCGCCGAGCGACCACAGGTCGGACTCGGGTCCCGTCCTCGCCCCGGACATCCGTTCGGGTGCGGTGTACTCCGGTGAGCCGACGAACGACCCGGTCTCGGTGAGCGTCGTCGCCCCCGCGACCTGGGCGATCCCGAAGTCGGTGAGGACGACGCGGTCGGTGCCGGCCTCCATCAGGACGTTCGCCGGTTTCAGGTCCCGGTGCAGGACGCCCGCGTCGTGGGCGCGGCGCAGCGCGCCGAGCAGGCCGATGCCGATGCGGGCGGCCTCGGAGGCGTCCACGGGTCCGTGCGCGGAGATCCGGTCGGCGAGCGAGCCGCCGGTGATCAGCTCCATGACGATGTACGGGCGTTCGTCGTCCTCGACCACGTCGTGGACGACGACGATGTGCGGGTGCTGCAGCTGGGCGACCGCGCGGGCCTCCCGCAGGGTGCGCTCGCGCTGCTGGCGGGCCTCGTCGGCGGAGAGGGTGTCGTCGAGGGCGAGTTCCTTGACGGCGACCTCGCGGCCGAGCAGCTGGTCGGTCGCCCGCCAGACGACTCCCATGCCGCCCCGGCCGATCCTGGCCTCCAGCCGGTACCGGCCCGCGATCACACGGACGTGCTCCCCCTCGGTCCCCATGCGCCCATCATGCCGCAACGGACTCAGCGCTTCCGCGACGCCGCGTCCCAGGTGGCCGACAACCGACGTACCGGCGTGGCGCCTTCGGCGTCCGCCGCCCCGCGTCCGTCCGGGCGGGTGGCGGAGGCCGTCGCCCGCTCGCGGGACGCCGTCACCCCGAACCCGGGTCGCCGTCACCCGAACCCGGGACGCCGTCACCCGCTCCCTGGTCGCCAACTGCGCAGGACGGCGCCGAACTGCTGGCGTGTCTTGTCCCAGTCGGCCGCGGGGGACGACATGTAGATCGCGTACTCCACGCCGTCCCTGCCGACGTACGTCTCCTCGATGGCCCGGCGCGGGCCGGGATGCTTCGAGTCCTTGGCCAGGGCGGTCCAGGTGAAGTCCCACAGCGCACCCGGCCGGTCCCGGAACGTGTTGGGCGCCAGGCTGATCCTCCGGTACTCGTGCAGCCGCTCCAACTGCTGCTCCAGGTCCTGCTGGTGGGCGTACGCGCTGTCGAAGTCGGGCGAGTCGTCGATGGCGATGCGGACGAAGTGCTCGCCGTCGTCGGGCGTGTAGTCGACCTGGGTGCCGCCGGCCTGCCGCTTCCAGCCCTTGGGCAGCGCGAGGCTGAAACCCTGGGCGTCCTTCACGCGTACCCAGCCGTCGGGGACGGCTCCGGACGTCTGGAGGCCGTCCATCCCCTGGCTCGACTCCCCGGCCGCGCCGCCCTCGGCCTCGTCGGCCTCCGTGCCGGTCGAGGCGTGGGAGTCGCCGCGCCGGCCATCCAGGTACTGCGTGAGCACCGCGCCGCCACCGCCGACGAGCGCCGCCAGGACGGCCACGACGACGATCGTCCGGGCACGGCCGCGCTTCACGGGGGCGGGGGCGGGCGTGTGCGTCGCGTACGTCGGTGCCGTGTGCGCGGTGAGTGGTCCGTGCAGGGTCGAGCCGGGGGTGCCCTGCGAGGCCGGCGCCCCGCCGTACGGGGCGCCGTACGCACTGCCCTGCGTGCCACCGTGCGTGCCACCGCTCGTACCGCCATGGGTGCCGCCGTGGGCGCCGGCGTGCGTGTCGGCGTGCGTGCCGGCGGCCGTGGTGGGGTCGTGTGGCGTCGCCATGTATGGCCCCGTCCCACGGTGCCCGGCCCCATGGGGCGTCGCGCCCTGGGGGACGCGTCCGTGGTGCGAGGGCACATGTTGTGTCGGCACATACGCCTGAGCCGTGCTGGGCCTGCGGCCCTCCGCCGCCTCCGCGAGCATCTGCTCCGCCTCGCCCATGCCGGGCCGGCCGGCGGGATCCTTGTGCAGCAGCGCCGTGATCACGGGTTCGAGCGGGCCCGCGTACCGCGCGGACTCCGGCTCCTCGTCGACCACGGCCTGCATCGTCGTCAGCGGTGAGGTCCGCCGGAACGGCGACTTGCCCTCCACCGCCGTGTACAGCGTCGCGCCGAGGGCCCACAGGTCGGACGCGGGGCCGGGATCGTGGCCGCGCACCCGCTCGGGCGCCAGGTAGTCGACGGAGCCGACGATCTCACCGGTGCGGGTGATCGTGGTGTCGCCCTCGACCTGCGCTATCCCGAAGTCCGTGAGGAGCACGCGGCCGTCGTCGGACAGCAGTACGTTGCCGGGCTTCACGTCGCGGTGCAGCACACCGGCGGTGTGCGCGGCCCGCAGGGCCCGCAGCACCCACAGCCCGATGCGCGCCGCCTCGGCCGGTTCCATCCGCCCCCGGTCCTTGACCGCGTCGGCCAGGGAGCCGCCCTCGACCAGTTCCATGACGATCCACGGCCGGTTGTCGTGCTCCAGCACGTCGTGCACCGTGACGACGGCGGAGTGGTT
Source organism: Streptomyces sp. NPDC008313 (assembly GCF_042956125.1). Classification (NCBI taxonomy): domain Bacteria; kingdom Bacillati; phylum Actinomycetota; class Actinomycetes; order Kitasatosporales; family Streptomycetaceae; genus Streptomyces; species Streptomyces sp. NPDC008313. Next base: position 437,728 of record NZ_JBIBFR010000001.1, read on the forward strand.
GATCCGGGCGGCGGCCCGCGCCTCGGCGTGGGTCCGGGCGAGCAGAACCGCGCGGTCACTGTCCGTGACGTACAGAGCGGCGGTCAACTCCTTGACGGCGACCGCTCGGTGCAGCACCTCGTCGTGAGCGCGCCACACCCGGCCCATGCCCCCGCTGCCGATCGCGTCGACGAGCCGGTAGCGGCCCGCGAGCAGCAGGCCCTGCATCTGATTCACGTTTCCCCGCAATGGTGTTGACAGGGTCAGACTAAGGAGCGGCCCTCACCCAGGGAACGGGCGGGGCCGTACGGAGACAGCACTGTGACGCTTGTCCCTTCCGCGCCCCGCAGGGAACCGGGGAAGAACCCGGGAGAACCAGGCGGGTGACGGCCGGTTCACCCCGCATGACGCCCGCATGACGCCCGTATGAGGCGCGCACGACGCTCACTTGACGCTCACTCGGCAGTCATCCGGCGTCCGCGGGAGCCGGCGGGCGGGCTGACGCGGTGTCACTCTCGGTCAGCAGCCTGGACAGCCGGTCCGTCAGCCCGTCACCTGGTAGGTGGCCGAAGCCTGTTCGTACAGCCGGGTCACCTCGTCGCGCTCGGCCTCCGGGCCGCGCACCTGCACGACGTGGTAGCGGCCGCCGACGATCATCGCCAGGTTGCGTACGTACAGCTCGTGCCCCGCCGAGTCCTGCCACGTGAACTGCCCCTCGGCCATAGCGCGTCCTCCCACGTCGATGCGGCGCATGCCGCTGGAGGTCGCCCAGGTCGAGTCGCGGAACGGCTGCAGCTCACGCTCCGTCTCCCGCTGGTACGCCATCGGGTCGGAGCCGCCGTCGGCCGTACTGTCCCGGCCCGGTACGACGATCAGCTCGAAGTCGCCGTGCCGGTACACCACCTGACCGCGTCCGTTCTTCGGCGTACGGTCCCAGCCGTCGGCCACGGCCACCCGGAAGCCCTCGGTGTCCTTGCGGAGGGTGAAGCCCCGCGCCACGTCCGGGTCGGTGCTCTGCGTCCTGGTCGAACTGGACTTCCCGGAGGGGCTCTTGTCGTCGCCGGGCGAGCTCTTGTCCGTGTCCGGCCGTCCGCTCGCCTTTCCGTCGGCCCCCGCGTCGGAGGAGTGGCCCGGCGCGGGGCCTGCCTCACCGGCGGAGTCCGGGCGCCCTCCCGCCGCGTCGCCCGTACCGGACTTGGGCATGAAGACCATCGCGTACACGATCGCCGCCGCCAGGAGCAGCAGAACCAGCAGGAGCAGGTTCCTCCCCAGACGCCGGGGGCGGGCGGCGGCGTCCTGTCTGGCCCGCTTGTGGCGGGCGTGCGGGCTCGTCGCGGGCAGCTTGGCACGGCGTCTGCGGACCAGTTCGCCCCGGCGGCGCACGATCGGCAGCCGGCGCGGGTCGACCGGGGGCGCCGCTATGACGTGCGCGCCGGCCTCGGGTTCGGGCGCCGAGCGGACGAGCGAGCGCAGCCATCCGCGCAGTTCCTCGAAATCCAGGCGCTCCGTGGGGTCCTGACGCAGCAGCGACTCGACGACCGGCCGCAGCGGGCCGCACTCCTCCGCGAACGCGGGCGGCTCGGCGCAGACCAGCTGGACCAGCTCGGCGGTGTTCTCCTCGGGATAGGGCGCGTGTCCCTGCACCGCCCGGAAGAGCAGCGCTCCGAGCGCCCACAGGTCGGTCGCGGGGCCGATGGGCGCGGCCAGCTGCCAGTTCTCGTGCACGGGGCCGGCCTGCTCGGGTGCCCAGCGCTCGGTCACGGCGCCGACGACGGCCATCCGCGCCTGGCGCGCACGCTCGGCCGCGAGGGCGGTGGCGGGACCGCGACGCGGCGGCACCGCACCAACACCAACACCGGCACCGGCACCGGCACCGGGTACGGTCGCGGGTCCGGCTCCGGGCGCGGGTCCGCCGGGGCCGTGTCCCGGTACGGGGCCCTCCGCCACGCCCCGCCCCGGGCCGAGGGCGGCGAGGCCGTCGCTCCCGCCCGAGACCGCTCCGGGCCCGGGGCCGCCACCGGCGCCTTTGCGGGGGGCGGCTCCGTGCCAGTCGGCCGGGCGTCCCGCCACTCCGTAGGGGTCGGCGATCTGGCCGGGGGGTGCGGCGGCCGGGGCGTCCGACTCGGCCGGCCGGGGCGCGGGCAGCGCGGCCTGACGGCTCCGCTGCGCCTCGTGGACCCGGGCGGCGGCGCGTGCTCCTGCCCGGTAGGCGGCGATCGCCCCGGCGCGCGCGGCGCGCGCGTCGCCGCCCGCTTCGAGCGCGCGCTCGCCGGTGGCGGGTACCTGCCCGGTGGAGGGGCCCGGAACCTGTGCCGCACCGCCGGACCTTGCCTCGATCGCCGCGCGTCGCGCGGCCTCGGCGTCCGCTCCCCGGGCGTCGAAGGCCATCGCGCCGAGCGTCCCGGAGCCCGGACCGCCCGCCGGGATGCCGGGAGGAGTCCCGTGCGGGGCGCCGGGTGTGGCCATGGGTATCGCGGCCGCCCCGGCGGGTCCCGAGTCCTGCGCGCCTCGGCCGGCACCGGGGCCCGTGTTCCCGCCGTCCTCGTGGTCCGGGGCCGGGACGGGGTCGTAGCCGCACAGGGCCTCCTCGGCCGCCCCGGCCGCCAGGCCGGTCAGCACGATGCGGCCGTCGTCGCAGACCAGCACCGTGCGCGCGGTGATGTTCCGGTGCACCCAGCCGTGTGCGTGCAGGGCACGCAGTGCGGTGAGGACGTCGGCGGCGACCTCGGCCGCCCGGTAGGGGCTCAGCGGTCTCTCGGCGAGCAGCGCGGCCAGCGGCCGGGCGTTCACCACCTCGCTGACGATCCACAGCGAGCCGCCCTCGGCGAACACGTCGAAGACCTGGTCGAGCCGGGGGTGGTCGGGGATCTGCGCGGCGGCCTGGGCGGCCTCCATGGCGCGCCGCACGGCCGGTTCGGCGGGGCTGCGCGAGGCCCGCCCGGACGGCCGGCGGGTCCCGCCGTCCCGGGCCACGTAGCCCTCGGGCAGCCCGTCGGCGTCGAGCATCTCCGCTTCGACGACCTCGGGCAACGGCACCTGCCGGACCAGGACTTCCTGTCCGCTGTAGGTGTCGAAGGCGCGCGTCTCGGCCAGTTCGAACTCGTCGGACGGCGGCAGCGGCAGGCGGTAGCGGTCGGCGAGTACCCGTCCCGCATATTCGTCCACGATGCCTCCCCCGGCGGACCGGTGGTCAAATCCGTTCGCCTAGCGTCCCGTTGTGGCTGCGTACGGTTCTCAACCACTCACGATACGTGCCGGAGGCAACCCGCAATGAGGTGATGCGAGATGTCACCGTTCCGTTGCCGGGCCCGCCCGGTACAGCCCGGACGAACCCACCCGAAACCGAAGCCCGGAACCGCGGCGGAACCCGGGGAGCCGGCCCGGTACCGGACGCCACCGGCCCCCGGCACGGGACCCCACCGGCCCCCGGGTACGCCCTCGGGCCGCGGGACTTCCCCGAACCCCGAAACCACCTCGGTCCCCAGGGCTTCCCTAGCCTCAGAACTTCGGCTGAAACGTCTTCGTCAGCGTCCGCCAGGTGTCCCTGCGCAGGTCCTCGTCCCACTTGCCGGCCTTCGCGGTGTACATGATCCCGTACCCCTGATGGCTGTTGACGACGAAGCCCCGGTCCACCGACCGGTACTTCGTACCGCCGTCCACGTAGGTGAACTCCCAGTCGGCCGTGTTCCAGCCCCGATAGCCCACCTTCTCGATGCGGATGCGCTTGTACTGCGAGCGCACCATGTAGCGCTCCTGGTTCTTCCAGTCCGCCACCGGGTCGCTCTTGGGCGTGCTCGTCCAGCCGACCAGCAGCTTCTGGCCCTCGGGGCCGGTGAACCTCGCTCCCGCCGCGCCCGTCGACTGGTACTTCCAGCCCTTCGGCAGCCCGATGGTGAATCCCTGGCCGCTCTTGTACGTCGTCACCTTGGTGGTGCCCGACCCCTTGCCGTCGCCGCCCTGGGCGTCGTCGTCCTCGCCGTCGCCCGACGTGTCCGAGTCGGACGTGCCGTCGTCGCCCGTGGCCGCGCCGGCGTCCGTGCCCTGTGCAGCGTCGGTCTTGTCCCCACCGTCCGTACCGGTCCCGGCGCCGCCGCTCTTGCCGCTGCCGTCGCCCCCCGCGGTCGCGCCGCCGCGGGCGGTGGACGTGGACTTCGTGCCACCGCTCTTGGAGTCCCCGCCGCCGTCGCCGCCGTTCAGGACGAGCGCGAGGACCGCTCCTATCACGGCGAGCGCCACGACGACCGCGATGATCAGCAGCGTGCGCCGGGGCACCACGTCGGTGAGGGGGGCGCGCGGCGCGGACCGCGGCGGCGCGTCGGGCACCGGAACCGCCGGCCACCCGGACGTCCGCCCCGTCGTCGCCCTCGCCCCTCCGCCGGAAGCACCCGCGCTCCCGCCGGCGGCACCGGCCGCCGCACCGGCGGTACCGCCGTCAGCGGACCCGGCTTTCCCGGCGCCGGGCCCGGCCGCCGCGCCCGCGCCAGAGGCCGCACCGGCCGGGGCCGCACCCGCGCCACCGGTGCCGGCGGCGTCGGGAGCCTTGGCACCGGCGCTCCCGGCGCTCCCGGTGGTCGCCGCGTCCGTGCCGCCGCCCGTCCTGCTCCGTACGTTCGCCGCGGTCGCCGCACCCGCCGTCACCGCGGCCTTGCGCACGGAACGCAGGGCGCCGCGCACCCGCTCCCCGGCCTCCTCGCCCCGCTTGGACCCGGAACCGGACGCAGCCGTGCCGCCCGCCTTTCCGGGCTTGCGCGGTGTCGCGTCCGGCACCGGCGGCAGTGCCACGACCTTCGTCGCGTCCGGCGGCTCCGGACCGGATTCGTCGGCGTCGAGGATGTGCAGGACCTCGGTGAGCATGGCCCGCGCACGCCGCTCGTCGAGCCGCTGCTCGGGATCCTTGGCGAGGAGCCCGTAGATCACCTTCTCCAGCGGACCGGCGTTCTTCGGCTGCTCGACCGGCTCGGTCATCACCGCGGTGAGCGTCGCGATCGCGGAGCCCCGGTCGTACGGGGGCACTCCCTCGACCGACGCGTACAGCAGGCCGCCCAGGGACCAGAGGTCGGCCGCGGGGCCGGGCTTGTGGCCGCGCGCCCGCTCGGGCGAGATGTACGAGGGCGCGCCGACGAGCATGCCCGTCGACGTGATCGACGGGTCGCCCTCGACCTGGGCGATGCCGAAGTCGGTGAGCACCACCCTGCCGTCGTCGGAGATCAGCACGTTCGACGGCTTCACGTCACGGTGCAGGATGCCCTCGCGGTGCGCCGAGCCGAGCACGTCGAGGATGGCCAGACCGACCTCGGTGGCCCGCCTCGGGGTGAGCAGGCCGTCCTCGCGGATGGCCTCGGCGAGCGACTTGCCCTCGACGAGTTCCATCACGATCCACGGCCGGTCGTCCTCGTCGACCACGTCGAAGACGGTCACCGCGCCGTTGTTGCGGATCCGGGCAATGGCCTTGGCCTCACGCAGCGTGCGCGTGATCAGCCGACGCTTCTCCTCCTCGTCGACGCTCGACGGGAACCGCAGCTCCTTCACGGCGACCGTGCGGCCCAGGGTTTCGTCCTTGGCGCGCCAGACCGTGCCCATGCCGCCGCGGCCGAGAACATCCCCCAGCCGGTACCGCCCGGCGAGGAGACGTTCGCTCTTGTCCTGACGGGATGCTCCCGCCCGCTCCGCCTCCGACATGCGTCCCCTCATGCAACCCGCCCTGACAGAGCCACCATTGTCTCTCACGCGGCGACCGCTCGACGCCCAGGGTGCCCTCACAGGTGGCTCACACGGCGTCCACCTCCGGTCATCCCGCATCATGTGCGGGAGGAAGGCCGAAACAAGCACGGGCAAGGCCGGACAAGGCCGGAAGAAGAAAGGGCTGGGATGCCAACCATCCGGACACTCATGGCCATTCCCGTGCTGGTCGCCCTTCTCGGACTGACCACGGCCGCCTCCCAGGCGCCCGCGTCTCCCGCCACGGACCCGGAACTCGCACGGTTCGTCACCCCCGACCGGGCCCCGGCCGCCGCACTGCTCGCCCGTGAGGAGTCCGGCCCGCGCTACGCCCACGCCGAATCGGCACGGACGGGCCCCGCGGGCGCCCTGGGCCGCGCGGACCACTTCCGCGCGGGCAGCGTCACGAAGACCTTCGTCGCCACGGTGGTCCTGCAACTCGTCGCCGAGCACCGGCTGTCCCTGTCCGACCGGGTGGAGACCTATCTGCCCGGCCTGCTGCGCGAGGCCGGTGACGACGGCCGCCGCACGACGCTGCGCGCGCTGCTCACCCACACCAGCGGCCTGCACGACTTCGCCGAGGACACCGGCGGCACCGTTCCCCTCACGCCGCCTCAGGCCGTACACATCGCACTCACCCACCCCCTGGCCGACCGCGGCCGCTTCGCCTACTCGAACACCAACTACGTCATCCTCGGCATGGTCGTGGAGCGGGTCACCGGCCGCTCGTACGCCGCCGAGGTGCGGCGCCGCATCCTCACCCCGCTGCGCCTGACGGGCACCTCCTTCCCGGGCGCCGACACCACCCTCCCCTCTCCCCACGGCCGCGCCTACGCCGCCGACGGCACGGACGTCACCGACCTCGACCCGCGCGTGGCCGGCGCGTCGGGCGAGCTGGTCAGCACCCTCGCCGATCTGAACCGCTTCTACGCGGCCCTGCTGGGCGGCCGGCTCCTGCCGCCCGGCGAACTGCGGACCATGCGCGACACCCGCACCGCACACGGTGCGTACGGCATGGGCCTTTTTCCGGTGAAGCTGCCGTGCGGGACCACGGTGTGGGGACACAACGGCCGGATCTCCGGCAGCTACGTGCGCACCGCGGCCACCGTCGACGGGCGTCGTGTCCTCACCTTCCGGGTGAACACGGACGGGATGGCGGACCGCGACCCCGAAACCGCCCTCCTCACTGCCGAGTTCTGCCCCCGCACCCCGTAGAACGGACGGGATCCGAGCGGATATCCCGGCGCCCTACACCCGTTCGGGTGATGTTCCGTCCGACACCCCGCCCCGACGACCCGGCCAGGCGACCCGGCCCCCCGCCTATCCGGCCTCCCGACGACCCGACCCGACGGCCCAGCCCGATGTCCGCCCGGAGCGGCCGGCCCCTCACCGCGGCACGATGTCCGGCGCTCCCAGCCGTGCCGCGTCCGCCGTCAGGTCGTCCGGCTGGCGCTGCGACTCGCGCTCGGCCTCGACCCGCTTCTCGTAGTGCTGCACCTCCCGCTCGATCTGGCCCTTGTCCCAGCCGAGGACGGGCGCCATCAGCTCGGCCGCCTCGCGCGCGCTGCGCGTGCCGCGGTCGAACGTCTCGATCGAGATGCGGGTCCGGCGGGTCAGCACGTCGTCCAGGTGCCGGGCGCCCTCGTGGGATGCCGCGTAGACGATCTCGGCCCGCAGATAGTCCTCGGCCGCCGGCAGCGGTTCGCCCAGCGACGGGTTCTCGGCGATCAGGTCGAGCAGCTCCTCGGTGAGCGCCCCGTACCGGTTCAGCAGGTGCTCGACGCGGACCACGTGCAGTCCGGTCCGCTGGGCTATGCGCGCCCGCGCGTTCCACAGCGCCCGGTAGCCCTCCGCGCCCAGCAGCGGCACGTCCTCGGTGACACAGTCGGCGACCCGCTGGTCGAGGCCGTGCACCGCCTCGTCGACCGCGTCCTTGGCCATGACCCGGTACGTCGTGTACTTGCCGCCCGCCACCACCACCAGGCCCGGCACGGGGTGCGCCACCGTGTGCTCGCGCGACAGCTTGCTGGTGGCGTCGGACTCGCCCGCGAGCAGAGGCCGCAGTCCCGCGTAGACGCCCTGGACGTCGTCACGGGTCAGGGGCACCGCCAGCACGGAGTTGACGTGTTCCAGGAGGTAGTCGATGTCGGCGCTGGAGGCCGCCGGGTGGGCCTTGTCGAGGTCCCACTCGGTGTCCGTGGTGCCGACGATCCAGTGGCGGCCCCACGGGATGACGAAGAGCACGGACTTCTCGGTCCGCAGGATCAGTCCGGTCGTGGAGTGGATGCGGTCCTTGGGGACGACGAGGTGGATGCCCTTGGACGCGCGGACGTGGAACTGCCCGCGCTCCCCCACCATCGCCTGGGTGTCGTCGGTCCACACGCCGGTGGCGTTGACCACCTGCCGGGCGCGGATCTCGTACTCGCCGCCGCCCTCGACGTCCTGGACGCGGGCCCCGACCACCCGCTCGCCCTCGCGCAGGAAGCCGGTCACGCGGGCGCGGTTGGCGACCTTCGCCCCGTACGACGCCGCCGTGCGCACCAGCGTCGTCACGTAGCGGGCGTCGTCCATCTGCGCGTCGTAGTACTGCAACGCTCCGACCAGCGCGTCCTTCTTCAGGGCGGGTGCCACGCGCAGGGCGTGGCGGCGTGTCAGGTGGCGGTGCATCGGCAGCCCGCGGCCGTGTCCGCGCGCCATCGACATGCCGTCGTAGAGCGCGACGCCCGATCCCGCGTACAGCCGCTCCCAGCCCTTGTGCTGGAGCGGGTAGAGGAATGGGACGGGCCTGACCAGGTGTGGGGCGAGCCGTTCGAGGAGGAGTCCGCGCTCCTTCAGTGCCTCGCGCACCAGTGCGAAGTCGAGCATCTCCAGGTAGCGCAGTCCGCCGTGGATCAGCTTGCTGGACCTGCTCGACGTGCCGGACGCCCAGTCACGCGCCTCGACCAGCCCGGTGGACAGTCCGCGCGTCACGGCGTCGAGGGCCGTGCCCGCGCCGACCACGCCCGCGCCCACGACCAGTACGTCCAGCTCCCGCTCGGCCATTGCCGCAAGTGACTCGGCGCGCTCCGCCGGCCCCAGTGTCGCTGTCCTCACCGCTGCCTCCCACTGTTGGTCGCGCGGCCGCACCCGGAGGGCGAAGCCCGATCACATGCCCCCTGCCCAAATTCTGACGGTGTTGCCCACCTTCGGCCACAGGCCGCCCTCCCGCCTGTGGAAAACCCGGGAGCGACGGCGAGGGCCAGGAGGCGCGACGACGGCGGTACGAGGCGACGGCGGTACGAGGCGGCGGCGGTACGAGGCGGCGGCGGTACGAGGCGGCGGCCCGCGACCGGCGGCAATCAGGGACTTTCAAGAAAACACAGCCGACGAATCCCGCATAACGGTCATATTTACTCCTAGTCTGACATTGCGCTGGCCCATCCTGTCCACAGGGCTTGCGCACCTGTCCCACTTCGGCTACTGGGAAGGACGGCCCACGCCATGCCCGCAGATCTCGCCGTCATCGGACTCGGTCATCTCGGCCTGCCGCTGGCCCAGGCCGCCGTCGCCGCCGGCATCCCCACCATCGGTTACAAGACCGGACCCGAGGGCGGCTCCCTCACCGCGGCAGAACTGCGCCGGATGCACTCGGAGGGTTTCCGGCCCACCACCAACCCCGCCGAACTCGGCCGGGTCCGCACCGCGGTCATCTGCGCCCCGACCTCACAGGGCGCGGACGGCGCGCTCGACCTCCAGCAGGTCGCCGCCGCCGCCCGCACCCTGGCCACCCGGCTGCGCCCGCACACCACCGTGATCCTCGAATCGCCCGCCTATCCGGGAACCACGGAGGACTACCTCCGCCCGATCCTGGAGGAGGGTTCCGGGCTCCGCGCCGGCCGCGACTTCCACCTCGCCTACTCGCCCAGCCGCGTCGACCCCGGCAACCGGGACTTCGGCCCCGCCAACACGCCCAAGGTCATCGGCGGTCTGACCTCGGCGTGCACGGAATCGGCCGCCACGTTCTACGGGCGCCTCACCGACAAGGTGGTACGCGCGCGTGGACCACGCGAGGCGGAGACCGTGCACCTCCTGGAGACCAACTACCGGCACGTCAACATCGCCCTCGTCAACGAGATGGCCGTCCTCTGCCACGACCTGGGCGTCGACCTGTGGGACGTCATCCGCTGCGCCGAGACGAAACCTTTCGGCTTCCAGGCGTTCCGGCCGGGCCCCGGCGTCGGCGGCCACGGCGTCGCCCAGGACCTGACGGACCGTCCGTCCCGCCCGCTGCGCATGGTCGAGCTGGCCCAGCAGGTCAACCACCAGATGCCCCAGTACGTCATCCAGCGCGCCGCCGCCCTCCTCAACGAGCACGGCAAATCGGCCCGCGGCGCACGCGTGCTGCTGCTCGGCGTCACCTACAAGGCGGACCTCGCCGACCAACAGGGTTCCCCCGCCCGCGAGATCGCCGTCCGGCTGATGGAACTCGGCGCGTCCGTCAGCTACCACGACCCGCACGTGCCCGCGTGGAGCGTCCTCGACCGCCCCGTCCCGCGCGCCGACTCGCTCTACGAGGCCGCGGCCGACGCCGATCTGACGATCCTGCTCCAGCAGCACCGTACGTACGACCTGCAGGGTCTCTCCGTGAAGGCCCAACTGCTCCTGGACACCAGGGGCGCCACCCCCACGGGGGCGGCACACCGGCTCTGACCCTCCCGGCGGCCTCCGGGGCAGGGCGAATATCCCGGTAGGGGACGTCACTGCCGCCTGCTAATGTGCGGCAGCTCTCGCACACACTTACGTCCGTCGTCCGGACGTACGTCCGTGTGCCCTACGTCCCTGGGGGGATCCACATGAGTCAGACGTCTCCGCCGCCCGGCAGCAACCCGTACGCCGCCCAGTCCGGCAACCCGTACGCCGCGCAACCCGGCCAGCCGCCCGCCGCGCAGCCCGGCCAGCCGCCCGCCGCCCCGCAGGCCGGCTTCCCGGCCGCTCCGGGCACACCCGTCGCCGGCCCCGGCGCACCCGGTTCCCCGGGCGTGCCGATGGCCCCGAGCGCGCCCTTCGCGCCGGCCGCGCCAGCCGCGCCGGTCCGCGACAACATCGGCCTCGGCCTCGCGGCCGCCCTCGCCGCCGCCGTGGTCGCGGCGGGTGTCTACGGCGCGGTCATCGGCCTCACCGAGCACGAGATCGGTTACGCGGCCGTCGGCGTCGGCTTCCTGATCGGTCTCGCCGCGGGCCGCTTCGGCGGACGCAACCCGGTCCTCCCCGTCGTCAGCGTCCTGCTGTCCGCCGCCTCGGTCTACATCGGCCAGTTGGTCGGTACGGCGATGATCGGCGCGAAGGATCTGGGCGTCGACTTCAGCGAGCTCTTCTTCGACCACTTCGGCCTGGTCCAGGATGCCTGGAAGGAGACCGCGGACCCGCTGACCTTCCTGTTCTTCGCGATCGCCGCGTACGTGGCGTTCCAGAGCACGCGCAAGGCGGGCGGGCTCTGATGATGCCGTCCACCTGCTCCTGATGCTGCTCGGTCCGCCGATCGCGGCCGCCGGGGGTGGGTGGCCTTCGACGTCCGGGGCGCTGCGGACGCCATGAAGGCCTTCCAGCGGCGACACCACGACCTGAACAGCCTCGCCTCCGGCAGCTTCGCGCCGCAGTGGAACAGGGTCGACGCCGTCGGTCTGCGGCCTGGGCCGCGGCCGCCTGCCTCAGCGGCGTCGTCCTCGTGCCGGCGGGCGTCGCCGAGTTGCCGGCCGGCGGCTGACGGACCCGGAGACGCCGGAAGGGCCCGTCCACGCGCGCGTGGACGGGCCCTTCCGTACGACGGTGCGGGTTACCGCTTGTGCTGCGAGTCCGCGACCGTCACCTCGACGCGCTGGAACTCCTTCAGCTCGCTGTAGCCGGTCGTGGCCATGGCACGGCGCAGGGCGCCGAAGATGTTCATGGAGCCGTCCGGGATGTGCGAGGGACCGGTGAGGATCTCCTCGATGGTGCCGACGGTGCCGAGGTCGACCTTCTTGCCGCGCGGCAGCTCCTCGTTCACCGCCTCCATGCCCCAGTGGTTGCCCTTGCCGGGCGCGTCCGTGGCACGGGCGAGCGGGGAGCCCATCATCACCGAGTCGGCTCCGCAGGCGATCGCCTTGGGCAGGTCGCCGGACCAGCCGACACCGCCGTCCGCGATGACGTGCACGTACCGGCCGCCGGACTCGTCCATGTAGTCGCGGCGGGCCGCCGCGACGTCCGCCACGGCGGTCGCCATCGGGACCTGGATGCCCAGCACGTTGCGCGTGGTGTGCGCGGCGCCGCCGCCGAAACCGACGAGGACGCCCGCCGCGCCGGTGCGCATCAGGTGCAGGGCCGCCGTGTAGGTGGCGCAGCCGCCGACGATGACCGGGACGTCCAGCTCGTAGATGAACTGCTTCAGGTTCAGCGGCTCGGCGGCGCCCGACACGTGCTCGGCGGAGACCGTCGTACCGCGGATGACGAAGATGTCCACGCCCGCGTCGACGACCGCCTTGGAGAACTGCGCGGTGCGCTGCGGGGAGAGCGCGGCGGCGGTGACGACGCCCGAGTCGCGCACCTCCTTGATGCGCTGCCCGATCAGCTCCTCCTTGATGGGAGCGGCGTAGATCTCCTGGAGGCGGCGGGTCGCGGTGTCCGCGTCGAGGCCGGCGATCTCGTCGAGCAGCGGCTGCGGGTCCTCGTACCGCGTCCAGAGCCCCTCCAGGTTCAGGACGCCCAGGCCGCCGAGCTCGCCGATGCGGATGGCGGTGGCCGGTGAGACGACCGAGTCCATCGGGGCGGCCAGGAAGGGCAGCTCGAAGCGGTAGGCGTCGATCTGCCAGGCGATCGAGACCTCCTTCGGGTCTCGCGTACGGCGGCTCGGGACGACGGCGATGTCGTCGAAGGCGTACGCCCTGCGGCCGCGCTTGCCGCGCCCGATCTCGATCTCAGTCACGTGTGTGGCCTTTCCCTCTGCGTTTCAGCGCCTTCCAGTATCCCCGACACCCACGCCGAGGGCGGCCCCGGGAACACCCGGGGCCGCCCTCACACGCGCGTGGCCGTCGCCGGCTCTACCGGCTGCTCACTGGCCGCGGCTGTAGTTGGGTGCCTCGACGGTCATCTGGATGTCGTGCGGGTGGCTCTCCTTGAGGCCCGCCGACGTGATCCGTACGAAACGGCCCTTGGACTCCATCTCGTCGATGCTCGCGGCACCGACGTACCCCATGGTCTGGCGCAGGCCGCCGACGAGCTGGTGCAGCACGTTGGCGAGGGGGCCGCGGTAGGGGACCTGGCCCTCGATGCCCTCGGGCACGAGCTTGTCGTCGGAGGCGACCTCCGCCTGGAAGTAGCGGTCCTTCGAGTACGACCGGCCCTGGCCCCGTGACTGCATGGCGCCGAGCGAGCCCATGCCGCGGTACGACTTGAACTGCTTGCCGTTGATGAACAGCAGCTCGCCGGGGGACTCCTCGCAGCCGGCGAGGAGGCTGCCCAGCATCACCGTGTCGGCGCCGGCTGCGAGCGCCTTGCCGATGTCGCCGGAGTACTGCAGGCCGCCGTCGCCGATCACCGGGACCCCGGCGGCGCGGGCCGCGAGGGCCGCCTCGTAGATGGCGGTGACCTGCGGGACGCCGATGCCGGCGACGACGCGGGTGGTGCAGATCGAGCCGGGGCCGACGCCCACCTTGACGCCGTCGACACCCGCGTCGATGAGGGCCTGGGCGCCGTCGCGGGTGGCGACGTTGCCGCCGATGACGTCGACGCCGACGCTCGACTTGATCTTCGCCATCCAGTTGAGGGCGTTGCTGTTGTGCCCGTGCGACGTGTCGACGATCAGGAAGTCGACACCGGCCTCGGCGAGCGCCTGGGCGCGCTCGAGGGCCTCGGGGCTGGCGCCGACGGCGGCACCGACGAGCAGGCGGCCCTCGGCGTCCTTCGCGGCGTTCGGGTACTGCTCGGCCTTCACGAAGTCCTTGACCGTGATGAGGCCCTTGAGGACGCCCGCGTCGTCGACCAGCGGAAGCTTCTCGATCTTGTGGCGGCGCAGCAGCTGCATCGCGTCGCTGCCGGAGATGCCGACCTTGCCGGTGACCAGCGGCATCGGGGTCATGACCTCGCGCACCTGGCGCGAGCGGTCGGTCTCGAAGGCCATGTCGCGGTTGGTGACGATGCCGAGCAGCTTGCCGCCGCCGTCGGTGACCGGCACACCGCTGATACGGAACTTGGCGCACAGCGCGTCGGCCTCGGCGAGCGTCGCGTCGGGGTGCACGGTGATCGGGTCGGTGACCATGCCGGACTCGGAACGCTTCACGAGGTCGACCTGGTTGACCTGGTCCTCGATGGACAGGTTGCGGTGGAGCACACCGACGCCGCCCTGCCGGGCCATGGCGATCGCCATGCGGGACTCGGTCACCTTGTCCATGGCGGCGGACAGCAGGGGAATGTTCACCCGGACGTTCCTGGAGATACGCGATGAGGTGTCGACCGCGTTCGGAAGGACTTCCGACGCTCCCGGCAGCAGCAGCACGTCGTCGTAGGTCAGCCCGAGTGTCGCGAATTTGGCGGGCACTCCGTCGACGTTGGCAGTCATGACACCTTCCCCAAATGGCCTTGATCGGTGCGGATGTCCATGCTAACGGGAAGCGGAGCCCACTCATTCCACAAACGGGGGCACCCCACTGCTTCGTAGCTTCCTACGGAACTCCTACGGAACGGACGGGCTCCGCGTTCACCCCACGGCCCCGGGTGCCCGCGCCGCCGCGCACGCCCGGAACAGGGCCCGCCGCCGCGGCTCCTGCCCCTCGGGCGCGCTACTGCTCCGCGAGCGCCCGCAGCCTGCTCAGGGCACGGTGCTGGGCGACCCGGACCGCTCCCGGTGACATTCCCAACATCTGACCGGTCTCCTCGGCGGTGAGACCCACGGCGATCCGGAGGAGGAGCAGCTCGCGCTGGTTCTCGGGGAGGTTAGCCATGAGTTTCTTGGCCCACGCGGCGTCGCTGCTGAGCAGGGCGCGCTCCTCGGGGCCCAGCGAGTCGTCGGGCCGCTCGGGCATCTCGTCGGAGGGGACGGCCGTCGAACCGGGGTGGCGCATCGCTGCGCGCTGCAGGTCGGCGACCTTGTGCGCGGCGATGGCGAAGACGAAGGCCTCGAAGGGACGGCCGGTGTCCTTGTAGCGGGGCAGCGCGAGCAGCACCGCGACGCAGACCTCCTGGGCCAAGTCCTCCACGAAGTGCCGCGCGTCGCCCGGCAGCCGGGAGAGCCGGGTGCGGCAGTAGCGCAGGGCGAGAGGGTGGACGTGTGCGAGCAGATCGTGCGTGGCCTGCTCGTCGCCGTCCACAGCGCGATGGACGAGCGCACCGATCACCGTCGTCTCGTCGTCGCGCATCGGTCCATGGTGCCTTGGCGTCGAGCGGTCCGTGGCACCGCGTCCATTGTTGTGCACCGAAGCGTTATGAGCAGGTGCGCCGGAACTCATCTCCTGCGCCCTCCTCTTCCGCTCGTCCGACTCGTCCCCGAGGAACTCCACATCTCAAGGATGCGGCATCGCCGCCGAAACGGGGATCGGACGTCCACCGGCCCGTCGGACGGGGCGGCATGCGAGGCACCGGGGAATCGGCCCGGCCCGCCTCACGTCGCGCCGCGAGGTCGCTCCCGCGAGGCCGCCCCGACGGACCGGCCCCGCCCGGTACGGGGCCGGGGACGGGGAGAGGGCCGGTCACGCGACCGGGACCGGGGACGACCGTGCCCCCGCGGTGGCTCACCCACGGCCTGTCGAGCGGGTCATGCCGGGCTCGCGGGGCGTGGTGCGCGCATCCGCCACGTCGACGTCGGTTTCCCCCGTGGTCCCGGCTGCGCTCGGGCAGGGAGGGATGCCCATGGCTCCGCCATGCAGCCCTTCTCCGCCTTGCCTCTGCACGCACCGCGCCCCGCTCCCTGATCCGGCATGACCCGAACGAAAGGCCTCAGGCAATGTCCGACACCGCCAGACACCCCCCAGGCCCTGTCTTCGATCTCTCCTCTGCCCCGCGGCGCCCGGCACGCCCTCTCGCCGCACCGGACGCCGTGGGGCCGCCCTCCGGGCGACGAGGGGACATGGAAGACAGGGCCTAACGGACCAGGCCCCACCGGAAGCCGAGCGCCACGGCGTGCGCCCGGTCCGAGGCGCCGAGCTTCTTGAAGAGCCGCCGGGCGTGCGTCTTGACGGTGTCCTCGGAGAGGAACAGCTCACGGCCGATCTCCGCGTTCGACCGGCCGTGGCTCATGCCTTCCAGGACCTGGATCTCACGCGCCGTGAGCGTGGGCGCCGCGCCCATCTCGGCGGACCGCAGCCGGCGTGGGGCGAGCCGCCAGGTCGGGTCGGCGAGTGCCTGCGTCACCGTGGCCCGCAGCTCCGCGCGGGAGGCGTCCTTGTGCAGATACCCGCGGGCACCCGCGGCGACGGCGAGCGCCACGCCGTCCAGGTCCTCGGCGACGGTGAGCATGATGATGCGTGCACCGGGGTCGGCGGACAGCAGCCGCCTGACCGTCTCGACGCCGCCCAGGCCGGGCATGCGTACGTCCATCAGAATCAGGTCCGAGCGGTCGGCACCCCAGCGGCGGAGGACTTCCTCGCCGTTGGCCGCCGTCGTCACACGCTCGACGCCGGGCACGGTCGCCACCGCACGTCGGAGCGCCTCTCGGGCAAGCGGGGAGTCGTCGCAGACGAGGACGGATGTCATGGCCGCCCTCCGCAGCTGATGCGCGTCACCTTGAGCCTCCAGGCTGGTTACGAATCGTCACCTGTGCGGTCGACACTCGCCGACGGTCGATGCCGTCTGCCCGAGCGCTTGTTCCTTCAACCGCCTCGGCACTCTCAACGACGGTCACTCGAAAGAGTTACGGGGCAGCCGGACGTCTTCGGCACTCTACGTGAGGGAGCGGACACGGGGCAGACATGTGCGGCCGACCCTCAACGTTTCATCACAACCCCGTGCCCCATTCAGCCCTTTTTCTTCCCATTCACTGGTGTCTGAGGCTAGATTCGCAATGAGTCATATTTTCATCTCCTTAGATCGTAGCTGTACGGTCGTGGGCACCTATCAGCCCAGAACGGCGACAAGGGGACATGTAATGGCAGATTTCTCCCGCCTTCCCGGTCCGAACGCGGACCTCTGGGACTGGCAGCTCCTCGCGGCCTGCCGCGGGGTCGACAGCTCGCTCTTCTTCCACCCGGAGGGCGAGCGCGGTGCGGCACGGAGCGCTCGTGAGAACTCGGCCAAAGAGGTCTGCATGCGGTGCCCGGTGCGCGCACAGTGCGCGGCCCACGCACTGGCGGTGCGCGAGCCGTACGGGGTGTGGGGCGGACTGACCGAGGACGAGCGCGAGGAACTCATGGGCCGGGCGCGCAACCGCCTGGTCTCGGCGTCGCCTCCCGGCGGCGGTTCACCGCCGGATCATCACCTGCACAAATGAAGGAACGTTTCTTCACTCCCCGTACGTCCACATTCCCGTAGTCCACAGCGGAACGTACGAAGCCCTTCACGTACGCGAGACACGAACTGCCCGCCTGACGTCCCGCCGACGCCCGCTCAGCGCGCCGCTGCCCGCCCGAGGTGGTCGAGAGTGGCCATGACCGCGGGCACCTGAGCCAGGTCCGGCAGCGTGAGCGCCACGATCTCCCGGCGCACCGGCGGCTCGACCGTCACGGTGCGTGCACCCTTGGGTCGTACGGATTCGATGGCCAGTTCGGGCAGCACCGCGACTCCGAGACCCGCCCCGACCAGCCCCACGACGGCCGGGTAGTCGTCGGTGGCGAAGTCGATGCGGGGTACGAAGCCCGCGCCCCGGCACACCTCGACGAGCTGCCCGCGGCAGCGGGGACAGCCCGCGATCCACGGCTCTTCGGCCAGCTCTCCTATGGCGACCGACTCCGCCCTGGCCAGCCGGTGTCCTGTCGGGACCAGTCCGACGAGCCGGTCGACCAGCAAGGGGCGTACGACCAGGTCGTCCCATTCCTCCGCCGCCGCGTCCTCGTAGCGGAACGCGAGCGCCACGTCGCACTCGCCCTCCCTCAGCATCTCCACGGAGCGCGGCGGTTCGGCCTCCTCCAGCGAGACACGGGTCCCGGGGTGCGCGGCGCGCAGCGCGGCGAGCGCCGTCGGCACGAGCGTGGAGCTGCCGCTCGGGAACGACACGAGCCTGACCCGGCCCGCCCTGAGGCCCGCGATCGCGGCGACCTCCTCCTCCGCGGCGGTCAGCCCGGCGATGATGCCGGCCGCGTGCCGCACGAGCGCCTCGCCGGCCTGCGTGAGCCGCATCTCGCGGCCGGTGCGGATCAGCAGCGGGGTGCCGACCGAGGCTTCCAGGGCCTTCATCTGCTGGCTGACGGCGGGCTGGGTGCAGCCCAGTTCGCGCCCCGCCGCCGAGAAGGAGCCGGTGGCGGCCACGGCGCGCAGAACACGGAGATGACGAGCCTCGATCACCCTTCGATCATAAGCGGCTCTTGGGCACATCGCCTCATAATGCGTCGACACTTTGACTTGGCCTCGCCTACCGTGGCCGCCATGAAGCTTCTGTCTCTGAACCTGGGCCGCCCGAAGTCCGTCCCGTACACGGACCAGCCCCAGGGGGTCACCGGCATCGACAAGCGACCGGTGGACGGGCCGGTGCGGGTGGCGGCGCCCGGGCCGAAGGGGGTCGGCGCGAGCGGACTCACCGGGGACGCGGTGTGCGACACCCGGCACCACGGCGGCGACGACCAGGCGGTGTACGCGTTCGCACGCGAGGACCTCGACGTCTGGGAGCGCGAGCTGGGCCGGACGCTGGCCAACGGGAACTTCGGGGAGAACCTCACCACCCAGGGCCTCGACGTCTCCGGCGCGCTGATCGGCGAGCGGTGGCGGGTCGGGGACGAGGCGGTCCTGGAGGTCACCTGCGGACGGATACCGTGCCGCACCTTCCAGGGACACCTGGGCGAGCACGGCTGGGTGAAGCGGTTCACGCGGGAAGGAGCGCCCGGGGCGTACCTGCGGGTCATCCAGCCGGGCGAGATCAGGACCGGCGACCCGATCGAGATCGTGCACCGGCCCGGCCACGACATCACCGTCTCCCTCCAGTTCCGCGCGGTCACCACGGAGCGGGAGCTGCTGCCGCGCATCCTGGCGGCGGGGGACGCGCTGCCACGGGAGGAGCGGGACCTGGCACGGAAGTACGTGGAGAAGTACGGGGCGCCTTCGGTGTGAACCCGGGCTGGGGCCGCGCCCGGCCGACCGCCGGCGCGCGGCCCCGTGACCGCCGGGCGCCCTCCCGGGTCGGCAACCGCCGACGCGCGACCCCGGCCGATCCGCCGAGGCGCGCCCTGAACGGCCGGCCGCCCGGACCGGCCCTCCGGGCGCGGGTCCATCCGGCCCGGACCGGCCCTTCGGACGCGGGTCCGTCCAGCCCGGTCGCTCAGCTTCCCGCACCCCGCTCAGCTCACCGACCGTCAGGAGGCCCCGTGTGCAAGGGCGTTGGGCAGCCGCCTCCCGACGGGGCGCCGGAAGGGGCGTCTGGGCGTGGTGGACGGGGCCTGGGTCACTAGCCTTGGGCCATGACAACGGCTCTGATTACGGGTTCGACCGCGGGTATCGGTGCCGCCTTTGCGCGGCGTCTGGCGGCCGACGGCCACAATCTCGTCCTCGTGGCGCGCGATACGGAACGGCTGCGCGAGCAGGCCACCGAACTGCACGACCGCCACGGCATCGAGGCCGAGGTGCTGACGGCGGACCTCGCGTCGGACGACGGCATCGAGGCCGTGGCCGCCCGCCTCGGGGAACGCAAGAGCCCGGTCGACCTGCTGGTCAACAACGCCGGTTTCGGCAACAAGGGCCGCTATCTCGACGTCCCCATGGCCGACGAGCTGACGATGCTCAAGGTGCACTGCGAGGCGGTCCTGCGCCTGACGTCGGCGGCGACCGCGGGCATGCGGGAGCGCGGCCGGGGCGGAGTCGTCAACGTCGCCTCGGTGGCCGCGTTCGTGCCCCGCGGGACGTACGGGGCGTCGAAGGCGTGGGTCGTGCAGTTCACGCAGGGAGCGGCGCGGGACCTGGCGGGCAGCGGGGTCCGGCTGATGGCGCTGGCCCCCGGGTTCGTACGGACCGAGTTCCACCAGCGGGCCGGCATGGGTACGGACAACATCCCCAAGTGGATGTGGCTCGACGCGGACAAGCTGGTGACGGCGGCCCTGGCGGACCTCGCCCGCGGCAAGACGCTCTCCGTCCCGGACGCCCGCTACAAGACCCTGATGGGCCTGGTGAAGGTGACTCCCCGCGCCCTGCTGGGCGGCCTCACGTCCCGGACGGGGCGGAAGTACGGGCCGCAGTAGGGCGAGGCCTCCGGGGCGGCGACGCCGGACGGTGGGGGGCGCGGAGGCGGGGCGGGGTGGCGCGGAGGCGGGGCGGGCCGCTGGGGTGTTCTCGCCCCGCCTCCGCCCCTTCCCTGCACCCTCCCCTCCCCCGGGGCTCCGCCCCGGGCCCCGCCCCTCAGGGCCCCGCTCCTCAAGCGCCGGAGGGGCTGACTTCCCCGGCGACTAAGCTCCCTGTCCTGCCCGCCATCGCCGGAGGTGTTCGGTGTCCGCCTGTTCTCCAGCCCGCTCCCGCGCCGCGGGAGCGGTGGTTCCAGCCCCGGCGGTCGGGGTTCCGGTGGGAGCAGGAGGGGCTGGACCACCTGCGCGGGCTGATGCCAAAGGCGGAGCCCTACCGGGCGTGGGCGACGTTCGAGGCGTTGGACATTCTGGCGGCGCGCGGCGTGCGGCACCGGGACGTCAAGCCGGACAACCTCGGCCTGTTCAAGCGCAGCGACGGCTCCTGGCAGCTGATGCTGTTCGACTTCTCGCCGGCCGACGCCCCGGACCAGGATGTGCACGCGGGCACGCGCGGCTACCTCGATCCGTTCCTCGGCGGGGCGGGCCGTTCGCGCTACGACGACCACGCCGAGTGGTACGCGGCCGCGGTCACCCTGCACGAGATGGCGTCCGGTGAGAGGCCGGTGGCCGAGGGCCTGAAGGCCCACACCGTCGAAGAGCTGCTGGACATTCCACCGCACTGCATCGCGCGCCCGGGGTGCGGGGAACGCGATCCGCAAGGAGCTCAACCGCCGGCACCGCCAGTGGACGCAGGCGCTGCGCCGCAAGACCGCCGCCAGGAAGCCCGTGGCCCTGGAGCCGGACGCGCCGGAAGAGGTCCTGGAGTCGGTCGACACCCTGGCCGCGCGTCTCACGCCGCCCGGGGGCAGGCGCCGCACCCGGCCCCGTTCCGACGTGGTCCGGGCGACCCTCCAGCTGCCGGGGGTCCTGGAGGCCGGTGAGCCGCTGGAGCCGTGGCCGGCGCAGAGTCTGATCGCGAAGGCGCTGGGCATCAGCCAGCCGACCGTTCCGACCGGCACGTTGAGCGCCGCCCTCGCCTCGTACACGCGGTCGGCGGCGGAGCGGGTGGGGCTGCGGGTGGTGGAGCTCGCGGAACGTTCCGGCCCGCGTACGGTCCTGCTCGCGCACGAGGCCGGCCTGATCGCCCGTTACTGGGAGGCCGGCGGCCGGGAGCTGCTGGCCGGTCTCCAGCAGTCCGCCCGCCGCCCCGCCGACCGCCCGCACGGCCTGTGGCTGCTGCTGCCGGCCGAGGACCCGCACGCCACCCCCACGCTGGACGGCCGCACGGTGGAGGTGGTGGACCGCGCCACGGAGTGGGAGGTCCTGGACGGCCTGTTCCTGAAGAGCCTGCGGCCGACGGGTTCACCCTCCTGATTGCCCGATCCGGCTTGCCAGACATGGTTATCGGCGATTCACTTGCACGAAGTCGGGTGAGAGTAGCCTGGAAGCAGCTTCTGCAAGGGGGTGCGCATTGCTTCTCAACTTCCGGGTGTCCAATCACCGGTCGATCAGGGACGAGCTGGAATGGCAGCTCCACCCGGTGTACGGCGGCGAGCGGCCACCGGGTACGTCCTGGCAGGCGGTGCCGGTGGCAGGGATCTTCGGGTCCAACGCGGCGGGCAAGTCGAACGTCGTGGACGCACTGCGGTACATGGCGGAGATGGTGAGCCAGTCCCCTCTCATGGCGGAGGAGGACGAGGGCGTGCGCAGGCGGCCCTTCTTACTGGACACCGTGGCACCTTCCGAGTGTTCCTGGTACGTCGCCGATCTCCTGGTACGCGGAGAGCGCTACGTCTACGGCTTCGAGGTCGACGACGAGAGCGTCCGCAGCGAATGGCTGTACGCCTATCCCGAGGGACGCAGACGGGTGGTGTTCGAGCGTGACGGCGACGCGTTCCACGTCGGCAGCTCACAACGGGATGCCAGGGCGCTGAGCACGGTGGCCGAAGTGACCGCGTCGAGTGCGCTCTTCCTGTCGATGGCGGCCCGGTCGAAGGCATCCGTGACCTCACTCAGCCGTGTGTACCGCTGGTTCCGTCACGATCTGGTGTTCGGTGGGCCTGTGCTGGGCCGCGCCTTCCCCTACTCGCTGCGCCTCCTCACCAGGGAACTGGCCCTGCACTTCGACCGGATGGGCGAACCGGCGCACCTGCGGGAACTGCTGCGCGCGGCAGATCTCGGCATCGAGGACTTCCGGGTGGAAGCCGTGGAAGAACAGCCCCTCGATGGCGGCCGGCCTCGGCTGAGGCCCCAGCGGCCCTCGGACGCCAAGGCGCCGGACGCGCGGATCGAGGCGCTACCGGGTCGGCGGCGCGTACGCCATGAACTGTGGTTGCGGCACACCGGCCGGAACGGCTCGTTCGAGCTGCCTTTGTCCGCCGAGTCCTCCGGGACCCGGGCGATCGTGGAGTACGCCATCGCTCTGGAGCGAGTGACCGAGCTGGGCGGGACCCTGGTCGTCGATGAACTCGACAGCAGTCTGCACCCCCGCCTGAGCGCCTTCCTCGTCGGCCTCTTCCAGGACCCGGCGCGCAATCCCCACGGCGCACAGCTCCTCTTCACCAGCCATGACGCGAGTCTGCTCGGCCGCAAGGCCGGTGAGGACATCCTCAAGCGCGACCAGATCTGGTTCGCGTCCAAGAACGAGTTCGGGGAGACCTCGCTCTACCCGCTTTCGGACTTCCGGCCACGCTCGGAGGAGAACCGGGAACGGCGGTACCTGAGCGGTAGTTACGGCGCGGTGCCGGTGATCGACGACAGTTTCGCGCCGGCTGTTGCCGGGCGAGGGGGAGCGCATGGCGAGAGCACCGAAGCCGGACGGCCGGAAGACACCGAGGCGTGAGTCCACGCTCCGCCGCAGGCCCGCGCACCGGGAACCCTGCGTGCCGGTCCTGGTGGTCTGCGGCGCGAGGAACACGGAGCCGGCCTACTTACGCGGCCTGTTGGCGTCGGTGGACAACCGCGCCGTCTCCGTGAAGATCAAGGTGTGCGACCAGGACCCGGTGTCGGTCGTACGGCACACCGTGACCGAGCGCGACAGGGCCGACGGCCACTACCACCAGGCGTGGTGCGTCCTGGACGTGGACGAGTTCGCTCACTTGGAGGAAGCCCTGCGGCTGGCCGAGACCGAAGACGTCCAGGTGGCCCTCTCCAATCCCTGCTTCGAGCTGTGGCTCCTCCTCCATCACCGCGAACACACCGCATCGGTCGCCGGATACCAGCAGGCCAAGCGCCACCTGGTCACCCACCACCCCGCTTACAGCAAAGTGGCCCGCGAATTCGACTTCGGCCGCTACCGCGAGGGCTGGCGGGACGCCGTCGAGCGGGCGAGGAAGCTCGCGAGGCAGGGCGAGGAGGCCAAGACCAACCCTTCGAGCGGGATGTGGCGGCTGGTTGAGGTGATTGTCCCGGCGAATGTAAGGGGCTGACTCACTGCTTCACGGTCGACCGAAGATCGCCCGACAGTGGGCGTAGCAAGTGGTGGAGCTCGCGGAACGTTCCCGCCCCAGGACAGTTCGGCCAGACGGCCGGCGGACGGTCACCCCGGCACTTCGCTGGTGGTCGGCATCGTCAGCGGCCCAGCCTCCTGCGAGCCCACAGGGACCCGATCACCCCGCCCACCACGACCATGTATGCCGTCAAGGGGCCGTCGTCCAGGACGAGCCCCGGCATGGCGATCACGGCCACGATCAGGAGCCAGCCGCACCCGGCCACTACCAGGTCCGCCGCATCAGGGCGACGTCGTTCGTCTCCCACCCGTTCCCCATTCACTGGCTTGCGCCGGTCGGTACAGCACGTGGACGGTCGGCGTGCAGGGTATCCCCACTTCCCGCGGTGACGGATGGGCTGCATGTCGGTGGGGGCGCGGTCAGTCTCCGGTGACCAATTCCAGCGCGGTCGGCCAGCCGGTCAGGGCTCCGGTGTCGCGGAGGCGGTAGAGGTCGGACATCAGGCGGGCCGGTACGCGGCTGGTGCGCGCGGACCAGCCGAAGAAGGCGGCTGCCTCGGCTACCGCCTGTTCGGCGGTGAGTTCGCGTGAGCGGTCCTCGACGAGGCCGAGGAGCGCACGCCGGCGTTCGGCCGGGGCAACGTGTTCGACCGGGCGCCGGGTCAGCCCCGGCAGCGGCCAACGGGCCTGTGTACAGGGCCTGTCGGGTACGTCGAGGAAGTCATCCTTCTCGACGATCTGCCCCTCGTCGGTCAGCAGCTCCTCCGCCGCGTCGACGAGGCGCTTCTTCGCGGCGGTCAGCCGGGGCTGGTACAGCACCTCCCCGAGGTGGAGGTGAAGTACCTCCCGGTGGATCGGCCCCTCCCCCTCGACGATTCGGCGTACGGCGTCCACGAGCGTGGGGGACGGTGTCTTCCCCCGCCAGGTGACCGACGCCGGGTCCACATCGGTGAAGTCGGCGGGCTGGTACGGGACCGCCCAGTCGCCGTGGTCGTGGGTCGCCATGGATGTGCGGGAAGGCACGGTGTGGTTCGTCCTCTCTGAGATGGCCGGCGCCACACGGCGGGGTGTGGACCAGCCGGTGGGTTTCATCCGTTACTGGGAGGGGCTGGATGTGTCCCGCGGCCTTGTCCTGCTCGTCTTGGTCCGGCGGCGGGCTTCCCCGAGTTCCTTGGCGGACTGCGCCTTCTTCGCCCGCCGCTCCACCTCCCTCTTCCACCGGGCTTCCGTCATAAGCCGCTCACGCCGCGCTTCCTCCGGGGTCAGTCGCATGTAGGCGGGTGCGATTTTGACGGGCGTCCGGGCGCGGCCCTCATTGCTGTTCGTGACGCGTGGAGCGACGGAACTTCTGCCGCGGGCGTCCACAATCCGCGACCGCGTGGAGAACGGCGGCTGGGCCGAGGACGACCCCCGCTTCGTACCGCTGCTCGCCGGTCTGCGCGAGGTGCTGCCCTGGGTCCACCAGTGGTACGGCGAATACGACGAGGAGTGGGAGGGCAACCCCGCCGAGGAGTTCCAGGCCGCCCTCGACACCGGTCGCGCGGAGCGTGAGCTGTCCGAGGCGGATCTCATCAACTGGCGCCCTGAGAAGAAGACCCGAGGGCGGGCCAAGAAGGCCGAGTAAGCGGAGTACGCCCAAGAGGAAGGGGCGGTCGGAAGCCAAGTCCTGGCTCCCGCCCGCCGCTTTCGCCTACGTCAGCCGCGCGCCGCCATCCGTACGAACGCGGCCCACCCATCGGCTCCGACGGAGAGAAGCGCCTCCCCCGGCCGCTTGGAGTCACGGACCAGCACGGCCGTACCAGCGTCCGCGACCTCGACGCAGTCGCCACCATCGCCCGCGCTGTAGCTGCTCTTCACCCAGGCGATCTCAACGCAGTCACCGCCGCTTCCTGAGCTGTAACTGCTCTTGAACCAGCTCAGCTCGTCAGCGGCAGGCTCGGGGCTGCTTGCCTTCATAGCTCTCCCAACAGCTTCTCGATGAAGGTCAGCGACTCCCGAGGAGTAAGCGCCTGCGCTCGGAGAACGCCGTACGTTGCCGCCAAGGGGCTGACCTTCTTGGGCGTGGTGTACAGGATGCTCGCCTCCTGCACCTCCATGTAGCCAATCCTGTGCTCACCTTCGAGGTGGATCAACGTGAATGCCCCGCCCAGGCCCGCATGTTCGTCACGGTTCATAGCTCCTCAGCAGTAGTCGTCTTGGACAGCACCGGATCGTCTGACCCGAGGTCTTCACTCAACGCGATATCGCGCGCACGTTGCGTGCGGTACGGTCACGTGAACAAGGCACGGACGACAAGACGGCCCCCGCGACGGTTGCACCCGTCAGCGAGGGCCTGGACCACCAGTGGAAAGCGACTCCACCGTGATTTACCGGCACCTTATCGCGCCCCCGCGCGCGTTCACGCAGTTCTCCCACGACCTGATCCGGCACCCCCGGCTGTCCTCCGACGCCGTGCGGCTGCTGACCTGGCAGCTCTCTCTTCCGGAGGGGACGCGCGAGTCACTGTCGCGCACCGCCGAGCGCGCCCGGATCGGCGGAAGCGCCTTCACGCGGGCCAAGCGGCAACTCAAGGACGAGGGGTTCGTGCACGAGCGGCGCGTCCAGGGTCCCGGTGGCCACTGGGTCACCCAACAGCTCGTGTCCAACGTCCCGTTGAGCCCCGGCGAGGCCGCCAAGCTCCTCGCCCGGATGCCCGTGGCACAGCCCCCGCAGCCGCCGCAGGTCGCGCAGTCCCCGCAGGTCGTACCGAGTCCCCGGAATCCGGCGGTCGGTGAGCGGACCGGTCGGCTGCCCGACGGTCTTCCCTACGGCGAGACCCCTGTGAACACCCACAACCAACCCCCCAAACCCCCCGAGGACGCCCCCGATGCCCCCGCACCCGCCGAAGCCCCCGAAGCCGCGCACGCCGCGCCGACCACGGAAGCCGCGCACGCCGCGCAAGCCCAGGTAGCCCCCGCGAACCACCGGCACGACCGCCCCGTCCCCCACCTCGAAGAGGCCCGCGCCCTCGCCGCCTCCTACCGCGATCTCGACCCGGCCCTGCGCACCATCCCCCGCCCGATGTACGCCGAGCTGACGGCCCTCACCGCCCGCTGGCTGGCCGCCGGGCACTCCCCGGCCGCCGTCCGCGCCCACATCCTGCGCAACCTCCCCGACAGCGGCGCCCCCGTCCACCGCCCCGGCGGCCTCCTGCGCCACCTCCTCGGCGAGGTACCGCCGGTACCGCCCGCACCGCCCGCCTCGCCTCCGCGGGACACCCCTCCGTACGCCCCGCAGGAGCGCCCCGGCGTCTCCGCCCGGCTCGCCGCCCTCCGCGAGTGCGAGGGCGACCACGTACAAGCCACGCTCTTCCGGCCCGTCCACGACGAAACCCTCTGCCCCTCGTGCGCGTACCGCCCTGCCGCGCCCCTCGGGTGGAACGCCCGCATGGACAAGGACGGGAACATCACCCTCAGTTGAGGCGACGCCTCTTCATCTCGACGACCGACGGGCAGCGCCGGCGGTCCAGCTCCCGGGCGGAGCCCCACCCGGCGGCGGCTCCCGCGGCCCTGCGGACAGGACCGCGGGAGCCGCAAGGAACCGCGGCCTGGAGTAGCTCCAGTGCGCCGCGATTGCGCCCCGCCTATGCGAGTTGGTTGGCCAGCCGCAGAGGGGAGAGCGCCAGACGCTATTCTGCGCTCGACGAGGACGCACATGGCTGCTGCCATCGCCCGCACCCTGGGGTGGCGCACGGGGAGAGGCAGGGACAAAGTGGCGGAACAGTCCGTCGGCATGCGGATCGACCAGTTGCCAGGCGACATCACGGGTCCCGCGAGTCAGCCGCCGCTGAAGAAGCCGGACCTCGCCTCCTCACCAGCAGAGAAGAAAGCCGCCGCGAAGGCCATCGAGGACAACATTGAGCCCGACACCCGCACAGCCGGTGACTGGGCGGAAACGGAAACCGACGCCGCCGTCAAGGCGTTCCGTGACGGCTGGGCGACCTCGGGTGCGTTGAAAAAGGCGCACACGGCTTGGGACGACCAGGTCAAGAACTTGATGAACCGGCTGTCCTCGGAGAAGACGGCGCTACGCCAGACCCATACCGTGCTCCACGGCACCGACGCGGCGGTCGGAAACGGTTCTCAGTCGATCTCGGTGTTCCACGATTACTGACCGGGCCCGCCGCAGCGGACGTCACGGGCCAGGGGCAGCAGTGCGCCTGTACCGACGCACCAGTACTGATCGCGCGTACCCGGCGGGCGGAGGATGCCGCCGTAGCGCTCAACGGGGGGAACCGTGCCGACCTATCACGAGATCATGACGACGGACCTGTCCGCTCTCACGACCGCGGCCGACCGGTGGGAGGGCATGGCCGAGCGGTTCCACAAGCAGGAAGTGGCCTACAAACGGGATGTGCACGGCATAGTCATGGGCGACAGCTGGGCGGGGCTGAGCGCGGACGCCGCCCACGCACGGTTCGGCATCACGCTGAAGGAATTCCAAAAAGCCCAGACCGAGGCGAAGGCGGTCGCCTCACTCCTGCGCGAGGCACACACGTTGTTCACGTCCCTGCGCGGCGAGCTGCAGTCCACCCGCCAGGACGCCACAGACGCCGGCATGAAAGTTTCCGACCAGGGGCTGGTCACCTTCGACACCGAGAAACTGACCGACGCCGAGCGCACCGCCTGGGTTCATGACCCGGACTACCAGGAAAGCTGCCGTAAGGCCGTCGGCTCCTGGCAGGAGGCCATCGATCAGCGGGTCAAGAAGGTGGGAAGCGCCGACAACGAGGTCAAGAGGGCTTTGCAAGGTGTGACGGTCGACGGCGATGTCGCCGACGGTACCCCGGCCGGCTTCAACGGCCAGGCCGGCGGTCACCTGGAGCAGTACGCCCCGGCCCCGCCGAAGCCCGCCACGACGCAGCCCGACGGATGGTACGACAACGGCCCGGATGCCGGGTTCTCCGTGACCACCGACCCCAAGTACGGCAAGGAGGGGTCGGTCAAGGCATACGCCGACCTCTGGCACGTGACCGGGCGGGGCACCTTGACCAACGGCGACTTCACGCTCGCCGGGATCTCCGACACCTACTACGGGGCCCGGGCCACCGCCAACTACGGCTTCAACGAGAAGGGCGTCGTAGGCAAGGCGGAGGTCTCGGCCGGGCTGAGAACGGTGGCCGAAGGCAGGGGCGAGTACGGGCCGTACGGCGGCGCCTACGTCCGCACCGAGGGCTTCGCCGGGGGCGAGGCCGGAGTCAACGCCAAAATCACCAAGGAGGAGGTCACCGTCGGTGCGAAGGCCTTCGCCGGGGGAAAGGCTTCCGTCGCCGGGGGCGGCGAGGTCGCCGGCATCGGCATCGGCGCGACGGCCGAGGGCTGGGCCGGCCCCGGCGCCGAGGCCTGGTACGGCTACAAGAAGGACGACGACGGTGTCTGGCACCTGGGCGGAAAGGCCGGTCTCTCGCCCATCCTCGGCGGCTCCGTGGGCGTCGAGATCACCGTCGACCCGGACAAGATCAGCGAAACCGCCGGTGACGCCGTCGACGCACTGGGAGACGCCACCGACGCCGTCGGAGACGGCCTCAGCTCCCTCAAGGACGGCGTCACCGACTGGTTCTGATCTACTCGCCCCTCCACCCCTGACCCATGAAAGGAGAGTCCACCGTGCCCACGACGCTGCCCGTGCCCCTGCAATTCCGGCTGCCGGACGGCTGGCTCGCCGCCCGCCAGGACGACCCCGGCGCCACCTCCGTGGCCTTCGCCGCCGTTCATCCCCGCCCCGACGCGGGTTTCGCCGCCACCATCACCATCGACGGACATATGCCGGCCGAGGAAGCAACACCGGCCGACTGTGCGGACGCGGCGGTAGGACGCCTGCGCGAAGCCGCCGAGTCGGTGGCAGTCGTTCACCGACGAGAGATCGGCTCCGCCGACGCACCCGGCCTGACCCAGCGCGTCGCTTTCTCCACCATCGTCGACGGCGTGCGCCGCGATCTGGTCCAGTCCCAGGTGTACCTGTTCCTGCCGGACGTCACCGATCCGCGCAGACGCGCGGTCATCCAGCTCGTACTGACCGCGACCGAGGCTCAGCATGACGACGTACTTCCGGACTTCCAGGTGTTCGTGGGCTCGGTGCGCCCCGACACCGGCACGGAGGTGTGACCATGGGACGCTTCTGGGACAAGCTGACCGGTACCAGGTACCCCGGCGGTAACGCACGGCGCCTGGCGCCCGCGGAGGTCACCGCGGCACTGCTCGCGCTCAACGGGCCGCAGACGCCCTTCCAGGTGCGTGCCGCCGAACCGGGCGAGAAGAAGGTCGATCTGGTGGTCGAGTGCCACTCCCGCAGGGCGGGCGTACGAATCAAAGTCAGCATGCGCCTGGTGCCGGAAACGTACGAGGTGCGGGTTCTTCAGGAGCGGTGGGAGAACCGGTCTTCCGAAAACGCCGGCAAACAGTACTCACGAGGCCACGGGCACGCGGTCTACCGGCAGTTCGAATACCAGCGAGACCCGGACGGCAAGCGCCGAAAGGTCGAGTTCCGCTTCGACACACGGCAGGTCATACATCCCCTGCAGCGCGTCGTTCTCGGCGCCGGATGGACCTGGCGAGGCGTCTTCAGGCGGTGAAGCCGAACCGCCGGCGGAGCGGAACTCGCACACGGAACCGTGGCCTGCCCGACAACCCCCACACCGGGCCACGGGGCCCCCACAGATCACCGCCGTGCGGGCGCCGCACCTGGTGAGCGGGGGTCGTCACGGGATCTTCGACGCATGACCACTTCCCCCCGCCGGGAGCGGACGGCCGCGCTCCCGCTCCCCCTCGCCGATCAGGCGGTGTTCTCGTTCCGCTTCACCGCCTCGCCCCGCGGCGCCCGGCTGGCCCGCAGGCTCGCCTCGTGCCGGATGGACGCCTGGGGCTGGCGCTACGACACCCCCGTCCACGACGCCGTGGAGCTGATCGCCGCCGAGCTGGCGGCCAACGCCGTGACCCACGGGCGTGTCCCCGGCCGGGACGCCGAGCTGCGGCTGAGCAGACGGGACGACGGGAGCGTACGCGTCGAGGTGAGCGACGCGCGGGGTGAACGGCTGCCCGGGGCGCGGGACGCCGGTAGACGAGTCGGTGCGGACATCAGGACGGCGTCGCCGCCCCTGGAGGTGATCTCCACCGGTTCGTGGTCGTCGTTGACCTGCTGGAAGAGCGGGAACAGCCGGGCGCGGGCCTCGCTGGCGGTGATGGCCACAGGCCCCCTCCTCCGATAAGTGGTACGGGCGTACGGTAACCACTCGACTGGTACGAGTATCACGTACCAGATCAACCGATCGTGCCCGGCGAGGTCGTTGTGCGACGGGGCCCGAGCTCCAGGCCCCCGGACGCGCCGGGGCCCGGCGTCCCCGTGGGGACGCCGGGCCTCGGTGATGCCTGCCGCGGTGTGCGTCAGTGGGAGTGGCCGTGGCCGTGGCCGGCCTCGGGCTCCTCCTCGGCCGGCTTCTCGACGACCAGGGTCTCGGTCGTGAGGAGCAGGGAGGCGATGGACGCGGCGTTCTCCAGGGCGGAGCGGGTGACCTTGACCGGGTCGATGACGCCGGCCTTCACCAGGTCGCCGTACTCGCCGGTCGCGGCGTTGAAGCCCTGGCCCTTGTCGAGCTCGGCGACCTTGGAGGTGATGACGTAACCCTCGAGGCCGGCGTTCTCGGCGATCCAGCGCAGCGGCTCGACGGCGGCGCGGCGGACGACGGCGACACCGGTGGCCTCGTCGCCCTCCTTGCCGAGGTTGCCCTCGAGCACCTTGACGGCGTGGACGAGCGCGGAGCCGCCACCGGAGACGATGCCCTCCTCGACCGCGGCGCGGGTCGCGGAGATGGCGTCCTCCAGACGGTGCTTCTTCTCCTTGAGCTCGACCTCGGTCGCGGCGCCGACCTTGATCACGCAGACGCCGCCGGCCAGCTTCGCGAGGCGCTCCTGGAGCTTCTCGCGGTCCCAGTCGGAGTCCGTGTTCTCGATCTCGGCCTTGATCTGGTTGACGCGGCCGACGACCTCGTCCCCGCTGCCGCCGCCGTCGACGATCGTGGTGTCGTCCTTGGTGACGGTCACGCGACGGGCGGTGCCGAGCACGTCCAGGCCGACCTGGTCGAGCTTGAGGCCGACCTCCTCGGCGATGACCTGACCACCGGTGAGGGTGGCGATGTCACCGAGCATGGCCTTGCGGCGGTCGCCGAAGCCGGGCGCCTTGACGGCCACCGCGTTGAACGTGCCGCGGATCTTGTTCACGACCAGGGTCGACAGGGCCTCGCCCTCGACGTCCTCGGCGATGATCAGCAGCGGCTTGGAGGCGTTGGTCTGGATGACCTTCTCCAGCAGCGGCAGCAGGTCCTGGATGGAGGAGATCTTGCCCTGGTGGATCAGGATGTACGGGTCGTCGAGGACGGCCTCCATACGCTCCTGGTCGGACACCATGTACGGGGACAGGTAACCCTTGTCGAAGGCCATGCCCTCGGTGAAGTCCAGCTCCAGACCGAAGGTGTTGGACTCCTCGACGGTGATGACACCGTCCTTGCCGACCTTGTCCATCGCCTCGGCGATGAGCTCGCCGACCTGGCTGTCCTGGGCGGACAGACCGGCGACGGCGGCGATGTCGGACTTCTCGTCGATCGGGCGGGCCGTGGCGAGCAGCTCGTCGGAGACGGCCTTGACGGCGGCGTCGATGCCCTTCTTGAGGAGGGCGGGGGACGCGCCGGCGGCGACGTTGCGCAGGCCCTCGCGGACGAGCGCCTGGGCCAGCACGGTGGCGGTGGTCGTACCGTCACCCGCGATGTCGTTGGTCTTGGTCGCCACCTCCTTCACCAGCTGCGCGCCGAGGTTCTCGTACGGGTCGTCGACCTCGACCTCACGGGCGATGGTGACACCGTCGTTGGTGATGGTGGGGGCGCCGAACTTCTTGTCGATGACGACGTTGCGGCCCTTGGGGCCGATCGTCACCTTGACCGTGTCGGCAAGCTTGTTGACGCCGCGCTCAAGGGCGCGACGGGCGTCCTCGTCGAACTTCAGGATCTTCGCCATGGAGCTGAGTCAGTCCTCTCGAACCTCTGGAAAAAAAGAACAGCGCCCCCGGCGCCCGGCTTCATGAGGTCGCGGGGGCCAGGGGCGCAGTTCGTAGAAAAACTGGTGGTGCCGGTGAACTACTTCTCGATGATCGCGAGCACGTCGCGAGCCGAGAGGACGAGGTACTCCTCGCCGTTGTACTTCACCTCGGTGCCGCCGTACTTGCTGTAGAGCACGACGTCGCCGACGGCGACGTCGAGTTCGACGCGCTTGCCGTCCTCGACACGGCCCGGGCCCACCGCGAGGACGACGCCCTCCTGGGGCTTCTCCTTCGCGGTGTCCGGGATGACCAGGCCAGAGGCCGTGGTCTGCTCGGCGTCGAGCGGCTGGACCACAATGCGGTCCTCGAGCGGCTTGATGGCAACCTTGGAGCTGGCGGTCGTCACGATCCGACCTCCCCCTTCGGAGATCTCACGGGGTTAACTGTCTGAGGTGGCGACCAGGTGGATCCGTCGTCGCGGGTGCCGGACCTGCCCGTCGCTATTGGCACTCTCCGGTGGGGAGTGCCAGGTCCGAGACTATGACCGCGATTAGCACTCGGTCAAGCGGAGTGCCAATCGCCTGCGGCGCGGCGTGGGTTTTTCGTCACCCGGGGCGGGTGTGGGCGTCTCGGAGGCGCTGCCCCCGGGCCCCCGTATCGGCCTGACGGCCTCGTCCTCAGACGCCGGACGGGCTGGAAACCTCCCCTACAGGTAGTCCTCCAGGCGGGCCACCGTGAAGCCCTGTCGCTGGATGTGGTGGAGGAGCCGGGGAGTGGGGTGGTGGCGGATGATGTCGCCGGGGTGGAGGCGGTGGGGGTCGCGCCACAGGACCAGGGCGTCGACGCCGCAGTCGGCGGCGGCCCGGAGCGTCGTCTCGTCGTAGGTGCCGTACGGGGGGCGCAGCAGCCGGGGGCGGACTCCGAAGCGCTGCCTCAGCTTCTCCTGCTGGCCGCAGATCTCCGCGCGCTGGCCCGCGTACGGCAGTCCCCGCAACGAGGTGTGGTCCAGGGTGTTGTTCTCGACGCTCGCGCCGGCCGACCGCAGCCGCGCCAGCTGTCCGTATCCGGGGCCCGCGACCCGGTCGGTGAGGAAGAGCGTGACCGGCAGCCGCAGTTCCCGCACCATCTCCGTGAAGCGCGGGTCGCGCTCGGCGCCGTCACCGTACGTGAGGAAGACGACCCGTTCGCGGGTCGGCACCCGGTCGACGACCGGGGGCAGCCCGCGGCGCCCGACGCGGACGGCGGGCCGGGCGGGCGGTCTCGGCGGCGGCGCCAGTGGTCCCGCGAGTCCCCAGCGGCCGTAGCTCACCGCGTCCGGCTCCGGCGTCCGCACCCGCTGCGCCGCCTTCTTGCCCAGCCGTTCGATCGGATCGACGGACTGGGCGCAGCCGACGAGCCCGGCGAGCAGCACGGACGCGAGCACGAGCGCGAGCGGGGCGCGCGTCCGCGAGGTCACAGGTAGTCCTCCAGCCGCGCCACCGCGTACCCCTTGTCCGTGACCTTCTTCAGGAAGCGCCGGACCATGTCGGGCATCGTGCCGTCCCACTCGCCGCGGCCCCGGAAGTGGGTGAGGACGATGTCGCCGGGGTGCAGGTCCCGGTCGTCCTCGCGGTACTCCCAGTGGTCGACGTAGACCTCCTCGTCCCACAGCGGGGCCGCCTTCACCCCGCAGGACTTCGCGGCGCGCAGGGTGTCGCGGTCGTAGTTGCCGTAGGGCGGCCGGAAGAGCGCCGGGCGCTCGCCGAACTGCTTCCTCATCACCTCCTGCATGCCGCAGATCTCGTGCTTCTGCTCCTTGTAGGAGAGCGCCGGGAGGTAGCGGTGGTGGAGGGTGTGGTTGTTCAGTACGACACCGCGGTCGCGCATCCGGCGGAAGTAGCCGTAGTCGTCCTTCACCGCGAAGTCGCTGAGGAAGACGGTGTACGGGATCTTCAGCTCGCTCATCATCCGCAGGAACGCCGGGTCCTTCTCGGCGCCGTCGTCGATGGTGAGGAAGACGACCTTGTCCTCGGTGGGGACGGTGGTGAAGACGGGCGGGAGGTCCTCGTCCTCGTGCCCGTCCACCTCGAAGCCCTCGCGGGTGGTGAGGACCGGCTTCTTCGCCGGGGGCGGGGGCGGGACGAGGGGGAGCTTCGCCAGCTTCCAGTGTTTCGCGGCGGCGACCCGGGCGGCGTACGACCTGTGCAGTCCGGTGGCGTACGAGTCGAGGGCGCGGGCGGCCGGCGCCTTCAGCGGAGGCCGCCCCTGCGCGTGCCCGGCGGGCTGGCCCGGCTGTGCGGGCCGCGCCTGCTGCTCCAGCCTCCGGTCGCCGGCGCCGGTACCCGTCCCGGCCCCCGCTCCGGTACCGGCCTGTCCGCAGCCGGCGGCGAGCGAGGCCGCGGCGAGCACGACGATCCCGGCCCGCACCCGCGCCCCGGCCCCGGCCCTCGTCCGGGTCGGCCGCGATCCGGCCCGCGGC
Source organism: Streptomyces sp. NPDC008313 (assembly GCF_042956125.1). NCBI lineage: Bacteria > Bacillati > Actinomycetota > Actinomycetes > Kitasatosporales > Streptomycetaceae > Streptomyces > Streptomyces sp. NPDC008313. The sequence continues at coordinate 472,754 of NZ_JBIBFR010000001.1, forward strand.
CCGGTCGACGCCCCGGCCCGCGCCCCGGTCCGTGCGCGTGTACCCACCCGTGTCCCCCGTCCGGCCCCCGTGCGCACCCCACCCGACGACCGGTTTTCCTCATTTTGTCGTACTGATCGCATGGCGCCGGATCCTCGCAGGCCAGGGCAGCCGCACCGGGCCGACACCGCCACCGCGCCCGCACCATCCACCGACTGGCCCACAGTGGCCCACAATGGCCCGGTGAACGACGTCTCCCTCGCCCCTCTGCTCACCCCCGAGGGCCGTGCCCTCCTCGACGAGGTGCGGGGTACCGACCCGGCGCGGGAGCTGGCCGTGGCGACCCGGCTGCGCCGGGAGCATCCCGCCGAGCTCGTCTCGGCGGCGCTCGGCCAGGCGCGGCTGCGGCAGCGGGCGGCGGCGAAGTTCGGGGCCGAGGACGCGGAGCGGATGTTCTTCACGCCGAACGGGGTCGAGCAGTCGACGCGTACGACCGTGGCGACGCACCGGGCCGAGCGCTTCCGCGACCTCGGCGTGCGGTCCGTCGCAGACCTGTGCTGCGGCATCGGCGGCGACGCGATCGCGCTGGCCCGCGCCGGGATCCGGGTCCTCGCCGTCGACCGGGACCCGCTGACGGCGGCGGTCGCGCGGGCCAACGCCGACGCGCTCGGCCTCGGTGAACTGATCGAGGTCCGCGAGGCGGATGTCACCGAGGTCGACACGGCGGCGTACGACGCGGTCTTCGTGGACCCCGCGCGGCGCGGCGGACGCGGAAGGATCTTCGACCCGGAGGCGTACTCACCGCCCCTGTCCTGGGCCACCGGGGCCGCCCTGGGGGCCCCGCTCGCCGCGCTGAAGATCGCACCCGGCATCCCGCACGAGGCGATCCCCGCCGAGGCGGAGGCCGAGTGGATCTCGGACGGCGGGGACGTGAAGGAGGCCGTGCTCTGGTTCGGCACGGAACCGGGACTGGTGCGGGCCACCCTCCTGCCGGGCCCCCGTGTCCTGCGGGGGCGCGGGCTGCCCGACCCCGGCGTCCGCCCGCCCGGCCGCTATCTGTACGAGCCGGACGGCGCCGTCATCCGCGCCCACCTGGTCGCCGAGGCGGCCGAGGAGCTCGACGGCGGACTTCTGGACGAGACGATCGCGTACGTGACGTCCGACGTCCTGCACCCGACCCCGTACGCGACCGCCTACGAGATCACCGACCTGCTCCCCTTCAACGTGAAGCGGCTGAGGGTCCTGCTGCGGGAGCGCGAGATCGGTGTCCTGACCGTGAAGAAGCGCGGGTCGGCGGTCGAGCCGGAGGAACTGCGCCGCAAGGCGCTGCCCAAGCCCCACGGCAGGGGCGCGCTCACCGTCTTCCTGACCCGCGTGGCCGGCGCCCCGACGATGCTCCTCGGCCGGCCCGCCGGATAGGAGCCCTTCCGGTGGGGCTACTTCAGCGAGGCCCACAGGTCGCCCGCCTCCGGCTCGTCCGCCACCACCCTGTTGGGGTCCGAGGGGGCCTGGACCACCGGCATCATGACGGTCGTGACCGCCTCGGACGGCAGGTCCTTGAGGCTGCGGCCGAGGTCCATGAGTTCGCCGAGCGAGTCGAGGCCGGTGTCGGTGGTGAGGCTGCCGGTGACCGCGTCCGCGACCTTGTAGAGCCTGGCGGGGTCCGTGAGCAGGTTCGTGGCGGAGATCTGGTCCAGCAGGGCCTTGACCAGCTTCTGCTGCAGACCTATGCGGCCGAGGTCGCTGCCGTCGCCTATGCCGTGCCGGGTGCGGGCCAGCGCCAGCGCCTTCCTGCCGTCCAGCCGGTGCTCGCCCGCCTTCAGGTGGAGGTGGCTCTGGTCGTCGTCGATGTCCTCGTCCGTGGTGACGGTGACACCGCCGAGCGCGTCCACCAGGTCGGCGAAGCCCGCGAAGTCGATCTCCAGGTAGTGGTCCATGCGGACGTCCGTCATCGACTCGACCGTCTTCACCGCGCAGACGGGTCCGCCCACCGAGTACGCGGTGTTATACATCGCGTTGTACGCCACCGCCGTCGTCCCCCCGGACGGTGTCGGACAGGACGGCCGGGTGACCAGGGTGTCGCGCGGGATGCTGACGACCGTCGCCGTCGTGCGGCCCTCGTCGATGTGCACGACCATCGCCGTGTCCGAGCGGGCTCCCTCGCTGTCGCCGCCGCCGAGCTTCGCGTTCTCGGCGCCACTGCGCGAGTCGGAGCCGAGGACGAGGATGTTCAGCGCGGTGCTCGGGGCCGGGCTCGCCGAGGCGGACGCCTCCGGCGTGGCGGAGGTGGGCCCGGACCTGGCCGGGCGGTCGTCGCCCAGCGCGCTGTCGATGTCGACGCCCTTGATGTTGTGGTTCAGGTGCCAGTAGGCCCAGCCCGCCCCCGCGGCGGAGAGGACGAGTACGCCGGCGAGCGCGATCCCCGCGGCCTTCACCAGCCCGCGCCGCCGGCCACCGCGTCTCGCGGCGCCCCCGTTTTCGTCCTCGTGTTCGTTTTCTCCGCTCACGAGGGAGAACGTAAGTCGGACTTATGACGAGGAGAAGCCTTGTCTCAGGTTTCCTGCCCAAAATTTTAGACTTCTCAGGGTTTCCTCAGACAAAGCCCGACGAAGCCCAGGTCGCAGCCCGCCGTCACCCCGGCCTGGCGGCCGCCACGGGCCTCAGCCCAGCGTCACCGCCGGGACCGGGTTGCTCCCGCTCCAGGTGCCGTTGAAGCCGAACGTCACCGAGCCGCCGCTCGGCACCGTCCCGTTGTACGACGCGTTGGAGCAGGTGACGGTTGTACCGGACTGGGCACATGTCGCGTTCCACGCCTGGGTGATCCGCTGGCCCGCGCCGTAGTCCCAGCTCACCTTCCACGACGACAGCGCCGCCCCGGAGCAGCTGATGGTCACCTGGCCCGTGAATCCGGTGTTCCACTCGTTGGCGACGCTGTACGCGGCCGTGCAGTCGCCCGTCGGCGGGGTCGACGTCCCGCCGAGCGCCGTGGCGATCGCGCCGTACGCCGGTTTCGGGACGTAGTTCGCGTCGTACGGGGTCGCCGCGCCGTAGCCGTCGAAGACGTCGGGGATCCAGGAGTCGGAGTCGGTGAAGCCCCAGACGGTGACCCCGGCGCACCGGCTCACCGCGACGCAGGCGTTCATCACGGCCCGGTAGTCGGCGGCCTGCTGGGCCAGCTTCGCGTCGGTGGAGGGGAGCTGCATCCGGATGTCCAGCTCCGTGACCGCCACGTCGACGCCGAGCGCCGCGAACCGCTCGATGTTCTGCTGGAGCGTGGACGGCACCAGGCCGAGGATCAGATGGGCCTGGAGGCCGACGCCGTCGATCGGGACGCCGCGCTCCTTGAGGGACTTGACCAGGTCGTACAGAGCGGTGCTCTTCGCGTTGACGCCCTCGACGTTGTAGTCGTTGATGTAGAGCTTGGCGTCCGGGTCGGCCGCGTGGGCCCAGGTGAGCGCCCGGGCGATGTAGTCGGAGCCGAGCCCCTGGTACCAGAGGGACGTGCGGTAGGTGCCGTCCTCGTTGAAGGGCTCGTTCACCACGTCCCAGGCGGCCAGTTCGCCCTTGTACCGGGTCACCTCGGTGGTGATGTGGTCCTGGAGCAGCGTGCTCAGCTGGTCGGCCGTCCAGCTGCCGTCGGTCAGCCAGCCCGGGTTCTGGCTGTGCCAGACCAGGGTGTGCCCGCGCACCTGCTGGTCGTGGGCCTGCGCGAAGGCGACGATCCGGTCGGCCTCGCCCCAGTCGTAGCTGCCCCGGCTGGGCTCGACGGTCTCCCACTTCATGGCGTTGCCGGGCGTGAGCGAGTTGAACTGACCGCCCGCGAGGTCGCCGTACGTGCCGGTGAGCTTCGAGCCGGTGACGGCGGTGCCGATCACCTTCCCCCTGGCCTCGGCGAGATCGCGCAGCGGGGCGTCGGCGGCGCGTGCCGTCGTGCCGGCCGCGAGCAGGACGCCGACGGCGGCGACGCCCGTGAACAGGGCGACCAGCCGGGAGCGCGTCCGGGAGCGTGGGCGGGGGCGGCGGGCGGGGCGGGGATGTAAGGAGGATCTCATTGCGGGGGTACCTCCGAGAACTCCGAAAGTTTCGGCGTTTCAGCCGATTGACTTCGCAGGAGTGTGGGGGTCCGGGCCCGGCCCGTCAATACGCCGCACGCACCTCACAGGTCCGACGGGCCCCGTCTGCCACCGCGCCGCCGCCGGCACCCGGCCCGCCGTCGGCACCCCGGCCGTCCGGCACGTCGGCGTCCGGCCCGGCGAACGCCTGTCCGGGTGGCCGCTCATCCGGCGGGGTGCGGCGGCGGTGCCCCCGTGCTGCTGCGCTCCACCAGGCTGGTGGCCAGTTCCACGCGTGTCGCCACGGAGGCGCCGTCCTCGTTGCCGAGCTGCAGCACCAGCCGGGCCGCCGCCTCCGCCATCTCCGTCAGCGGCTGCCGCACGGTCGTCAGCGGCGGCCCCACCCAGCGGGCGATCGGCAGGTCGTCGAAGCCGACGACGCTCAGGTCCTCCGGGATCCGCAGTCCGAGCTCGCGCGCCGCCTCGTAGAGGCCGAGGGCCTGGAGGTCGTTCCCGGCGAAGACGGCGGTGGGCCGGTCGGGGGCGCCCAGGAGTTCGAGGCCCGCGCGGTAGCCGGTCTCGTGGTGGAAGTCGCCCGCGCGGATCAGCGCGGGGTCGACCGGCAGCCCGGCCGTCTCCAGCGCGGCCCGGTAGCCGTCGACGCGGGCGCGGCTGCACATCATCCGCGACGGTCCGCTGATCGCCCCGATCCGGGTGTGGCCCAGCTCGACGAGATGGCGGGTGGCGGCGAGGCCGCCCTGCCAGTTGGTGGCGCCGATGGACGGCACGTTGTCGCCGGGGTCGCCCGCCGGGTCCATGACGACGAAGGGGATCGACCGGCTGGTCAGCAGTGCCCGCTGAGACTCGTCGAGCCCGGACAGCACGAGGATCACGCCGTGCGGCCGGCGGGCGGCGACCTGGTCGGCCCAGCTGCGCCCCGGTGTCAGCCGGCCGGCGCTCTCGGACAGGACGACGCTCAGCCCCTCGTCCCGGGCCACGTTCTCGACGCCCCGGATCACCTCCATCGCCCAGGCGCTCTCCAGCTCGTGGAAGACCAGGTCGATCAGGGGCGAACGGCTCGCCTCGGCCCTGCGGCGCCGGTAGCCGTACGCGCGCAGCAGCTCCTCGACCCGGGTGCGGGTCGCCGGGGCGACGTCGGCTCTGCCGTTGAGCACCTTCGAAACAGTCGGAGCCGAGACACCGGCCTCGCGGGCGATCTCCGCGAGCGTCGCCGTCTGTGCGGAAGCCCTGCCGGGCCGACTGGCGGGCTGTGCTTGGGAAGGACTCATGGCCGCGATCGTATCCCTGCGCACCCCCTTGACGAACCCCCCTCGGCACCCTAGGTTCCCGGAACATTCGAAGTATTACTCGAAACATTCGCGAAAGGTGCTTGCCACATGGAGTCCTACAGCAGACGCTGGGTCCTCGGCGCCGGTGCCACCACCCTGCTCTCCGCCGGGCTCACCGCCTGCGGCTCCGGCGACAGCGGTTCGGACGGCGGATCCGAACTCACCGCGTTCGTGTGGGGTGACGACGCGGTCAAGGTGCAGACGGCCGCGGTCAACCGGTTCAACAAGTCCGCCGCGTCCAAGAAGGCCAAGGGCGACATCAAGCTGGAGAAGATCCCCGGCTCCGACTACCCCACCAAGCTGCGCACCGCGATGGGCTCGCCCAGCGCCCCCGACCTCTTCTTCAACTGGGGCGGCGGCTCGATCAAGGCCTACCAGGAGGCGAAGAGGCTCGTCGACCTGACGGACACCATCAAGGTCGACTCGGTCCTGGCGAACGGCTTCCTGCCGTCCGTGCTCTCGGCGGGCGACCTCGGCGGCCGCCACTACGGCATACCGATGCGCGGTATGCAGCCCGTGATCCTGTTCTACAACAAGACGCTCTTCGCCGAGCACAAGCTGCAGCCGCCCACCACCTGGGACCAGCTGCTGGACAACAACGCCAAGCTCAAGAAGGCGAAGATCACCCCGTTCGCGCTCGGCGGCGCGGACACCTGGACCGAGCTGATGTGGCTGGAGTACCTGGTCGACCGCATCGGCGGACCGGAGGTCTTCCGGAAGATCCAGAACGGTGACGCCTCCGGCTGGGGCGACCCGGCCGTCCTCAAGGCCGCCCAGACCGTCCGGGACCTCATCGACGACGGCGCCTTCGGCTCCAAGTACAGCTCGGTCGGGTACAACAACGCCGGCGCCCCGGCGGTCTTCGCCAAGGGCAGGGCCGCGATGCACCTGATGGGCTCCTGGGAGTACTCGACGCAGCTCGGCAAGTTCCCGGACTTCGCCAAGAAGGACATGGGCTGGTGCGCGTTCCCGACCGTCGAGGGCGGCGCCGGCGACATCCGCAACGTCGTCGGCAACCCCACCAACTACTGGTCGGTGAACTCCCGCACGAAGAACAAGGACGCCGCCATCGCGTTCCTCAGGACCTGCGCCTCGGAGGAGTACGCGAAGGCCCTCGTCGCCAACGGAGACGTCCCGACGACCGCCAACGCGGCGAAGCTGCTCGACGCCTCCCCCAACCCGGAGTTCGCCAAGTTCCAGTACGAGATGGTCCAGAAGGCGCCCGCGTTCACGCTCAGCTGGGACCAGGCCGTCGACCCTGACGTCTCCACACCCATGCTCACCGAGATCAACAAGCTGTTCGTCGGGAAGTCGACGCCCGCCCGCTTCGTGGGTGCGCTGAAGGGGCTGAAGTGAGCACCACCGCTCCCGTCAAGCAGGGCCCCGCCACCGCCTCCGTACGACGGAGGCGTGTGGCGGGGAAGGTGGGGGTCGGGCGGCCGAACGCCGCCTGGGCCCTGCCCGCAGTCCTCTACTTCGCGTTCTTCGCCGTCGTCCCGATGCTTCTGGCCTTCTACCTCTCCTTCACGGAGTGGGACGGCCTGAGCGATCCGCGGTACGTCGGCCTCGACAACTGGAAGAAGCTGATCGACGACGACCGGATGGTCCAGTCCCTGTGGGTGACCGTCCTGCTGACCGTCGTCAGCTGGGCCTTCCAGACGTTCGTGGCCCTCCTGCTCGGAGTCTGGGCGGCGGGCCGGCAGCGCAACAGGGCCATCCTGTCCGCCATCTTCTTCGTGCCGTTCCTGCTGTCCTCGACGGCGATCGCGCTCCTCTACTACGCGCTGCTCGACCCGAACTTCGGCATCATCCGGGAGAACATCCTCGGCTCGTCCAGCGGCGCGTTCCTGGCGATCGTCTTCGTCGGCGGCTGGCAGTTCATCCCCTTCCACACCCTGATCTACCAGGGCGGTGCACGGCAGATCCCCGAGGTGCTGTACCAGGCGGCGGCCATCGACGGCGCGAGCCAGACCCGGCAGTTCTTCTCGATCACCCTGCCCCAGCTGCGGCACACCATCACCACGTCGACCGTGCTGATGGTCGTCGGCTCGCTCACCTACTTCGAGACCGTCCTCATCCTCACCAAGGGCGGCCCGGGCACCGACACCGCGATCCTGCCCTACCTGATGTACGAGGCCGGCTTCAAGAGCTACGACTTCGGCTACGCCAGCGCCATCGCGTCGTTCCTGGTGGTCGTCGCCACCGGCCTGTCGCTGATCCTGGTCCGGCTGACCGGCTTCGCCTCCATGCGCAGCGCGCGCGAAGGGATGTGACGGAGTGTCACACGCCACACTGCGGTCGCGTCCGGTGAAGACCGGCCAGCGGCCGGGCCCCCCGGCCCCCCGCCCCCGCCGGCACTGGTCCCGGCGCGCCAACCCGGTCGCGGGCATCGCCTCGTTCCTGTGGCTGCTCGTCGTCATCGTCCCGGTGTACGCGATGCTGTCGGCCTCGCTCACCACCCAGGACAAGGCGCTCACCGCCAACCCGCTGCGGCCGCCCACGGACCCGACCCTCGACAACTACAACACCGTGCTGCACAGCGGCTTCGGGCATCTGCTCGCCAACACGTCGATCGTCGCGGCCGCCGTCGTCGCGATCGTCCTGGTTCTGGCGCTGCCCCTCGCCTACGTCGCCGTACGCGCCCGCAACCGCTGGTCGGGGCTGGCCTTCCGGATGTTCCTGCTCGGCGTCGCGATCCCGGCCCAGGCCGTCGTCGTCCCGCTCTATCTGCTGATCTCGAAACTCGACCTGTACGACAGCCTGCTCGCCGTCATCCTGCCGACCGCCGCCTTCGCGATGCCGGTCTCCGTGCTGATCCTCGTCGGCACCCTGCGGGACGTCTCGGAGGAGCTGTACGAGGCGATGGCCCTGGACGGCGCCTCCCCGCTGCGGATGATGTTCAAGCTGACCATCCCGATGGCCAAGGGCGGCATCAGCACCGTCACCATCTACGCGGCGCTGCAGGCCTGGAACGGCTTCCTCTTCCCGCTGATCTTCACCCAGTCCGACGGACCCCGTGTCCTCACCCTCGGACTCTTCAACTACGTGAGCCAGTTCGGCGTCAACATCCCCGCCCTGCTCGCCTCGGTCGTCCTCTCCGGCATCCCCATCTTCGCCGTCTACCTGGTCGCCCGGCGCGCCCTCGTCGGCGGACTGATGGGCGTCGGCGGCAAGTGAACCCGCGCCACCCGCGCACGACCACCGTGCCCCCCGAACACGACAGGAGTCCCATGAGCACCACCCCCTGGCGCGACACGTCCCTGCCCGCCGACGTCCGCGTCGAGGACCTCCTCGGCCGGATGACCCTGGAGGAGAAGACGGCCCAGCTGTACGGCATCTGGGTGGGCGCCGCCACCGACGGCGGCGGCGTCGCCCCCCACCAGCACGACATGACGGAGACCCATGCCTGGGACGAGGTGATCACCCGCGGTCTCGGCCAGATCACCCGCTCCTTCGGCACCGCCCCGGTGGAGCCGGCGCTCGGCGCGATGGCCCTGGCCCGCGCCCAGCAGCAGATCGCCGAGTCGAGCCGCTTCGGCATCCCGGCCATCGCCCACGAGGAGTGCCTCGCGGGCTTCACCGCCTGGGGCGCCACCGCGTACCCGGTGCCCCTCGCCTGGGGCGCAACCTTCGACCCGTCACTCGTCGAGGAGATGGCCCGCCGCATCGGCCACGACCTCGCCTCCGTCGGCGTCCACCAGGGTCTCGCCCCGGTCCTCGACGTCGTACGCGATCTGCGCTGGGGCCGCGTCGAGGAGACCATCGGCGAGGACCCGTACCTGGTCGGCACGATCGGCACGGCGTACGTGCGGGGCCTGGAGTCCGCCGGGATCATCGCCACCCTCAAGCACTTCGCCGGGTACGCGTCCTCGGCGGGCGCCCGCAACCTGGCGCCCGTGCGCGCGGGCGTGCGCGAGTTCGCCGACGTGACCCTGCCCCCGTTCGAGCTGGCCCTGCGCGAGGGCGGCGCCCGCTCGGTGATGGCCGCGTACAACGAGACCGACGGCGTCCCCGCGTCGGCCGACCCGGCCCTGCTGACCGGACTCCTGCGCGACCGGTGGGGCTTCACCGGCACGGTCGTCTCCGACTACTTCGGCATCGGCTTCCTGGAAACCCTCCACAAGGTCGCCGACAGCCCCGCCGGCGCGGCCCACGCCGCCCTCGCGGCCGGCATCGACGTCGAGCTCCCGACGCTGCGGTGCTACGGAGAAGCGCTGACCTCGGCCGTCCGGGCCGGGGGGATACCCGAGTCCCTGGTGGACACGGCGGCCCGCCGGGTCCTGATCCAGAAGTGCGAACTGGGCCTGCTGGACGGCGCGGCCTCCCCGGCCGCCGAGACCATCGACCTGGACTCGCGGGGCAACCGCGACCTCGCCCGCCGTATCGCGGAGGCGTCCGTCGTCCTGCTGGCCAACCCCACCGGCGCGCTCCCCCTCGCCCCGGACACGAGAATCGCCGTCGTGGGTCCCCGCTCCCACGACCCCCTGGCCATGCTCGGCTGCTACTCGTTTCCCTCGCACGTCGGCCCGAACCACCCCGACCACCCCGTCGGCATCGAGATCCCCACCCTGTGGGAGTCCCTGCGCACGGAACTCCCCGACGCGAAGCTCACCCACGCCGAGGGCTGCGACACCACCGGCGACGACACCTCCGGCTTCGCCGAGGCCGTGGCCCGCGCCACCGAGGCGGACGTCTGCGTCGCCGTCCTCGGCGACCGCGCCGGCCTCTTCGGCCGCGGCTCCTCCGGCGAGGGCTGCGACGCCGCCGACCTGAGCCTGCCCGGCGTCCAGGCGGAGCTCCTCGACGCGCTGACCGCGACCGGCACACCCGTCGTCCTCGTGCTGCTCACCGGCCGCCCGTACGCGCTCGGCCGCTGGGACGGCCGCCTCGCGGCCACCGTGCAGGCGTTCTTCCCCGGCGAGGAGGGCGGCCCGGCCGTCTCCGGCGTGCTCAGCGGCCGGGTCAACCCGTCGGGCCGGCTGCCCGTGAGCGTTCCCCGCGAGCCGGGCGGCCAGCCGTGGACGTACCTCCAGCCGCCGCTGGGCCTGGTCGGCGAGGTCAGCAATCTGGACCCGACCCCGCTGTACCCCTTCGGGCACGGCGAGTCGTACACGACGTTCGTCTGGGACGACTTCACCGCGTCCGAGGCCGAGACGGCCACGGACGGCACGCACGACATCGCTGTCACCGTCCGCAACACCGGCACGCGTGAGGGCGCCGAGGTGGTCCAGCTCTACCTGCACGACCCGGTCGCCCAGGTGACCCGGCCCGACGTCCGGCTGATCGGCTACCAGCGGCTCGAACTCGCCCCCGGCCAGGCACGGCGTGTCAGCTTCCGCTTCCACGGTGACCTCTCCGCGTTCACCGGCCGCGCCGGACACCGCGTCGTCGAGCCGGGCGCCCTGGAACTGCGGCTGGGCTACTCCAGCGCGCGGACGCTGCACACGACCCGGCTGACGCTCACCGGCCCGGAGCGGAGCGTGGGCACGGACCGCGAGCTGCTCTGCGCGGCCGAGGTCACCGAGGTGGCGCCGGCGGACTGACCCGGGGTCTTCCGTCCGGATCGGGCCCCGCGAGCCCGGCCCGGTCCGGACGAGGGGCCCCAAGGCGTCCGGTCAGCCGGAGACCGACTCGAAACGCCAGCGGTGCACGGCCCGCGTCACCAGCTCCCCGTCCGGCTCGGGGAGCTCGGGCAGCTCGGCGTCGTACGCCGCGTCCCACCAGGTGATCACCAGGACCCGGTCCTGCGGCGCGCGCAGGACCTCCCGGCGCAGGGGCCGCCCCGGCAGCTCCTGCGCACGCACCCAGTCGAGCAGGTCCCCGCCCCGTCCGGCGACGGCGCGGGCCTCCCACATCAGCGCGACGGTCACGAGTAGAGGTTCTCCTTGCTGACCTCGTGCACGTGGTCGTGGCCGTGGCCGTGCGCGTGCGCCGTGCCCGGCACGTGCGGGTCCGTGACCGGCAGCGAGGAGTCCGCCGACAGGTCCCAGTCGGAGGCGGCGCGGCCCCGGGACACCATCTCCGCGCCGAGCGCGGCGACCATCGCGCCGTTGTCCGTGCACAGCTTGGGGCGCGGCACCCGCAGCCGGATCCCGGCGGCCTCGCACCGCTCCAGGGCGAGCGCGCGCAGCCGGGAGTTGGCGGCCACACCGCCGCCGATCATCAGATGGTCGACGCCCTCGTCCTTGCAGGCGCGGACCGCCTTGCGGGTCAGCACGTCCACCACCGCCTCCTGGAAGGACGCGGAGACGTCCCGGACCGGTACGTCCTCGCCGGCCGCGCGCCTGGCCTCGATCCAGCGGGCGACGGCGGTCTTCAGCCCCGAGAAGGAGAAGTCGTACGCGGCGTCGCGCGGCCCGGTGAGCCCGCGCGGGAACGCGATCGCGTTCGGGTCGCCCTCCTTCGCGTACCGGTCGATGACCGGGCCGCCGGGGAAGCCGAGGTTCAGCACGCGGGCCACCTTGTCGAAGGCCTCGCCGGCCGCGTCGTCGATGGTCGCGCCCATCGGCCGCACGTCGGAGGTGATGTCCGTCGACAGCAGCAGCGAGGAGTGGCCGCCGGAGACGAGCAGCGCCATCGTCGGCTCGGGCAGCGCGCCGTGCTCCAGCTGGTCCACACAGATGTGCGAGGCCAGATGGTTGACGCCGTACAGCGGCTTGCCGAGGGCGTACGCGTACGCCTTCGCGGCCGAGACACCGACGAGGAGCGCCCCCGCGAGCCCGGGACCGGCGGTCACGGCGATCCCGTCGAGGTCGCGGGCGCTGACCCCGGCCTCCTTGAGGGCACGCTCGATGGTGGGGACCATCGCCTCCAGGTGGGCGCGGCTGGCGACCTCCGGGACGACACCGCCGAAGCGGGCGTGCTCGTCGACGCTGGACGCGATCGCGTCCGCGAGCAGGGTGGTGCCCCGGACGATGCCGACACCGGTCTCGTCGCAGGAGGTCTCGATGCCCAGTACGAGAGGCTCGTCGCGGGAGTCAGCCATGGATCTCGGTTCCTTGTACGGAGGCGGAGGGGTCTTGGAGGCGCATCACCAGGGCGTCGATGTTCCCCGGCTGGTAGTAGCCGCGGCGGAAGCCGATGGGCTCGAAGCCGAAGCGCTCGTACAGCTTCTGGGCGCGGACGTTGTCGACCCGGCACTCGAGCATCACCTCGGCGCACTCGAACGCGGTCGCCGCGCGCAGCAGCTCCGTCAGCAGCCGCGCGCCGAGCCCGGTTCCCCACTGGCCGCGGGCGACGGCGATGGTCTGCACGTCGCCGATGTCACCGGCGGCGGCGAGGCCGCCGTAGGCGACGATCCGGTGCCCGGGGGACTCGGCGACGACGTACCGGCGGGTCGCCTCGGGGCCGCGGGCGTGGGCGAGCTCGGACCAGAACATCCCCCGGGACCAGGCGTCCTCGGGGAAGAGGTCCTTCTCCAGCTCCAGTACGGGATCGATGTCCCACCAGCGCATCTCGCGCAGCACGGGCTCGGCCGGGGGCGCCGCGGGATCGGTCGGGGGCTCCGTCACTTGGGGGTGACCACCTTGTAGTTCTTCGGGACCTGCGCGTCGGGCCTGCGCAGGTAGAGCGGCCGGGGCGCGGGCAGTTCCTCGCCGGCGGCGAGGCGCTCGGCGGCCAGGGAGGCCAGCGCGCCCGCCGAGACGTGCTCGGGGTCGCGGGCGTCGCGGAAGGTGCCGGGGTAGAGCAGCGCGCCGGCGCCGACGGCCGGCAGGGCGGTGACGTCGGCGGGCAGTTCGGCCGGGCGGTCCACGGCGGGTTCGGTGACGCGCGTACGGGCGTTGTCGTAGCGCGCCCAGTAGACCTCCTTGCGCCGCGCGTCCGTGGCGACGACGAAGGGTTCGTCGAGACCCGAGGCGTGGGCGAGGCCGTCGAGGGTGCACAGGCCGTGCACGGGCACCCCGAGGGCGAGACCGAAGGTGTCGGCGGTCATCAGGCCGACGCGCAGCCCGGTGTACGGGCCGGGGCCGACGCCGACGACGACGCCGGTGACGGCGTCGAGGCGGGTGCCGGCCTCGGCGAGCACCCGGTCGACGGCGGGCAGCAGCAGTTCCCCGTGCCGGCGCGCGTCCACCTGGCTCGACTCGGCGACGACGGACGTGCCGTCGTGCAGGGCGACGGTGACGGCGGGGGTGGCGGTATCCAGAGCGAGCAAGAGCACGCGAACAGCCTACGGCTCCCGCGCCCGGGGCACGGCCGCCCCGGGCGGTACGACGGCGGCTGCTACGGTCACGGAGCAGAGGTTCCGCGACCTCACGGGGTCCGCGGAAATGGGCACGAAAGGTGGACACACAAGGTGGCTAGGAGCAGCTCGGGAATCGTGGCCGGGCTCACCGCGGCGGCCGTCGCCGCAGTCGGCTTCCTCGCCTACCAGGCGTCGGCCAGCGCGCCCGACGACCTCGGCAAGCCGCACGCCCCGTCGTCCGGGAGCACCGTGGCGCCGAAGGCTCCCAAGGACAAGGGGAAGGCCGGCCCGAAGGCGCTGCCCGACGGGTCGGGCAGCGGTGAGCGGGTCGTCTACTCGCTGTCCGCCGACCGCGTCTGGCTGGTCGGCGCGGACGGCGCGGTGGACCGCACGTTCAAGGTGACGCCGGGCACGGTCGACCCCGCCCCCGCCTCGTACACGGTGACCTCCCGCTCCAACTCCGTCACCGGCTCCGACGGCAACCCGGTCGAGCACGTGGTCCGCTTCGCCACCACCGACGGCGTCTCCATCGGCTTCAGCGCCGCGGTCGACGGCTCCACCCCGCCGCCGGACTCGACGAAGAAGCTGGGCGGCATCCGCGAGTCCCGCAAGAACGGCGCCGCGATGTGGGGCTTCGCCACGATCGGCAAGAAGGTCGTCGTCACCGGCTAGGCGTATTGACCTGAGCCGCGGGGTTGTTCACGCGGCCTCGCGGCGCTGCCGTGCCGTGGGCGCCGCCGCGGTCCGGGGGGTCCCGGGGCCCGGCCGGCCGGCCGCCGTGCGCTCGACGCCCGGCGGGGGCGGGGGCGTGGAGAGGGCGGCGGCCGCCGCGCACGACGCCAGAAGCTCCCGCATCGGCACTCCGGACACCACGCGCCGCGGCGCCTCGTCTCGTTCTGAAGCCGGCATGGACGCCTCCTGGGGCCGCGGGGGCAAGCGTGGTTAGGTAGACCTAACTACGAGCTGGCATCCATGTGACCACGCCCGGCGCACCGAAAGCAACACGTTGCCGACGACTTGTCGGAACGTTCACCGCACCGGAACCGTCAGCGGCCCGGCGTGCCCACGGCACCGGAACCGTCAGCGGTCCAGCGCGCCCAGGTCCGCCGCAGTCCAGCGGTCGCCGTGCCCGGTCAGCGTGACGTGGCGGACCTCGTCCGTCGTGTCGCCGACCGCGCGGTGGATGACCACGTGCAGCCGGTCGTCGGTCAGGTCCTCGACCTTGCCCTCGCCCCACTCGACGACGACGACCGAGTCGGGCAGCGAGACGTCGAGGTCGAGGTCCTCCATCTCGTCCAGCCCGCCGCCGAGGCGGTACGCGTCCACGTGGACCAGGGGCGGCCCCTGGCCGAGGGACGGGTGCACGCGGGCGATGACGAACGTCGGTGACGTGACCGCCCCGCGCACGCCCAGGCCCTCGCCTAGGCCGCGCGTGAGCGTCGTCTTGCCGGCGCCGAGCTCGCCGTTGAGCATCACGAGGTCGCCGGCGCGCAGCAGCCCGGCCAGCCGGAGGCCCAGCTCCCGCATCCGCTCGGGCGAGTCGACGGTGATCTGTGCGCTGTCCCCGGCGGCCGGCCCTGTCACTCCGGTGGTTCCGGTCGCCTCGGTGGCCCCGGTGGGTCCGGTCGGCTCAGCCGGGTCGCGCGGTGCTGCTGGTGCTTCCATAGCCACCCACGGTAGTGCCTGCCGGGACCGCGCCGACCCGGGTGAGGAGGTCGGCGAGACGGTCCGTGACCACCTCGGGGTGCTCCAGCATCACCAGGTGCCCGGCGTCCGGTACGAGCACCAGTTCCGCGTCCGGCAGCAGGCCGGCGATCGCCTCGCTGTGCTCGCTGGGCGTCACCAGGTCCTTGACCCCGGCCAGGACGAGCACCGGCAGCCCCACGAAGCGGCCCAGTGCCTCGGTCTTGTCGTGCTCGGTGAACGCCGGGTAGAACTCGGCGACCACGTCGATCGGCGTCCCCTCGATCATCCGCTCGGCGAATCGCTCGATCGCGGGATCGACGTCCCTCGACGCGAACGAGTACCGCTTGACGACCCCCGCGAACAGATCGGCCGTCGCCCGCCGCCCCCGCTCCACCAGCTCCGCCCGCCGGCCGAGCGCGTTCAGCACACCGGGGAGCACCCGCCGCACCGCGTTGACCCCGGCGACGGGCAACCCGAAGTTGACCTCGCCGAGCCGCCCCGAGGACGTACCGACGAGAGCGACACCGACGACCCGGTCGCGGATCAGCTCCGGATACGCGTCGGCGAGGGCCATGACCGTCATGCCGCCCATGGAGTGGCCGACCAGCACGACGGGACCCTCGGGCACCGCCGCGTCGATGACCGCCTTCAGATCGCTGCCCAGCTCGTCGATGGAGACCGGCGTGCCCTCGCGCAGCTGGTCCACGCCCCGCCCGGAGCGGCCGTGACTGCGCTGGTCCCAGTGGACCGTGCGGACGACGCCCCGCAGCGCGGCCCGCTGGAAGTGCCAGGAGTCCTGGCTGAGGCAGTAGCCGTGGCTGAAGACGACGGTGACCGGGGCGGGCGCCTTGCGGCCGAACAGCCGGCGGCGGCGCGTGGCGAGCTTGGCGTCCGCCTCGACCTCGTCGACCTCGTAGTACAGCTCGGTGCCGTCGGCCGCGTACGCCTTGCCGGGGGTGCCCCGCAGCGCTCCGTACGGACCGGTCGCGTCGAGGGCGAGCCGGGCCCTGCGCCGCATGCCCCGGCCGACGGTGAGCCGCTCCAGCGCGACACCGGCGGCGGCGCCCGCGGCGACCACGCCTATCGTCGCGCCCGCGAGACCGGCCCTGCGCCAGTTGCCCGGGGAGGCGGCCGAGACGACGGCGGCCGCCGCGTCCGCGACGGCCTCCACGGCGTCCGCGCTGCTCTCGCTCACGTACGGCTCCTCCTCACCGGATCCCGGCCCTCCGGGCCTGCCCTGCGCCTGTGCCTACTCCTGTGCCCACGGTGCCCCGGCTACCCGCTGTTACCCGTGCCGTCGCCGGTGTCACTCGTGTCGACGTGCACGCGGGGCACGCGGGTTCCGATGCGGGTGACGATCTCGTACGCGATCGTGCCCGTCGCCCGGGCCCAGTCCTCGGCGGTCGGCTCCCCCCGGTCGCCGGGTCCGAACAGGACCGCCTCGGCGCCGGCCGGGGGCTCGTCCCCGCCGAGGTCGACGACGAACTGGTCCATGGCGATCCGGCCGGCGGCCGTGCGCAGCTTGCCGCCGACCAGCACCGGGCCGGTGCCGGAGGCGTGGCGCGGGATGCCGTCCGCGTAACCGACCGGAATCAGGCCGAGGGTCGTGTCGCCGGGGGTGACGTAGTGGTGCCCGTAGCTGACGCCGTGGCCGCCGGGGACGTGCTTCACCAGGGCGAGGGACGCGCTCAGTGTCATCACCGGGCGCAGTCCGAGGTCCGCCGGGGTGCCGATCTCCGGGCTCGGCGAGATGCCGTACATCGCGATGCCCGTACGGACGAGGTCGAAGTGGCTCCCGGGCAGGGTCAGCGTGGCTGGCGAGTTGGCGATGTGCCGCACCTCCGGGCGCACGCCCCGCTGCTCCGCGTACGCCACCATCTCGCGGAAGCGGGCCAGCTGCGCCTCGATCGAGGGGTGGCCCGGCTCGTCGGCGCAGGCGAAGTGCGACCAGAGGCCGGTCACCCGGACCAGGCCCTCCCGCTCGGCGCGCAGGGCCTCACCGACCAGCTCGGCCCAGTCGGCGGGCTGGCAGCCGTTGCGGCCGAGGCCGGTGTCCGCCTTCAGCTGCACCCGGGCCGGGCGACCCGCCTCCCGGGCACCCCGGACGGCCTCCCGCAGCGCCCACAGTCCGCTGATCCCCACGTCGATACCGGCCTCGACGGCCTCCCGCCACGGACCGCCGGGGACCCACAGCCAGCACATGACGCGGCCCGGCAGACCCGCCGCGCGCAGGGCCAGGGCCTCCTCGGGCGTGGCACAGCCGAGCCAGGTCGCGCCCGCCTCGAGAGCCGCGCGGGCGCACGGAACAGCCCCGTGGCCGTACGCCTCGGACTTGACCACGGCCATCAGGGCCGCGCCGGGCGCGTGGGCGCGCAGGGTCCGTACGTTGGCGCGCAGGGCGGCCAGGTCGATCTCGGCGCGGGCGCGCAGGGGTGCTGTCTCGTTCATCGCGCCCTCAGTGTCTCAGAGAGCCGCGGCACCCGGACCGGCCGTGACCGCTGCCACGGACGCCGTCCGACGGGGCCAGAGGCGCCGGGCGGCGGGGCCCCGGCGTCCGTCGGCGGGGACCACGGCACCCGTCGGCGGGGCCCGCGGTAGCCGGCCGGCCGTGCTCCCCGTCGGCCGTCGGCGGTGCAGAACCCTTGCGACGGCCTCGGCGGGCGGTGTAGCAATGGCGCTGCACCGAACCTGAATTTTATTCAAGTTCGACTGGAGCACTGCGCGTTCGTCACCCCCCACCCCTGTCGAGGAGCTGCAGATGTCCGCGGAACCCCCCGTTCGCAGTCGGCGCACCGTCCTGAGGGCGGGAGCCCTCACCGGCCTGGGGCTGGCGGTCGCCCCGCCGGCCGTCCGCGCCGCGGCGGCCGCCACCGGCACGCCGTCCGCGGACGGCGGCTCCGGCTATCTCGTCGGCCGGGGCGTCGCCGACGCCACCGGCGAGGTGGCCGAGGTCGGCATGATGGGCTACGGCCGCTTCGACCAGCAGGCCGCCGGGCTGCACACCCGGCTGCGGGCCCGCGGCTTCGTCGTGGTGGACCGGGGCAGCGGCCGGCGCGTGCTGCTGATCGTCGCGGACTCACCGATGATCTTCGAGAGCGTGCACCAGGCCGTGCTGCGGCGGCTCGCCGACCGGTACGGCGACCTCTACACCGAGCAGAACGTGCTGATCACCGCCACGCACACGCACGCCGGCCCCGGCGGCTACTCGCACCACCTGCTCTACAACGCGACCACCTTCGGCTTCCACCGCAAGACCTTCGAGGCCGTGGCCGACGGTCTCTTCGAGGCCGCCCGGCGCGCCCACGACGACCTGGCGCCGTCCGAACTGGTCCTCAGCCACGGGACGCTGACCGGCGCGAGCGCCAACCGCTCCCGGGTCGCGTTCGAGCGCAACCCACGGGCCGACCGCGACCACTTCCCGGACGCCGTGGACCCGCACACCACCCTTCTGCGGATCGAGCGGGCGGGCCGGGCGGTCGGCGCCGTCAACTGGTTCCCGGTGCACGGCACGAGCATGTCCGGCGACAACCGGCTGATCAGCGCCGACAACAAGGGCTTCGCCGCCTACCACTGGGAGCGCGAGGTCCACGGCGTCGACTACCTGGCCGACGGCTCCCCCTCCTTCGTCTCCGCGTTCGCCCAGACCAACAGCGGCGACATGTCCCCCAACCTCGACCTGAAGCCGCCCACCACCCCCGGGGACTTCGGCCACACCCACGCGAGCGGGCTCAAGCAGTTCGAGGCCGCCGCCGCGCAACTGGACCAGGAGGGCGCACGGCTGTCCGGGCCGGTGGACTCCCGGCTGGTCTACATCGACCTCTCCGACGTCACGGTCCGGCCCGAGTTCACCGGCGACGGGAAGACCCACAAGACCTCCAAGCCGTGCATCGGCGCCTCCATGGCCGCAGGAAGCGTGGAGGACGGGCCGGCCTTCCCCGGCTTCGAGGAGGGCGAGAACCCCTTCTGGGACGCCGTCTCCGACTCCGTCATCTACAAGGCCTCCCCGGAGCTGAAGGAGGCCCAGGCACCGAAGGACATCTTCGTGCCCATCGGGGAGATGAACCGGATCTACCCCTGGGTGCAGGAGCAGGTGCCGGTGATGCTGGTGCGCATCGGCTCGCTGTACCTCATCGGCATCCCGGGCGAGGTCACCATCTGCGCGGGACTGCGGCTGCGGCGCACGGTCGCCGGGATCGTCGGCGCGGACCTCGACGACGTGCTGGTCGCCGGGTACGCCAACTCCTACTTCCACTACCTGACGACGCCCGAGGAGTACGACGCGCAGCAGTACGAGGGCGGCAGCACCCTCTTCGGCCGCTGGCAGCTCCCGGCGCTGCAGCAGACCGCGGCGGGCCTGGCGACCGCGCTGCGGGACGGCACGCACCCGCCGCTCGGCCCCGAGGCACCGGACCTGTCCGGCAAGGTCCTCTCCCTGCAGCCGGGGGTGGTGCTGGACGCGCCGCCCTCCTTCAAGTCCTTCGGGGACGTGCTGGTCAAGCCGCTGGGCACCTACAGCGCCGGTGACCAGGCAGTCGTCGCCTTCGCGGGCGCCCACCCCGGCAACGACCTCCACCGCGGCGAGACCTACCTGGAGATCCAGCGCAGGGCCACCGACGGCACCGGCGCCTGGCAGCGGGTCGCGGACGACGGCGACTGGGCGACGAAGTTCCACTGGGAGCGGGACGGCGTCGCCGCCTCCAGGATCACCATCACCTGGGACATCCCCCGGGGCACGCCCTCCGGCGTCTACCGGATCGTGTACCACGGCGACGCGAGGAACCTCCTGGGCACGGTCACCCCGATCACGGGCACCTCGCCGACGTTCACGGTGCGGTAGGCCGGGGCGGGGCACGCTCCGGACGGGGCGCGGGGTCAGGACCGTACGGCGCACGGCGGTTCGTCGGTCAGGCTCCGACGTCCCGCCACGCCGCCGGGATCAGGGCGGCCACGTCGTGCGCGCCCACCGGTGCCCCGTCGGCCGCGAAGCGGCCCGCGAGGCCGTGCAGGTAGGCGCCCGCGCTGCCCGCGTCGAGGGCGGACAGTCCGGCGGCGAGCAGCGAACCGGCCAGCCCGGAGAGCACGTCGCCGCTGCCCGCGGTGGCGAGCCAGGGGGTGCCGGTGGGGTTGACGCGCACGGCGCCGCCGCCGTCGGCCGCCACCAGCGTGGTGGAGCCCTTGAGCAGGACGGTCGCCCCGTAGCGCGCGGCCAGTTCGCGGACGGCGTCGAGCCGCGCCGCCTCGACCTCCTCGCGGGCCGTGCCGAGCAGCGCGGCGGCCTCACCCGCGTGCGGGGTCATGAGGGTGGGCGCCGTACGGGCGCGTACGGCGTCGCGGTCGGCGAGGCGCAGCCCGTCCGCGTCGACGAGGACGGGCACGTCGGCCGCGAGGACCTCGGCGACGGTCTTGGCGTCGTCCCCGGCGCCGGGCCCCACGACCCACGCCTGGACGCGCCCCGCGCGGGCGGGGCCCTGGTCGGATACCAGCGTCTCCGGGAAGCGGGCGAGGACGGCGTCCCCGGCGGGCCCGACGTACCGCACGGCACCGGCGCCGCCGCGCAGCGCGCCGGACACGGCGAGGACGGCCGCGCCGGGGTAGCGGGCGGATCCGGCGGCGATACCGACGACACCGCGCCGGTACTTGTCGCTCTCGGCCGCGGGGGACGGCAGCAGGGCGGCGACGTCGGCGTGCTGCAGGGCCTCCAGCGCGGGTGTGCCGGGCAGGCTCAGCCCGATGCCGACGAGCCGCACCGACCCGGCGTACTCGCGCGCGGGGTCGACGAGCAGGCCCGGCTTGTGGGTGCCGAAGGTGACGGTGAGGTCGGCGCGGATCGCGGTGCCGCGGACCTCGCCGGTGTCCGCGTCGACGCCGCTCGGCAGGTCGACGGCGGCCACGGCGGCACGGGACCGGGCCACCGCCTCGGCCAACGGCACGGCGTCGCCGCGCAGTCCCCCCTTCCCCCCGATCCCGACGATCCCGTCCACGACGAGGTCGGCCCGCCCCACCAGTTCCCCGGCCCGCTCGGGCAGCCCGCCGCCCTCGCCGGCTCCGGCCGCGGTCCCGCCCGCTCTCCGCAGGGCGGCGAGGCCGCCGGGGTGGGCGCGGTCCGGGGTGAGCAGCAGTGCCGTGACGCCCGCGCCACGGCGGGCGAGGGCGGCTCCGGCGTACAGGGCGTCCCCGCCGTTGTCGCCGCTGCCGACCAGCAGCACGACCCGGCTTCCGTACACCCGGCCAAGCAACCCCGCGCAGGCCGCCGCCAGTCCGGCGGCGGCACGCGCCATCAGCGCCCCCTCGGGCAGTCCCGCCATCAGTTCACGCTCGGCGGCCCGTACGGTCTCCACGCAGTACGCAGTACGCATATCCCGAGTGTCTCCCCGGCCCCGGCGCCCCACACCCGCGCCCCGGCCCCGGCCGGCGAGGTCCGCCGCGCGCCGTTCGGCCCTCAGCGCCGCCCGAGGCCCCTCACCCCTCCGCCACCACCACGGCCGACGCCACCCCGGCGTCGTGGCTCAGGGAGACGTGCCAGGAGCGGACGCCCAGGTCGGCGGCGCGCGCGGCGACCGTGCCGCGCACGCGCAGCCGGGGGCGGCCGCTGTCCTCGACGTAGATCTCCGCGTCGGTCCAGTACAGGCCCGCCGGGGCGCCCAGCGCCTTGGCGAGGGCCTCCTTCGCCGCGAAACGCGCGGCGAGCGACGCGATGCCGCGCCGCTCGCCGTTCGGCAGCAGCAGCTCGCTGTCGAGGAAGAGGCGCGAGGCCAGCGCGGGCGTCCGCTCCAGCGAGGCGGCGAACCGCTCGATCTCGGCCACGTC
Organism: Streptomyces sp. NPDC008313; assembly: GCF_042956125.1. NCBI lineage: Bacteria > Bacillati > Actinomycetota > Actinomycetes > Kitasatosporales > Streptomycetaceae > Streptomyces > Streptomyces sp. NPDC008313. The sequence goes on from NZ_JBIBFR010000001.1 coordinate 494,812, forward strand.
GATGCCTACCCCGATGATGCTCATGCCCGCACCCTAGCCAGGGCCTCCGTCCGGGCCGTGCCGCCCTCGCGCACCGGCCCCCGCCCGCGAGGGCCGCTCACTCCACCGTCACAGACTTCGCCAGGTTCCGCGGCTGGTCGACCTCGTTGCCGCGGGCCGTCGCCAGCTCGCAGGCGAAGACCTGGAGCGGGACCGTGGCCACCAGCGGCTGGAGCAGCGTGGGCGTGGCCGGGATGCGGATCAGGTGGTCGGCGTACGGGACGACCGCCTCGTCGCCGTCCTCGGCGATGACGATCGTGCGCGCGCCCCGGGCCCGGATTTCCTGGATGTTGGACACGATCTTGTCGTGCAGGACGGACCGGCCGCGCGGGGAGGGCACGACCACGACGACCGGCAGGTCGTCGTCGATCAGCGCGATCGGCCCGTGCTTCAGCTCGCCCGCCGCGAAGCCCTCGGCGTGCATGTAGGCGAGTTCCTTCAGCTTCAGCGCGCCCTCCAGGGCGACCGGGTAGCCGACGTGCCGGCCGAGGAACAGCACCGTGTTCTTGCCGGCGAGCGAGCGCGCCAGCTCCCGGACCGGTTCCATCGTCTCCAGGACCCGCTCGACCGCCCCGGAGACCTTCGCCAGGTCCCGTACGACGGCGCGGATCTCGTCGGCCCACTTGGTGCCGCGCACCTGGCCCAGGTACAGGGCCACCAGATAGCAGGCGACGAGCTGGGTCAGGAACGCCTTGGTGGACGCGACGGCGACCTCCGGCCCGGCGTGCGTGTAGAGCACCGCGTCCGACTCGCGCGGGATCGTGGAGCCGTTGGTGTTGCAGATCGCCAGCACCTTGGAGCCCTGCTCGCGGGCGTGCCGCAGCGCCATCAGCGTGTCCATGGTCTCGCCGGACTGCGAGATCGCGATGACCAGGGAGCGCGGGCCGAGGATCGGGTCCCGGTAGCGGAACTCGCTCGCCAGCTCGACCTCGCACGGGATCCGCGTCCAGTGCTCGATGGCGTACTTGGCGATCATCCCGGCGTGGAAGGCCGTACCGCAGGCGACGATCACGACCTTGTCGGTCTCGCGCAGTTCGGACGCCGCGATGCGCACCTCGTCGAGCCTCAGCGAACCGGCGGCGTCGATCCTGCCGAGCAGGGTGTCGGCGACGGCCTTGGGCTGCTCGGCGATCTCCTTGAGCATGAAGTAGTCGTAGCCGCCCTTCTCCGCGGCCGAGGCGTCCCAGTCGACGTGGTACGTGCGCACGTCGGCGGGGAGCCCGTCGAAGCCGGTGACGCTCACCCCGTCCCGGCGCAGCTCCACCACCTGGTCCTGGCCCAGCTCGATCGCCGAGCGGGTGTGGGCGATGAACGCGGCGACGTCCGAGGCGAGGAAGGCCTCGCCCTCCCCTACGCCGACCACGAGCGGTGAGTTGCGGCGCGCGCCCACCACCCGGTCCGGCTCGTCGGCGTGCACCGCGACCAGCGTGAACGCGCCCTCCAGGCGCCTGCACACCAGCCGCATCGCCTCGGCCAGGTCCGCGCAGACGGAGAACTCCTCGGCGAGCAGATGCGCGACGACCTCGGTGTCCGTGTCGGAGGCGAGGTCGTGGCCCCGCTCGGACAGCTCCTCCCGCAGCGCGGCGAAGTTCTCGATGATGCCGTTGTGGACGACGGCGACCCGCCCGGCGTTGTCGAGGTGGGGGTGCGCGTTGGCGTCGGTGGGGCCGCCGTGGGTGGCCCACCGCGTGTGTCCGACGGCGGTCGAACCGGCCGGCAGCGGCCGCTCGTGCAGTTCCTTCTCCAGGTTCACGAGCTTGCCGGCCCGCTTCGCGGCGGCCAGCCCCCCGTCCGCCTGGACGGCGACGCCCGCCGAGTCGTATCCCCGGTACTCCAGCCGCTTCAGCCCGGCCATCACGACGTCCAGCGCCGACTGCGGCCCCACGTATCCCACGATTCCGCACATGGCGGCAGCCTAAGGGCTGCCCCGCCGCCCGCCGGGGTCACGCGCCCGACCGGCCGATCGCTGGGGCCGCTGTCCGCGCGCGATCCGGTCGATGGCGTCCTGCACCATCCCGAGGTACTCGGCCTCCTCGCACCGCGGCTTGCTGCCCATCTCGTACAGGGCGAGGCAGTCGTCGAGGTCCTCCCCCACGTCCTCGTCCGGCAGGTCGGCCGCGAGTTCGCTGCAGATCCGGCCGGCGAGGTCGGAAGGGGCCTGGGCCGGTCTGCGGCGGCCGAAGGGGCGCAAGTGCACGGCGATCGTCATCCCAACCCCCCGTCGGGTCCGGGCAGGCGGCTCGCTCCCGGATCCCGGGAACGTATCCCCGATGGGGGTGCCGGTCCATACCCGGCGCACAGGAAGCACCGCGCGAGCGTGACGACGAACAGATCTGCGCCATGTCCGCGACAGCCCGGCGTGACGGACCCCACCCGCCACGCGGGCCGAATCCCCGTAACAATGGACTGTGATCTCTCCGGTCTCCTCGTTGCCGCGGAGCGCCCACCGGTCCAGGCCGGAGGCAACTCCCTACGTCGACCTCACCCGCACCGAGTGGAGCGCGCTGCGCGACAAGACGCCGCTCCCCCTGACCGCCGAGGAGGTCGAGAAGCTGCGCGGCCTGGGCGACGTCATCGACCTCGACGAGGTGCGGGACATCTATCTGCCGCTGTCCAGACTGCTCAATCTCTACGTCGGCGCCACCGACCGCCTGCGGGGCGCGCTGAACACCTTCCTCGGCGAGAAGGGTTCGCAGTCCGGCACCCCGTTCGTCATAGGCGTCGCCGGCTCCGTCGCCGTCGGCAAGTCGACGGTGGCCCGGCTCCTCCAGGCGCTGCTGGCCCGCTGGCCCGAGCACCCCCGGGTCGAACTGGTCACCACCGACGGGTTCCTGCTGCCGATGCGCGAGCTGAGGGAGCGCGGCCTGGTCTCCCGCAAGGGCTTCCCGGAGTCGTACGACCGCCGGGCGCTGACCCGGTTCGTCGCCGACATCAAGGCGGGCAAGGGCGAGGTCACCGCGCCCGTCTACTCGCACCTCATCTACGACATCGTGCCCGACCGGAAGCTCGTCGTCCGCCGCCCCGACATCCTGATCGTCGAGGGTCTGAACGTGCTGCAGCCCGCCCTGCCCGGCAAGGACGGCCGCACCCGCGTCGGACTCGCCGACTACTTCGACTTCAGCGTGTACGTGGACGCCCGCGCCGAGGACATCGAGGGCTGGTACCTGAACCGCTTCCGCAAGCTGCGCGAGACCGCGTTCCAGAACCCGTCCTCGTACTTCCGCAAGTACACCCAGGTCTCCGAGGAGGAGGCCCTCGACTACGCGCGCACGACCTGGCGCACCATCAACCGGCCGAACCTGCTGGAGAACGTGGCCCCGACCCGCGGCCGGGCGACCCTCGTCGTGCGCAAGGACGCGGACCACAAAGTGCAGCGACTGAGCCTGCGCAAACTCTGACCTCCTCCATTACACCCGAATGGCCCTGCCCTCCGCTCGTGACCGCTACGGCGCGCGTTCGTTTATTCACTATGAGTAACCACCCCTGTGCACGCGAGCGAAGGGCCCCACATCCCCATGCACAAGCTTCAGCAGATCGCCGTCGTCACGGCCGCCGCGGTCGGCAGCCTGGTCACCCTCGGCGCCGGTGTCAGCGCCGCCGACACCCCCGGCGCCCCGGTGGCCACCCAGCCGCAGATGGCCGCGCAGCCCCAGATGGCCGCGCAGCCGCAGGCGCCGGCTCCCCAGCAGTACGGCCAGAGCCAGATGGTGGCCCAACCGCAGCCCGCCCCGCAGATGGTGGCCCCGGCCCCGCAGGCCGCGCCCCAGCCGGCTCCGCAGATGGCCGCCCCGGCGCCGCAGATGGCCGCCCCGCAGGCCGCGCCCGCCGCCGCGCCCCGCAGCGCGCCGGAGGAGCAGAACAACATCTACCGCCCGTACCAGGAGTGCAGCCCGCAGACGGTGATCGAGGCCAACATCCCGATCGCCCTGCTCGCCAACGCCGACACCAAGGGCGACACCTGCAACCAGGTCAACCCCGCCTTCAACGAGTAGGAGCGCACACCGCCGGACACGGCACACGCGGGCTCTTCGGAAGACTGCCTTCCGAAGAGCCCGCCCCTTTTGCCCCGCATTCGATCGAGTGGTCCGCGACCGGACCCCGAGCCCGCACGAGCCCGTCGCCCCTTGCACGCGAGGCCCCGCACCCCTCGCACCGGTTCAGCCGGATGGCCCTCCACCCCAGCGCGCGCCTCACGCGATGACGGACGATCTCCGCTAATGTCCATCACTGTGAGCAGTCAGTCCACTACTGACCGCTTCGCGCGTGATTCCGCACCAACAAACCGGAGAAACAATGCGCAAGATCCAGAAGGTGGCCGTCGTGGCCGCCATGCTCGGCAGCGTCGGCTTCATCGGCGCCGGCACCGCGTCCGCCAACGACGGCGGGGACATCGGTGTCTCGCAGGCCAACCAGTGCCGCTCGCACGACCTCAACATCGACATCCTGGGTGAGGTCGGCATCCTGAACGGCCTGGCGGGCAACCTCCTGGGCGGCGAAGGCAACCCGGGTGCGCAGGCCACCCACCAGGGTTCGAGCGTGAGCTGCTCCAACAGCGCCTTCTGAGCGCGAGCGGTTCGGTAGAACACTGAGAACGGGCCCGGGTGCCGATGCCACGAGCATCGCATCCGGGCCCGTTCGCGTGCCCGCACCCGCCCCGCCCCGCGGTCACGGCCCGCATCCCGCCACTCCGTGCGGCCACTCGGGCGCCGGACGTCCGAACGGGTTGTCCGCAGCGGGCCGATCCACCCGCCCGAAGCCCATCAGCCCTGCCCCCCAAGGGACTTCGCACCCTCTCGGCGATTGCGCCGGATGGCCGCCCCCGCAGCGCGCGCCTCGCGCGACGGCGATCGATCTCCGCTAATCTCCGTAACTGTGAGCAGTCGGTCAACTACGGACTGCGACAGAAGTGATTCCACACAAACCAGACCGGAGAAACCATGCGCAAGATCCACAAGGCGGCTGTCGTCGTCGCCATGCTCAGCAGCGTCGGCTTCATGGGTGCGGGCACCGCTTCCGCCCACGAGGGCCCGGACGTCGACGTCACGCAGGCCAACGCCTGCCGCTCGCACGACCTGAACGTCGACGTCCTCGGCGAGGTCGGCCTGCTGAACGGCGTGCTGGGCAACGCCCTGGGCGGCGAGGGCAACCCCGGCGCCCAGGTCACCGACCAGGGCTCGAGCGTGAGCTGCTCCAACGACGCTTTCTGAGCGTCCGCAGTTCTGCAGTGACCCCCTGAGGACGGGCTCCGGTATCCGCGCCACACGGCCGGCGCCGGGGCCCGTTCCTCGTCCCTCTCCCCGGCCCGGCCGCACTGCCGTCCACGGCGTACCCGTCCGGGCATCGATCATGAAGGACCGCACCACATGACCAGTCGGAAGAAGATCGCAGTCGTCTCGTGGGTCATCGGCGGCATCGCCATGACCTGTGCCGGCGCCGCCCACGCCCAGGCGTCCGCGGGCGAGTGCACGAGCGACGCCAAGGGCAACATCACCTGCGTGAACAAGGGCGAGAACGCCTACACGAGCGAGGACGGCACCGTCCACGTCCACCAGGTGTGGGACTGCGAGACGGTCTCGAAGAACCGCCTGGAGCGGCCTCAGATCGGCGCCGGCCTGCAGGGGACGCAGTCCACGCAGGTGGGCAACACGGCGCAGTGCTCCAACAGCGCCCCCTAGGAGCCCTGTCGGACGTCGTGGGACGCCGAAAGCGGATGGCCGGACCCGGGTACCCCGGATCCGGCCATCCGCTTCTGCGCGCCCCGCGCGGGCGCCGCGGTCTCACACCGGCACCGGCGCCTCCGCGTCCGGCCCCTGGACGCCGCGCCGCCCCACCCCGGTGCCCAGCCGCTCCAGCGCGTTGCAGTACGCGAGACCGGTCAGCGGCTGCCCGGTGAAGAAGCGGGCGATCAGCTCGGAGAACTCCGCCATCCGCTCCACAGGGGCCAGGTGGTCGGCCTCCTTGACGGTCGTGAACGTCGCCGCCGGGAGCAGGGAGGCCACCTCGCGGCCCATGGCGGGGGTGCAGAGCGTGTCGTGCTCACCGGTGAAGACCAGCGACGGCACCGAGGGCACCGGCTCGTCCCGGTACCAGTCGTGGCTCAGCAGCCGCGCGTTGTGCTCCACCGACATCCGCAGCTCCTCGGGGGACTGCTGCATGAACTGCGCGTAAAGCAGCCGGGAGACGACCTCGTGCTTGCGGACCTGGCCGGTGCCGGGCGGGGACATGAACCGCTGGACCAGCTCGGTGGCGATCTCCGCGTGCGCGTCGCGCTCCAGCATCCTCGTCCACCGCGGCACGGCGTCGGCGTAGTCGTCGGGGATCTCCCTCGTCATGCCGACCAGGGCGAGCGCGGCCAGGTGCTCGGGGTGGTGCTGCGCGAAGCGCAGGGCGATGGCGCCGCCGAAGCAGGTGCCGAGGAGGTTGACCTCCGGCATCTCCAGCTCGGTCAGCAGGTGACGGACGTTGGCCGCGAGGAAGTCCAGGCCGTGGCGCGCGGGGAGGAAGTCCGCCGTCCCGTACCCCGGGAGGTCCACGGTGACCACCGTGAACAGGGGGGCGAGCCACTTCTCGTGCCGCACCCAGGCGTACCGGTTCTGCGAGGAGCCGCCCAGCACCAGCAACGGCACGGTACGGGGCTGGTCTTGGCGGACCACACGGCACTGGTACCGGAAGCCCTCGAAGACCAGCTCGCGCTCCTCCACCCGGACTGGTGCCGGGGGCCTTCGGCCAGGCGCTGAAGCGGGCGTGTCCTGGGCGATGTCGACGTCAGAGCGCATGTGGACCCCTGAGGGAAGGGACGGTACCGGATTGTCCACGATCCCCCATTGGTCCACGATCGTCCCTGATCGCCCGGTGGTGGGCGTGTCGGCGGCCGTCCCGCCGAACTCCCCCTGTGGACACCGGCCGAGAGCCGCGCCGGCACCCGGCGCCGACGGCGTCACGTGGCAGGCGCGTCCGGTCTCCGCCGCGAACACCCGCGGCCCCAGGGCGCCTTGACGCGGAAAGCCGGGCCCGGCGGTGGTGCACCGGGCCCGGCGAGGAGAGGGAACCGCTTATCCGAGGGCGGACTTCACCACGTCGGCGAGCCGCCCGGCGACGGAACGCGCCTGGTCGATGTCGGCGGCCTCGACCATGACCCGCACCAGCGGCTCGGTGCCCGAGGGGCGCAGCAGTACGCGTCCGGTGGAGCCGAGTTCGCGCTCCGCGTCGGTGACGGCGGCCGCGAGCTCGGCGGAGGTCTTCACCCGGGTCCGGTCCACGTCGGGGACGTTGATGAGCACCTGCGGCAGCCGCTCCATGACGGAGGCGAGGTCGCGCAGCGTACGGCCGGTCTCGGCGACGCGGGCCGCGAGCAGCAGGCCGGTGAGTGTGCCGTCGCCGGTGGTGGCGTGGTCGAGGATGATCACGTGGCCGGACTGCTCGCCGCCGAGCGCGTAGTCGTGCCGCTTCATCTCCTCCAGCACGTAGCGGTCGCCGACCGCGGTCTGGACGAGCGAGAGCCCTTCGCGCTCCATGGCCAGCTTGAAGCCGAGGTTGGACATGACGGTCGCGACGACGGTGTCGGAGCGCAGCGCGGACCGCTCCCGCATCGCCAGCGCGAGCACGGCCAGGATCTGGTCGCCGTCCACCTCGGCGCCCGTGTGGTCCACGGCGAGGCAGCGGTCGGCGTCGCCGTCGTGCGCGATGCCGAGGTCGGCGCCGTGTTCGAGGACGGCGGCCTGCAGCTTCTCCAGGTGGGTGGAGCCGCAGCCGTCGTTGATGTTGAGCCCGTCCGGCTCCGCGCCGATCGTGACGATCCGCGCGCCGGCCCGGGAGAAGGCCTCGGGCGAGACCCGGGCTGCGGCGCCGTGCGCCTCGTCGAGGACGACGGTGAGCCCGTCGAGGCGGTTGGGCAGGACGCCGGTCAGATGGGTGACGTACGTGTCGAAGCCCTCCTCGTACGCGGTGACGCGGCCGACGCCGGAGCCGGTCGGACGGTCCCAGGGAGCGCCGGTGCGGTGCTCCTCGTAGAGGGACTCGATCCGGTCCTCCAGCTCGTCGGCGAGTTTGTGGCCGCCGCGCGCGAAGAACTTGATGCCGTTGTCCGGCATGGCGTTGTGGCTGGCCGACAGCATCACGCCGAGGTCGGCACCGAGCGCGCCGGTGAGGTGGGCCACGGCCGGTGTGGGGAGCACACCGACGCGCAGGACGTCCACGCCCGCGCTGGCCAGGCCCGCCACGACGGCGGCCTCCAGGAACTCCCCGGACGCACGCGGGTCACGCCCGACCACGGCTACCGGCCGATGGCCCTCGAACGTGCCCGCCTCGGCCAGTACGTGGGCCGCCGCGACGGAGAGGCCGAGCGCGAGCTCCGCCGTCAGATCCGCGTTGGCGACACCGCGCACGCCGTCCGTGCCGAAGAGTCGTCCCACTGGTGTCCTCCGAACTTTCGCACTTCTCGAAGAAGCCTCGACGAAGCTCCCGGGGAGCCCCTGGGAAGCCCTGGATCGAATGATGAGGCTTACCTCTCAAAGGCATCCGATCATTCAAGCATTCAAGCCTTTGAGCGCCTTGTGACGTTATACGCCTATGGGCTGTGATAGACGAACGCCCCGGCGGCACTCAGCGTGCCGCCGGGGCGTTCGAATGTACAAGCAGGCAGCGAGATTAACGCTTGCTGTACTGCGGAGCCTTACGGGCCTTCTTGAGACCGGCCTTCTTGCGCTCGACCGCACGGTCGTCACGCTTGAGGAAGCCGGCCTTCTTCAGGGCGCCGCGGTTGTTGTCCACGTCGGCCTCGTTCAGCGCGCGGGCCACGCCGAGGCGCAGGGCACCGGCCTGACCGGAGACGCCGCCACCCGAGATGCGGGCGATCACGTCGTAGCGGCCTTCGAGCTCGAGCACCTTGAAGGGCTCGTTGACTTCCTGCTGGTGCACCTTGTTCGGGAAGTAGTCCTCGAGCGTGCGCCCGTTGATCTTCCACTTGCCGGTGCCCGGGACGATCCGGACGCGGGCGATGGCGTTCTTGCGACGGCCCAGGCCGGCGGCCGGCTGCGGGTCGCCGAAGCGGGACGCCATGGACTCCGAGGTGTACTCACCCTCGACGGGGACCTCGGACTCGGTGGTGTAGCTCTCGATGTCGGCAGTTTCCTCGAGGGGCTGCTCAACGGTGGTCTCGGCCACGATTCTCCTCAGATTCTTTTCGGTCTTAGGGGGTGTGGCCGGACTTACTGCGCGACCTGGGTGATCTCGAACGGCACCGGCTGCTGGGCAGCGTGCGGGTGCTGGTCGCCCGAGTAGACCTTCAGCTTCGAGAGCACCTGACGGCCCAGGGTGTTCTTGGGGATCATGCCCTTGATGGCCTTCTCGACGGCCTTCTCGGGGTTCTTCGCCAGCAGCTCGTCGTAACGGACGGAGCGCAGACCACCCGGGTAACCGGAGTGGCGGTACGCCAGCTTCTGGGTCTTCTTGTTGCCGGAGAGGTGCACCTTGTCGGCGTTGATGATGATGACGAAGTCACCCGCGTCGACGTGGGGCGCGTAGATCGGCTTGTGCTTGCCCCGCAGGATGTTCGCGGCAGTGGTCGCCAGACGGCCCAGGACGACATCCTGGGCGTCGATGACGAACCACTGGCGAGTGATGTCGCCGGGCTTGGGGCTGTACGTACGCACGGTCGTAGCCTTCGCTTCTTCAGTGAGTGGGTCCTGACATGGCCACCACGGACGATGTACGACAGCCCTGGCGGACCTCGGTGACGCAACCGAGTCCTGCCGCTGGTCATCGGCCCGGTGGACCGGTGTAAGGGCCCCTCACGTGAGAATGAGCAAGCCAATACACATAACGAACTGGCAGAATACCCGCGCTGGCCCGGATGGGTCAAAACGCGGGGTCGCCCGGGGGCGTCCGCCAGGCACCAGGGTACCTCCGCGCCCCGGGCCCGTCGCCACGGCGGCCGTCACCAGGGTCACCACCAGGGCGCACAGCGTGAACGAGTCCCTGAACGCCCGCCGTGTCGTCGCCTCCACGTACGGCCAGGTGAACCCCGGCACCTGCGGCACCAGCGCGATCCAGAACCCCGGCCGCCGGGCCGCCGAGCCCGGCAGCAGCACGCCCGCCAGCAGCAGCGGCACGACCACCAGCAGATAGTGGTCGTACGAGGGCCGGGACACCAGGAACGCCGAGAGCATCAGCAGCACGGCACTCTCCACCAGCCGCAGCGGCTCGGGGCCTGCCCCCCGCCACCTCCGGTACGCGCCCCACACCCCGCCCGCCGCCGCGGCCAGGCCCAGCACGGTCGCCGCCGCCTGCGGCACGCCCAGCCGCGGCAGCACGGCCACCAGGGACGCCTCGTAGAGCCGTACGAAGTCGTCGTGGCCGCCCAGCAGGAACGGCAGCGTCCGGGTGAAGAAGCCGGCCGGGTCGGGCATCAGGAGCGCCGCGCAGCCGGAGGCCAGCGCGGGCACCAGGACCACCGCGGCCGCGCCGCGCCACCGCCGGGCGAACAGGAACAGCAGCAGCATCGGCGCGAGCAGCGGCTTCACCGCGACGGCGGCACCGATCACCAGGCCCGCGCCGGTCCACCGCCCGCGCGCCGCCAGCAGCAGCGCGAAGGGCAGGGCGGCCGCGGCCGTCACCGTCCAGTTGCCGAGCAGCACCAGATGCTTGAAGGGCGCGAAGCCGAGCGCGAGCCCCGTGATGCCGAGCACGGCGAACCGGCTGCGGCAGGCGACACCGTGCACGCGCAGCGCGCACGCCCACCCGGCCACCAGCAGGCAGACCACGGCGAGCGGGACCAGCGCCCGGGACGCGGACAGCGGCAGCAGCGCCTGCGGGACGGCCGCCAGTACGGCACTCGGCAGATAGAGGAAGTGCGGGTCGTCGTAGGGCGATCCGCCCTCCAGCCAGGTCCGGGCGGCCTCGACGACGATCGCGTTGTCCATCCCGCCGGCCCGGGTCCGCCGGGCCGCGTTCACCACCGCCGCGGCCAGCACGGCGCCCGCCACCGCCCACGCGTACCAGGGCGCACGCCCCGTCAGCCACCCGCCGAAGCCCGGCGAGTCGAGGCAGTCCGAGCATCCTGAGCAGCCCGAGCATTCGGAAATGTCACTTTTGCCCATGTGCATTGGGGTCACGCTAGGGCTTCGATCGCCCAGGGACGGGGACCGGCACCCCGCTCGTCATGTCCAGGGTCTTTCGCTTGGATCAGGCCGGATCAGGGAGCGGGGTCTGGTGCCGTGCATCGCAAGGCGGAGGAGGGAGCCATGGCGGAGCCCTGGCGACCGACGACAACGCCGCGAGGTGCGGTGCCAGAACCCGCGAGCCCGGCATGATCCAAGCGAGAGGCCCTAAGATGCGGCCCATGAGTTATGGGCAGGGGGAGCCTCAGTGGGATCCCTGGAAACCGGGATCCCAGCAGCCGCAGTGGGGCGACCAGAGCAGCCAGTCACCTGACTGGGCGGCACTCGCCGAGGCGTCCGAGTCGCGCAACCGGCGCCGCAGACTGCTGATGATCGGCGGCGGCGCGCTCGCCACGGTCGCGGTCGGCGCCGCCGTCGCGGTGGCCGTCGTGTCCGCGAACGGCGACAGCCAGGCCTCGAACAACCCGACGGGCGGCCTGCCCGCCACCGCGGCCATCCCGAGCGACACCACCGAGCCCGCCCCGTCGTTCGAGCCGACCTCGGCCCCTCCCCCGCTGGACCCGGACGACTTCATATCCAGCGCCAAGAAGGACACGGCCCCCCTCAGCCCGGACATCCTCTTCCCCGGCTCCCAGCTGACCATGGGCGAGCACGTCTACCGCAAGGGCCCGACGGCCTCCACGAAGGACTGCGCCTCGGCCGCCCAGCACACACTTCCCGCGGTCCTCACTAAGAACGACTGCACCCGGATGATGCGCGTGAGCTACTCCAAGGACGGCGTCGCGGTCACCGTCGGAGTCGCCGTCTTCGACACCCGGGCCCAGGCGGCCAAGGCCAGGAAGGAGGCGGACGCCAAGAGCATCATCACCTCGCTGTCCGGCTCCGGCCTCAAGCCCTTCTGCCGTTCCGCCGTCTGCCGCACGACCACCAACACCTACGGCCGGTACGTCTACTTCACCACCGCCGGGTTCACCAGCGGCAAGGACGTGACGGAGAAGGACAAGGACGTCTTCACCACGGGTGACGACCTCGCCGAGTTCACGTTCCGTCAGATCCGCCGCCGCGGCGAGGCCCAGGCGTCCGCGGCCGCCGACCAGTAGCCGCAGGGACCCGGCCCTCGACCGGGGCCGGCCCGCCCCGGTTCAGCAGCAACCGGCACCCGGGAGCGTCCGCCGGTTGCGCGCCTCCTTGTTGCGCGCGGCCAGCAACTCGTCGGCCGGGTAGCCGACTTCCTCCAGCGTCAGCCCGTGCGGCCGTACGACGTGCACCGCCGAGTCGCGCACCCCGGCCGCCAGCACCCTGCCCGGCCAGTCCGCCCCGCGGTGGCCGTCCCCCACGAACAGCAGCGCCCCGATCAGCGAGCGCACCATGTTGTGGCAGAACGCGTCGGCCCGGACGGTCGCGGTGATCACGCCGTCGTCACCGCGCACCAGGCTCAGCCGCTGGAGCGTACGGATGGTGGTGGCGCCCTCGCGCCGCTTGCAGTACGCGGCGAAGTCGTGCTCGCCGACGAGCCGCGCCGCGGCCTCGTTCATGGCGTCGACGTCCAGCGGCCAGTCGTGCCACAGCACATGGCCGCGCAGCAGCGGATCGACACCGCCCGGGTCGTCGGTCACCCGGTACGCGTAACGGCGCCAGATCGCCGAGAAACGGGCGTTGAAGCCACTGGGGGCCTCGGTGAGCGCCCAGACCCGTACGTCCTTCGGCAGCCGCCCGGCGAGCCGCTTCAGCAGCTTCTCGCGGTGCTCCGCCCAGAGTTCCCCGGGCAGGTCCACGTGCGCCACCTGACCGCGGGCGTGCACCCCCGCGTCGGTCCGTCCGGCCACCGTCAGCTCGTACGTCGTCTCCCGCGTCCTGGTGACCGTCCGCAGGGCCTCCTCGATCTCCCCCTGCACGGTCCTGCGCCCGGCGGCCTGCCTGGCCCAGCCGGAGAACTCGCGGCCGTCGTAGGACAGGTCCAGCCGCACCCGTACGAAGCCGGGCTCCACCTCGTCACTCACTCAAGATCCTCTCAGGGCCGAAGCCACCGCGCGTACAGGAAAGCGGGCCCGCCCCCGAAGGGACGGACCCGCTCACAGCCAGGCAGAGCCTCAGGCGTCCTTGGACTCGTCCTCGGCCGCGGCCGGCGTCGTGTCCTCGACGGCCTCGTCCTTCTTGAGGGCGTCTTCCTTGACGGCGCGCTTGGTCGCCGCCTCGGCCTCACCGGTGGCCTGCTGGGCCACGGTCAGGGCCTCCACCAGCTCGATGACGGCCATGGGCGCGTTGTCGCCACGGCGGTTACCGATCTTGGTGATACGGGTGTAGCCACCCGGGCGGTTCTCGTAGCGCGGGCCGATCTCGGTGAAGAGCGTGTGCACGATGCTCTTGTCGGAGATGACCTGGAGCACCTGACGGCGGTTGTGAAGGTCGCCCTTCTTCGCCTTGGTGACCAGACGCTCGGCGTACGGGCGCAGGCGGCGGGCCTTCGCCTCGGTGGTGGTGATGCGGCCGTGCTCGAAGAGCGACTTCGCGAGGTTCGCGAGGAGCAGCTTCTCGTGCGCGGCGCTGCCGCCCAGACGGGCACCCTTGGTGGGCTTCGGCATGGTGTTTCTCCTAGGTGTCTGCCCCGGCCGTATCAGGTACCGGGGTCAGTGTCCGAGCGGGCGATCGCCCGTCGGAGATCCAGGCGCCCCTTGCGAGGCGCCTGGAGAACACTCCTCGCGGAGCGCTCAGTACTGCTCGGTCTCGACGAAGCCCGCGTCCGCGTCGTCGTCGGCGCCGAAGGCGTCGGCGGCGGCGGTCGGGTCGAATCCGGGCGGGCTGTCCTTGAGGGCCAGGCCCATGCCGGCCAGCTTCGCCTTGACCTCGTCGATGGACTTCGCACCGAAGTTGCGGATGTCCAGGAGGTCCGCCTCGGAACGCGCCACGAGCTCACCCACGGAGTGGATGCCCTCACGCTTGAGGCAGTTGTACGACCGAACGGTGAGCTCCAGCTCCTCGATCGGCAGCGCCAGGTCGGCGGCGAGGGCGGCGTCCGTGGGGGACGGGCCCATGTCGATGCCCTCGGCGTCGATGTTCAGCTCGCGGGCGAGACCGAACAGCTCGACCAGGGTCTTGCCGGCGGAGGCCATGGCGTCACGGGGACGCATCGCCTGCTTCGTCTCGACGTCGACGATCAGCTTGTCGAAGTCGGTGCGCTGCTCGACACGGGTCGCCTCGACCTTGTAGGTGACCTTGAGCACGGGGCTGTAGATGGAGTCGACCGGGATACGGCCGATCTCCTGGCCCACCTGCTTGTTCTGGACGGCGGAGACGTAGCCGCGACCGCGCTCGACGGTCAGCTCCATCTCCAGCTTGCCCTTGCCGTTGAGCGTGGCGAGGACGAGGTCGGGGTTGTGGACCTCGACACCGGCCGGGGGCGCGATGTCGGCGGCGGTGACCAGACCCGGCCCCTGCTTGCGCAGGTACATCACGACCGGCTCGTCGTGCTCCGAGGAGACGACCAGCTGCTTGATGTTGAGGATCAGGTCGGTGACGTCCTCCTTGACGCCCGGCACGGTGGTGAACTCGTGCAGGACACCGTCGATGCGGATGCTGGTGACAGCAGCGCCGGGGATCGACGACAGGAGGGTGCGGCGGAGGGAGTTGCCGAGGGTGTAGCCGAAGCCCGGCTCCAGCGGCTCGATCACGAACCGGGAGCGGAACTCGTCGACGACCTCTTCGGTCAAAGAGGGACGCTGAGCGATCAGCATGTGTGGATCAGATCCTTCTTTCGTGGACGCCCGCTATTTGACGCCCGACAAAACCGCACTCGATGAGAAGCACGGGTACTGCAAGGATACGGGCGATACGGCCCATCTGGACCGTACCGCCCGAATCCCACGTGCGTGAGCCGCTACGGAAGCGACCGAGCGTCAGACGCGACGGCGCTTCGGCGGACGGCAGCCGTGCTGCGATCTTGTGGGGAGTAACCCCCACACCCCCAGCCGGAGCTGCCCAGCACCGCAACCTCAGACGCGACGGCGCTTCGGCGGACGGCAGCCGTTGTGCGGCGTGGGGGTGACGTCCTGGATCGAGCCGACCTCGAGGCCCGTGGCCTGGAGGGAGCGGATCGCGGTCTCACGGCCGGAGCCGGGACCCTTGACGAAGACGTCGACCTTGCGCATGCCGTGCTCCTGCGCGCGGCGGGCGGCCGACTCGGCGGCCATCTGCGCGGCGAAGGGGGTGGACTTGCGCGAGCCCTTGAAGCCGACGTGGCCGGCGGAGGCCCAGGAGATCACGTTGCCGGTCGGGTCCGTGATGGACACGATCGTGTTGTTGAACGTGCTCTTGATGTGCGCGTGGCCGTGAGCGACGTTCTTCTTTTCCTTGCGGCGCACCTTCTTGGCAGCGCCCTGACGTCCCTTGGGGGGCATGTCTTGTTCTCCTACGGGAGGTGGTCGGTCCTACAGCGAAGACCGCTGGTTCGCGGTGCCCCGGGGCAGAACCCGGACATCCGCAGCGTCCGCTGAGGACTACTTCTTGCCCGGCTTCTTCTTACCGGCGATGGCGCGACGCGGGCCCTTGCGGGTACGGGCGTTCGTGCTGGTGCGCTGACCGTGGACGGGCAGGCCACGACGGTGACGCAGACCCTGGTAGCAGCCGATCTCGACCTTGCGGCGGATGTCGGCCTGAACCTCACGACGGAGGTCACCCTCGGTCTTGATGTTGCTGTCCACGAACTCGCGGATCTTGACCAGCTCCTCCTCGGAGAGGTCACGAACGCGGGTGTTCGGGTTGACGCCGGTCTCGGCCAGCGTCTTCTGCGAGAGGGTCCGGCCGATGCCGAACACGTAGGTGAGGGCGACCTCCACGCGCTTGTCGCGCGGGATGTCGACACCGGAAACGCGTGCCATTCAATGGCTCCAGTTGTCGTTCGGAGGTCTTCCGCAGAACCGGATCCCGCCCGCCGTCGTCCTCAGGGGTGAGGATTCGGTACGGACCGGGTCCCCGGCCTCCGACCGGGGGTGTCGGGCCTGAGTGCTCAGGTCCGGGTTCTGCGTATGAACATGTACTGCTTGCGTCGCGCGAAGTATCTGCGGATGCAGAAGGAGGTCGTGCGTCAGCCCTGGCGCTGCTTGTGGCGCGGGTTGTCGCAGATGACCATGACCCGGCCGTGACGGCGGATCACCCTGCACTTGTCGCAGATCTTCTTGACGCTCGGCTTGACCTTCATTGGTGAGGTTCTCCGGGTCAGTGCCACCACCCCGCGCCTGGCGGGATGCGTACCCCGCCAAACCGCGAGGTGCGGGCAAGATCTACTTGTACCGGTAGACGATCCGGCCACGCGTCAGGTCGTACGGAGACAGCTCCACCACGACCCGGTCGTCAGGGAGGATGCGGATGTAGTGCATACGCATCTTGCCGCTGATGTGTGCCAGGACCTGGTGGCCGTTCTGGAGCTCGACCTTGAACATGGCGTTCGGAAGAGACTCGACGACAGTGCCCTCGATCTCGATGGCACCTTGCTTCTTGGCCACGCTTCGCCCTTCGAATCGACTACCTTGATCGACTCCGCACTCACCGCACGTAGACATGCGGATGCACGAGAGCCGACGAGTCAGTCTACGTCAGTGCCCTCGGAAAGACGAATCGAGGAAGAATGCCCCGCATTGAAGATCATCATGCGGGGCGACATGCCGTACTCCGAGCGGACCCCTCGGGATGCGGCCCGCGGACGGGGCGCGACGGCTGGGGTCCTTCGTCCGGATCGGACCGGAACCCGCGAGTTCGGCCCGATCCGAGGGAGAGACCCTAGGCCAGTGGATCGGGAGCCGCCGTGATCCCGTGCTCGGCGAGCTTGGCCCTGCCGCAGTCGGGAGCGGTGAGGACCATGGGGCCCTCCTCCGTGAGGGCGACCGAGTGCTCCCAGTGCGAGGACCAGGTGCCGTCCGTGGTGATGACGGTCCAGTCATCGGAGAGGACCTCGGTCCGCGGGGTGCCGAGGGAGACCATCGGCTCGATGGCGAGGCAGAGGCCGGGGACCAGCTTGGGGCCCTTGCCCCGGCGGCGCTCGACGTAGTTCAGCAGGTGCGGGTCCATGTGCATCTCGGTGCCGATGCCGTGGCCGCCGTAGTCCTCGATGATCCCGTACTTGCCGCCGCCGGGCTTCGGCTGGCGGCGGATGTACGTCTCGATGGCACGGGAGACGTCGACGAGGCGGTTGCCCTGCTTCATCGCCGCGATGCCCGCCCACATCGACTCCTCGGTCACCCGGGAGAGCTCGATCAGCTCCGGGGCGTGACCGGTTCCCACGAACGCGGTGTACGCGGCGTCGCCGTGCCAGCCGTCGACGATCGCGCCGGCATCGATGGAGATGATGTCGCCGTCCTTGAGGACGGTCTTGTCGTCGGGGATGCCGTGGACCACGACCTCGTTGGCCGAGGTGCAGATCGTGGCCGGGAAGCCGCCGTACCCGAGGAAGTTCGACTTCGCGCCGTGCTCGGCGAGCACCTTGCGCGCGACCTCGTCCAGGTCCCTCGTGGTGGCGCCGGGAACCGCGGCCTCACGCGTGGCCGCGTGCACGGCGGCCACGACCAGCCCCGCCTCGCGCATCTTCGCGATCTGCTCAGGGGTCTTGATCTGCACCATGGGGCCCGCGCTCTCCGTCTTCTCCGTCGATTCACCGGTCACGCACTCACCTGCTTCACCGGGTGTGCGCCCGCTACACAACACTACGGCCGCGGGACCCCGAAGGGCACCGCGGCCGGAGCGACTCATGCCTTACTTGCCGTCGCCCTCGCGACCGAGCGCGTCCATCGCCCGCTTGGTGACGTCCTCCACCTTGCCGAGCGCCGAGATCGTGACGACCAGGCCCTGGGCCTTGTAGTAGTCGATGATCGGCTCGGTCTGCGTGTGGTAGACCTCGAGGCGCTTGCGGACGGTGTCCTCGGAGTCGTCCTCGCGCTGGTACAGCTCGCCGCCGCAGACGTCGCAGACGCTGTCCTTCGCCGGCTTCTTGTACTCCACGTGGAAGACGTGGCTCGAGTCGTTGCGGCAGATGCGGCGGCCCGCGATGCGCTTGACCACCTCGTCCTCGGGGACCTCCAGGTCCAGGACCGCGTCCAGCTTCATGGCCTCGGACTTCAGCATCTCGTCGAGCGCCTCGGCCTGCGACACGTTGCGCGGGAAGCCGTCCAGCAGGAAGCCCTTCTCGGCGTCCGGCTGTTCCATGCGGTCCTTGGCCATCCCGATGGTGACCTCGTCCGGAACCAGGTTGCCCGCGTCCATGAAGGACTTCGCCCGCTTGCCGAGCTCCGTGCCCTGGCTGATGTTGGCGCGGAAGAGGTCGCCCGTCGAGATGTGCGGGATCGACAGGTTCTTGGCGAGGAACGCGGCCTGCGTTCCCTTGCCGGCACCGGGCGGCCCGACGAGGACGATTCGCATCAGCGGAGGAACCCTTCGTAATTGCGCTGCTGAAGCTGGCTCTCGATCTGCTTCACCGTCTCGAGACCCACACCCACGATGATGAGGATGCTGGTCCCGCCGAACGGGAAGTTCTGGCTTGCCCCGAAACCTACCAACGCCATCGTCGGCACGAGAGCGATCACTCCCAGATACAGCGAACCCGGCCAGGTGATCCGGTTGAGTACGTAGCTCAGGTACTCAGCGGTCGGTCGGCCAGCCCGGATGCCCGGGATGAAGCCACCATACTTCTTCATGTTGTCCGCGACTTCCTCGGGGTTGAAGGAGATCGCCACGTAGAAGAACGCGAAGAACACGATGAGCAAGAAGTACATAGTGATGTAAAGCGGGTGATCGCCCTTGGTCAGATTGTTCGTGATCCAGGTTTTCCAACTGGAATTGCCATTGGAGAACTGGGCGATCAGAGCGGGGATGTAGAGCAGCGACGAGGCGAAGATGACGGGAATCACACCCGCCTGATTCACCTTCAACGGGATGTACGTGGACGTACCCCCGTAGGACCGGCGGCCGATCATGCGCTTGGCGTACTGGACCGGGACCCGGCGCTGGGCCTGCTCCACGAAGACGACCAGGCCGACCATCACGAAGCCGACGAGCAGCACGGTGCCGAACTCGATCCAGCCGCCCGCCAGCGTGCCCTGCTTCTTGATGGCCCACAGCGCGGAGGGGAAGGTCGCGGCGATCGAGATGAACATCAGGATCGACATGCCGTTGCCGATGCCCCGGTCCGTGATGAGCTCACCGAGCCACATGACGACGGCCGTACCGGCGGTCATGGTGACGACCATGGTGATGGTCGTGAAGATCGACTGGTCCGGGACGATCGACTGGGCGACCGGGCAGCCGCTGAACAGCGCGCCGCTGCGGGCGGTGGCCACCAGGCCGGTGCCCTGCAGGATGGCCAGCGCCACCGTCAGATAACGGGTGTACTGGGTGATCTTCGCCGTGCCGGCCTGACCCTCCTTCTTGAGGGCCTCCAGTCGCGGGATGACCACGGTCAGCAGCTGCAGGATGATGCTCGCCGTGATGTACGGCATGATGCCGAGGGCGAAGATCGTGATCTGCAGCAGCGCGCCGCCGCTGAACATGTTGACCAGGCCGAACAGACCCTGGTTGCCCTTCGACGCCGAGTCGATACAGGTCTGGACGTTCTTGTAGTCGACGCCCGGGATCGGAATGTGGGTACCGACCCGGTAGACCACGACGATGCCGAGTGTGAAGAGCAGCTTCTTGCGCAGGTCGGGCGTCCTGAACGCCCGGGCGAACGCGGTGAGCACGGTGCCTCCTGCGACCCCCGCGCAAGTGCGTCAGAGGTGACGGTCTTGAGGTTCGATGGATAACGGCATGAGCGTGAGTGTCCGCCGACTGCGACCGGCACGGGCCGGACACAAGTCGGCAGTGCAGGCCACCTTACCGGCGAGACTGCCCCCCTTGGAACGACCAACCGGGGATGCCCCATTTGTGGGGCATCCCCGGTCGGGATCGCTCATGTCATCGAGACGCCTGAAAGACTCAGACGAGCTCGGTGACGGTACCGCCGGCGGCGGTGATCTTCTCCTTGGCGGAGCCGGAGACGGCGTCGACCGTCACCTGCAGCGCCACGGAGATCTCGCCCTGGCCGAGGACCTTGACGAGGCTGTTCTTGCGAACGGCACCCTTGGCGACGAGACCCTCGACGGTGACCTCGCCACCCTCCGGGTACAGCGACGCCAGCTTGTCGAGGTTCACGACCTGGAACTCGGTCTTGAACGGGTTCTTGAAGCCCTTCAGCTTCGGAAGACGCATGTGGAGGGGCATCTGCCCGCCCTCGAAGCGCTCCGGAACCTGGTAGCGGGCCTTCGTGCCCTTGGTACCACGACCGGCCGTCTTACCCTTCGAGGCCTCACCGCGACCCACACGGGTCTTCGCGGTCTTGGCGCCCGGGGCGGGACGGAGGTTGTGGATCTTGAGCGGGTTGTTCTCCGCCATGATCAGTCGACCTCCTCGACCGTCACGAGGTGACGGACATGGCGCACCATGCCGCGGAACTCGGGGCGGTCCTCCTTGACGACCACGTCGTTGACCCTCTTGAGGCCAAGCGAACGCAGGGTGTCACGGTGGTTCTGCTTGCTGCCGATGTACGACTTCTTCTGCGTGATCTTGAGGCGAGCCATTACGCACCCGCTCCCGCACGCGCACGGAGCAGAGCCGCGGGGGCGACGTCCTCGAGGGGCAGACCGCGGCGGGCCGCGATCTCCTCGGGACGCTGCAGGCCCTTGAGGGCCGCCACGGTCGCGTGCACGATGTTGATCGCGTTGGAGGAGCCGAGCGACTTCGACAGGATGTCGTGGACGCCGGCGCACTCGAGCACCGCACGCACCGGGCCACCGGCGATAACGCCGGTACCGGGGGAAGCAGGCTTGAGCAGGACGACGCCCGCGGCCTTCTCGCCCGTGATCGGGTGCGGGATGGTGCCCTGGATACGGGGAACCTTGAAGAAGTGCTTCTTGGCCTCCTCCACACCCTTGGCGATGGCGGCCGGCACCTCCTTGGCCTTGCCGTAACCGACACCCACGGTGCCGTCACCGTCGCCCACCACGACCAGCGCGGTGAAGCTGAAGCGACGACCACCCTTCACAACCTTGGCGACGCGGTTGATCGCGACAACGCGCTCAACGTACGCGGTCTTCTCGGCGGCAGCAGCGCCGCCGTCACGGCCCTTCCGGTCCCGCCGCTCGCCGCCACCGGCACCGCTTCCACGGCGCTGGGGTCCAGCCATTGGATTACCTCTCTCTTTCCGCTAGCTACGGAAGCGGCTCAGAACTTGAGCCCGGCTTCGCGGGCGGCGTCCGCCAGGGCGGCGATGCGCCCGGCGTACTGGTTGCCACCACGGTCGAATACGACAGCCTCGACACCGGCGGCCTTGGCACGCTCGGCGACCAGGGCGCCGACCTTGCCGGCCTGCGCCGACTTCTCGCCTTCGCCGCGGATCGAGGTGTCCAGGGTCGACGCCGACGCCAGGGTGTGACCCTTGATGTCGTCGATGACCTGGGCCACGATGTGGCGGTTCGAGCGCGTCACGACCAGGCGGGGGCGCTCAGCCGTACCCGAGATGTGCTTACGGATCCGGATGTGACGCCGCTTGATGGCAGCACGCTTGTAAGCGTCGCCCTTAGCGATCTTGACACCGTATGCCATGGCTTACTTACCCGCCTTTCCGACCTTGCGGCGGATGACTTCGCCCTCGTACTTGACGCCCTTGGCCTTGTACGGGTCGGGCTTGCGCAGCTTGCGGATGTTGGCCGCAACCTCGCCGACCTTCTGCTTGTCGATGCCCTCGACCGAGAAACGGGTGGGGGCCTCCACCTTGAAGGTGATGCCCTCGGGGGCCTCGACGGTGATCGAGTGGCTGTAGCCGAGCGAGAACTCCAGGTTGGAGCCCTTCGCCAGGACGCGGTAACCGACACCGCTGATCTCGAGCTTCTTCACGTAACCCTGGGTCACGCCGGTGATCATGTTCGCCACCAGCGTGCGGGACAGGCCGTGCAGGGCCTTGTTCTGACGCTCGTCGTTGGGGCGGGTGACGTTCAGAACGCCGTCCTCACCCTTGGCGATCTCGATCGGCGCCACGACGGTGTGGGAGAGGGTGCCCTTGGGGCCCTTCACCTGGACCGTACGGCCGTCGATGGTGACGTCCACGCCGGCGGGAACCGTGATGGGGAGCTTGCCAATACGCGACATAGCTGTTTCCTCCGTTCCCTTCCGTTACCAGACGTAGGCGAGGACTTCTCCGCCTACGCCCTTCTTGCCGGCCTGCTTGTCGGTGAGGAGTCCGTGCGACGTGGAGATGATCGCCACGCCCAGACCGCCGAGCACCTTCGGCAGGTTGGTGGACTTCGCGTACACCCGGAGACCGGGCTTGGAGATCCGCTTGATGCCCGCGATGGAGCGCTCACGGTTCGGGCCGAACTTCAGCTCGAGGACGAGGTTCTTGCCGACCTCGGCGTCCTCGACCTTCCAGCCCGTGATGAAGCCCTCCTGCTGGAGGATCTCCGCGATGTGCGACTTGATCTTGCTGTGCGGCATACCCACGGTGTCGTGGTACGCCGAGTTCGCGTTACGCAGACGCGTAAGCATGTCTGCGATCGGATCAGTCATGGTCATGAATTGGCCTTCGGCCTCTCTCGCCGGGGTTTCCTGTATGCGCCATCCCTCTCCCCGCTCAGAGGCGGGACGGGTGCGGTGCGGGGACCTACGGCGTAGTAAGCGTTGTCTAGCGGGCTTGGTGCCCGCATGGCGTCCGGGCGGCAGACGCCCAACCCTCCCAGCCTAAGCCATGGAGAGGTGGGCCCCTGCCAACCCTGTGCTTACCGAGAGCTTCCGGGGAATCCCGACTGGGGGATTACCAGGAGCTCTTGGTCACGCCCGGCAGCTCGCCACGGTGAGCCATCTCACGAAGGCACACGCGGCACAGGCCGAACTTGCGGTACACGGAGTGCGGACGGCCGCAGCGCTGGCAGCGGGTGTACGCACGCACACCGAACTTGGGCTTACGAGCAGCCTTGGCAATCAGAGCCTTCTTCGCCATCTCGCTCACGCCTCCTTGAAGGGGAAGCCGAGGTGACGAAGGAGCGCGCGGCCCTCAGCGTCGTTGGTCGCCGTGGTGACCACGGTGATGTCCATACCCCGGACGCGGTCGATCTTGTCCTGGTCGATCTCGTGGAACATGACCTGCTCCGTGAGACCGAAGGTGTAGTTGCCACGGCCGTCGAACTGCTTGGGGGACAGACCGCGGAAGTCGCGGATGCGCGGAAGCGCGAGCGACAGGGTGCGGTCCAGGAACTCCCACATGCGGTCGCCACGGAGCGTGACGTGGGCACCGATCGGCTGACCCTCACGCAGCTTGAACTGCGCGATGGACTTGCGGGCCTTGGTGATGGCCGGCTTCTGACCGGTGATCGTGGTCAGGTCACGGACGGCACCGTCCATGAGCTTCGAGTCACGGGCGGCGTCGCCGACACCCATGTTGACCACGATCTTGACGAGGCCGGGAACCTGCATGACGTTCTCGTACTTGAACTCGTCACGCAGCTTGCCCGCGATCTCCTCGCGGTACTTCGTCTTGAGACGCGGGGTCGTGGTGGTAGCCATCAGATGTCCTCACCCGTCCGCTTGGCAACGCGGATCTTGTTGCCCTCGTCGTCGAAGCGGTAACCGACACGCGTGACGACCTTGTTGCCGTCCTTCTCCACGACGAGCTGAACGTTGCTCACGTGGATCGGGGCCTCGGTCGTCACGATGCCGCCGGCCTGGGAACCGCGAGCGGTGGGGCCGGCCTTGGTGTGCTTCTTGACCCGGTTGACACCCTCGACCAGGACGCGCTCGTCGCGCGGGTAAGCGGCAATGACCTTGCCCTGCTTGCCCTTGTCCTTACCGGTGATGACCTGGACCAGGTCGCCCTTCTTGATCTTCATGCTTACAGCACCTCCGGCGCGAGCGAGATGATCTTCATGAACTTCTTCTCGCGCAGCTCACGGCCGACGGGGCCGAAGATACGGGTGCCGCGAGGGTCGCCGTCGTTCTTCAGAATGACGGCGGCGTTCTCGTCGAAGCGGATGTACGAGCCGTCCGGACGGCGGCGCTCCTTGACGGTGCGAACGATGACCGCCTTGATGACGTCACCCTTCTTCACGTTGCCACCGGGGATCGCGTCCTTGACGGTGGCGACGATGACGTCACCGATGCCCGCGTAGCGGCGACCGGAGCCACCGAGCACACGGATGCAAAGGATCTCCTTCGCACCAGTGTTGTCGGCGACACGCAGTCGCGACTCCTGCTGGATCACGTCTATCTCCTGATTGTCTGCCGGTTCCCGGGGAGGGACCGCACGTCATGTGCGGCCCCGCCCCGAGCCTGGCGGAACTGTTCCTAGGGAATCCCCCTAGGAGGGATCGCTTGCCTCGTAGGCCCCGGAGGGACTACTTGGCCTTCTCGAGAATCTCGACGACGCGCCACCGCTTCGTGGCGGACAGCGGCCGGGTCTCCATGAGGAGGACACGGTCGCCGACGCCGGCGGCGTTCTGCTCGTCGTGGGCCTTGAGCTTGTTCGTACGGCGGATGACCTTGCCGTACAGCGCGTGCTTGACGCGGTCCTCGACGGCGACGACGACGGTCTTGTCCATCTTGTCGCTGACGACCAGACCCTCACGGGTCTTGCGGAAGCCGCGCGCGGCCTTCGTCTCTTCAGTCACGTTGCTCTCGCTCATCAGGCGCTCTCCACCGTCTCGATGCCCAGCTCGCGCTCACGCATCAGGGTGTAGATCCGCGCGATGTCCTTACGGACGGCCTTGAGCCGGCCGTGGTTCTCGAGCTGACCGGTCGCCGCCTGGAAGCGGAGGTTGAACAGCTCTTCCTTGGCTTCGCGGAGCTTCGCGAGAAGCTCCTCGTCACCCAGCTCGCGCAGCTCGGACGCCTTGGTACCGGCCGACATCACGCTTCACCTGCCTCGCGCTTGACGATCCGGCACTTCATCGGCAGCTTGTGGGCTGCACGGGTGAGGGCCTCACGCGCAATCTTCTCGTTCGGGTAGGACAGCTCGAACATGACCCGGCCCGGGTGCACGTTGGCGACCCACCACTCGGGGGAACCCTTACCGGAACCCATGCGGGTCTCGGCGGGCTTCTTGGTCAGCGGGCGGTCCGGGTAGATGTTGATCCAGACCTTGCCGCCACGCTTGATGTGGCGCGTCATTGCGATACGAGCCGCCTCGATCTGGCGGTTCGTCACGTAAGCCGGCGTGAGGGCCTGAATGCCGTACTCGCCGAACGCGACCTGCGTACCACCCTTGGCCATACCACGGCGCTTCGGGTGGTGCTGCTTGCGGTGCTTGACCCTACGGGGGATCAGCATGTCGGTCAGGCCTCCGTTCCGGTGCTCTCAGCCGGAGCGGCAGCGGCGGGCGCCTCGGCCTTGGGGGCCTCGGCGGCCGGAGCCGACTGCTGCTGCGGCTTGCGACCGCGGCCTCCACGCTCGCCACCGCGGCCACCACGGGCCGGGCGGTCGTTGCCACCACGGGCCGGGCGGTTGCCGGCACGGGCAGCGGCGTTCTCGGCGCGGACCTCGGCGATGTTCTTGACATCGCCCTTGTAGATCCAGACCTTCACACCGATGCGGCCGAAGGTCGTCTTGGCCTCGAAGAAGCCGTAGTCGACGTTCGCGCGGAGCGTGTGCAGGGGCACGCGGCCCTCGCGGTAGAACTCCGAGCGGGACATCTCGGCGCCGCCGAGACGGCCACCGCACTGGATCTTGATGCCCTTGGCGCCGGCCTTCATCGTCCCCTGCATGCTCTTACGCATGGCACGGCGGAAGGAGACGCGGGAGGACAGCTGCTCGGCGACGGCCTGGGCCACCAGCTGAGCGTCCGTCTCCGGGCTCTTGACCTCGAGGATGTTCAGCTGGACCTGCTTGCCGGTCAGCTTCTCCAGGTCACCGCGGATGCGGTCGGCCTCGGCGCCGCGGCGGCCGATGACGATGCCGGGGCGAGCGGTGTGGATGTCCACACGCACGCGGTCACGGGTGCGCTCGATCTCCACCTTCGAGATGCCGGCGCGCTCCATGCCGGACGTCATCATCCGACGGATGGCGACGTCTTCCTTGACGTAGTCCTTGTACAGCTTGTCGGCGTACCAACGGGACTTGAAGTCCGTGGTGATGCCGAGCCGGAACCCATGCGGGTTAACCTTCTGGCCCATTACCGGGTTCCTTCCTTGCTGCTGACGACCACGGTGATGTGGCTGGTCCGCTTGCGGATCCGGTAGGCGCGGCCCTGGGCGCGCGGCCGGAACCGCTTCAGGGTCGGGCCCTCGTCGACGTAGGCCTCGGAGATGAAGAGGCTGTCGGCGTCGGTGTGGTCGTAGTTGTGCGCGGCGTTGGCAATGGCGCTGTCGAGCACCTTGCCCACCGGCACGCTCGCGGCCTGCGGGGCGAAACGCAGGACCGCCTGAGCCTCCGTGGCATCCATGCCACGGATAAGGTCCACCACGCGGCGGGCCTTCATGGGCGTAACGCGGATGTACCGCGCCTGGGCCCTGGCTTCCATGGTTGTCCTTCCAGTGTCTGTCATGGTCATTCCACCCCGCGTTAGCGGCGCTTCGACTTCCGGTCGTCCTTCACGTGACCCCGGAAGGTGCGCGTCGGCGAGAACTCGCCGAGCTTGTGGCCGACCATCGACTCGGTGACAAACACCGGAATGTGGGTCTTGCCGTTGTGCACCGCGATCGTGTGGCCGAGCATGGCCGGGACGATCATCGAGCGACGGGACCAGGTCTTGATGACGTTCTTGGTGCCGGCTTCGTTCTGTACGTCCACCTTCTTGATGAGGTGTCCGTCGACGAAGGGCCCCTTCTTGAGACTCCGCGGCATCTAAACCCGCTCCTAGCGCTTCTTGTTCGTCTTGCGGCGGCGGACGATGTACTTGTTCGAGGCCTTCTTCGGCGAACGAGTACGACCCTCCTTCTGACCCCACGGCGAGACCGGGTGGCGACCACCGGAGGTCTTGCCCTCACCACCACCGTGCGGGTGGTCAACCGGGTTCATCGCCACACCGCGGACGGTCGGGCGGACACCGAGCCAGCGCTTGCGGCCGGCCTTGCCCCAGTTGATGTTCGACTGCTCGGCGTTGCCGACCTCGCCGACGGTGGCGCGGCAGCGCACGTCGACCAGGCGGATCTCTCCGGACGGCATGCGCAGGTGGGCCATCTGGCCCTCCTTCGCGAGCAGCTGCACGGAGGCACCGGCGGAGCGGGCGAACTTGGCACCGCCACCGGGACGGAGCTCGATCGCGTGGATCGTGGTACCGACCGGGATGTTGCGGAGGGCCAGGTTGTTGCCCGGCTTGATGTCGGCCCCGGGACCGTTCTCGACGCGGTCACCCTGCGACAGGTTACGCGGGGCGAGGATGTAGCGCTTCTCGCCGTCCGCGTAGTGCAGCAGCGCGATGCGCGCGGTGCGGTTGGGGTCGTACTCGATGTGCGCGACCTTCGCCGGCACGCCGTCCTTGTCGTGACGACGGAAGTCGATCACGCGGTAGGCGCGCTTGTGTCCGCCACCCTGGTGGCGAACGGTCACACGACCGGCGTTGTTACGGCCGCCCTTGCTGTGCAGCGGGCGGACCAGCGACTTCTCCGGCGTGGACCGCGTGACCTCGACGAAGTCGGCGACGGAGGAGCCACGGCGGCCCGGCGTCGTCGGCTTGTACTTGCGGATTCCCATTTCTCAGTCCTCGTCCGATATTCGGACCAGGGCGCTCCGTTAGGAGGCCTGGCCGAAGATGTCGATACGGTCGCCCTCAGCGAGGGTCACGATCGCGCGCTTGCTGTCCGCACGCTTGCCGAAGCCGGTGCGGGTGCGCTTGCGCTTGCCCTGGCGGTTGATCGTGTTGACCCCGGTGACCTTGACCGAGAAGACCGCCTGGACGGCCTCCTTGATCTGCGTCTTGTTGGAGCCGGGCGCGACGATGAAGGTGTACTTGCCCTCGTCGAGAAGCGCGTAGCTCTTCTCCGAGACGACCGGCTTGAGGAGCACGTCACGGGGGTCCGTGAAGGACTTGCTCAGCGGGGTCTCGACGGTGTTCTTGCCCTCGGTGGCGTGGCGCTTCGCCTTGGCGACGCGCGCGGCCTTGGCAGCCTTGGCGGCCTTCGAGGCGATGCTCGGGTGACGCGTAGCCATCAGGCTTCGCTCCCTTCGGTCTCATCGGCCTTGGTGGGGCCAGACACGAAGGACTCGAAGGCGGCCTTGGTGAAGACCACGTCGTCCGAGACGAGAACGTCGTACGTGTTCAGCTGGCCCGGCTCCAGGATGTGGACCTGGGGCAGGTTGCGCGCGGAAAGCAGCGCGGCCTCGTCGGAGCGCTCGATGACCAGGAGCACGTTCTTGCGCTCCGAGATCTTGCCGAGCAGGCTCTTGGCGGCCTTGGTGGAGGGGTTCTCGCCCTCGATCACGCCGGTGACGACGTGGATACGAGCGTTGCGGGCCCGGTCGGTGAGGGCGTGGCGCAGGGCCGCGGCCTTCATCTTCTTCGGGGTCCGCTGCGAGTAGTCACGCGGCACGGGACCGTGCACGACGCCACCACCGGCGAACTGCGGGGCGCGGGTCGAGCCCTGGCGCGCGCGGCCGGTGCCCTTCTGACGGTAAGGCTTCCTACCGCCACCACGAACCTCGCCGCGGGTCTTGACCTTGTGCGTGCCCTGACGGGCGGCGGCCAGCTGCGCGACGACGACCTGGTGAAGCAGCGGAATGCTGATCTTCTCGACGTCGAAGATCTCGGCCGGGAGCTCAACGGTCCCGGACTTGTCGCCGGAGGGCGACAGAATGTCAATGGTGCTCATAGTCCTCAGGCCCCCTTGGCCGCGGTGCGGACCAGGACGAGGCCGCCGTTCGGACCAGGAACCGCGCCCTTGATGAGCAGCAGGCCCTTCTCCGCGTCAACGGCGTGAACGGTCAGGTTCTGGGTGGTGACCCGCTCGTTGCCCATGCGGCCCGCCATGCGGAGGCCCTTGAACACACGGCCCGGGGTGGCGCAGCCACCGATGGAACCGGGAGAGCGGTGCTTGCGCTGGGTGCCGTGACCGGCGCCGAGTCCCTTGAAGTTGTGACGCTTCATGACACCGGCGAAGCCCTTGCCCTTGCTCTTGCCGGTCACGTCCACCTTGACGCCGGCCTCGAAGGTCTCGGCGGTGATCTCCTGGCCGAGGGTGTACTCGCTGGCGTCAGCGGTACGGATCTCGACGAGGTGGCGGCGGGGGGTGACATCGGCCTTGGCGAAGTGGCCCTTGAGGGGCTTGTTCACCTTGCGCGGGTCGATCTCGCCGAAGGCGATCTGGACCGACTCGTAGCCGTCGGAGTCATTCGTACGGACCTGGGTCACGACGTTCGGGCCGGCCTTGACGACGGTGACCGGAACAACACGGTTGTTCTCGTCCCACACCTGCGTCATGCCGAGCTTCTCGCCCAGGATGCCCTTGATCTGCTTAGCCATTCTCAGATCACCGGCCTTCAGAGCTTGATCTCGATGTCGACACCGGCCGGGAGGTCGAGTCGCATCAGGGAGTCAACGGTCTTGGGGGTCGGGTCGAGAATGTCGATCAGGCGCTTGTGCGTGCGCATCTCGAAGTGCTCGCGCGAGTCCTTGTACTTGTGCGGCGACTTGATGACGCAGTACACGTTCTTCTCAGTGGGCAGCGGCACCGGGCCCGCGACCGACGCACCAGTGCGCGTCACCGTCTCGACGATCTTCTTCGCCGAGGAGTCGATGACCTCGTGGTCGTAGGCCTTGAGCCGGATGCGGATCTTCTGTCCCGCCATGGCTACTCAGTAGTCCTTTGTCTCGTAAACACGCTCTGGAACCCGGGGGGTCCGCGTCCTGGCTCCGACCCACGCGGTCGGGCGTGTCGCGCTCCTGCTGACAGAAATCTCCGTATCCGGATTTCCCTGCCGAGGGACGCGGCTCCTACCTCAACCGCTGGACCGGGGGCAAAACACCCACCGGGCGCCTGGTCTGCACCCCGCTGACACTTCCCGGAAGATTCCCGTACGTCCGCCCCAGCGCTGCCTTTCGGCAGTTCGAGCGACGAGTACTGTGGGACTCGCTTCCAGTCCTCCCGGCGGGAGGCGCGCAGCATCGGCACTCGACCGAGCAACCCCGCTAGTCTGCCATACAAGACGGGGGGCTGGCCAATCGAGCCGAGGATCGTACCCCGAGCGTGACGCAGGTCAAACCCAGGACGGGCGTGCAGCGCGGCCGGGGGCGCTCAGCCGCCGGAACTCGCTGCCGCTCCCCGGCCGCCGGCGTCCGAGGCGGTCGGCGCGTGGGGCCAGCGCCAGATGCAGTAGCCGCACGGCGGGGGTCCGCCGGTGCCGGTACGGCCCCGCGCCCCACGGCCCACGCGGCCCCTGAGACGACCCGTCCAGGACGGCCACTGCGATTCGTGCCGACAGTCGTCTGCTTCCTTCTGGTCTGTGGAGGCCGGGTCAGTCGACAGCCGGGGATGTGGGATCCTCTCCGCCTTGCCGGCCCTCGTTCAGCCCTCGGCCCCTACCGGCGCGCGAGTCCCGACCGCGCACCGTGCCGGATCCCGACTGGGATCGCGACCGCCGCGGCGCTGAGGCTGACCCCCTACGATCCCGGTCTCGGCACCGGCATCGGCACCGGCACCGGCACCTCGACGATCAGCCGAGGGCGTACTCCTGGCCGCGCCCGCTTCTCCCGCCACGCGCCCACCGCCGCGAACAGCCCCGGGTGGGATCGGCGGCGTCTGGCCTCTGACGACACAGTCCCTCGCGGCCGCACCCGCGGGGAGGCCGCGTCATACACGTCACGCCTCACATCGCGCGCCCACTCCTTCGGGTGAAGTCCAACGACTTCCGCTTGTCGACCCTGTCCCACTTTCTACGCTCACCGCAGACCTGAACGAGCATGTGCCAGAGGCAATGCCCTGGCCGTGCCCCACCACCTCAGCAGCACAGGGACTCCTATGGTCAGCTCGCCCCACGAGGCGATGCATCGCGTCTTCCAGGAACACCCGGACCTTTTCTCCCGGGTCTCCGAGGCGTTGGGCATCGACTTTCCCGCACCCACCTCGGTCACCGTCCTGCCCACCGACCTCACTGAGACCCGCCCGCTCGAACGCCGCGTCGACACGTTGCTTCGGCTGGAGACGGAGGACGGCGAGCCACTTCTCCTCGCTGTCGAGGCCCAGGGCAAGAAGGACCCGAAAAAGCCTGCCAGCTGGGCGTACTACGCCTCGTATCTGCTCACGAAGTACCGGCTACAGCCCATGCTGCTGGTCATCTGCCAGAATCGCGCGACCGCCGAGTGGGCCGCGCGACCCGTCCACTTCGGTCCCCCTCAATGGCCCCTGCTCACCCTGCGCCCGCTGGTCGCCGGCCCGCACAACATGCCGGTGATCACCGACCCGGCCGAGGTCCGCAAGGACCTCGCCCTCGCAACCCTTTCGGCCATCACGCACGTCACGGATCCGGACATCGGAGCCATACTCAAAGCGGTGACTACGGTGTTGCGGGACACCCCGCAGCTCCTCGCGGACCCGATCATCGAACTCATCGCCCAAGGCATGGGAAAGCACCCAGCCGCAGAACTGTGGAGGAACCTGGTGGCCGTGGACCTGTCTTTCTACAAGTCGGCTCTCTCTCAAGAACTCCGCGAACAAGGCCGCGAGGAGGGCCGCGAGGAGGGCCGTGAGGAAGGCCGTGAGGAAGGCCGTGAGGAAGGCCGTGAGGAGGGCCGAACCGAGGGCGAGACCCAGCGTGCTGCCAAGGACGTCCTGACCGTTCTGGCAGAGCGCGGCATCGACGTGCCCGAGTCGGCCCGCGAGCGCATCACCAACTGTGATGACCCGGAGATCCTGGGCACCTGGCTCCGACGCGCCGTCACCGCCCCCACGGTCGAGCAGGTCCTCGAGGACGCCGAGTAGTCCGCCCACACATCCCGCCGAGGCCGGAACCAGCAAGGCCTCAGACGTCTTCCGCCTTGGCGACGCCCGCGTAAGGGCTCCCAAGACGGGACGGTCGTCGTCGGCGCGAAACACCCCACGCGAGGCTCCGGCATCGCGTGGGGTGCGGGCGTCGTGGGGTCAGCTCCGGGACGCGTAGGCCACGAAGTCCGCCCATGCCTCCGGCGTGAGCGCGAGCCGGGGGCCGGTGGCGTTCTTGGAGTCGCGGACGTGGACGGTGGTGGGGGTGGGGGCGACTTCGAGGCAGTCGTTCACATCGGGGCCGCTGCTGTAGCTGCTCTTGAACCAGTGAAGTTCAGGGGTACTCATAGTGCTCCCAGCGCTTGCTCGATGAAGGCCAGAGACTCCCCTGGCGAGAGAGCCTGCGCCCGGATGATGCCATACCGCAGTTCGAGGACCCGCAGCTGTCGGGGATCTCTGGTCGGATGCCCGTTGAACGCCCCGTCGGAGCGCCCAATTGCCGTGCCGTCCGCAAACCTCATCAACTCGATCGGCCCGTTCAGCCCAGGATGGTCCCACCGCGCGGTCGGCATCACCTGGAGCTCCACGTTGGGCCGTTTCGCCACCTCCAAGAGGTGTTCGAGCTGCCCACGCAGAACCATTGTCCCTCCAACCGGGCGTTGGAGGGTCACCTGCTCTTGGACAAAGCTCAGCTCCGGCATGGGAGTTCGCTCGAAGATGGACCGACGAGCCATACGCGCAGCCACACCAGCCTCCAGAACGTCCGGTGAGTGCGCAGGCCTATACACCCCGAACATCGCGCGCGCGTACTCCTCGGTCTGCAAGAGTCCATGGATGTGGAGGTTGCTGTACAAGAGCACATCCACCGCCCGCTCCTCCAGCTCGGCCAGTTGCCGCACCTTCTTCGGGTACCGGGCCTTCCTCATGTCCTCCATGAAGGCCCTCAAATGCCCCTGTGCCTTCAGGAGCTGGTCCGCCCGGTCCAGGTACTCCGGGCGGGGAATCCGGGCCCCTCGTTCGATCTTGCGGACCATGTCCTCGCCGTACCCGAGGGACTCCGCCAGCTCGGACACGCTCACCCCGGCCGCCTCCCGGCAGACCCTGAGCAGGCGGCCCACCGCCTGGACCACCGGCTCGACCTCGTCGCCCGGCTCGACGTCCCAGCCCGCCTCGTCGACACCCTTGTCCACGGCTCCTCCTCCGGCGCGTACGCGTACTCGTACTCGTACAACGCCCGGGACAGCCGAGACAGCCGAGACAAAAGCCGGGACAGTGACGGTACGTGCAGGCGTTGTCGCTCATCCACGGAAGCAAATTCCGCCACGCTGAGTGACGTGAACCAGGAAATCAGTGAGCCTCCGCGCCGCCTCACCGGCCTCATCAGGAACTTCGGCCTTCAGCTGTCCCCCACGCCGCGCGGCGCCCGTCTCGCCCGGCTGCTGGCCACCGAGCAACTGCGCCTGTGGGGGCTGCCGACGCACCCGGCAGAGCTCATCGTCGGGGAGTTGGCGACCAACGCCGTCACCCATGGCCGGGTCTCCGGCCGGGACTTCCGGCTGCTGATGTACGTCATCGGTGACACACTCCGGATCGAGGTCACCGACACGCGCGGTGACCTGCTCCCGTACCCGCAACAGGCGGCGGCCGACGCCGAGTCCGGCCGCGGCCTGCTGCTCGTGGAGGCTCTCGCCGACCGCTGGGGAGTCGTCCCCGGCCCGCCCCCGCGGAAGACGGTCTGGGCCGAGCTGAGCACCGGGCCCGCCGGCCAATGGCCCGTCCTTCCCCCGCAGTGACCGGCGGGGCGGCTCAGGTTCAGTTCCGCCCACGTCCTCAGTCCACGCCGTTGCCGGCCCGTTGCCGTCCGACGGTCGCCACGACCGCGACACCCCAGTCGTCGTCCGGGTCCAGTTCCCGGCCCGGCTCGTCCGCCTCGCTCCCGAGCCTCGCCGTATCGCGGTCCACCTGTTGCGTCCCGCACCCTCCGTCCGACCGTGACGCAGACCGGATCGGGGGCGCCGACCACAGCGCTTCCGGTGACAGGAGCGTTCTTCCCGGACATGCGGATCGTGGCGGAGCCATTACACGGGCGCGTTGCACCGGGCACCTTGCGGTGGTGATGATGTTCGGCATGTCTGAGCACGGGGGCGAGGCGGCCGAACCGCCACGGACGAACATGCTGAGGTCGCGACTCGCGGACTACGCGGAAATGGCCGGGCCGGCGAGAGAGACGGCGGACCCGATGAACACGCTCCCGGCCCCCTGGAGCGGGCCTCCCGAAGAGGTGGCGTCTCCACCGGCGGCCGACCCGGTCGAGGATCCGTCAGCCGCCGCCCGGCGACGGCAGTTCGCAGCATTGCTGAATGAGTTCCGGAGTACGCCGGTCCTCGTGCCGCTGGGCGAAGGTCCGCGGCCCGACGACGAACGTGGCCTGATGACAGCCGATTTCAACGGCATCCGCTTCATCCTGGCCTTCTCCCACGAGCAGGCCCTGGCCCGTTACGCCCAGGCACGCGGAGAGTTCCACCGGGAGTGGACCTACCAGACCATCCTCGGAGCTCGCCTGCTGGATGTGGCCGTCCCGGCGGCCGGGGTGCCGTGCGGGGTGGCGCTGGACTGTGCGGACGGACCCGATGGCGTGGTCTTCCCGCCGGTGACGGGGATCGTGCCGGACGAGGCGGCGCTCGACGCCGACGGGCCGGAGAGGGGCGTGTGGTGAACGGTGAGGGACCCGCGGTGGGCGGCGGGGGCAGGAACCTCAAGGCCGCCGGGCTGAGCCTGATCGCCAAAGGGCTGACGGACGCGCTCGATGAGCTGAACGAGCTGGGCATGGTCGGCGTGGCGGGAGCGGGACGCGGTTTCGGCGACATCGCCCTGTCGGGGCTCGATCTGGGCCACGAGGGGCTGCTCGACGAGTTCACGTCGTTCTGCGAGCGCTGGGAATGGGGCGTGCGGTCGCTGGTGAACGAAGGCAACGCGTTCGCCGTGAAGACGGGCCTGTCAGCGGGCACGTACTACGAGACCGAGCAGTACGTCGAGGGTTCGTTCAAGGTCGTCGAGAACTCCCTGATCGGCAACCCCTACGCCTCCGAGGACGAGGTCGTCCGGCAGGGCTGGGGCGAGATCGCCACCTCCGGCGCCTTCGGAGGAGCCGACTACAGCAAGGAGTCCTTCGACCGGGCCGGGGAGAACATCGGGCAGGGCTGGAAGGACGCCGGCCGCGACGTCATGACCTCCCACACGCTCGGTCCCGCGGGCCTCAATCCCGAGAATCTGCACGACACGTTCGGGGTCTCCGACGCCGAGTACGGGCAGATGCTCGACGACACGTTCGGCCCCTCCCCCGAGGCGCGCGCCCAGGCCGCCCAGCGGCAACAGGACGGGGGTACGGACTGATGGGGGTACTCGGTGACCTCGGCGACGGTCTCAAGGACCTCGGCAGAGGAGTGCGGGACGGCGTCAACGACGGCCTCGGCGCCCTGGAGGACCGTTACGAGGACGGCAAGAAGCTGGTCGGCGAGGGCGTCGACTGGGGAACCGGCAAGATCGGCGAGGGCCTCGACCACGTCGGTCTGCACGACGCCGCCGACGCCGTCGAGGACTGGGGCGACGAGATCGCGTCCGACCTCGGCGCCACGCCCGGCGAACAGCGGCTCGGCCAGACCGAGGACCCCGACGAACTCGTCCACGGCAACCCCGGCAGGATCACGGAGAGCGCCAAGCACCTCAAGGACTTCCAGGTCGCCTTCGACAAGGTCGGCCAGGGGATGCGCAAGCTCGACTCGTCCCACTGGAGGGGTGAGGCCGGCGACGCCTTCCGCAAGAAGTTCGAGACGCACCCCACCAAGTGGATCCAGGCGTCCGCCGCCTGCGAGACCGCGGGCGACGCCCTGGACGCTTACGCCGAGACCGTCAAGTGGGCGCAGGGGCAGGCCAAGGAGGCCATCGAGCTCTACAAGAAGGGGAAGCGCGCCTCCGAGCAGGCCGTGCTGGCGTACAACAAACGCATCGACGCGTACAACGCGAAGATCAAGAACGACCAGGACCCCGGCCCCGTACCCGAGCCCTTCAAGGACCCCGGCAAGTCCGACATCCAGGCGGCCCGGGAGAAGCTCGCCGAGGCCCGCAAGCAGCGGAACACGGCGGCTTCCACAGCGCAGGGCAGGATCAAGGCGGCGCTGGCGCACGCCCCTGCCGAACCCCCGCCCCTGGACCGCCTCGGCAACAACCTCGTCGACGGCTACCGGGCCGTCAACACCGAGCTCACCCATGTCGTCGGCGGCGCCCTCAAAGGCACCGCCGGCCTGCTCAACTTCGCCCGCGGCCTCAATCCCACCGATCCCTACAACCTCACCCACCCCGCCGAATACGTCCAGAACGTCAACATGACGCTGGCAGGGCTGGTGTCCACGGCCGCCCATCCGGAACGGGTCGCCCAGGCGGCGGTGGACGGCTTCAAGAAGGACCCCTCCGAGTTCGTCGGCCGTCTCCTCCCCGAACTCGTCGGCACCAAGGGCGCCGGCCTCGCCCGTAGTGGCATCCGCCTCGGCGCGAAGGAGGGCATGGAGGCCGCCGCGTCGAACGTGGCGTCCAAGGGGCTGAAGTACGGGGACGAAGCCGCCGGGGCCGCGCCGAAGGACTGGAGCGACCTGGCGCGCAGCACCGAGCATGTGAAGGAGAAGGCGATCCACTATGACTCGGTGGACCCGAAGAAGGCCCAGGAACTCCTGGACTCCGAATATCCGTGGCTCAAGGACGTCAACAAGACGGGCCACCCCGGTTATGTGGACAACTGCAGCCACAACACGGTCACCGTGGACCGTCGCATGGACGGCATCGAGGTCAGCGCCGCACCGAAACTGGAGGGCGATCACATTCCTCCGGAGCAACTCGGCCTCAAGGGCAGAGCCAAAGGTCATTACGACATCGTGGATAGTTACGATGACATCATCCGCGATCTCCAGGCGCGCGGCGAGGGCGCAAGAAGCGTTGTCTACATCGGTCGTGACAGCTCGGCACATGTGTTCAATGCCGTCAACACCAAGCACGGAGTCGTGTTCCTTGACGGCCAGACCGGAGCTCTGGGCCGCTTGGAGAGCGACGCAAAGGTAATCGGTCATATTCCATACCGAGATGGGGTTCCCTAGATGCTGGACAAGGAAAGGGCTGTCCGATCTGCTGCCGAATTCCTGAAGGCGCTCAATCCGGAAAGGTGGCCTTCCCGCGTGATGCTCCCGGACGAGTCAGAGGAATTCCCCTACGGCTGGGCCATCCGCTATGACAACAAGGAGCACATCGAAACGGGAAACCTGGCCTTGAAACCTTTCACCGCCGTCGTGATCGTTCCGCACGACGGGTCCACCGCCCACTTCCCCCCGTCGCATCTCCGCGTGAGCGAGTACATGGCCCTCCGCGCGGCAGGCGACTGGCCCCCAGCGAGGCACTGACACCATGTCTTTCCCAGAACAGCAGGCAACCGCCTGGCTGAACTCCACCTACCGCGGCCTCGTTGAGCTGGCCGTCCCCCATCCGGTGCACGAGTCGACCACGGCCTGGCTCATGGCCTGCCGGACCGTGCGGCACCCCGGTTACGCGGACACCCCCATGCTGGCGGCCTCGGTCGTCGTCCCCAAGGACGGCAGCGCTCCGTTCCACCCGTCGCCAAGCGCGCCGCTGGCCGACCTGGAGCCCGCCCCCTCGTACGAGGCGGGCGTCGCCCGGGTCGAGAACCAGTCACGCAGGATCAACGCGCGCGGCTGTCTCGTCGCCCTGCACTCGGCGATCGGGAAGAGCCCCTCCACCCCGCTGCCCTGGCAGGCCTCGGACGAGGCCCCGGGCTGGTGGAGCAGGCTGATCGGCTGGTACTTCCCGGAGTTCGAGCGAGTACGGGTGGACAGCTGGGACGAGATCGTCGAGGAGGCCGTCAAGACCGGGCCCGACACCCGGGGTGTGGTGTGGGTACGCCGCGAGGTCGGCGGTCAGGAGGCGTCGGGCAACCTCGTCTACGTACACAACAACAAGGGGCAGGTCGTCTTCCTCGACGGACTGACGTCCTCTCTGGCCCAACTGGACACCCGCAACGTGCGCGAACTCGTGTTCGTCCGGGCCGTGCCCGAGGCGCTCCGGCCCCGACGCCGCCCCTGGGAGCGGGAGGCGCACGACTTCGACTCGGCGCTCGTGAAGGCCCGACGGTGGCTGGAGATCACGTACGGAGGCGAGGCCGAGCTGGTCGATCCGGTCGCCACGGACGAGACCCGGCGGGGCTGGGTGTTCTCCTGCGACACCCTGCGGCATCTGCGTCAGGGGCGCTGGCAGGACACCATGCTCGACGCGACTGTGGTCGTTCCCAAGGACGCGGGGGAACCATTCGGACTGCCGAACTCCGATCCCTGGAACTGGCTGGCCCACTGGGACGCCGGCGGGGTCCCCGGAACGGGAGGCTTCCCACCGCCTCCCGCGCCGGGCCGCGCCCACTGGTTCGAACCGACGCTCGCCGAGCTCGGCTCCGTCCTTGCGACATCGGACCACCAGCTCTGGTCCTCGGCCGTGGACGAACTGGCGGCGTTCCCGCCCGGGGCGCGCGCCCTGATCTGGATCCGCCGCACGGACGGCCGGGGCCGCGAGGCGGTGGGCTGGCTGGTCAACGGGCTCACGACGGCGACCGGTGTGATGCTGTTCGACGGCTCGTCCGACAGACCCGTGTCGTTCGACCCGACCGGCGTCCGTGCGCTGCACGTGATCCGGTACCGCTGAGCCTCTGCCGCTGAGCCGTCGTTCAGCGCTCTCCCGGCCCGGACGAGTCGCCGCTCCACCCTGGACCCATGGCCGGTCCGGTCCCCGGCGCGGTGCCAGGAAGGTGCGGTGCCCCATGGGCGGGCATCGGAGGCAGAGCCGCGGGGCGCCGACGTCGGCGGGCGAGGACGAAGGCCGCGGAGACTCCTCCGAGGAGCACCACCGCCCCGGCCCCCAGCGCCACCGGAAGGAGCGCGTTGCCGCTGTCCTCGGACGAGGCCGCGGCGTCGTCGCCCTCCGCCGGAGCACCCGCCGCGCTGGATGCGGAGGCGCTCGCGCGCGGCGCCTTCGAGGCCGCGGCGGCAAGGTCCGGGAGCGGGTAGACGTCGGCCGGGCCCGGGTCGCCGGGGTTCTTCAGGGCGATGCGGGGGCGGACGATGCCGTACCCGATGGAGTCGTTGCGCTCGGCACCGTCCGTGGGCCCGCCGATGGTGTTCAGCATGACCCGGAGGACCTGGTTGTTGGTCCAGTCCGGGTGCTTCGACCAGATGAGGGCGGCACTGGCGGAGGCGAGGGCGGTGGCGTCGCTGGTGCCGTGCGAACGGCAGACACCACTGTCTTCCGCACAGGCTTCGATCATGTCTTCGCCTGGCGCTGCCATGTCCACCTGAGGCCCGAACTCGGATTCGGTGGTCTTACGGAGGTTCCTCCCGACCGCGCCCACCCCGACCACGCCGGGGGTGGCGGCGGGGTACTCGACCCGGTTCGTCTTGTCTCCGCTGTTCCCGACCGCCGCAAAGATCAACGAGCCCTTCTTCAAGGCGTACTCGACTGCCGTGGTCAACTTCTCCGAACCTTGCGTGACACCCATGGAGATGTTGATGACCTGCGCGCCGGCGTCTGCGGCGTAGCGGATCGCCTTCGGCGCGCTCTCGTTGAACTGCTTCTCACTCGCCGCCTGATTGGCCGCGGCTTCTGACTTCGGCATGCGGATGGGCAGGATCTTGGCGCCGGGGGCGAGGCCGAAGGCACCCTGTCCGCCGCCGTAGGCGCCCGTGCCGGCGATCAGACCCGCCATGCCCGTACCGTGACCGTCGTAGTCGGTGTGCGCGTCCCCCGACTGATCCGGTGCCAGATCCCTTCCTGGCAGGATGCGGCCGCTCAAGTCCGGGTTACTCGGATCGACGCCGGTGTCGATCACAGCAACGGTGATGCCCTTGCCGGTGCTCGTCCGCCACATCTGCTCGGCCTTCATGGCATCGAGGAACCACTGCTGATCACGCGTCGACTCCGCGTGGGCCGGTGCTCCTGCGGCACCCACCAGCAACAGGCCAAGGACTGCCGTTGCGGCGGCCCGCCATGACTGGTGCGACATATCGCCGATGAGCATGCGCTTCCTCT
Source organism: Streptomyces sp. NPDC008313 (assembly GCF_042956125.1). Lineage (NCBI taxonomy): Bacteria > Bacillati > Actinomycetota > Actinomycetes > Kitasatosporales > Streptomycetaceae > Streptomyces > Streptomyces sp. NPDC008313. Next base: position 535,010 of record NZ_JBIBFR010000001.1, read on the forward strand.
CGCCTTCCTCTGCGTCAGTCGATCACAGGCGGTACGACATGGCGACCGTCCTTCTGCCTGGCTTGGCCATCCCCGTCACGGCGACGGGGCTGCTCTCTCCTGCCTTCCGTACGCGGCGGGGATTTCGGCTGTGCCGGACGGGCACCGGTGCTGTTCCTCTGACCGGAGAGCGTCGAGTTGGGCGTACCGCCAGAGATTCCACCACGCGCTCCCGCTGGCTTTCCGTCCGAACCCGAACCCACAGGTGCGGACGGGCGCCCGACCACGGGCCGCTGTTGCTGCGACTTACCGCCGAGGGCACCCCCGTTGGGGACACGGCGGCCGGGAGCTTGCGTCTGCCGGCCCAGCGTCTGCCCCACAGGGCCGGGACCTCCGGCGCGCCCCACCGGGTTGCGAGTCGTCGTGCCCTCGGCACCCACCACCGTGCCGCGCGGGATGGCCCCCAGCGGCCTGCCCACAGGACCTACGCCGGGACGGCCACCGACAACTCCCGTGCTGCCCGGACCACGTCCGAGGTTGGCGCCGGCACCCCCTTGTCCGGGCAGCAGGGGCGACCGGCCAGTCGCCGTTGCACGCCCCGGCCCCGCAGGACCGGCAGGAAGACGCGTACTGCCACCGAACGCCGGGGGTACCTCACCCACTGCCGGACTCACCCTGCCATGCGTCTGACCTGTGTCGGGCAGATTGCTTTGTGCACCCTCTGCGGGGTGCGTGGCCTGCGGCAGCACGGGCGTGGAGTCGATGTCCATATGGGTCGGCGGCAAACTGTCCGCAGCAACAGGGATCTCAGCCAGGGACTCGCCCCGTGACGTGACTCCAGAGTGCACTCCGCGGCTCGCTTCGGAAGCCTCGCCACTCCCAAGTGCCACGGAGTCGGGGCGGGTCGTGGCAGCGGCGACCTGGCCGGTATCACTCTGACGGCCGGCGTCGCTCCGATCGCCACGTCGATTCGCCTCCGGCGGTGCGATCGCCTTCGGCGGCGGCGGGAACTTGGGGCGTTCCAAGTTGTCCAGTTGCGTCGCCGACAGGTCGTACGACTGGCCCAGCTTCGTCATCTGGGCCGCAGCCTCCTGGCGGACCTTTTCCTTGTCCGCCGCCAGGGCCGCCAGTTCCGTCGTGGACTTGTGGGCCACCGTCGCCGCGTCCGGGTCGTTGTGGGCCTCCGTCGCCGCGTCCAGGTTGGCCTGGGCGCCCGGCTTGTCGCGGGGGATGGACGCCTGGGCCGTGACGATCGCGTCCGAGGCGCGGGAGAGCCACGTCGCCGAGTCCTCGCTGAAGTCACCGAGCCGCAGCGTCGCGTTGGCCAGGTCGCCGGTCCACGTGCGGAACGCGTCCGCTCCCTCGCCCTTCCACTCCACCCACTGGGGGCGCACCTTGAGCTCTTCCGCGATCTTGCGGATCTCCTTCGCCGCCGCGACCAGCCGGTCCGCCGCCGCCTGCACCGTGCCGGCGTTCGCCCGGTCCAGCCAGGCGAGCATCTGCTCGTGGCTCATGTCCTCGAAGGACGTGCCGTCACTCCCCTTGCCGGGCATCAGATCGAGCCTCCCGAGTCGCCGCCCGCCGGGGCCTGGTCCGTGGGCTTCTTCGGCAGGCCGGGGTCGTAGGCACCGCCGTAGTGCTCCGTCGTCTCCGCGCTGATCGCCGCCATGCGGTCCCGCACGTCGAGGTCGATGTTCTCGTAGCCCTTGTGTGAGGCCAGCACGGCGATGTTCATGCCCTCCATGGAGTCGGACAGCAGCTTCGACAGGTTCTCCAGTTCGGTGATCACGGTCTCGTAGGAGGTGAAGAGGCCCGTCGCCTGGGTCCACGCTCCGTCCCCGCCGCCGAACTGGTGGCGGGCCAGCGGTTCCTGGCCCACCTCACCCGGGCCCGCCGCCGAGCCCTTCAGGTCGTGGATCAGGTCGTCGACGCGCTTCTGGAACTTCGTGAACGACGACAGCTCCGTCGCCAGGTCAGCGGCGGCGCCCCGCGCCGCGTCGAACACGCCGGAGAACCACGACTCCCCCGACCCCGACCCCGAACCCGCGCCGGACCCCGTCCCGGCTCCGCCCTCGCTTGGCAACACGCCGTCCGTCCTCCTCCCCGTACCGCCCGTGGAGCCGTGGACGACTGCCACGGCCGCTCACGACTCCCCAGTAACTCTAGCTACCGGCAGTGACAGTTCACATCCGGCCCATCGCAGGGAGCGATCAGGGCGGTCGACTTCAGCCAACCGCGCTTTCGGAGGCTGCGCATGAGTGCCCGTACTCACGGGGCGGGGGACGGACATCACGTGAGTCGGCCCGCCCGCCGCGGGAGCGACGGACGGGCCGGAGGGAGTGCCGGGCTCTGTGTCAGTGCCCCGAACGCAGCCCCTGGCGCACCGCCTCGTACGCGGGCTTCCTGACGTAGTCCTCGTCGAGCAGCGTCGCCGCGCCCTCGCCCTCGAAGACGCCGGGGACCCAGGAGTACTTGTCGGTGAAGCCCCACACGGTGAAGGACCTGCAGCCGCGCGTGTCGAGGCAGGCGTCCAGCAGACCGCGGAAGTACGTCGCCTGCGTCGCGAGACCCGTCGCGTCGGCCGGGGTGGGCATCCGGACGTCGACCTCCGTGAAGGCCGTCTGCATGCCCAGGCGGTCGAAGCGGGCGAGGTTGCCGGCGACGTCGGCCGGGAAGCCGTACTGGGTCGACAGGTGGCCCTGGATGCCGAAGCCCTGGACGGGGACGCCCTTCGCTCGCAGCTTCCGGGCCAGCTCGTAGTAGGCCGTCGACTTCGCGTTGACGCCCTCGACGTTGTAGTCGTTGAGGAAGAGCTTCGCCTTCGGGTCGGCCTGGTGGGCCCAGCGGAACGCGTCCTCGATGTAGGAGGGGCCCAGCTTCCGCAGCCAGATCGAGTTCCGCAGCGAGCCGTCCTCCTCGAAGACCTCGTTCACGACGTCCCACTGGTAGATGTTGCCCTTGAAGTGCTTCACCTCGGTGGTGATGTGACGGTGGAGGATGCTCCGCAGCTCCGCCGCGTCGATCGAGCCGTCCTCGACGCCCGTCGTCAGCCAGGCGGGCAGCTGGCTGTGCCAGACGAGCGTGTGGCCGCGTACGGCCTGTCCGTGGTCGCGGGCGAAGCGGACGAGCGTGTCCGCCTGCGCCCAGTCGTACGTGCCGCGCTCGGGCTCCACCGACTCCCACTTCATGACGTTCTCGGCCGTCACCGAGTCGAATTCACGCGCGGTCGTCCTGCGGTACGTGGTGTCGTCGGCCAGCGCGGTCGTGTCCACGGCGGTGCCGATACGGACGTGGTCACGGTGGGCGAGGGCGCGCAGCGGGGCGTCGCCGCCCCCGTGCGCGGAGGCGGCCGGGGCCGCCGTGACCAGCAGCGCCGCGCTCAGCAGTACGGCCGCGGGCATGCGGAAGTGCTTCATGAACGGTTCCTTCGGGGAGTGGTTCTGCGGACAGTGCTTCTGCGGACAGTGGTTCTCGGGCGAGGGCTTCTTCGGTGAGGGGTTCCCCGGCGAGAGGCTCCTCGGAGTAGTCCTCCCGGCAGCGGACGGCTGCGGCGGGGGGTGGGTCAGTGGGCTCGGTGGCTTTCCGGGGGGCCCAGGTATGTCGGCCGCAGGCCGCCCGTGTCGATCACCAGGCGCTGGAGCACGACCGTCGGGTCGACCATCCAGAAGGTGAGGCGGTGGACGCCGGGCCGGGTGAGGGTGTGGCGCGTCGACGTCCGGTTGACGTTGTCGGAGGTGTTGCGGGCCCACTGCTTGTTCATCGTGCCGTCGTCCGCGCCGGTCGCCGCGTGGATGTCGACGGTCCGCGGGGTGTCGTCGTCGAAGGAGACCGCGTACCGCAGGCCACCGGTGGGCAGGGCCGGGTTGCGGGGCGAGAGGTGGGCCCAGACGGTGACCGGTCCCGGCGACGCCAGGCTGACCTCGTACTCCAGACGCGGTGACGTCCTGCGGCCGGGTGTCTGCGGGGCCGCGGTCACCAGGGCGGGGGTCATGCCCGCGCCCGTGCGGCCGATGCGGTCGATGCGCTGCCACGCGCCGACCGAGCGCGAGTGGTGGGCCGCGTCGATGGCGACGTGGCCGCCCACCTCGACGAAGCCGCGCAGCGCGCGCAGGTCGCGGACTGACGGGTGCTCAGCGACCGCCTTGATCCTCACGGTGGTGCCGGCGCCCCGCACGGTGATCTCGCCCTCCGACCGGCCCGACGGCGCCTTCGCCCAGTCCGCCCTCACCGTGAGCCGCACCTGCCCGCCGACCCGGCCGCGCGGACGGTCGACGACCAGCCACGGGTCGGACGTCCCGACGTGATAGTCGAAGTGGCGGGTGCCGCGGTTGAACAGCTCGATGTACGGCGCGGGCCCCGTCCGGTGCGGGCTGAGCGTCGGCAGTACGGCGTCCCCGGAGGCGTGCGGCCACCACTCCCGCGAGCCCTCCACCGCCACGCCCAGCTCGGCCACCGCCGGCACCTCGATGCGCTTGACGGCGGGGAAGAGGACGTCGGGCAGGGCGACGTTGTCGATCTCCGGCTGCTGCCAGGGCGCGTTCGGGCCGTAGCGCTCGACGTCGCCGTAGTCGATGTGCGGCTGGGTCTGGAAGCCGCGCCACTTGCCGTCGGCGACACGCTCGTCGAAGCGCGCGGCCAGGGACTGGTCGCGGCGCAGTCCGGCCTCCGCGGCGTCCGCCCGGTCGTTCGTCGCCGCCCTGCCCTGGGCCGCGTACCGGAGGTTGGTGAACTCGTCCTCGCGCAGCGCGTACAGGTTGGCGGTGGCGGTGACCTCGTACCCGACCAGCTCGTACCAGGCGTCCTGCGAGGACGCCGGCAGGCGGCGGGCGATCCGGTCCGCGTCCCTGGCCAGCCGGCGCCACTCGTCGGTGACCTGTTCGAGCTCGCGGCCGTAGAAGGGGGTCTCCTGGTCGTCGTACACGACCTCCGAACCGTCCAGTGTGATCCGGCGGTTGAGCAGCTCGGGCTTGCGGCGCGACTGGAGCTGTCCGTACGTGGCGAGGACCTCGGCGATGGCGTCGGCGTGCTCGGCTCCGAAGTTCTGCCGGGCGTAGCGCCGTTCCCATTCACCGAGTCTGCCGAGGGGCAGGCGGTCGGGGTTCCAGGCGTAGTCGAGGAAGAACTCGGTGGGCAGTTCGTTGCCCTTCAGGTCGCCGACGTTGGTGACCCACAGGCCGTGGTTGCCGTAGGCGTGGGCCTGCCGCAGCTGGTCCCACATATTGGGCAGGGAAGTGGTGTCGACCCACTTGTAGTTGCGGCCGACGCCCACGTAGTCGAAGTGGTAGTAGAGGCCGTATCCGCTGTCCCGGGCGGGCTCTGCGGGGTCGGGGTGCTTGCGGATGTTGCCCCAGTTGTCGTCGGTCAGGACGACCGTGACGTCGTCCGGGGCACGCAGTCCGCGGTCCCAGTACCGCTGGACCTCTTTGTAGAGCGTCCACACCTGCGGGATGTCGGAGAGCTTCTTACCGGTCTCCTCCACGAGGATCGAGCGCTGGGTGTCGATGATCTCCCGCATGAGGTCGACGCCGTCGCCGTCCGGCAGGCTCGTGTCGCCGTTGCCGCGCATGCCGAGGGTGACCACACCCTCGAAGTCCTGGTCCACCATCCGGCGGATGCCGTCGCGCCAGTACTGCTTGATCGCGTCGGCGTTGCGGCGGAACGACCACTCCCCCGTGCCGCCGTACGGGTCATGGCCCGGCGTGACGATCTCGCCGTCGGCGTCGCGCACGGCGGCGACGGCGTGCCGGTTCCACTCCTCGATGCCCCGCATCATGGGCGCCTCATGGGACGTGCCCATGACAATCCCGTACTCCTTGGCGCGCGCGTGGTTCTCCGCGTCGTCCTCGGCGAAGGCGCGGCCCCACACGGCGGGCCAGAGATAGTTCGCCTTCAGCCGCAGCAGGACCTCGAAGACCTTGGCGTAGAAGTCCGCGTTGAAGCCTCCGGGGAAACCGTCGGCCTTTCCGGGCCCGAAGTACTCGGGCGCCCAGGTGCCGAGCGCCGGGTTCTCGTCGTTGATGAAGATCCCGCGGTACTTCACGACGGGCGTGCCCTGGGTGTGCCGGCCCGCAAGGACGTGGATCTCCTCCCGGTGGACCGGGCGCACGTCGTCCCACCAGTACCAGGGCGATACCCCGATGCCGTACGACAGGTCGTACGCCCCGAAGATCGTGCCGCGCGGGTCGCTGCCCGCGATGACGAACGCGCGGTCGACGCCGGGCATCGGCCGCTCGACCACGGTCTGCAGCGAGGTCTCCCACTTGCCGGCGATCCCGTCGACGTCGAGCTTGCCTGCCGCGACCAGGCCGTCGATCAGCGGGCTCCGGCCCAGGGTGCCGACGAGGACGACCTCACGCGCCTTCCGTGCGCCGGGGCGCACGCCGGTGACCCGCTCGATGTCCGCCCGCAGGTCCCCGACCGCCCGCACGACGCCCGGATGATCCTTGGCGCTGACCACGACGGGAACCGCCCGGCCGCCTCGGACCAGCGTGAACGCGCCCGCCCGCGGCGTGAAGGAGACGTACGCCCCCGCGTCGGTGGTCCGCAGACCTCCGTCGGCCGACGCCCCGGCCCCCGCCCCCGCCTCCGCCCGCGCGGTGCCCGCGAGCACCGGCACCGCGGCGAGCCCGGCCCCCGTTCCCAGCACGGTCCTCCGGCTGAGGTCTCCAGACATGCCACACCCTCCGTCCGCTCGACGGGCACCGCTGACGGCACCCCCGAGATCAATTTGCTCAGCGGCATGACAAATAGTGGGGCGAGGGTCCCGCGGGAACAATGGGGCGAGCGCGCCGAATAGTTTCGGAGTCCCGGGCGTGTCGTTCAAGTGGTCCATACCAAACCCTTGCCGCCCGGCCGTTCCGGCTTCAAGCTCCCCTCATGGAGCTGGAGTTGCGGCATCTCAAGACGATCCGGGCCATCGCCGAGGCGGGCAGCCTGACCAGGGCGGCGACCGTACTCGGACTCGCGCAGCCCGCGTTGAGCGCACAGCTCAGGCGGATCGAACGGGCCCTCGGCGGCACACTGTTCGAACGCGGTCGGCACGGGGTGCGGGTCACCGCGCTGGGCGAGCTGGTCCTGGAGCGCACCAGGATCGTGCTGCCCGCGGTGACCGAACTCCAGCGGGAGGCGACCCGGTTCGCCCGCACCCGGCACGAGACCGAACGGCTGCGGCTCGGCGGCACGCACGGTCCCCTGCTGGGCGCGCTGGTCGACCGCCTGGCCGACGCCGCGCCCGGCGCCACGGTGACCACCCGCGCCTCCTGGTCCGAGCGCGAACTCGCCGGACTGCTCGCCGAGGGGCGCCTCGACTTCGCCCTCGCCGGGACCTGCGGCTCGGCCGAACCGCCCGGCGCCGAGCACCTCGTCTGGCGGGAGATCGCCGTCGACCCCGTCTTCGTCATGCTCCCCGACGGACACCCCCTCACCGGCGGGCGCGAGGCCGACCTCATCGAACTGGCGGACGAGGAGTGGGCCTGCGTGCCCGGCGACGGCTGCTTCGCCGACTGCTTCACCGCGGCGTGCGCCCGCGCCGGGTTCGCCCCGCGCCGCATGTACGAGACGGACATCGCCTCCTGCGTCCACCTGGTCCAGGTCGGCCGGGCGGTGGGGCTGTGCCGGGCGACGTTCCCGCCCACGCCGGGCATCACCACCCGGCCGCTGACCGGCTCACCGCTGGTCTGGCGGCATCTGCTGGGCTGGCATCCGGCGACGCAGGAGGCGGGCACCGCCGCGACCGTCCTCGCCGAGGCCCGCACGGCCCACGCGGGCGCGGCGGCCCGCAGCGACAGCTACGCCGACTGGCTCGCGGCCCAGTGACCCCACCGGGCCAGTGACCCCACCGGGCACGGGCAGCACATCGGCCCGGCGGGCCCCCGGCTCGGCTCGCACCCGTCACTCGTCGCCTGTTCGTTCGTCCGTCCGTTCGCTCGTCGCCCGGCGCCCCTGTCGTCCGGCGCCCCGCGGTGACCGAGCACCGGCCCCCGGCAGCCACCGGCCCCGGCACGCGCCGTCCGCGGCCCCCACCCCTCCGCCGCCCCGCCCTTCCATAACACCGTGCAGGGGGCCGGCCGGTGTCTGCCCCTCCTCCCGGATCCCTCCCTACGGTTTCGGCACCTCCCCCACCGCGACACCGCGACACCGCGACCCGAGACCGAGACCGAGACCCGAGACCGACCGAGGAGATCCCCATGCTCCAGCGACACACCAGAGCCGTGTGCGCCGCCATGACCGCGACAGGAGCCCTGCTCCTGACCGGCCTCAGCGGCTCGGCGAACGCCGGGACGGCGGACTCGGACTCCGCTCCACCCCGGGTGCCCGCCGCCGCCGAGACGCTGCGCACCGCCGACACGACCGGTGCCGTACTGGACGCCATGCGGCGCGACCTCGGCCTCGGCCGCGGGCAGGCCGAGCGGCGGCTGGCGAACGAGGCGGAGGCGGGTGCCACGGCGGGGAGGCTGCGGGCCGCGCTGGGCACCGGCTTCGCCGGCGCCTGGGTGCGCGGCGCCGAGTCGGACACGTTGACCGTGGCCACCACCGACGCCGCCGACGTACCGGCGATCGAGGCGAGGGGCGCCCACGCCACCGTCGTGGACCACTCCCTCGCCGCGCTGGACGCGGCCAAGGCACGCCTCGACCGGGCGGCCCGGCACACCCCGACCGCCGACGCCCCCGTCTGGTACGTCGACGTGCGCGGCAACACCGTGGTGGTCGAGGCCGTCCGGCCCGCCGCCGCACGCGCGCTGCTGACGGCCGCGGGCGTCGAGCGTGACCTCGTACGGGTGAGGAAGTCCGCCGAGCGGCCCCGCCCGCTCTACGACCTGCGGGGCGGCGACGCGTACTACATCAACGGCAGCACCCGCTGCTCGATCGGCTTCCCGGTCACCCGCGGCGCCCAGCAGGGCTTCGCCACCGCCGGCCACTGCGGCCGGGCCGGCAGCAGCACCACGGGCTCCAACCAGGTGGCCCAGGGCACCTTCCAGGCGTCGGTGTTCCCCGGCAACGACATGGCCTGGGTGGCCGCCAACTCCAACTGGACGGCGACCCCGTACGTCAACCAGGGCGGCCAGAACGTCCAGGTGGCCGGGTCGGCCCAGGCGACCGTCGGCGCCTCGGTGTGCCGCTCCGGGTCCACGACCGGCTGGCACTGCGGGACGGTCCAGCAGCTGAACACCAGCGTGACGTACCAGGAGGGCACGGTCTCCGGCGTCACCCGCACCTCGGTCTGCGCCGAGCCCGGTGACTCGGGCGGCTCCTTCATCTCCGGCAGCCAGGCGCAGGGCGTCACCTCGGGCGGTTCGGGCGACTGCTCCAGCGGCGGGACCACGTTCTTCCAGCCGGTCAACCCGATCCTGGGCGCCTACGGCCTCACCCTCAAGACCACCACCGGCCCCGGTGACCCGGGCGACCCTGGCGATCCCGGTGAGCCGGGCGGTACCTGGGCGGCCGGCACCGTCTACCAGGCGGGCGACCAGGTGACGTACGGCGGTGCCACGTACCGCTGTCTCCAGGGTCACCAGGCGCAGCCGGGCTGGCAGCCGCCGAACGTACCGGCACTGTGGCAGCGCGTCTGAGCGGCCGCTGACCACCGCTCTCCAGACCGGCCGGACCCGGGTGCGCCGAGGGGAGACCCGGGTCCGGTCTTCACCCACGTCCGGCGCAGGGCCGCGCCCCGCTCATGGACCGCGTCCGGCGCAGGGCCGTGTCCCGCTCAGGAACCGCGCCCCGCTCAGGAACCGCATCCGGCGCAAAGCCGCATCCGCTCAGGTACGGCTGGTCGTCCCGCAGTCGCCCTCTTCCGAGCCGTCTGCCCTCAGGGAGTCGCTGCGGTCGTACGGGTCCTCCGCCGCGCCGCTGGCCCCTCCCCCGACGGGCGCGTCGCCCGGGAAGACGGGGTGGAACCAGCCGTCGTCGATGCCGCACTCGTCGTTGAAGTACTCGGCGTCGTACTCCTCGAGCAGCAGCTTGTCCTTGGTCGCGATCCACTTGCGGGGGTCCGCCACGGTCATGGTCAGCTCACGGCGGACGATCGTGCGCGCCACCCGGTCGTCGTCCCCGTCCGCCATGACCAGCGGATAGACGAACGTGTAGTCGGCGTGCACACGCACCTCGCCCGGGCGGCCCGCCTCGAACGACATGCGCCCGCGCACCTTGACCACGTTCCCCACCGGGCGGACGTCGTCGGCGTCGAAACGGCTGATCAGCATCTTGGGGTCGTGCTCGCGGTCCGGGTCGCGCAGCGAGCGCCGCACGTCGTCGAGCAGGTCCGGCTGCTTCGGGTCGAGGAGGGAGAGCGCCTCCTTCGGCCGGCCGCCGCGCAGGACGGCCGGGTCCAGGTTGGTGGCGACCAGGAACTCCTTGACGTGGCGCAGGGCGAGAGCCACGTCTCCCTTGCTCAGTCCGCCTGCGGCCTTGGCCTCCGGCACCTCGATGGCGTCCGCGCCCTCGGCCCAGGCGCGGGCGGGCGAGCCGAGGAACGGCTGCTCCGGCGTGGGCTGCCGGTTCGGAGCCTCACCCGGAGCGCCGGACGGCCGGGCCGTCTCGGCGGCCAGAGGAGGCGGGGCGGAGGCGGAGTCGGGGCCGGGCTGCGCGCCCAGCAGCAGCGACGGCCGTATGGCGAGGACGGCGAGGACGACGGCCACCGCCACACCGAGCGCCGACAGCAGCCCGCGCCGCACGCCGCGCCGCTTGCCGTTCATCTCCTGCCACGCGGGACCGGTGCGCCAGCCCGGCGGGGTCCACTGCTGCGGTGCCCGGTCCTTCTTCCGGCCCCACCGGCGCCCGCGTCCGCCGCGCCCCTCCGGCGCCGTCGCCGTCTCGTCCGCCTCCCGCAGCCTGCGGGTCACCATCCGCGCCCGTGCCGACGGCTCCTTCGGCGGCGGTGCGCCCCCGCCCGACTCGGCGTCCCGCAGGAACGCCTCCAACTGCTCGTCGGTTATGGACGGCGGCTCCTCGCCGGATCTCTCGTCGGGCTGCTCGGGCGGCGGGACGGTACTCACGGGCTCACTCTCTCCAGATGACCACGGCAACGTTTCCGCAGGCACACAGGCGTTGGACAGAGCCGTATACGACCCGTGATCGAACCGGTACTGCTTCAAGATCGGACGGATACGCCGAACGGGTCACAGGACACGCGCGCGACCGTGAGGCGCCCGCCGTCCCCGCGGCATGAACGGGGCGCACGGACCGTCCCCGCGGCGCGCACGGGATGTGTGGACCGGCCCCGCGGCATGCACCAGGGACGTGGACCGTCCCCCGGGCACGCGAAAGGGCCCGCACGACCGAAGTCGTACGGGCCCTCTCAGCTGCTCTGGAAGGAGCTACCGGATGAACCGGGTCACGCGATCAGCAATTACTTGTTGATCTTGGTGACCTGGCCGGCGCCCACGGTCCGGCCACCCTCACGGATGGCGAACTTCAGGCCCTCTTCCATGGCGACGGGCTGGATGAGCTCGACCTTCATCTCAGTGTTGTCGCCCGGCATGACCATCTCCGTGCCCTCGGGGAGGGTCACAACACCGGTCACGTCAGTCGTACGGAAGTAGAACTGCGGACGGTAGTTGTTGAAGAACGGCGTGTGGCGGCCACCCTCGTCCTTGGACAGGATGTAGGCCTGGGCCTCGAACTCGGTGTGCGGCGTGACCGAACCGGGCTTGATGATGACCTGGCCGCGCTCGACGTCCTCGCGCTTGATGCCACGGAGGAGCAGACCGACGTTCTCACCGGCCTGGCCCTCGTCGAGCAGCTTGCGGAACATCTCGATGCCGGTGACCGTGGTGGTGGTCTTCTCCTGCTTGATGCCCACGATGTCGACGGTCTCGTTGACCTTCAGGACACCACGCTCGATACGGCCGGTGACGACCGTACCGCGACCGGTGATCGTGAAGACGTCCTCGATCGGCATGAGGAACGGCTTGTCGACGTCACGCTCGGGCTGCGGGATGTTCTCGTCGACGGCCTTCATCAGGTCGAGGACGGACTGGCCCCACTCCTTGTCGCCCTCAAGGGCCTTGAGCGCCGAGACCTTGACGACCGGCAGGTCGTCGCCCGGGAACTCGTACTCGGAGAGGAGCTCACGAACCTCGAGCTCGACGAGCTCCAGGATCTCCTCGTCGTCCACCATGTCGGCCTTGTTCAGGGCGACGACGATGTAGGGAACACCGACCTGGCGGGCCAGGAGCACGTGCTCCTTGGTCTGCGGCATCGGGCCGTCGGTGGCGGCGACCACGAGGATGGCGCCGTCCATCTGCGCCGCACCCGTGATCATGTTCTTGATGTAGTCCGCGTGACCGGGGCAGTCGACGTGGGCGTAGTGACGCGTCTCGGTCTGGTACTCGACGTGCGCGATGGAGATGGTGATACCGCGCTGGCGCTCCTCAGGAGCCTTGTCGATCTGGTCGAAGGCCGAGGCCTCGTTCAGGTCCGGGTACGCGTCGTGCAGCACCTTGGTAATGGCGGCCGTGAGGGTCGTCTTACCGTGGTCGATGTGACCGATGGTGCCGATGTTGACGTGCGGCTTAGTCCGCTCGAACTTCGCCTTCGCCACTGGGGTCCTCCTGAGAGTGGTTCTGGTACGCCTTACTCATCGGCGCCAGGTGATCTTTGCTGGGGTGCCGGCCGCCGGGGTCGTCTCCGGTGGGGATCGAACCCCGGCGGTCGGTGTCAAGCCTAAGGCGTGGAACGCGGTGCGTTACTCGCCCTTGGCCTTCGCGATGATCTCCTCGGCGACGTTCCGCGGAACCTCGGCGTAGGAGTCGAACTGCATCGAGTAGCTTGCGCGACCCGAGGTCTTGCTGCGGAGGTCTCCGACGTAGCCGAACATCTCCGAGAGGGGCACCAGACCCTTGACGATCCGGGCACCCATCCGCTCCTCCATGGCCTGAATCTGACCACGGCGGGAGTTGATGTCGCCGATGACCTCACCCATGTAGTCCTCGGGCGTGGTGACCTCGACGGCCATCATCGGCTCGAGCAGCACGGGGCTGGCCTTGCGCGCGGCCTCCTTGAAGGCCTGCGAACCGGCGATCTTGAACGCGAGCTCGGAGGAGTCGACCTCGTGGTAGGCGCCGTCGAGGAGCGTGACGCGGACGCCCGTCATCTCGTAGCCGGCCAGGATGCCGAACTGCATGGCCTCCTGCGCACCGGCGTCCACCGAAGGGATGTACTCCTTCGGGATGCGGCCACCGGTGACCTTGTTCACGAACTCGTACGACGCGTCGCCGCCCGAGATCGGCTCGATCGCGATCTGCACCTTGGCGAACTGACCGGTACCACCGGTCTGCTTCTTGTGGGTGTAGTCCACGCGCTCGACGGTCTTGCGGATCGTCTCACGGTAGGCGACCTGCGGCTTGCCGACGTTGGCCTCGACCTTGAACTCACGGCGCATGCGGTCGACGAACACCTCGAGGTGCAGCTCGCCCATACCGCCGATGATGGTCTGGCCGGTCTCCTCGTCCGAGTGGACCTGGAAGGAGGGGTCCTCCTCGGCCAGGCGCTGGATCGCGACGCCGAGCTTCTCCTGGTCGCCCTTGGACTTGGGCTCGATGGCGACCTCGATGACCGGCGCCGGGAAGTCCATGGACTCCAGGATGACCGGGTTCTTGTCGTCGGACAGCGTCTCACCGGTGGTGGTCTGCTTCAGGCCCATGACGGCGACGATGTCACCGGCGCCCACCGACTCGATCTCCTCACGCTTGTTGGCGTGCATGCGATAGATCTTGCCGATGCGCTCCTTGCGGCCCTTGACCGAGTTCAGCACCGCGGTGCCGGACTCCAGGCGGCCGGAGTACACCCGGACGAAGGTGAGCTTGCCGAGGTGCGGGTCGCTCATGATCTTGAACGCGAGGGCGGACAGTGGCTCGTCCTCGGACGGCTTGCGCTTGACCACGACCTCGGGGTCCTTGACGTCGTGGCCCTCGATGGCCTCGACGTCGAGCGGGGTCGGGAGGTAGCGCACGACCGCGTCGAGCAGGGGCTGGACGCCCTTGTTCTTGAACGCGGTGCCACAGAACACCGGGGTGACCGTGGTGTCGCTGGACTTGCCGGACGCGATGGTGATGCGACGGATCGCGGCGTACAGCTGCTCCTCGGTGGGCTCCTGGCCCTCCAGGTACAGCTCCATGATCTCTTCGTCGTTCTCCGCGACGGCCTCGACCAGCTTGGCGCGCCATTCCTCGGCGGCCTCGGTGTGCGTGGCCGGGATGTCGACGACGTCGTACATCTCGCCCTTGGCGGCCTCGGCGGACCACACGAGCGCCTTCATGCGGACCAGGTCCACGACGCCCTTGAAGTCGGCCTCGGCGCCGATCGGAAGCTGCATGACCAGCGGCTGCGCACCAAGGCGGTCCGAGATCATGTCGACGCAGCGGTGGAACTCGGCACCCGTGCGGTCCAGCTTGTTGACGAAGCAGATGCGCGGGACGCCGTAACGGTCGGCCTGACGCCACACCGTCTCGGACTGGGGCTCGACACCGGCGACACCGTCGAACACCGTCACGGCACCGTCGAGCACACGCAGGGAACGCTCCACCTCTACGGTGAAGTCGACGTGCCCCGGGGTGTCGATGATGTTGATGGTGTAGTCGTTGTCCTCGAGCGGCCAGTGACAGGTGGTGGCAGCAGAGGTGATCGTGATGCCACGCTCCTGCTCCTGCTCCATCCAGTCCATCGTCGCGGCGCCGTCGTGAACCTCACCGATCTTGTACGAGACACCGGTGTAGAACAGGATCCGCTCGGTGGTCGTCGTCTTGCCCGCGTCGATGTGGGCCATGATCCCGATGTTGCGGACCTTGGCCAGGTCAAGTGAAGTGGTAGCCATAAGGCTTCGGTCTTCTCTCGGTCTCGATGGGGTCTGCGACTACCAGCGGTAGTGCGCGAAGGCCTTGTTGGACTCGGCCATCTTGTGGGTGTCCTCGCGCTTCTTCACGGCCGCACCGAGGCCGTTCGAGGCGTCGAGAAGCTCGTTGAGCAGACGCTCGGTCATGGTCTTCTCGCGACGGGCGCGGGAGTAACCGACCAGCCAGCGCAGCGCCAGCGTGTTGGCGCGACCGGGCTTGACCTCGATCGGCACCTGGTAGGTGGCGCCACCGACACGGCGGGACTTGACCTCGAGGGTCGGCTTGATGTTCTCGAGCGCGCGCTTCAGCGTGATGACCGGGTCGTTGCCGGTCTTCTCGCGCAGGCCCTCCATGGCGCCGTACACGATGCGCTCGGCGGTGGAGCGCTTGCCGTTCAGCAGCACCTTGTTGATCAGGGAGGTGACAAGAGGAGAACCGTAGACCGGGTCGATGATGACCGGGCGCTTCGGGGCGGGGCCCTTACGAGGCATTCTTACTTCTCCTTCTTGGCGCCGTAGCGGCTGCGGGCCTGCTTGCGGTTCTTGACACCCTGGGTGTCGAGCGAACCACGGATGATCTTGTAGCGAACACCCGGCAGGTCCTTCACACGGCCGCCGCGCACGAGCACGATGGAGTGCTCCTGCAGGTTGTGTCCCTCACCCGGAATGTAAGCAGTGACCTCGATCCCGCTGGTCAGACGCACACGCGCGACCTTACGCAGGGCCGAGTTCGGCTTCTTCGGGGTGGTCGTGAACACACGCGTGCAGACGCCACGACGCTGGGGCGAACCCTCGAGCGCGGGCGTCTTGTTCTTCTCGACCTTGTCCTGCCGGCCCTTCCGGACCAGCTGCTGGATCGTAGGCACTACTTCTCCGGTTTCTGTGTGCCGAATGGTGAAGCTAACCTGGAACATCTCCGACCCACGCGGTCGGGTGTGTCGAATACTGCGGACTTCCGCACGAGGCGAGAAGGGCGCAGATCACGGTGGCCGGTTACGGCTCGCCTCGCGGTTGAAGGCACGCACGCGAGCCAGGGCACACCCCAGGCACAAGGTCTGAGCGTACCTACCTCATTGCCTGCGGTCAAAACAACTCCGGCACACCCGGCCGCCACCTGCCCGGGGTACCGGATCCGCTGGTCGACGCGGGGCGCGCGCACAGCCCGTCGCGCCTCCTCCGCGCGCTGCACGGGGCCGGTCGCAGGGGGCCGCACTGGCCCGCACGGCTACCTGGACATCAATACCACGGCGATCACGAACAGCGTCCAGCCCGCGATGGACAGCCAGCCCAGGATCAGGCCGGCGACCGCGAAGCCGTCGCCCCCCTGGCCCGTGCGGCGTATCTCGGAGCGGGCCGTGTGACCCAGCACCACCGCGGGGATGCCGGTCAGCCCCGCCGTCATCGTGGTCAGGATGCCGCACACCAGGGCGCCCACGGCCTTGCCGTTGTTGGGCGGCGGCACCGGTGCCGGCAGAAACGCGCGCGGCACGGGGGCCACGGCGTACTGCACAGGGAGCGGGCCCTGCGGCAGGTCGGCGACGAGCAGCCCGAGCTCCCCCACCGTCCGCGCCTCGTACGCCCGCGTGACGCGCTTCTCCAGCTCCGCCTGCTGCAGCCGCCCCTCACTGAACCCCGCTCTGAGCACGTCGACCGCGCGCTCGCGGTCCGCGTGGGACGCGAGCATCGACGAGCCGTCCTGCGCGTTCTGCCCGCTCCACGGCTGCCACGGTGTCGGGTACGTCACGGAATACCTCCCCCGGCGGCGGTATGGCCTCCATCATCTCCAAACGCACCCTGATGCGCGATGGTTCCCTCCTGGCGGGAAGACACCCGTAGGGGCCCAGGACGCCGTACACGCCGACGGGCGGCCACCCCCTGAGGGAGGTGACCGCCCGTCGGACTGCCGCGGGCCGCGTACGCGCTCGTGGCGCCCGCGGCCCGCGCCCGCTGCTACTGGTTGTACGGACCGTAGTCGTAGTCCTCCAGCGGAACGGCCTGGCCGGAGCCGGTGCCGAACGGCGAGTAGTCGATGTCGTCGTAGCCGACGGCCGAGTACATCGCGGCCTTGGCCTCCTCGGTCGGCTCGACCCGGATGTTGCGGTAGCGGGACAGGCCCGTACCGGCCGGGATGAGCTTACCGATGATGACGTTCTCCTTGAGGCCGATCAGGGAGTCGGACTTGGCGTTGATCGCCGCGTCCGTCAGAACCCTGGTCGTCTCCTGGAAGGACGCCGCCGACAGCCACGACTCGGTGGCGAGCGAGGCCTTGGTGATACCCATCAGCTGCGGGCGGCCGGAGGCCGGGTGGCCGCCTTCCTGCACCACACGACGGTTCTCGGTCTCGAACTTCGAGCGCTCGACGAGCTCGCCCGGCAGCAGCTCCGCGTCGCCGGACTCGATGATCGTCACGCGGCGCAGCATCTGCCGGATGATGATCTCGATGTGCTTGTCGTGGATCGACACGCCCTGCGAGTTGTAGACCTTCTGGACCTCGCCGACCAGGTGGACCTGGACGGCGCGCTGGCCGAGGATGCGCAGCACGTCGTGCGGGTTGGTGGCACCCACGGTGAGCTTCTGGCCCACCTCGACGTGGTCGCCCTCGCCGACCAGCAGACGGGCACGCTTCGAGATCGGGAACGCCGTCTCGTCGCTGCCGTCGTCCGGGGTGACGACGATCTTCTTGGTCTTCTCGGTCTCCTCGATCCGGACGCGGCCGGAGGCCTCGGAGATCGGGGCGACACCCTTCGGCGTACGGGCTTCGAAGAGCTCGACGACTCGGGGCAGACCCTGGGTGATGTCGTCACCGGCCACACCACCGGTGTGGAAGGTACGCATCGTCAGCTGCGTGCCGGGCTCACCGATCGACTGGGCGGCGATGATGCCGACCGCCTCACCGATGTCGACCAGCTTGCCGGTGGCCAGCGAGCGGCCGTAGCACATGGCGCAGGTGCCGACGGCCGACTCGCAGGTCAGGATCGAACGGGTCTTGACCTCCTCGACGCCGTGGTGCACCAGCTGGTCGATGAGCACGTCGCCGAGGTCCACGTTGGCCGGCGCGATCACCTTGCCGTCGATGACGACGTCCTCGGCGAGCATGCGGGCGTAGACGCTGGTCTCGACGTCGTCGGTCTTGCGCAGCACACCGTCGGCGCCGCGGTCGGCGATCCGCAGCTTCAGACCGCGCTCGGTGCCGCAGTCCTCCTCGCGGATGATGACGTCCTGCGAGACGTCCACCAGACGACGGGTCAGGTAACCCGAGTCGGCGGTACGCAGGGCGGTGTCCGCCAGACCCTTACGGGCACCGTGCGTGGAGATGAAGTACTCCAGCACCGACAGGCCCTCACGGAACGACGCCTTGATGGGACGCGGGATCGTCTCGTTCTTGGCGTTGGACACCAGACCGCGCATACCGGCGATCTGACGCATCTGCATCATGTTTCCGCGCGCACCCGAGTCGACCATCATGAAGATGGGGTTCGTCTTCGGGAAGTTCGCGTTCATCGCCTCGGCGACCTCGTTGGTCGCCTTGGTCCAGATCGCGATGAGCTCCTGCGTGCGCTCTTCCTTGGTGATCAGACCGCGCTCGTACTGCTTCTGGACCTTCTCGTCCTGCGCCTCGTAGCCCTTGACGATCTCCTTCTTCGCCTCGGGAACGACGACGTCGGAGATGGCCACGGTGACACCGGAGCGGGTGCCCCAGTAGAAGCCCGCCGCCTTCAGGTTGTCGAGCGTCGCCGCCACGATCACCTTGGGGTAGCGCTCGGCCAGGTCGTTGACGATCTCGCCGAGCTGCTTCTTGCCCACCGAGTAGTCGACGAACGGGTAGTCCTCGGGCAGCAGCTCGTTGAAGAGCGCACGGCCCAGCGTCGTACGGAGACGGAAGGGGTCACCCTGCTGCCACTCGGCGGCGGCGTCGCCCTCCGGCGGGGTCCAGCCGCGCGGCGGGATGGTGCCCACCGGGAAGCGGATGTCGACGGGCGACTGGAGCGCGAGCTCGCCGGCGTCGAACGCCATGGTCGCCTCGGCGGTGGAGCCGAAGGCACGGCCCTCGCCCTTGGTGTCCCGCATCTCGCCGTCGGTGGTGAGGAAGAACAGACCGAGGACCATGTCCTGGGTCGGCATCGTCACCGGACGGCCGTCCGCGGGCTTGAGGATGTTGTTCGAGGACAGCATCAGGATGCGGGCCTCGGCCTGCGCCTCCGCGGAAAGCGGCAGGTGCACGGCCATCTGGTCACCGTCGAAGTCCGCGTTGAACGCGGTGCAGACGAGCGGGTGGATCTGGATGGCCTTGCCCTCGACCAGCTGCGGCTCGAAGGCCTGGATGCCGAGGCGGTGCAGGGTGGGCGCGCGGTTCAGCAGGACCGGGTGCTCCGCGATGACCTCTTCGAGCACGTCGTACACGACCGTGCGGCCGCGCTCGACCATGCGCTTGGCGCTCTTGATGTTCTGCGCGTGGTTCAGGTCGACCAGGCGCTTCATCACGAACGGCTTGAAGAGCTCCAGCGCCATGGCCTTCGGCAGACCGCACTGGTGCAGCTTCAGCTGCGGGCCGACGACGATCACGGAACGCGCCGAGTAGTCGACTCGCTTGCCGAGCAGGTTCTGACGGAAGCGGCCCTGCTTGCCCTTGAGCATGTCGGACAGCGACTTCAGCGGACGGTTGCCGGGGCCCGTGACCGGGCGGCCGCGGCGGCCGTTGTCGAAGAGCGCGTCGACGGCCTCCTGGAGCATGCGCTTCTCGTTGTTCACGATGATCTCGGGCGCGCCGAGGTCGAGAAGCCGCTTCAGGCGGTTGTTGCGGTTGATGACACGGCGGTACAGGTCGTTCAGGTCGGAGGTCGCGAAGCGGCCACCGTCCAGCTGCACCATCGGACGCAGGTCCGGCGGGATGACCGGCACGCAGTCGAGCACCATGCCCTTGGGGCTGTTGCTGGTCTGCAGGAACGCGGAGACGACCTTGAGGCGCTTGAGCGCACGGGTCTTCTTCTGGCCCTTGCCGGTGCGGATGATCTCGCGGAGACGCTCGGCCTCCTCCTCGAGGTCGAAGGACTCCAGGCGCTTCTGCAGCGCCGCGGCACCCATCGAACCGTCGAAGTACGTGCCGAAGCGGTCACGCAGCTCGCGGTAGAGGAGCTCGTCGCCCTCGAGGTCCTGGACCTTGAGGTTCTTGAAGCGGGTCCACACCTCGTCGAGACGGTCGATCTCGCGCTGCGCACGGTCGCGCAGCTGCTTCATCTCACGCTCGGCGCCCTCGCGCACCTTGCGGCGCACGTCGGCCTTGGCGCCCTCGGCCTCCAGCTCGGCCAGGTCGGTCTCGAGCTTCTTGGCGCGGGCCTCGAGGTCGGCGTCGCGGCGGTTCTCGACCTGCTGGCGCTCGACGGAGACGTGGGCCTCCAGCGAGGGCAGGTCGCGGGTGCGGCGCTCCTCGTCGACGTACGTGATCATGTACGCCGCGAAGTAGATGACCTTCTCCAGGTCCTTCGGGGCGAGGTCGAGCAGGTAGCCCAGGCGCGACGGGACGCCCTTGAAGTACCAGATGTGGGTGACGGGAGCGGCCAGCTCGATGTGGCCCATCCGCTCACGGCGCACCTTGGCGCGAGTGACCTCGACGCCGCAGCGCTCGCAGATGATGCCCTTGAAGCGGACACGCTTGTACTTGCCGCAGTAGCACTCCCAGTCCCGGGTCGGACCGAAGATCTTCTCGCAGAAGAGTCCGTCCTTCTCGGGCTTGAGGGTGCGGTAGTTGATGGTCTCGGGCTTCTTGACCTCGCCGTGGCTCCACTGACGGATGTCGTCAGCGGTGGCCAGACCGATCCGGAGCTCATCGAAGAAGTTGACGTCGAGCACTATGCGTCAATCCCTCTCAGGGTTGTAAGTCTGTGGTCTGAAACGGGGGTCGCGGGGTCGGCGGGGCCTCTGGTCAGAGGCCCCGCCGGACTCCCGTCAGACCTCTTCGACGCTGCTCGGCTCGCGCCGGGACAGGTCGATGCCGAGCTCCTCCGCCGCGCGGAAGACGTCCTCGTCGGTGTCACGCATTTCGATGGACATACCGTCGCTGGACAGCACCTCCACGTTGAGGCAGAGAGACTGCATCTCCTTGATGAGCACCTTGAAGGACTCGGGGATGCCGGGCTCGGGGATGTTCTCGCCCTTGACGATGGCCTCGTAGACCTTCACGCGGCCGGTGACGTCGTCGGACTTGATGGTCAGCAGCTCCTGGAGGGCGTAGGCCGCACCGTACGCCTCGAGTGCCCACACCTCCATCTCGCCGAAACGCTGGCCACCGAACTGGGCCTTACCACCCAGCGGCTGCTGGGTGATCATCGAGTACGGACCGGTCGAACGGGCGTGCAGCTTGTCGTCGACCAGGTGGTGGAGCTTGAGGATGTACATGTAGCCGACGGAGATCGGCTCCGGGAACGGCTCGCCGGAGCGGCCGTCGAACAGCGGCGCCTTGCCGGTCGGGAGCACCATGCGCTCGCCGTCGCGGTTCGGGATCGTGTGCTGCAGCAGACCCGCGAGCTCGTCCTCGCGCGCACCGTCGAAGACGGGGGTGGCGACGTTCGTGCCCGGGTCGACCTTGTCGGCCTCGATGGCCTGGAGGCGCTGCGCCCAGTCCTCCCCGAGGCCGGAGACGTCCCAGCCGCGGCTGGCGAGCCAGCCGAGGTGGATCTCCAGGACCTGTCCCGGGTTCATTCGGGACGGGACGCCGAGGGGGTTGAGGATGATGTCGACCGGGGTGCCGTCCTCCAGGAACGGCATGTCCTCGATCGGCAGGATCTTGGAGATGACGCCCTTGTTGCCGTGACGGCCGGCGAGCTTGTCACCGTCGGTGATCTTGCGCTTCTGCGCCACGTACACGCGCACCAGCTGGTTCACACCGGGGGGAAGCTCGTCGCCCTCCTCGCGGTCGAAGACGCGGACGCCGATGACCTTGCCGATCTCGCCGTGCGGCACCTTCAGCGAGGTGTCACGGACCTCGCGCGCCTTCTCGCCGAAGATCGCGCGGAGCAGGCGCTCCTCCGGGGTCAGCTCGGTCTCGCCCTTGGGCGTGACCTTGCCGACGAGGATGTCGCCGGCGACGACCTCGGCACCGATACGGATGATGCCGCGCTCGTCGAGGTCGGCGAGGACCTCCTCGGAGACGTTCGGGATGTCCCGGGTGATCTCCTCGGGGCCGAGCTTGGTGTCACGGGCGTCGACCTCGTGCTCCTCGATGTGGATCGAGGAGAGGACGTCGTCCTGCACGAGGCGCTGCGACAGGATGATCGCGTCCTCGTAGTTGTGACCCTCCCACGGCATGAACGCCACGAGCAGGTTCTTGCCGAGCGCCATCTCGCCGTTCTCGGTGGCCGGACCGTCGGCCAGGACCTGACCGGCGACGACCCGCGCGCCCTCGTCCACGACGACCTTCTGGTTCACAGAGGTGCCCTGGTTGGAGCGGGAGAACTTCGCGAGGCGGTACGTGGTGTACGTGCCGTCGTCGTTGGCGGTGGTGATGTAGTCCGCGGAGACCTCCTGGACCACACCGTCCTTCTCCGACTTGAGCACGTCGCCGGCGTCGACGGCGCAGCGGTACTCCATGCCGGTGCCGACGAGCGGCGCCTCGGACTTGATGAGGGGCACGGCCTGGCGCATCATGTTCGCGCCCATGAGGGCACGGTTGGCGTCGTCGTGCTCGAGGAACGGGATCATGGCGGTCGCGACCGACACCATCTGGCGCGGGGAGACGTCCATGTAGTCGACGTCGTCACCGGGGACGTAGTCGACCTCGCCGCCGCGGCGGCGGACCAGCACGCGGGACTCCTCGAAGCGGAGCTCGTCGGTGAGCGGCGCGTTGGCCTGCGCGATGACGAAGCGGTCCTCCTCGTCGGCCGTCAGGTAGTCGACCTCGTCGGTGACGACACCCTCGACGACCTTGCGGTACGGGGTCTCGACGAAACCGAACGCGTTGACCCGGCCGTAGGAGGCGAGGGAGCCGATCAGACCGATGTTCGGGCCTTCGGGCGTCTCGATCGGGCACATGCGGCCGTAGTGCGAGGGGTGCACGTCACGGACCTCGAAGCCGGCGCGCTCACGGGAGAGACCACCCGGGCCAAGGGCCGACAGGCGGCGCTTGTGGGTGAGACCCGACAGCGGGTTGTTCTGGTCCATGAACTGCGAGAGCTGGCTGGTGCCGAAGAACTCCTTGATGGAGGCGACGACCGGCCGGATGTTGATCAGGGTCTGCGGCGTGATCGCCTCGACGTCCTGAGTCGTCATCCGCTCGCGGACGACGCGCTCCATACGAGCCAGACCCGTGCGGACCTGGTTCTGGATGAGCTCGCCGACGTTGCGCAGACGACGGTTGCCGAAGTGGTCGATGTCGTCGGTCTCGACGACCATCGAGGTGCCGTTGTCACCGACGGTCTCGGTCTCACCGGCGTGCAGCTTCACCAGGTACTTGATCGTCGAGATGATGTCCTCGACGGTCAGGATGCCGGCGTCGAGCGGGGCGTCGCCGCCCAGCTTCTTGTTGACCTTGTAGCGGCCGACCTTGGCGAGGTCGTAGCGCTTGGGGTTGAAGTAGAGGTTCTCGAGCAGCGTCTGCGCGGCCTCGCGGGTCGGCGGCTCGCCCGGACGCAGCTTGCGGTAGATGTCGAGCAGCGCGTCGTCCTGGCCCTGGGTGTGGTCCTTCTCCAGGGTGGCGCGCATGGACTCGTACTCGCCGAACTCCTCGAGGATCTGCTCGGTGGTCCAGCCGAGGGCCTTGAGGAGGACGGTGACGGACTGCTTGCGCTTGCGGTCGATGCGCACACCGACCATGTCGCGCTTGTCGATCTCCATCTCCAGCCAGGCTCCCCGGGACGGGATGACCTTGGCGGAGAAGATGTCCTTGTCGGACGTCTTGTCGATCGAGGAGTCGAAGTAGACACCCGGCGAACGGACCAGCTGCGACACCACGACACGCTCGGTGCCGTTGATGACGAAGGTGCCCTTGTTGGTCATGAGCGGGAAGTCGCCCATGAAGACCGTCTGGGACTTGATCTCGCCGGTCTCGTTGTTGGTGAACTCGGCGGTGACGAAGAGCGGGGCCGCGAACGTGAAGTCGCGCTCCTTGCACTCGTCGATGGAGTTCTTGGGGGGCTCGAAGCGGTGGTCGCGGAAGGTCAGCGACATCGACCCGGAGAAGTCCTCGATCGGGGAGATCTCCTCGAAGATCTCTTCCAGACCGGACTTGGTGGGGACGTCCTGTCCACTGTCCAGAGCCGCCTCGACACGAGCCTTCCACGCGTCGTTTCCGAGCAGCCAGTCGAAGCTCTCGGTTTGCAGCGCAAGAAGGTTCGGAACCTCGAGGGGCTCCTTGATCTTTGCAAAGGAGATGCGCAGCGGGGCGGTGCTGGCGCCGTTGTTCGTATTCGCGGTCGAGGCAGTGCGCGAGGCGGCCAAGAGGGGGTCCTTCCGAGGGCTCGGACTCACTACGCGCGTACCGGTCCCCGGCTAGGGCGCGGTGGTCGACGCTTCCCCACCGGGCCGGAAGGCCAGGTCGGGGCGGTTCGATCACCGGTGCTCAAGCGAGGGCATGCCCCTGGTGACGGGCAGGAGGCAGCTAACAGGCAGCGCAAAGGGTCAGTGTAGCCACTAGGCACACTGATGTCCAGTGCGGGTTTTTTGAGACCCTCGTTGTTCTCAACCCCTGCTGCAAGCCACGCCCTCGATGCACATCGATACTGCCCTCTTCGCCACCGATCCATGCCTCGGATCCGGATCGTTGTGACGACGCGTCCTGAGAATTGCGCGCTGCGTGCCGTTCGTCAAGGCCCCCCAAGCCCGAGCGAGTGCCGCGATCGTCACGTACGGCCCCTCCCGCAGCCCGTCACCAGGCGGCCAGGGGCACAACGAAGATCACCCTACTCGTCGCGACCGACAGTGCAAGGGAGCCGCTGCGGGACCCCCTGGAACGCCGAAGAGCGACCACCCAGTTGGGTGATCGCTCTTCGGTGCGTCAGCGTTACAGCCCTGCGGGAGCGGCTGTGTGCGTGCGCGAGAGAGCCTGAGGGCTCTCAGGGGGCTTACTTGACCTCGACGGAGGCGCCGGCGCCCTTGAGGGACTCGGCGGCCTTCTCCGCGGCGTCCTTGGCGACCTTCTCGAGGACGGGCTTCGGGGCGCCGTCGACGAGGTCCTTGGCCTCCTTCAGACCCAGGGAGGTCAGCTCACGCACGACCTTGATGACCTGGATCTTCTTGTCACCGGCGCCGGTGAGGATGACGTCGAACTCGTCCTGCTCCTCGGCGGCCTCGACCGGGGCACCGGCAGCCGCGCCACCGGCGACGGCGACCGGGGCGGCGGCGGTGACGTCGAACTTGTCCTCGAAGGCCTTCACGAACTCGGAGAGCTCGATGAGGGTCATCTCCTCGAACTGCGCGAGCAGGTCTTCCTGGCTGAGCTTCGCCATGATGGGCGATCCTTCCACTAATCCGGCTGGTGCCGTGATGTACAGGTGAGGCGGGCGTACGTTCGGCCCGCTGTGACCGCTGCCGCTCTCCGGTGTCCTCGGGCGTGCTGCCCTCGGTCGCCCGGTCTCAGGCGGCGGTCAATGCGCGAGCCGAATTACTCGGCACCGCCCTGCTCGGCCTTCTTGGCACGAAGCGCCTCCGCGGTGCGGACGAACTTCGAGGGAAGCGCCTGGAAGAGCGCGGCAGCCTGCGACTGCTTGCCCTTCATGGCGCCCGCCAGCTTGGCGAGCAGAACCTCGCGGGACTCGAGGTCCGCAAGCTTCTTGATCTCGTCGGCGGACAGCGCCTTGCCGTCAAGGACACCGCCCTTGATGACGAGGTTCGGATTGTCCTTGGCGAAGTCACGAAGACCCTTCGCCGACTCCACCGGGTCACCGGTGACGAAGGCGACCGCCGTCGGACCGTTGAACAGGTCGTCGAGCGTGTTGATCCCGGCCTCGTTGGCCGCAATCTTGGTCAGCGTGTTCTTCACCACGGCGTACTGGGCGTTCTCACCGAGCGAACGGCGCAGCTGCTTGAGCTGGGCCACGGTGAGACCCCGGTACTCGGTCAGCACGGCGGCGTTCGAGCTGCGGAACTGGTCCGTGAGCTCGGCTACCGCGGCAGCCTTGTCGGGCCTTGCCATAGAGCGTCGGCCTCCTTCCGGGTGATGAGGACCGCTCAGAAGGGGCTGCGCAAAACGAAACGCCCCGGCGCAGGCGCACGGGGCGTGACTCGACCAGACGGAGTCCGTAGGAACGGAGCTGCCCGGGAGTTCATCCACAGTCACCTGCGCGGGTCGTCCGCAGTTCAGCGGATCCTTCGGCCGCCGCGTCCTCTTGCGAGCACACAGCAACGACCAGCGGTCTTTGGCTTCTGTGGAAGCGTACGGGACCGGGACGGCGACAGGCAAATCCGCCCGGGTCAGCCCTCCATGTCGTTCATCATGTCGGCCAGGTCGAGGGTGTCCTTCGCGGGCGGGGCCTGGACCGTCACCGGCTTGTTGACGTCGAGGAAGGTGATCGTCATGTCCAGCTTGCCCTTGTCGGCGTCGCCCCGCAGACGGAACTGCTTGGTATGGTCGTCGCCGTCGATCCACATGTCCATGTTGAGCGTGTCGACGCCCATCTTCTCGTACTGGTCGAGGCTCTTCTCCCGCTTCTCACGGGTGGCCTTGTCCTCGTCCTTGAGCGAGTCGCGGAACTCGTCGAGGGTGACCGTGCCCCTGTAGTGGGTGGTCTTCACGCCGGCGACGGTCTCGGTGCCGACCTTCTTCACGTCCTTGGAGCCGGTGAGGAAGGTGGACTCCTGGGCCGGGTTCTTGTCGGCCTCCCCGACCGCGCCGAGGGACTCGCCGCCCGTCGCGTCGTCCCCGAGCGCGGACAGGTCGAACTTGATCCAGCGCTTGCCGTCCATCTCCTTGGCGGCCGCCGCGGTCCCGCCGATGTACATCGCCTTGTCCACCAGGCGGATCTCGGCCTTGCCGTCCGCTCCCTGGTCGAGGGCGGTCATCTTCATGCTCATGGCCACGGTCGGCTTCACCCGCATCGAGGCCTCGGCCCTGACACGGCCCTGGTCCGGGATCTCGCCGGACATCCGGTAGCTGAAGGAGGTGATGTCCTCGGTGTTCTTCGCGGCCTTCGCCACGGCAGCGGCGGGCGTCATCCGGGGCGACTCGTCACCGACGGAAGCGCCGGAGCCCTTCGCACCGCCCTTCGTGTCGTCCTTGGAACAGGCGACCGCTCCCCCGCCGAGCAGGAGGGCGGCGAGCACCGCGCTCGTCGCCCTGAGCTCCACGGATCGGCGTACAGAGAGTTTCACAGGTCCCCCCAAGGACACTTGAACGATTGACAGCTGATCGAAAGGTATCCCGGAAGGACCCGCGAGTCCCAGGCGTTTCTAGGCGCCGGCACCCTGCGACGGCATCAGGTCCTTGAAGTCGGCCGTGTCGCCCGCCGGGGGCTCCTCGGCGGAGACCTTCACCCCGTAATCGCTGTAGTACGCCGTCGAGGACATCTCACCCGACGTCATCTCGCCCTTCTCCGCCTTCTTGACCAGCAGGTTCTCGTCGTTCACCCACAGGTCGACGGTCTCCGTGGTGATGCCGGCGGTCTGCAGCTGCTTCTTCAGGTCGGCGAGCTGGCTCGCGCTCAGGCTGGACGTCCGGTCCGCGAGGTCCGCCACGTTCACCGTGCCGGAGTAGTGCGTGGTGTTCTGGCCGCGCACCTTCTCCTCGCCGACCTTCTTTACGTCGCCGGAGGCCAGCAGCAGCTTCACCGACTGGTTCGGCGTGCTGTTCTGCATCTGGTCCTTCATGTACGCGCCCGAGCCGCCGGCGATGTCCGCCAGGTCGTCGTACCCGTACCTGATCCAGTGCTTGCCGCCCGCCTGCTCGGCGAACTTGTCGCCCATGTGCGCGAAGTACGCGTCGGGCAGGTAGCGGGCCTCCATCGACGTACTGCCGGTCTGCCGCATCGTGTCGGCCAGCTGGCCGCCGGTGTACGTGATCGTCATGTTGCCGACGAGGCCGTCGCCCCAGCCGAGGGCACCGTCGGCCTTCATGGACATCATCGTGCCCATGGTCGTCGTCGACTCGACCTTGGCGGAGTCGGCCTTGTCCGTGGACTTCTCCGCGGAGCGCAACGCGGCGATGGGGCTCACATGGGTCGTGCCCTTGTGCGCCGCCCTGTCGTCCTTGCCGGAGCTTCCCGAGGCGTCGGAGTCGTCCGAGGAGTTGCAGGCGGCCACCCCCGTGAGCGCGGTCACCATCACGATCGAAAGGGCCACGCGGCGCGCTGTCGTGCTCTTCATGCTTCCCACCCCTATGCGAATCCTGTGAACCGCACGCTAGCGCAGCCCACCGACACTCGTGTCCGGATCCGGCCGCCGCCGCCCTTCCCGGGGCCCGGGCGCCCTCGTGGGCGCGGTGCGGCGGACGTCTCCCGGATACGAGGACGGGCCCCGCACCTCGAAAGGTTGCGGGGCCCGTCCACGCATCGCGTGCGCGGTGCGGCCGGAGTGCCGAGCGGGAGGCTCAGACGGCGGCCGGGTCCTCCTCGACGAGGAGGTTGCGGGTGCGGTTCGGGTCGAGCGGAACGCCGGGACCCATCGTGGTGCTGATGGCGGCCTTCTTGATGTAGCGACCCTTGGCGGCCGACGGCTTCAGACGGAGGATCTCGTCGAGCGCGGCGCCGTAGTTCTCCACCAGCTTGGTCTCGTCGAACGAGGTCTTGCCGATGATGAAGTGCAGGTTCGAGTGCTTGTCGACGCGGAACTCGATCTTGCCACCCTTGATCTCGGTGACAGCCTTGGCGACGTCCGGGGTCACGGTGCCGGTCTTGGGGTTCGGCATGAGACCACGGGGACCGAGCACGCGGCCGAGGCGGCCGACCTTGCCCATGAGGTCCGGGGTGGCGACGACGGCGTCGAAGTCCAGACGGCCCTTCGCCACCTCGTCGATGAGCTCGTCGGAGCCGACGATGTCGGCGCCCGCGGCGGTCGCGGCCTCGGCACGGTCACCGGTCGCGAAGACCAGGACCCGGGCGGTCTTACCGGTGCCGTGCGGGAGGTTCACGGTGCCACGGACCATCTGGTCGGCCTTGCGCGGGTCGACACCCAGGCGGAAGGCGACCTCGACGGTGCTGTCGAACTTGGTCGTGGAGGTGTCCTTGGCGAGACGGACGGCCTCGAGCGGGGCGTACAGCTTCTCCCGGTCGATCTTGGCGTCCGCAGCGCGGAGAGACTTGCTGCGCTTGCTCACTGCTGCTCCTGGTGTGTTCTGAGGAGTCGTGGTGCGGGCCGAGCAGGCCCTGCCACGCGTTGATCACTGTGCGGCTCGCGCCGCGTGGTCACGGGGGTGGAGGTCAGCCCTCGACCGTGATGCCCATGGAACGGGCGGTGCCGGCGATGATCTTCGACGCGGCGTCCAGGTCGTTCGCGTTGAGGTCGGGCATCTTGGTGGTGGCGATCTCGCGGACCTGCGCCTGGGTGATCTTGGCGACCTTGATCTTGTGCGGCTCGCCGGAGCCCTTCTCCACGCCCGCGGCCTTGAGAATCATCTTCGCGGCCGGCGGGGTCTTGGTGATGAAGGTGAAGGAGCGGTCCTCGTAGACCGTGATCTCCACCGGGATGACCCAGCCACGCTGCGACTCGGTCGCGGCGTTGTAGGCCTTGCAGAACTCCATGATGTTGACGCCGTGCTGGCCCAGCGCGGGGCCGACCGGCGGAGCCGGGTTGGCGGCACCGGCCTGGATCTGGAGCTTGATGAGCCCCGTGACCTTCTTCTTCTTGGGAGGCATTGCTCTCTCCGGGTCCTAGTGAGAGTTTTCAGCCGTCCGATCCGGTCATCCGGACGGAGGCATACCGCACAACGATAACGGGTATCCATGCGGGGCCAAAAACCGAGCAGGTCAGACGGTCTCCCACCGACGGGACACCGTCCCCGCGAGAGTCTGTCTGACCTGGTCGGAAGTGCTCGCTCCGGAAGGCACCGGCCCCGGCTTCCGATCCGCTGCCGGATCGTCGGTCGAGCCCGGTCAGGCCTTCCGGATCAGTTCTTGTGAGATCAGAACCCGTGGGTTCAGTTCTTCTGGATCTGGTCGAAGCTGAGCTCGACCGGGGTCTCGCGGCCGAAGATCTCGACGAGGCCCTTGACCTTCTTCGAGTCGGCGTTGATCTCGTTGATGGTCGCCTGCAGCGTCGCGAACGGGCCGTCGGTGACGGTGACCGAGTCGCCGACCTCGAAGTCCAGCACCTGGACCTCGAGCTTGCGCTGCGGAGCGGGCTTGCCCTCGGCCTCGGCGGCCTCGCGGGCGGCCTTCTCCTCGGCCTCCGGGGCGAGCATCTTGACGATCTCGTCCAGGGTCAGCGGGTACGGGTCGTAGGCGTTGCCCACGAAGCCGGTGACACCAGGGGTGTTGCGGACGACGCCCCACGACTCGTTCGTCAGGTCCATGCGCACCAGCACGTAGCCGGGGAGCTTGTTCTGCCGGATGGTCTTGCGCTCGCCGTTCTTGATCTGCGCGACCTCTTCCTGCGGCACCTCGGCCTGGAAGATGAAGTCCTCGACGTTCAGCGAGACGGCACGCTGCTCGAGGTTGGTCTTCACGCGGTTCTCGTAACCGGCGTACGTGTGGATGACGTACCACTCGCCGGGGAGGGTGCGCAGTTCCTCGCGCAGCGCGGTGACGGGGTCGACCGGCTCGGCCTCTTCGACGGACTCGGCCTCGGCGGCCTCGGTCTCGTCCTCGGCGCTCTCGTCCTCGTCGGTCTCGTCCTCGGCGGCGGACGCGGCGTCCTCGGCGGACTCGTCCTGCTCGTCGGTGCCGGCCTCGTCCTCGACGTGCACGGCCGCGTCCTCGGCGGCTTCGCCGGCGGCGGCGTCGGCAGCCTCGACCTCGTCCGGGTCCTCGGTGTCCGCGCCCCCGACGATGTCGAGCTCGTCCTCAACGGACTCGACCGACTCGGTGGCGTCGTTCAGGTTCGGGTCAGACACGGTGGCTGCTTCTTCCTGGTTACATGGGGGTGGAACGCGCGAAAGGGGCGCCGGTGACGGCGCCCTTCGCTCTCGGCTCAGCCGAATACGTACTTGGCGGCGTGGTTGAGCCCATAGTCAATCACGGTGACCAGGCCGATCATGAGGACGACGAAGACAATCACCACGCTGGTGTACGTGGTCAGCTGATTGCGAGTCGGCCAGACGACCTTGCGGAGCTCCGCCACGACCTGGCGGTAGAAGGTGGCGAGCCGCTTCAGGGGGCCCTTCTTGCCACGCTTACCGCCCTTGCGGGCCTTCTTCTTGGACTCCGGCGCCTCGGCATCAGGCTTGTCGATGGAGCCCACGGCGTCCGTCACTCGTCCTCACCTGATTCCGGGTCGTGGCCGTGCCGCGCCCGGCCAGGCCGCACGGCGGTGCATTCAGTACGTACATGCGCACACATCCTGGCGAAGGTGTGTGTAGCAGGGCCGGAGGGACTTGAACCCCCAACCGCTGGTTTTGGAGACCAGTGCTCTACCAATTGAGCTACGACCCTTTGGTTCCCCCAACGTACCGCATCCGCCCGGGTGCTCGGTGTGCACCGGGTGGGCGCGGCCGGTGAAGGCCAACGAGGTGAGAGTGTACGTGGTCCGGGCCCGGGCGTCGAACAGAAAGTGTCCGCACGGGCTTTGCGGTTTCCGGCGCCCCGCCGGGATCCGGCGGTGATCCCCGTGCGGCCCGCCGTGGTGGGACCGGTGTTCTGCTGGTGATCCGTGGGTGTTCAGTCCGTGAAACCCGCGTGCCGCACGCGTTTCGGGTCTGGAACGATGGGTTGCATGAGCGCTGCAACCCCTCCCACCGAGCGCCGGGTCTCCGCCCGGGTCGGTGCGATCTCCGAGTCCGCCACTCTCGCCGTGGACGCCAAGGCGAAGGCCCTCAAGGCCGCCGGACGTCCCGTGATCGGCTTCGGTGCCGGCGAGCCCGACTTCCCGACCCC
Source organism: Streptomyces sp. NPDC008313 (assembly GCF_042956125.1). Taxonomy (NCBI): domain Bacteria; kingdom Bacillati; phylum Actinomycetota; class Actinomycetes; order Kitasatosporales; family Streptomycetaceae; genus Streptomyces; species Streptomyces sp. NPDC008313. The sequence goes on from NZ_JBIBFR010000001.1 coordinate 566,768, forward strand.
GGACTACATCGTCGAGGCCGCCATCGAGGCGTGCAAGAACCCGAAGTACCACCGGTACACGCCGGCCGGCGGTCTGCCGGAGCTGAAGGCCGCGATCGCCGAGAAGACCCTGCGCGACTCCGGCTACGAGGTGGACGCCTCGCAGGTCCTCGTCACCAACGGCGGCAAGCAGGCCATCTACGAGGCCTTCGCCGCGATCCTCGACCCGGGCGACGAGGTCATCGTCCCGGCCCCGTACTGGACCACGTACCCGGAGTCGATCCGGCTCGCGGGCGGTGTCCCGGTGGACGTGGTCGCCGACGAGACCACCGGCTACCGCGTCTCCGTCGAGCAGCTGGAGGCGGCGCGCACCGAGAAGACGAAGGTCGTCCTCTTCGTCTCGCCGTCCAACCCGACCGGTGCCGTCTACTCGGAGGCCCAGACCGAGGCCATCGGCCGGTGGGCCGCCGAGCACGGCCTGTGGGTGATGACCGACGAGATCTACGAGCACCTGGTGTACGGCGACGCGGTCTCCGTGTCCCTGCCGGCGCTCCTGCCCGAGCTGCGCGACAAGTGCATCGTGGTCAACGGCGTCGCCAAGACGTATGCGATGACCGGCTGGCGGGTGGGCTGGATCATCGGTCCGAAGGACGTCGTCAAGGCCGCGACCAACCTCCAGTCGCACGCCACGTCCAACGTCTCGAACGTGGCCCAGATCGCCGCGCTCGCCGCCGTGAAGGGCGACCTGGAGGCCCCCGCGAAGATGCGCGAGGCCTTCGACCGCCGCCGCCGGACCATCGTGCGGATGCTCAACGAGATCGACGGCGTGATCTGCCCGGAGCCCGAGGGCGCCTTCTACGCGTACCCCTCGGTGAAGGCCCTGCTCGGCAAGGAGATCCGCGGCAGGCGCCCGCGGAGCAGCGTCGAGCTGGCCGCGCTGATCCTGGAGGAGTCCGAGGTCGCGGTCGTCCCGGGTGAGGCCTTCGGCACGCCTGGCTATCTGCGGCTGTCGTACGCCCTGGGCGACGAGGACCTGGTCGAGGGTGTCTCGCGGATCCAGAAGCTGCTGTCCGAGGCGAAGGACTGACGCACCCCGGCCGGTCACCCGGTCGTTCTCCAGCGTCTCCACGCGCGCGTGCGGGCCGTCACCCTCCGGGGAGACGGCCCGCACGCACGTCCGGGTCCCTACAGAACGCGAGCCCGCTTCCGTGTGCGAGCAAGACCACGATCGGCGAAAGCGCTACCGGGACGGCACGGGCGTGCGGCAGGATCTTTGAATGCTGAGCTCTTCAGGGGACCGCACCCCGCCCCGCCCCCGTGCACGTGACGTCTCCGAGCTGCCGAAAGCCCATCTGCATCTGCACTTCACCGGGTCGATGCGGTCCTCGACCCTGCTGGAGCTGGCCGACAAGTACGGCATCCACCTGCCCGACGCCCTGACCAGCGGGGAGCCGCCGAAGCTGCGCGCCACCGACGAGCGCGGCTGGTTCCGCTTCCAGCGCCTGTACGACGCGGCCAGGTCCTGTCTGCGGGAGCCGGAGGACATCCACCGGCTCGTCCGGGAGGCGGCCGAGGAGGACATCAGGGACGGCTCCGGCTGGCTGGAGATCCAGGTCGACCCCACCTCGTACGCGCCCCGTCTGGGCGGGCTCATCCCGGCCCTGGAGATCATCCTCGACGCCGTGGACTCGGCCGTGCGCGACACGGGGCTCGGGATGCGGGTGCTGGTGGCCGCGAACCGGATGAAGCACCCGCTCGACGCCCGTACGCTCGCCCGGCTCGCCGTGCGCTTCGCGGACCGGGGCATCGTCGGGTTCGGGCTCTCCAACGACGAGCGGCGCGGCATGGCGCGCGACTTCGACCGGGCCTTCGCGATCGCACGGGAGGGCGGGCTGCTGTCCGCGCCGCACGGCGGGGAGCTGGCCGGTCCGGCCTCCGTCCGCGACTGCCTGGACGACCTGGACGCCACGCGCATCGGGCACGGGGTGCGGGCGGCGGAGGACCCCCGGCTGCTGAAGCGGCTGGCCGACCGGCAGGTGACGTGCGAGGTCTGTCCGGCCTCGAACGTCGCCCTCGGCGTCTACGGGAAGCCCGAGGACGTACCCCTCAGGACTCTGTTCGAGGCGGGGGTACCGCTGGCCCTCGGCGCCGACGACCCGCTGCTGTTCGGCTCCCGGCTCGCCGCCCAGTACGAGATCGCCCGGCGCCATCACGGCTTCACCGACGCCGAGCTGGCCGAGCTGGCGCGTCAGTCCGTACGGGCCTCCGCAGCGCCCGGGGACGTGGTGCAGAAGCTGCTCTCGGGCATCGACGACTGGCTGGCCGGCTGACCGGGCGCGTCCGGCCGGGTGCCCGTCAGCCCTCCCCGGAGCCGTTCTGCGAGGCGGCGAACCGGATGGCCATCGGCAGGGTCTTCTTGTCGAAGATCGCGCTCCACATCTCCTCGTCCAGGAGCTTCCCGTTGACCGCGAGGTTCGGCGTGCCGGGCACCTCGTCCTTCTCAAACGCCTTCTCCGAGGCGGTCACGAAGCCGCGGTACTTCGTGCCCTTGACGGCGGCGTCGAACTTCGCGCTCCGCAGCCCGTGCACCTTGGAGGCCATCCGCAGCAGGAAGGCGTCCGTGTAGCCGTCCACCGCCTCCTCGGGCTGATGGGCGAAGAGGACGTCGTGGTACTCCAGGAACTTGCCCTCCTCCAGGGCCGCCCGCAGCGCGTTGGCGGCCTTCTTGGAACCCTTGCCCCCCAGCCGGTCGTCGAGGAAGGAGGCCAGCGTGTACTCGGTCCGGACCTCGCCGGACAGGGTCATGCCGCGCAGCCCGTCGCCGCCGCCCTCCTCCTCGAACTGCTCGCAGACGGGGCAGCGCATGTCCTCGTAGAGGTGGACGACCGTACGCGCGCGTGCCGTGCCGACGACGATCGTGGTGCCGTCGGAGTCGAGGCGCTCGGGCAGGTGCCCGGAGTCCACGAACACCTCGGGCTGTGCGTCGTCGCCCTCCGACGCCTTCGCTCCTGAGTCCTGTCCGCAGCCCGTCACGAGAACGCCGGCCAGCGCCGCCCCCACCAGCGATGCCGCCGCTCGGCGGACGTTTCCACGCAGCATGGATCTTCCCCTCCCCTGGGTTCGGGGTGACCCTATGCGATCACTGTGCGCCCGGTGAGCGGGGGACCGGTCGCGTCAGAGGCTGACGCCGACCATCACCGGCTCGTTGACCAGCGTGATCCCGAAGGCGTCGCGCACGCCCGTGACGACCTCGCGGGCGAGGGCGAGCAGATCCCCGGTGGTGGCGCCGCCCCGGTTGGTGAGGGCCAGTGTGTGCTTGCCGGAGATCCGGGCGGGCCCCGAGCCGTATCCCCTGGTGAAGCCCGCCTTGTCGATCAGCCAGGCGGCTGAGGTCTTGGTGCGGCCGTCGCCCGCCGGGTACGCGGGCGGCGCGACGTCGGCGCCGAGCCGCTCCCGCACGCGCGCGTGGAACGCGGCGAGCTGCGCGTCGTCGAGGATCGGGTTGGTGAAGAACGACCCCGCAGACCAGGTGTCGTGGTCCTCGGGATCGAGCACCATGCCTTTCCCGGTGCGGAGCTTCAGGACCGTCTCCCGGGCGGCCGCGAGCGGCACCCGGTCACCCGCCCCGACACCGAGCGCGCGAGCCGTCTCCGCATACCTGAGCGGGGCCGACAGCCCTCCGGCCTCCTCGAGCTCGAAGCGGACGCGCAGCACGACATGCCGGCCGGGGTCGGCCTTGAAGCGGCTGTGGCGGTAGGAGAAGGCGCAGTCGGCGTTGGTGAGGGTGACCGTCTCCCGGGTCACCCGGTCGTAGGCGACCACCTCGGTGACGGTCGAGGAGACCTCCTGGCCGTACGCGCCGACGTTCTGGATCGGCGTCGCGCCCGCGGAACCGGGGATGCCGGCCAGGCACTCGATCCCCGCGAGGCCCGCCTCGACGGTGCGGGTGACCGCGTCGCTCCACACCTCGCCCGCGGCCAGCTCCAGCCGCGTGCCGTCGAGCGAGAAACCCCGCGTGGCGACGACCAGGGCCGTTCCGGCGAAGCCCTGGTCGCCGACGACCAGGTTGGATCCGCCGCCGATGACCAGCAAGGGGGTCCCGCTGTCGTCGGCCTCGCGGACGGCGGCGACGACCTCGTCGTCGGTCGTCGCCGTGATCAGCCGGGTCGCGGGGCCCCCTAGCCGGAAGGTGGTCAGCGGGGCGAGGGGCACATCGTGGAGTTCCTGCACGGGCACAAGGGTACGAGAACGGCCCCGCCGGTTCGGGCGGGGCCGTTCTCGTACCGTCGTGGCGGTCTCGGTCGGGTCTCGGCCGTGTCGGGTGTCTCGGCCGTGCCGGTCCTGCCGGTCGTCTCGGCCGTCTCGGCCAGTTGCCGGTCGTGTCGGTCGTGCGCGGATCAGCGGGTGGCGGTCTCCAGCACCCGCTCCGGGGCCGTGGGGCCGGACGGCGTGGTCGCCGCGGGCTTGCGGCGGGCGGACGGGATGTACAGGGCCGCGGCCCCGGCCAGGGCCACCACCGAGGCGCCCACCCACAGCGCGGGCCGAAGGCCGTCCACGAAGCTCTGCGCGGACTCGTAGCCGCCCTGGGCGGAGAAGATGGAGGCCATCACCGCGATACCGAGGGCGCCGCCGACCTCGCGGAGCGCGTTGTTCGCGCCGGAGGCGATGCCCTGCTCACTCGTCCGGACGCTGGACATGACCAGGTTGCTCGCCGGAGCGAAGTAGAGGGACATCCCGATGCCGCTGATGATCAGGGCGGGCAGCTGAGGGCCGTAGGCGACGTCGGTGGAGACCACGGTGGCGTAGTACGCGAGTCCCGCGGCCTGGAGGAAGAGGCCCGCCGCGACGACGGGACGGCCGCCGATCCGGTCGGAGAGGTAGCCCGCGATCGGCGCGACGATCATCGGCATACCGGTCCAGGGCAGCATCCGCAGCCCCGCCTCGGTGGGCGAGTAGCCGAGAACGCCCTGCATGTACTGGCTGAGCAGGAAGATCGAACCGAACATCCCGAGGAACATCAGCAGGCTCGCGGCGTTGATGCCGGCGAAGGCGCGGGACCTGAAGAGCCGCATCGGCAGCATGGGGTTCACGGCGCGGACGCCGTGGACCACGAACCCGGCGAGCAGCACACCGCCCGCGATCAGCGCCGTCAGGACGAGGGAGGCGGTCCAGCCGTCGGAGGGGCCGCGGACCAGTCCGTACACGATTCCGAAGAGGCCGCCGCTGGCGAGCAGGGTGCCGCGGACGTCGAGCGGGGCGCCGGTGCCGTACGACTCGGCGAGACGGGTCCGGGCGAGCGGAAGCACGGCGAGTCCCAGGGGCACGTTCAGCCAGAAGATCCAGTGCCAGGACACGTGTTCGGTGAGGCTGCCGCCGATGAGGGGCCCGGAGGCGACCGCGAGTCCGTTCACGGCGCCCCATATCCCGTACGCCATTCCCCGCTTGGCGACGGGAACGGCCGCGGTCAGCAGGGTCAGGGTGAGCGGCATCATGATGGCCGCGCCGACGCCCTGGACGGCGCGGGCCGCGATCAGCGAGTCGATGCCGGGCGCCATGGCCGCGGCGGCGGAGGCGCCGGTGAAGACGGTGAGGCCGGTGAGGAACAGCCGGCGGCGGCCGAACCGGTCGCCGAGCGCCGCGCCGAACATGAGCAGGACGGCGAAGGTGAGCGTGTACGCGCTCACGGTCCACTCCAGGTCGTCCAGTGCGCCCCCGAGGTCCTCACGGATCGAGGGCAGGGCCGTGGTGACGACGAGGTTGTCGAGGGCCGCCATGAATCCGGCGACGCTGGTGATGACGAGGGCCCAGGCAGCGCCGCCGCGTCGTGCGGCGGGGGACTTCGGGTCCGCTCCCCCGGCCCCGGCCGCCCCTTCTGCCCCTGCCCCCACGGCTTCCGCCGGCTGAGGTGGCTTCGCCGCCTGCGGTGTCTGTGCCGCCTGCGGTGCGCGTCCTGTCCGTTCCGTGTGCTCTCGCTCTGACATCGCTCCCCCAACGGGTGTCCGTCTTGTTAGTTATGGATGACTAACTTTCGCGCCCATGAAAAGGCGCCCGTACTTTCGCTCTCCGCTCCCCGGCCCCCACACTGCGGGGCCCCCTGAGGCTGTGACGCCGGCCCTTTCAGGCTTCGAGCCGGCCCTTGGCGCGCGCCGACGGGTAGAGCCCTTCCCATACCCGGTGCTCGGGCGGAAAGCCCATGGCCACCAGGCAGTTGATGAGCATCCCGTAGGCCATGAACGTCGTGGTCTCACCGATGTCGGCGCCGAGCGGGATATGAGCGGTGTCCCACAACCGCATCCAGCCCGCTCGCACCGACTCGCCCAGTTCGTGATCGCCGGCCTGCTCGGCGGCGGCCACGGCGACGTACATCTGCATCTGCATGAGCAGCCGCTCGGGATGCTCGGCGATGACCCTGGTGTACGCGTTGGCCATCGCGTGCAGGGCCTCTTCGCCCTCCAGCCCTTCGGCAGCCTCGGCGAAGGTGCGCCGCGACTCCTCGAGACAGCGCTCCGCCGTGGCGAGGAAGATCGCCTTCTTGTCCGGGAAGAGCCGGAAGAGGTAGGGCTGCGAGACGCCGACCCGCTTGGCGATCGCCTCCGTCGACGTGCCGTGATAGCCACCTCGGGCGAACTCACTCATCGCCGCGAGAATGACGCTCTCACGCCTTTCCTCCGCGCTCATCCTGACCATGCGCCTTAAGTTAGTACTCAATCACTAACTACGCAAGGGGGTGAGCGGGGGTGAGCGGCAGACGTGTTCGCGGAGCCGGGCCGGGCAACGCGTGAGGGGCGCCCGCATCGGCGGACGCCCCTCACGTTCATGTCATGACTACGACCCGCGGTGGCCGGGCACCATCAAGCGTCGGCCGGGCCCAGCCGGGGTCCATAGGGTCCGGCCAGGGCCGGCCAGGGTCCATGGGGTCCGACCGAGGTCCGGGGGTCCGGTCGGGGGTCCGGCCGAGGTCCGGTCGTGGTCCCGTTCAGGCCAGTCGTACGACCGCGCGGGACATGCCGAGCACCTTCTGGCCGCCGCTCGTCGCTGTGAGGTCGACCCGCACGGTGTTGTCGTCGAGCTTGGCCGCGACCTTCGCGGCGACCTCGACGGTCGCGCCCCGGTCGTCGTTCGGGACGACGACGGGCTTGGTGAAACGCACCCCGTACTCGACGACCGCGCCCGGGTCGCCGACCCAGTCGGTGACGACACGGATCGCCTCGGCCATGGTGAACATGCCGTGCGCGATGACGTCGGGAAGACCGACCTCGACCGCGAACTTCTCGTTCCAGTGGATGGGGTTGAAGTCACCTGAGGCGCCCGCGTACTGGACGAGGGTGGCACGGGTCACAGGAAAGCTCCGGGACGGCAGTTCGGTGCCGACCTCGACGTCCGCGTAGGAGATCTTCGCCGCCATGTCAGCCCTCCGCCCCGCGCGCCACGAGCTTGATGACGGTCGTCACCACGTGCTCCCCCGCCTCGTCGTGGACCTCGCCACGGATGTCCAGGATGTCGTTGCCCGCGAGGGACTTGATCGACTCGATGGTCGAGGTGACCGTCAGCCGGTCACCGGCCCGCACCGGGCGCGAGTACGCGAACTTCTGGTCGCCGTGCACCACACGGCTGTAGTCGAGGCCCAGCTTGGGGTCCTGGACGACCTGGCCGGCGGCCCTGAAGGTGATAGCGAACACAAAGGTCGGCGGAGCGATCACGTCGGGGTGACCGAGCGCCTTGGCGGCTTCGGGGTCCGTGTACGCGGGATTGGTGTCCCCCACGGCCTCCGCGAACTCGCGGATCTTCTCCCGGCCGACCTCGTACGGGTCGGTGGGCGGATAGGACCGCCCCACGAAGGACTGGTCGAGCGCCATCGGCTCGGCACCTCCTGGTTAACGACGCGAGGCCGCCCCCTGGAAGTACAGGGGACGGCCTCGCGTACGAGCCTGATTTATCGCGTTTCGCGGTGCGCGGTGTGCGCATTGCAACGCGGGCAGTGCTTCTTCATCTCAAGACGGTCCGGGTCGTTACGCCGGTTCTTCTTGGTGATGTAGTTCCGCTCCTTGCACTCCACGCAGGCCAGCGTGATCTTCGGGCGGACGTCGGTGGCAGCCACAGGAGTGCTCCTTGACGAACGGATGGGACGATTAACGCATAAAAGAGTAGCCGATCGAAGGACCGACCCCGCAATCGGCTACTGTCAGTAGCGGTGACCGGACTTGAACCGGTGACACAGCGATTATGAGCCGCTTGCTCTACCGACTGAGCTACACCGCTGCGATGCGATCGGATCCCGCCTTGCGACGGGAGCCTCACACACCAGAGCCCCAATACGGAATCGAACCGTAGACCTTCTCCTTACCATGGAGACGCTCTGCCGACTGAGCTATTGGGGCGAGCGATGAAGACATTACACGGTCCCCGACCGATCGCCCAAATCCGTTTCGCGGCACCCGCCCGGGCCTGTTCCCGCACCGTTCCCGGCAGCCTCCCGGCGGGCACCCACGGCACCTCAGGGGCCACCCGCTGCCCCCCGGAGACTCCAGGCGGCACGTCCCGTCCCTTGGGTACTCGCGCCGCTCGCACGCCCCTCAGGTGCCCGTGCGGCTCATGCGTCCCCCGAATGCCCGGGCGGCTCATGCATCACTCGGATGCCCGGGGGGCGCACGCGTCCCTCGCGTGTCTGCGATGCGCGTCTCGTCCCTCGCCCCGTATCGCGCGCCCTCGTATCGCGCGCCCTCGTATCGCGCTCGCGTGCCGGCTGCTGGGGCCTGCCGACCTTGGGGCCACACCGGTACGACTATTGCGCTCCTCCCCGATGCGGACGGTTCGCGAGCCTAGGCTCGTCTCACGCTGCGTGATCGTCGGCCTGGTCCTCCGCAGCCGCGAGTCCGTCCGCCCGCCCCGTCCGTCCGCCTCCGGCCCGCCCTCCGCCCCTCCCGGCCGTCAACCGCCCCGATCCACAGGAACGCGATGCCCGACAGTCAGCCGCAGCCGCCCCACTCCTCGTCGGGGGAGACCGATTCGGCCGCCCTCCTGCTGTGCGGAGCGCGGCTCACGGACGGCCGGACCGTGGACGTGCGGCTGAGCGGCGGACACATCGAGGCGGTCGGCACCGCCGGCAGCCTGCTGCCGAGCGCCTCAGGCAGCCCGCGCGGGTCCGGCGCCCGCATGGACCTCGCCGGCTATCTGCTCCTGCCGGCCCCCGCCGAGCCCCACGCCCACGGCGACACGGCTCTCTCGGCCGACGGCACCGGCCCTGTCTCGTACGACAGTCCCGAGGTCCAGCGCCGGGCCACCGAGGCGGCGCTGCTGCAACTCGGGCACGGGGCGACGGCGCTGCGCTCGCACGTACGCGTCGGTGAGGCGCGCGGGCTCGCGGGGCTGGCCGCCGTGCTCCAGGCACGCCGGGCGCTGCGGGGGCTCGCCGAGCTGACGGTGGTGGCCGTGCCCCGACTGCTGACCGGGGTCGCGGGCGCCGACGGGCTCGCGATCCTGCGGGACGCGGTGAAGACGGGCGCTTCCGTGGTGGGCGGCTGCCCGGACGCGGACCCGGATCCGACGGGCTACGTGGAGGCGGTCCTGGAGATCGCCTCCGAACACGGCTGTCCGGTCGACCTGCACACGGACGCCTCCGATCCCGCCCGGCTCGCGCGCCTCGCGGCGATGGCGGGCGGGCTGCGGCCGGGGGTGACACTGGGCCCCTGCGGCGGTCTCGGCCGCCTGCCCGCCGAGGTGGCCGCCCGGGCCGCGGACCAGCTGGCCGCCGCCGGGGTGACCGTGGTGTGCCTGCCCCAGGGCGGCTGCGGGGACGCGGAACGGCACGGGACGGCTCCGGTACGGCTGTTGCGCGCGGCCGGTGTGCGCGTCGTGGCGGGCAGCGGGGCGGTACGGGACGTGGCGAACCCGGTGGGCCGCGGCGATCCGCTGGAGGCCGCCTACCTGCTGGCCTCCCGGTACGGGCTGCGTCCCGAGGAGGCGTACGAGACGGTGAGTTCGACCGCCCGGGCCGCTCTCGGGCTGCCCGAGGTCCGCGTGGAGGCGGGATTCCCCGCCGAGTTGCTGGCCGTACGGGCCGACGGGATCGCCGGTGCGCTGTCCTTCGCGTACAGCCGCGTCGTGGTGCACTCGGGGCGCGTGGTGGCGCGCACCAGCGCGGTACGGGAGTACTCGGACTCGGGGTCCGGGGTCACGCTGGACCTTCCCCGGCAGGGGCGCGCGGAGCCTTCGTGAACCGCCCCGCACGCGCGTGCGGGGCACTCGGGGCTCTCGGGATTGTCGGCGGGCACGCGCGCGTGCCCGCCGACAATCCCACTTGTCCCGGCGTCTACATCTCGTTGGCCATCATGCCGCCGAAGAACGGGTTCAGCGATCCCCGCATTGCACTGTCCGGAAGCTCTACGGCGTTCGCGGGTGCGCTGACGTCACCGGCCTTGCCGAAGGTGAGGACGAGCGGCAGTTCGGCACCCTTGGCGTCCTTGGCGAGAACCGCCAGGTCGACCTCGACACGCGTCAGGTCGCCGTTCTTCAGCGTGAAGTCGACGGCGACCTTCTTGTCTGGGGCGTCCTTCAGTTCGTCGGCCGTGGGCAGTTCGGCGTTCCCCGGCAGGTCGTCCCGCAGGGGCTGAAGCCTGTCGAACAGCCCGGTCAGCAGAGCGCGGAAGTTGGCCTTGGCGACGACGTGTTCGGTTCCGTCGCTTCCGCCCTTGTTCTTGAAGGTGACCTCGTGCGCGAAGACACCGCGTACCGCCTTGAGCACCTTCTCCTGGGTCTTGGCGTCGATCCTGTCCTTCTCGGCGCCCGAGGCCCCGGCCCGTGCGGAGCCCTTCAGCCCGCTGGTGTCGGCCTTGATCCAGTCGCCTTCCACGACCGGCCTCAATTCCTTCTCACCCTCCGGCAGTTCATCGGCGGAGGGCATCGGGATGCCCATCGCCTTGCCGAAGGCCTGCATGTTGGAGCGGTAGTACGTGGTGTCGCCGACGATCCGGTACTCGGCGAGGACGCCGTCGGAACCGCCGATCGCGACGCTCATACCGACCATGTCCTTTTCCTTGGAATCGGACAGCGGCTTGCGGGACTTGAGGGAGATGTCGACGCTGAGGCCACTCAGGAACTCGGTGAACGCGGGCGGCATCTCCTCCCCCGGCTCGGCGTCGCCGGCGAGATCGGCCAGCGCGTCCGGGTCGGCGTCGAGGCTCAACTCGAGGGAGAGCGACTTCCGCTCGCCGAGTTCGTCGACGGCGTGGTCGACCTTCTGCCCGGCGGTGAGGTTCTCCACTGTGCCGCAGGCGGCCGCCGAGGTCAGCAGGACGGCGGCACAACCCGCCGCGGTGACGGTCTTGCGTATGACGGTGATGACGGTCTCCTCACATCGCCGTGCGCCTACGGCACAGCTCACCTCGTGCACAGGTCCCGTACACGGCTTACATCTCGTGCACAGTTTCACCCGTGTGACTCATGAGTGATCCACAGGGTTGTGCGGCAGGCACGTCCCTCGGGGCGTACGGTCGGAAACATGCGCATTGTCATCGCTGGAGGTCATGGTCAGATCGCGCTGCGGCTCGAGCGGCTGCTCGCCGCGCGCGGTGACGAGGTCGCGGGGATCATCCGCCGTCCCGAGCAGGGGGACGATCTGCGCGCGGCCGGGGCGGAACCGGTGCTGTGCGACCTGGAGTCGGCCTCGGTCGAGGAGGTCGCCGCGCACCTCGAGGGCGCGGACGCCGTCGTCTTCGCGGCGGGCGCGGGCCCTGGCAGCGGCGTGGAGCGCAAGGACACCGTCGACCGGGCGGCCGCGGTCCTCTTCGCGGACGCCGCGGAACGGGCCGGGGTACGGCGGTACGTCGTCGTCTCCTCGATGGGCGCGGACTCCGCACACCAGGGTGACGACGTCTTCGACGCCTATCTGCGGGCGAAGGGCGAGGCCGACGACTACGTGCGCGGCCGTACCGCCCTCGACTGGACGGTCCTGCGCCCCGGCGGCCTGACCGACGACGCGGGCACGGGTCTCGTACGTCTGGAGGCGTCGACGGGCCGCGGCACGATCCCGCGCGACGACGTGGCGGCCGTCCTGGCGGAGCTGGTGGACACACCGGCCACCGCGGGACTGACCCTGGAGGCGATCAGCGGCTCGACACCGACCTCGGTGGCCGTGAAGGCGGTCGCGGGCAACTGACGAGGGCACCCGCCCTGGCGTCGGGAGGCGGGGCCGGTTGCCGGACCGGCCCCGATGCCGCCGAGCCCGGCCGTCCGGCTGCTCCTCGGGGTCAGGGGCGGCGGGGTTGGTCGCCATCGGGACCCGGGCGAGGTGGCTTCGCTTCCGGCGGTCAGAACAGCGGGAGCTGGCCGGGGAAGTCCGGCACGACGTAGCCGTCCAGCGCCGGCTGGGCCGCGCCCAGCTGCGCCGGCCTGCGGGATCCGGGGCACGACACCAGCTCCCCGCTGCCCCGCGCGCCCGGCGGATCGTGCCGCGCGTAACGGCCGGCGACGACAGCGATCTCCCGGCGGCACTCGGGGCAGTTCCTGCGGCGCGAAGACATGGCCCCAGTGTGCCCGGTGACCGGGGATGCCACGAGCGCCCCGGACCGCCCTCGGACGCCCGAGCACCCCTGAGCCGCCTCCCGCTGTCGTCGCGTCAGTTGAACTCACCCACAGGACTGATCGCCGTCCCGCCCGCCCCCGGAGCCATCGGTGACGGACAGCGAACCGTCCGGCCGGGCGACCGTGGTCCAAGGGGCGTCGTTCGGACGGTGACGACGCTCCCGAGCCGCACTGGACGCTGCCTGAATGGGACCGGGGAAGCCCACACGGCGAGGGGCCGAGGAAGCCACCGAGGGGCCACAGCCGCGTGGGACGAGGGGCCGGCGGAGGCGAGTGTCCGGGCGAGCTGCGGCAACCACCTCTCGGACAACGACAAAGGGCCCGTAACCTGCGATTCACGCAGATCACGGACCCTTTGTTCCCGTGTGGCGGCGCCAGGATTCGAACCTGGGAAGGCGAAGCCGGCAGATTTACAGTCTGCTCCCTTTGGCCGCTCGGGCACACCGCCGGGGTTGCTGCGGTGGAGTCCGCTGGGCGGTGCTCCGTGGCAACGACGTAAACGATACCTGATGCCCAGGGGTGCTTCGCCACCTGATTGATCCGCACCCGGAGGGGAGCGGGTGGCTAGGCTTATGCGGATGCGGCCGGGGACCGGTGCCGGGCTCGACGGCCGCTCCTACGCACCCCGATACAAGGAGCCACAGGACATGGCCGACTCCAGTTTCGACATCGTCTCGAAGGTCGAGCGGCAGGAGGTCGACAACGCCCTCAACCAGGCCGCCAAGGAGATCTCCCAGCGCTACGACTTCAAGAACGTCGGCGCCTCGATCTCCTGGTCCGGCGAGAAGATCCTCATGGAGGCGAACTCCGAGGAGCGCGTCAAGGCGATCCTCGACGTTTTCCAGTCCAAGCTGATCAAGCGCGGGATCTCGCTGAAGGCGCTGGACGCCGGTGAGCCCCAGCTGTCCGGCAAGGAGTACAAGATCTTCGCGTCCATCGAGGAGGGCATCTCCCAGGAGAACGCCAAGAAGGTGGCGAAGATCATCCGCGATGAGGGTCCCAAGGGCGTCAAGGCCCAGGTCCAGGGCGACGAGCTGCGGGTCAGTTCGAAGAGCCGTGACGACCTGCAGGCCGTGCAGGCGCTGCTCAAGGGCCAGGACTTCGACTTCGCACTGCAGTTCGTGAACTACCGGTAGTCGCCGGCAGAACACCGGTAGGCGTCGGTACGGAGGGGAGGGCGGGAGCACCGTGGTGCGCCGCCCTCCCCTCCGTGTGACCCGAGGGGCTCCTCCTCCATCCCGGCGGCACGCGTCACCGAGCGGGCGGCGGTGAGGGCAGCGGGACGCCTGGGGCCGATGGTGCCGTCACTCCGCCGCCTGTGATTCTTCCGTTGTTGTTGTCGGGCACCGCACCCCGGACGCATCTGGCCGTTGCCACGGATCAGTAGGGTGCGGGCCATGGCAGAGTCAGGGGCTGGACAGCCCGGTTCGCCCGGCTCTCGGCCGGGGGGTGTCTCGCTGCGACGGACGCTCGGGGTCGGGGACGCCGTCGTCGTCGGGCTCGGCTCGATGGTCGGGGCCGGGATCTTCGCCGCCCTCGCGCCCGCGGCACGGGCCGCCGCGTCCGGGCTGCTCGTCGCACTCGCCGTCGCCGCCCTGGTCGCCTACTGCAACGCCATGTCGTCGGCACGCCTGGCCGCCCGTCACCCCGAGTCGGGTGGCACCTATGTGTACGGGCGGGAGCGGCTCGGCCCGTTCTGGGGGTACCTCGCCGGCTGGGCGTTCGTCGTCGGCAAGACGGCGTCCTGCGCCGCGATGGCGCTCACCGTCGGCGCGTACGTCTGGCCCGGTCAGGCACACGCCGTGGCCGTCGCGGCCGTGGTGGCCCTGACCGCGGTGAACTACGGCGGTGTACGCAAGTCGGTCCGGCTGACCCGGATCGTCGTCGCGGTCGTCCTCGCTGTCCTCGCCTCCGTCGTGGTGGTGTGCCTGGGGTCCGGTGCCTTCGACGCCGGGCGGCTGGACGTCACGGTGTCCGGGGGCCCCGGCGGTGTTCTCCAGGCCGCCGGTCTGCTGTTCTTCGCGTTCGCCGGGTACGCGCGGATCGCCACGCTCGGCGAGGAGGTGCGCGAGCCGGCGCGCACGATCCCCCGCGCGATCCCCCTGGCGCTCGGCATCGCTCTGGCCGTGTACGCGGCGGTCGCTGTCGCCGTCCTTTCCGTGCTGGGGCCCGACGGTCTCGGGCGGGCCTCGGCGCCCCTGGCCGACGCCGTGCGGGAGGCCGGTGTCCCGGGGCTCGTGCCCGTGGTGCGGGTGGGTGCCGCCACGGCCGCGCTCGGCTCGCTGCTCGCCCTGATCCTCGGCGTCTCACGGACCACGCTGGCGATGGCGCGGGACCGTCACCTGCCGGGCGCCCTGGCAGCCGTGCATCCCCGCTTCCAGGTGCCGCACCGGGCGGAGCTCGCCGTGGGCGCGGTGGTCGCCGTGGTGGCGGCGACGGTGGACGTGCGGGGTGCGATCGGGTTCTCCTCCTTCGGTGTGTTGGTGTACTACGCGATCGCCAACGCGTCCGCGTGGACGCTGAGCCGGGCCGCGCCGGCCCGGGTGGGTCCGGCGGTCGGGCTCGTCGGGTGTGCGGTGCTGGCGTGCGCGCTGCCGTGGGCGTCGGTGGTCGCCGGGGCGGCCGTGCTGGCGGCGGGCGTGGCGGTGTACGCCCTGCGGAGGGCGACGGCTTCCCGGTGAGCGTCGGGCAGGGCCCGGTCGGGCAGGCCCCGCGAGCCCGGCATGGTCCGGACGGAGGGCGCTACGCGGGCCGCGAAGCCGCCGTACGTATGCGGGTGTCCGTCCACGGGGCCATGTCCGCATCGTCGCTGGACTCCTCGTACCAGCCGGTGCCGTCGAGCCAGGTGCGGAGCCAGTCGGTGAGGCTGGGGGCGTCCACGTACCAGGCCTGGTGGGCCGCGTCGGCGTTCGGTTCGAAGAGCAGGACGGTGGCGTCCTGGCTGTGGCAGTCCACGCACGCGTACATCCCGCAGCCCCAGTGGGATATCGGGAGCAGGCCCTCGGGCCAGGGCCGGTCGCTGTCCTGGCGGCCGTCCTCGCGGTTCGCGAGGTACTGCGTGACGGCGGCCGGTTCGCCCGACGGTGCGCTGTCGAGCAGGGGCAGCAGGCCGTACTCCGGGCCGAATCCGCCGTCGCCTATCCGCAGGTAGAGCGCTGCGAGCAGGGGCGGCAGGGCGAAGCCCACGGCCGCCTCGGCGCGGATGGGCGCGTCGGCGTCCACCGGGGCGGGAAGCACGGGCCAGCCCCACGGACGGCTGGCGCGGGCCTTGGTACCGACCCTTGCCAGCAACTGCTCGAATTCGGCCATGGGTTCATGATGCAACGCGCGACTGACAATCGGGGCGGCCTGTGGAAAACCCCGCGCAGGGCGTCCGCGGACGCCGCCGGTCCGGCTCAGCGGGCGGCGAACGGCTCGTTCGTACGCACGATTTCGCGTCCCAGCGGGAGCAGGGAGACCGGGATGAGCTTGAAGTTGGCGATGCCGAACGGGATGCCGATGATCGTGACGCACAGCATGACGCCGGTGACGATGTGGGCGATGGCCAGCCACCAGCCCGCGAGGACCAGCCAGAGGACGTTGCCGACGCAGGACGGCGCCCCGGCGTCCCGGCGCTCGACCGTCGTATAGCCGAAGGGCCACAGGGCGTAGACGCCGATGCGGAACGCGGCGATGCCGAACGGGATGCCGATGACGGTGATGCAGAGCAGGACGCCCGCGAACAGGTAGCCGAGGAACAGCCAGAAGCCGCTCAGCACGAGCCAGATGACGTTCAGGATGGTTTTCACTGGTGTCGACCTGCCATCTGTTCGAGCCGGGCGATGCGCTCCGACATCGGCGGGTGTGTGGAGAACATCTTCGACATTCCCTGTCCCGGGCGGAAGGGGTTCGCGATCATCATGTGGCTCGCGGTCTCGATACGCGGCTCCGGGGGGAGCGGCAGTTGCCTGGTCCCGGCCTCCAGCTTACTCAGGGCGCTCGCGAGGGCGAGGGGGTCGCCGGTGAGCTGGGCGCCGGACGCGTCCGCCTCGTACTCCCTGGACCGGCTGATGGCGAGCTGGATGAGGGAGGCGGCGAGCGGACCCAGAAGCATGATCATCAACATGCCGAGGAGACCGGGCCCGTCGTCGTCGCTGGAGCGGCCGATCGGGATCAGCCAGGCGAAGTTCACCAGGAACATGATCACTGAGGCGAGGGCGCCCGCCACGGAGGAGATGAGGATGTCGCGGTTGTAGACGTGGCTGAGCTCGTGGCCGATGACGCCGCGCAGTTCCCGCTCGTCCAGGAGGCGGAGGATGCCCTCGGTGCAGCACACCGCCGCGTTGCGCGGGTTGCGGCCTGTCGCGAACGCGTTGGGCGCCTCGGTGGGCGAGATGTACAGCCGGGGCATGGGCTGGCGGGCCTGGGTGGAGAGCTCACGGACCATGCGGTACAGAGCCGGGGCCTCGAACTCGCTGACCGGGCGGGCGCGCATCGCGCGCAGGGCGAGCTTGTCGCTGTTCCAGTACGCGTACGCGTTCGTGCCGATCGCGATGACGAGTGCGACGACGAGGCCCGTACGGCCGAAGAAGCTGCCGATGCCGATGATGAGTGCGGACAGTCCCCCGAGGAGTACGGCGGTCTTGAGCCCGTTGTGCCGGCGGTGCACGGTACGCCCTCCAAATGGTGCGGCAGGGGAACCCTTTGCCTGCTGATGCTCTTGCTTCCACTGTTCAGTGGAACCTCCCGTACTGGTCAACGCCAGGCGGGGAGCACTAGTTCCCTTGTGCGCGCGGCGGGGCCCGTCGGCCGTCCGGGTGACAGGGGGCGACAGCCGACGGCAGGGAGGGACGGGGCACGCGGTGATGCCGTGCCCGGCCCCGTGCGCCCTCCGAGGGGCCCCTTCTCAGAACAGGCCGGTGTCCGCGAAGCGCAGGACGAGTTGGGGTGCCCCGGAGAGGGCGACTCCCAGGACCGCGGTGAGCGCGATGGCGGCGCTCAGCGGGGCCGGGACGCGGTGCTTCCCGGTCTCGCCCTCGGATGCGCGGCCCTCGGATGCTCGGCCCTCGGATGCTCGGCCCTCGGGTGCGCGGAACAGGAGCGCGGTCCACTGGAGGTAGTAGAAGAGGGCGATCACGACGTTGACGGCCATGACCACGGCGAGCCAGCCGAGCCCCGCGTCGACGGCCGCCGAGAAGACGGTGACCTTGGCGAAGAGGCCGATGATGCCCGGCGGCAGCCCGGCGAGGCAGAGCAGGAAGAAGCCGAGGACGAGTGCGGTCAGCGGGCGGGAGGCGTACAGGCCCCGGTAGTCGCTGACGCGGTTGAGCGTCCTGCCGCGGCCGACGAGGGCGGCCACCGCGAAGGCGCCGAGGTTCACGGCGGCGTACATCAGGGCGTACGCGACGGTGGAGCCGATGGCCTTCTCGGCGTCGTCGGAGTAGCCGGCGGCGGCGATCGGCACCAGGAGGTAGCCGGCCTGGCCGACGGAGGACCAGGCGAGGAGCCGGACCGCGCTGTACGCGCGCGTGGCCTGCTGGCGCAGGGCGCCGACGTTGCCGACCGTCATGGTGAGGGCGGCGAGGACGGCGAGCGCGGGGCCCCAGACGTCCGCGTACGAGGGGAAGGCGACGACGGTGACGAGGATCAGGCCGGAGAAGCCGACGGCCTTGCCGACGACCGACAAGTAGGCGGCGATCGGCAGCGGCGCCCCCACGTAGGTCTCCGGCACCCAGAAGTGGAAGGGCACGGCGGCCGTCTTGAAGGCGAAACCGACGAGAGTGAGCACGACACCCGCCTGGGCGAGCGTGTCCAGCGAGCCGTCGACGTGCTGGATCCGGTCGGCGATCCCGGTGAGGTGGAGGGTGCCGGTCGACGCGTAGACGAAGCTGACGCCCAGGAGGCTGACGGCGGTCGCGGTGACCGAGGACAGGAAGAACTTGAGTGCCGCTTCCGAGGACCGCTTGTCGCCGTGCCGGAGGCCGACGAGCGCGAAGGCGGGCAGGGAGGCGACTTCGAGGGCCACGACCAGGGTGGCCAGGTCGCGGGAGGCGGGGAGAAGGGCGGCGCCCGCGGCGGAGGAGAGCAGCAGGAACCAGTACTCGCCGTCGGGGAGCTTCCTGTCCGCGTCCTTGAGGGTTGTCACCGACAGCAGGGCCGTGAGGAGCGCTCCGACGAGCACGAGGAACTGGATGACGAGGGTGAACCGGTCGGCGGTGTAGCTGCAGACGTCCGTGTCGCCCGTCAGGCAGAAGGTGGCGTGGTCGCCGTCGAGGAGGGGCAGCAGCATGAGCGCGGACACGGCGAGGCCGGCCACCGACACCCAGCCGAGGACGGCCTTCCTGGCCTCGCCGACGAAGAGGTCGGCGACGAGGACGACGAGCCCGGCGGCCGCGGTGATGGCGGGCGGCGCGATGGCGAGCCAGTCGACGGACTGGACCACGGACTGGGCCAGGGTGCTCATCGGGTGCCTCCTGCGAGGAGCTGCTGCACGGCCGGGTCGGTCAGGCCCAGGAGGGCCTTGGGCCAGAGCCCGGCGACGACGGTGAGGGCGACGAGCGGGGTCCAGGCGGCGAACTCGTAGCCGTGGACGTCGGCGAGTTCCGGATGCCCGTCGGTCGCCACGGAACCCATGCAGACGCGGCGCACGACGGCGAGCATGTACGCGGCGGTGAGCAGCGTGCCGAGGACCGCGACCGACATGAACGTCAGGAAGGCGGGGCGGCTGAGGTTGTCGGCGGGGTCGAAGGCGCCGAACAGTGCCAGCATCTCGCCCCAGAACCCGGCGAGGCCCGGCAGTCCGAGCGAGGCGACGGCCGCGAAGGCGAGGAGGCCGCCGAGGCGCGGTGCCCTGCCGTAGAGGGCGGCTCCGGTCCGCTGCGCGAGGGTGTCGAGGTCCATCGTGCCCGTACGGTCCTTGAGCGCGCCGACCAGGAAGAACAGCAGGCCGGTGATGAGGCCGTGGGCGATGTTGGCGAACAGGGCGCCGTTCACGCCGGTCGGGGTCATCGTGGCGATGCCGAGCAGGACGAAGCCCATGTGGCCGACGGACGAGTAGGCGATGAGGCGTTTGAGGTCGCCCTTCGCGCCGCGTCTGGCGAGGGCCAGGCAGGCGAGCGATCCGTAGATGATGCCGACGACCGCGAAGGCCGCGAGGTAGGGCGCGAAGGTGCTCATGCCGTCCGGCGCGACGGGGAGCAGGATCCGGACGAACCCGTACGTACCCATCTTCAGCAGTACGCCGGCCAGCAGGACCGAGCCGACGGTCGGCGCGGCGGTGTGGGCGTCCGGCAGCCAGCTGTGCAGCGGCCACATCGGCGTCTTGACCGCGAGCCCGATCCCGATCGCCAGAACCGCGATGACCTGCACGGATGTGGTCAGGCCCCGGCCGTTGTCAGTGGCGAGTGCCACCATGTCGAATGTGCCGGCCTTGATTCCGATCAGGAGCAGGCCCAGCAGCATGACGACCGAACCGAGCACGGTGTAGAGGATGAACCGCCAGGCCGCGGCCTGACGCTCCGATCCACCCCAGCGCGCGATCAGGAAGTACATCGGGATGAGCACGGTCTCGAACGCGAGGAAGAACAGCAGGAGGTCGAGGACGGCGAAGGTCGCGAGCGTGCCGGACTCGAGGAGCAGCACCAGCGCGACGAACGCCTTCGGGGTCGGGCCCGCGGGCAGCTTGAAGTAGGAGTACAGCGCGCAGAGGAAGGTCAGCAGCGCGGTCAGGACCATAAGGGGGAGGGAAATGCCGTCGACGCCGAGGTGGATCCGCACGTCGAGTGCGGGGATCCAGCTGATGTCCGTCGTGGCCTGCATCTTCGACGGATGGTCGTGGTCGAAGCCGAGCGCGAGGACGATCGCGGCGATGAGCACCGCGCCGGTCACGAACACGCCGTGCCGGAGCACGGCCTGCTCGGGCGACTTCCCCTTCAGTCCGGGCGGGGCCGGCAGGAGGGCGGCGGCCGCGCCGATGAGCGGGCCGACGACGATGAATGCCAGAAGGATCTGCATCACGGATTCGCTGATATCGATCACGCCTGCTCACGCTCCCGTGGCGACGAGGAGGGCGGCGACCGCCAGGACGACGGTGCCGGCGAGCAGCGCGCTCACATAGGTCTGCAGGTTGCCGGTCTGGGCGCGGCGGACGGCCGTGCCCAGCAGGCGGGGCAGGGCGCCCGCGCCGCGTACGTAGGTTTCGACGACCTCGCGGTCGAGGAACCGGACGAGTGCGGCCGCGGCCTGGACCGGGCGGACGAACAGCGCCGCGTACACGGCGTCGAGGTGGAAGCCGACGGCCGCGTGGCGGTGCAGCGGGCCGAGCAGCAGGCGGCCGGGGTCGGCCGGGTCCGGTGCGGAGGCCACGTTCCCGTACGCGGGGGTGTGACTCGCGATCGCCTCGGCCTCGATGAGTCCGGCGTCGCCCCGCGGGTGGGCGGCGACGGCGCCGAGCGGGACGCTCGCCGTGAGCGCGGTGGTGTGGCACCAGGCTCCGTAGGTGACGACTCCGCCGACGAGGGCGAGGCCCGTGCCGAGGACGGATGTGGTGAGGGCCGGCGTCAGGTCGCGGCCGTCGAACCAGTCGGGCAGCCGTCCGACGGTGAGGCCGAAGGCGAGTGACGGGACGGCCAGGACCCACAGCACGACCGTCATCGTCAGCGGCTGCCGGCCGTGGTCGGGGGCCTCGGCACCCCGGCCGCGGAAGGCGAGCAGCCACAGGCGGGTCGCGTAGGCGGCGGTGAGTACGGCGGTGACCAGGCCGGCGACGAGGACGATCCAGCCTGCGGCGCCGGGCGCGTGCTCGGTGTGGCCGGTGGCGACGTGCTCGGCGGCGCCGAGGACGGCCTCCTTGGAGAAGAAGCCGCTGAACGGCGGGATCGCGGCGAGTGCGAGCAGCGCCACGGTCATCGTCCAGTAGGCGTCGGGGACGCGGGCGCGCAGGTCCTTCATACGGGACATGGCGGCCAGTGAGTTGGTGCCCGCGGCATGGATGATCACGCCGGCCGCGAGGAACAGCAGCGCCTTGAAGGCGCCGTGCGCGAGGAGGTGGAAGACGGCGGCACCGCGGTCGCCGACGGCGAGGGCGCCGGTCATGTAGCCGAGCTGGCCGATGGTCGAGTAGGCGAGGACGCGCTTGATGTCGTCCTGGGCGAGCGCGGCGAGTCCCGAACCGGTCATCGTGACGGCGGCCATGACGGCGAGGACGACCATCGCCGCGGCGGAGGCGGCGAAGACGGGGAGGAGACGGGCGACGAAGTAGACGCCGGCGGCGACCATCGTCGCGGCGTGGATCAGCGCGGAGACGGGAGTCGGGCCCGCCATCGCGTCGGGCAGCCAGGTGTGCAGCGGGAACTGCGCCGACTTGCCCGCCACGCCGGCGAGCAGCAGGAGGGCGATCACCGTCGGGTGGTCGAGTCCGCCGCTCGCGACGTTGCCGAGGATCTTGGTGATCCGGAAGGACCCGGTGTCGGCGGCGAGCGCGAACAGGCCGATCAGGAAGGGGACGTCACCGAGTTTGGTGACCAGGAAGGCCTTGACCGAGGCGGCGCGGGCCTCGGGGGTCTCCCAGTAGTGCCCGACGAGGAAGTACGAACAGATGCCCATGATCTCCCAGCCGACCAGGAGCACCATCAGGTCGCCGGAGTAGACGACGAGCAGCATCGCGGAGGTGAAGAGGGAGACGAGAGCGGCGTACGAGGGGTAGCGCGGGTCGTCGCGCAGATAGCCCGTGGAGTAGATCTGCACGCAGGACGCGACCACGGCGACCAGGACGGCGACGAGGGCGGCGAAGCCGTCGATGTGCAGGGCGAGTTCGACGGGGACCGAGCCGGTGGGCGTCAGTTCGGTGGCCGCGTCGACGGCCCGGCCGCCGCCCTGGCGTACGGCGACGACGACGGCGAGAGCGAGCGCGGTGAGCGGCGGCAGTACGGCGAGCGGGCGTACGAAGCCGGGTGCCGTGCGGCCCAGCAGCAGGCCGGCCACGGCGCCGAGGAAGGGAAGGAGGGGGACGAGGACGGCGAGGGTCGTGGTGGTCACGCGGTGGCCTCAGCCTTCTCAGCCGTGGCGGACGCGGCGGGGTCCGGGCTGTCGCCGTCGGGTCCCGCGCCGGTCTCGGCGGTGTCCCGGAGCTTGTCGATGTCGGAGGTGCCGGAGGCCCGGTGCACGGCGAGGACGATCGCCAGGCCGATGCCGATCTCGGCGGCGGCGATGGTGATGGTGAACAGGGTCAGCGCCTGGCCGGAGTGCAGGGTGTCCTGGGCGGCCTTGGAGAGCCAGACGTCGAAGGCGACCAGGTTGAGGTTGACGGCGTTGAGCATGAGCTCGACGGACATCAGGATCAGGATCGCGTTGCGGCGGGCGAGGACTCCGTAGACGCCGGTGCAGAAGAGGAGGGCGGAGAGCACGGCGGGATAGACGAGGTGCATCAGCGGGTCCCTTCCCCGGCCGGGGGCCGCTCGCCGGTCGCGGCGCCGGTGCCGGGCGCGGTCCGGTCGGCTGCGGCCTGCTTGCGGGAGAGGACGATCGCGCCGACCAGGGCGGCGAGCAGCAGGACCGAGAGCGCCTCGAACGGAAGCACCCAGCTCTGGAAGAGGCTCCGGCCGGTGACGTCGGTGGAGCCCGCCGCGGGCCCGTCCAGGTCGACCCAGGTCGTACGGAACGCGTCCACGACGACCCAGACCAGGGCGGCGGCCGCGGCGACGGCCACGGTGAGGGCGGCCCAGCGGTTGCCGGAGTCCGCGTCCGGTGACCGTCCGATGGGTGCCTTGGTGAGCATCAGACCGAACAGGAGGAGGACGACGACGGCGCCCACGTAGATGAGGACCTGTACCCAGGCGATGAACTCGGCCGTGAGCAGGAGGTACTCGACGGCGAGTCCGCCGAGCGCGACCACCAGCCACAGGGCGGCGTGCACCAGTTGCCTGGTGGTGACCGTGACGACCGCGGCGCCGAAGGTGACCAGGCCGACGAGGACGAAGGCGATCTCGACGCCGGTCGGGGAGAGGAAGCCGTGGGTGTCCGCGGCGGTCGTGGCCCGTGCCGCCGTGGTCAGGCCGGCGGCGGTCGCCTCCGTGGCTGCTGCGAGGCTCACTCGTCCCCCTCCTGGGACCGGGCCGCCGTGAGCTTCTCGGCGGTCTTGCGGGCGGCCGCGATCTCCTTCGGTTCCTCGGCGGCGGGATCCAGGGCGGGCGGGGCCGGGACCGTCCACATCCACTCGCGGAGCTTGTCGCGCTCGTGGGTGAGTTCGTGGATGTCCGTCTCCGCGTACTCGAACTCCGGGGACCAGAACAGCGCGTCGAAAGGACAGACCTCGATGCAGATACCGCAGTACATGCACAGGGAGAAGTCGATGGCGAAGCGGTCGAGGACGTTGCGGCTGCGTTCGCGGCCGCCGGGGGCCGCGGGCGGGACCGTCTCCTTGTGGGAGTCGATGTAGATGCACCAGTCCGGGCACTCGCGGGCGCACAGCATGCAGACCGTGCAGTTCTCCTCGAAGAGGCCGATGACACCGCGGGTACGCGGCGGCAGTTCGGGCTGGGTGTCCGGGTACTGCCCGGTGACGGTCTTCTTCGTCATCGTGCGGAGGGTGACGGCCAGGCCCTTGGCCAGGCCGCTGCCGGGGATCGGAGCCATGATTACGAGATCACCACCTTCACGATGCCGGTGAGGGCGATCTGGGCGAGAGCGAGCGGGATGAGCGTGGTCCAGGCGAGTTTCTGCAACTGGTCCTCGCGGAGACGGGGGTAGGTGACGCGCAGCCAGATGACGACGAACGCGAGGATCGCGGCCTTCAGCAGGGTCCACACCCAGCCGAGGCCGTCGGCACCCCACGGTCCGTGCCAGCCGCCCAGGAAGAGGACGGTGGTCAGGCCGCACAGGACGACGATGCCCGCGTACTCGGCGAGGAGGAACAGGGCGAAGCGCAGCCCCGTGTACTCGGTGTACGCGCCGAAGATGATCTCCGAGTCGGCGACCGGCATGTCGAAGGGCGGCCGCTGCAGCTCGGCGAGGCCCGCGACGAAGAAGACGATCGCTCCGACGATCTGCCAGGGCAGCCACCACCACTCGAAGGCGCCGACGATTCCCGGGAGGGAGACGGTGCCGGCCGCCATCGCCACCGAGGCGGCGGTGAGCAGCATCGGCAGTTCGTACGCGAGGAGCTGGGCGGCGGTGCGCAGGCCGCCGAGAAGGGAGAACTTGTTGGCGGAGGCCCAGCCGGCCATGAGCGCGCCGAGGACCCCGACGCCCATCACGGCGAGGACGAAGAAGATGCCCGCGTCGACGACCTCGCCGACGGCGCCTTCGCCCGGGCCGATCGGGATGGCGAGGAGGACCAGGAGGTACGGCAGCAGGGCGACGGCGGGGGCGAGCTGGAAGATGCGCCGGTCCGCGCCGCTGGGGACGACGTCCTCCTTCTGCGCGAACTTGACGCCGTCGGCGACGAGCTGGGCCCAGCCGTGGAAGCCGCCCGCGTACATCGGGCCCAGGCGGCCCTGCATGTGGGCCATCACCTTGTGCTCGGTCTGGCCGACGATCAGCGGGAACGTCAGGAACACGACGAAGACGACGAGGAGTCGCAGGGCGACGTCGAGAGCGTCGTTCACTGCGTGCCTCCTGCGGGCTCGTCGGGGGTGCGGGGGGTGTCGGACTCGTCGGGACCGCCGCCGGGTTCGGCGGAGGCACCACCGGGTTGGGCACGGGCACCACCGGGTTCGGCCGAGGCACCACCGGGTTCGGCGGGGCGGGACGGCTCGGGCTCTGGCGGCGACTCGGGCGCGGTCGCGGGCTCGGGCGGCGACTCGGGCTCGCGCTCGGGCTGAGTGCGCGGCTCGGGCTCGCGCTCGGGCTGGGTGTGCGGCTCGGGCTCGGTCCGTGCACCGGGTTCGGGCTCGTCGAAGGTGGGGCGGGCGTGATGCCAGGGGGCGTCCGACGCGCGGGGGGTGGCGGGCGCCTTACGCCGGGTGCCTGCCGTGTCTGCCGCGCCTTCCTCGCCCCCGTCCCGCTCGGCGCCTTCGGTCCGCCCGGCGCCCTTCGCGTCATCGGCCCGCTGGGTCGCCGAGCCCTCTCCGGCGCTGCGCGAGCGTCGCGGAGCCGGTGTGCCCGCCGGGGGAGCTTCCTTGCCCGGGGCCGGAGTGCCGGTCGCCGGGGCGCCGGCAACCGGAGTGCCGGTGCCCGGGGCGCCGGGGGCCGGGGTGTCAGGAACCGGGGTGTCAGGAACCGGGGTCTCCGTGGTTGCCGGGGTCTCCGGTGTTTCCGGGGTCTGGCTCGCCGAGCCCTCGCTCGCGGTGCGCGTGCGGCGGGCCGGGCGGTCGGTGCCCGCGCGGGCCGGACGGGCGCCCGGGGCGGCGGTCCGGCCCGCACCACGCGCCGGGCGGGCGGGGGCGGGCGGGAGCTGGCCCTTGAGGGGGCCCCACTCGTTGGGGTCCGGGACACCCGGTGGAAGCATCTGCCGTCGCTTGGGGCCGCCGTGTTCCGACTCGCCCGGCTCCTTGGCGCCCGGCCAGGCCTTGGCGACGCGCGCGGCGAGGACGAAGTCCTTGCGGAGGGGGTGGCCCTCGAAACCCTCGGGGAGCAGGAGCGGTTGGAGGCCGGGGTGGCCCTCGAAGGCGACGCCGAACATCTCGTGCGTCTCGCGCTCGTGCCAGGCGGCGCCCGCGTAGACGGAGACCGCGGACGCCAGGGTGGGGGCGGAGTGCGCGACGGTGGTGCGGACCAGGAGGCGGCGTACCGGGGAGAGGGCGACCACGTGGGCCGAGACGCGGAAGCCCGTGCCCGGTTCGTCGACCGCGCTCAGCCAGTCGAAATAGGTGCATCCCAGCGTGTCGCGTGCCGTGCGCAGGGCGGGGATCCAGGATTCCGGCGGTACGTCGACGGTCAGGACCTCGTAGGACTCCTCGGCCGTGGCGTCGGGGCCGAAGAGCTCCTCGGCGGGGGCGGGCAGCCAGCCGGTCATCGGACGTCTCCCGGGTCGGTTCCGGCACCGGCGTCGCCGGCCGTCGCGCCGGGCGGCCGGACCAGTCCGCTCTGCAGGGCTGCCGCGGACGGGCGGGACGAGCCGTAGCGCTCGCCCAGCGACTCGCGGGCGATCTTCTCCTGGAGCTTCAGGATGCCCTGGAGCAGCGCCTCGGGGCGGGGCGGGCACCCGGGGACGTAGACGTCGACCGGGATGATCTGGTCCACGCCCTTGGTGACGGAGTACGAGTCCCAGTACGGGCCGCCGCAGTTGGAGCAGGCGCCGAAGGAGATGACGTACTTGGGTTCCGGCATCTGCTCGTAGAGCCGCTTGACGGCCGGGGCCATCTTGTCCGTGACCGTGCCGGAGACGACCATCAGGTCGGCCTGGCGCGGCCCCGGCGCGAAGGGGATCACGCCGAGGCGGATGAAGTCGTGGCGGGCCATCGACGCGGCGATGAAC
Source organism: Streptomyces sp. NPDC008313 (assembly GCF_042956125.1). Classification (NCBI taxonomy): domain Bacteria; kingdom Bacillati; phylum Actinomycetota; class Actinomycetes; order Kitasatosporales; family Streptomycetaceae; genus Streptomyces; species Streptomyces sp. NPDC008313. The sequence continues at coordinate 593,718 of NZ_JBIBFR010000001.1, forward strand.
TCGATCGCGCAGCAGGCGAGGCCGAAGTTGAAGACCCACAGCGAGTAGCGGCGGCCCCAGTTCAGGACGACCTTCATCGGCTCCGGGGCGAGGCGGGCCAGCGTGCCCAGCCGCTTCGGCTCGGGCAGGTACACGGGCGCGGGCTCGGCTTCCGCACCGGCAGCGGCACCGGCCGCAGGCCCTGCCCCGGCCGCGGACCCCGCCCCGTTCACGTTCGCGTGCGCGGGTCCTGTCCCGTTCCCCGAGGAGGACCTCTCTGGCGTCACGTCCATGTCAGGACGCCCTTCCTGTATGCGTAGAGCAGGCCCACGGCCAGGAAGCCGAGGAAGATGAACATCTCCACGAGCGTCGTCGCTCCGTAGCCCGGCGCGGCGTAGACCGTCGCCCAGGGGAAGAGGAAGATCGAGTCGACGGCGAAGATCACGTACAGGAACGCGTAGACGTAGTAGCGGACCTGGGTGTGGGCCCAGCCCTCGCCGACGGGGTCGACGCCGCACTCGTACGTCATGAGTTTCTCGGGCGTGGGGACCACGGGCCGCAGCAGGCGTCCCGCGCCGAAGGCGACGGCGACGAAGAGGACGCCGACGACGGCGAGCAGTCCGACGGCCGAGTAGGACCGGAAGTAGTCCGCCGCGAGCACGGTCCCGTCCGCGACAACGGTAGGTTCTGGCACGTCCGCCCCTCGCTCCCTGACCTCGTGACGCTCGTGAACCCTGTGTCCGACGATCTGTACGCACGGGAGTCTAGGGCCTGCTAAAGAAAGGGTAAGCAGGCTGTCAGGACCGGGCATGCGCGGGGCACCCGGCGCACCCGGGTCCCGTTCCGGTACATCTCGGAGAACCCGGGCGAACTCGCGGGGGTCGCCGCGGGCCCACCGCCCGGGGTGGGGTTTTCCCCCGTGGATCCGGGGGACCACCTCATGGCGCCCGGGCCGGGCGCCGGGCACGCTGACTCGTATGACCGAACGCATCAGCGCTCCCGCCGACGCCGTCGACACGGGTCCCGGCACCACCGCCGCCTCCGGCAGCACCACCGCCTCCGGCACCGGCACCGCTCACGTGCCGTTCGCCGCGCACGCCCTGCCGGGTCCGCTCGGGGAGAAGCCGGGCGACGACCGCCCGCCGCCCGCCCGCTTCGCCCTGGGCAAGCACACGTGGAAGGAGATCGCGCACCTCCTGGCCAATCTCCCCCTCGCCCTCGTCGGCTTCACCTACGTCCTCACGGTGACGTCGATCGGCGCCGCACTCGCGGTGACGGTCATCGGGCTGCCGATGCTGGCGGGCGGGCTGCGGGGCGCGCGGCAGCTGGGCAAGGCGGAGCGGGGGCGGGCGCGGGCCCTGCTCGGCGTGCGGATCGACGAGCCGAGTCCGCTGCCGGTGCGCCGGACCACCTTCTTCACCTGGCTGTGGTCGAGCCTGAAGGACCCGGTGGGCTGGCGGACGATGCTGTACGAGCTGATCAGGCTGCCCTGGGGCATCGTGACGTTCGCCGTGACGATGGTGTCGCTGTTCCTGCTGTGGCCCGTGCTGCCGTTCATCGCACGGGGGCTGACCAACGTGGACCGGGCGCTGGTCAGGGGTCTGCTGTCGCCCTCCGACGAGCTGGAGCGGCGTATCGCCGAGCTGGAGTCGGACCGGGGCGTGGTCGTGGACACGGCCGCGGCGGATCTGCGCCGCATCGAGCGCGATCTGCACGACGGGGCGCAGGCCCGGCTGGTCAACCTCGCGATGGGGCTCGGGCTGGCGAAGGAGAAGCTGCTGGAGGACCCGGACACGGCGGCCTCGATGGTCGAGGAGGCGCACGGCGAGGTGAAGCTCGCCCTTCAGGAGCTGCGCGACCTGGCCCGCGGCATCCATCCGGCGGTCCTCACCGACCGGGGCCTGGACGCGGCCCTGTCGGCCATCGCCTCGCGGTGCACGGTGCCGGTGAAGGTGACCGCCGACCTCGACGTCAGGCCGGCCGCGGCCATCGAGGGCATCGCGTACTTCACCGTCTCCGAGCTGCTGCAGAACGTGAGCAAGCACAGTGCGGCGCGGTCCGCCTCGGTCGACGTGTGGCGGTCCGAGGACCGGCTGCTGATCCAGGTCCGGGACGACGGGCGCGGTGGCGCGAGCCTCGACGGAGGTACGGGGATGGCGGGCCTCGCGGACCGGCTCGGCGCGGTCGACGGGCTCTTCGTCGTCGACTCCCCGGTGGGCGGCCCGACCACGGTCACGGCCGAACTCCCGTGGCGCGACCGCCGCGACGACGACACGGCGTAAGGCCCTCCGGCGCCCCCGGGTAGGGAAAACCCCCGCCTCAAGACTCCGACCCGCTCCATGGTCCGGGGCCGCCGAGGACAGCAGGGTGGAGGTACGACAGCCGACGTGCACGACGAGCAGAACGGACGACGCCGATGGCCACGGAGTACGGACAGGGGTACGGGCACAGCGGGCCCGGATTCCACGGGGTGGGTGCCGGGGAGCGGCGGCACCGCCTGCCGGCCGCGCTGCGGGCGCCGTTCGAGGGGCGGAGCCTGCGGGAGTTCGGCTATCTGCTGCTGAACCTGCCGCTCGGCGTCCTCATGTTCGTGTTCGCCGTCACGATGTTCTCGCTCGGCGTCGGGCTGCTCGTCACCTTCCTCGGCGTCCCCGTGCTCGCGGCGGGGCTCGCGGGGTGCCGGGGCTTCGGCGCGCTGGAGCGGGCGCGGGCCCGGGCGCTGCTCGGGCTCGACGTGGACGCGCCGGAGCCGCTGCGGGTGAAGTCGCGCGGGGCGATGGCGTGGATGGGCGCGGTCCTCAAGAGCGGCACGTCGTGGCGGAGCCTGCTGTACGCGGTGGTGCAGTTCCCGTGGGCGGTGTTCTCGTTCGCGATGGCGGTGGCGTTCTGGGCGTACGGCTGGGCGATGCTGACGTACCCGCTGTGGTTCTGGGTCTTCCCGATGTACGGCGGCCAGGACGGCCTCCAGCTGTTCGGCGACGAGACGCACGGCGTGTACCTGGACAACCCCTTCGAGATCACCGTGACAGCGCTGACCGGACTGCTGTTCACGCTGGCCGCCCCGTGGATCGTGCGCGGGCTGACCATGGTGGACCGGGTGCTGGTGCAGGGGCTGCTGGGGCCGTCGCGGCTGGTGACCCGGGTCGTGGAGCTGGAGTCGGACCGCGGGGTGGTCGTCGACACCGCCGCGGCGGACCTGCGCCGCATCGAGCGCGATCTGCACGACGGGGCGCAGGCCCGGCTGGTGGCCCTGGCGATGGACCTCGGCCTGGCCAAGGAGAAGCTGGTGGAGGACCCGCGGGCGGCGGCCCGCATGGTGGACGAGGCCCACGGCGAGGTGAAGACGGCGCTCCAGGAGCTGCGTGACCTGGCCCGCGGCATCCATCCGGCGGTCCTCACCGACCGGGGCCTGGACGCGGCCCTGTCGGCCGTCGCCTCCCGGTGCACGGTGCCGGTGCGGGTCGAGGTGGACCTGCCGTCCCGGCCGGCCCCGGCGATCGAGGGCATCGCCTACTTCACGGTCTGCGAGCTGCTCCAGAACATCAGCAAGCACTCACGGGCGACGCGGGCCACGGTCGACGTCTGGCGGGCGGAGAAGCGCCTACTGCTCCAGGTGACCGACAACGGTGTGGGCGGGGCCGACGCCGGGGCCGGTTCGGGGCTCGCGGGTCTCGCCGAACGCCTCGACGCGGTCGACGGCATCCTCGTGGTCGACTCCCCCGTCGCGGGTCCCACCCGGGTGACGGCGGAGCTGCCCTGGCGGGGCTGAGCGCCGCAGGAGCCGCCCCGGCCCTCCGGGAGCGGCGCACCACACCGGCCGGCCGGAGGATCCACCCCCGGGCCGGCCGGCGGGCACCCGTCCCGCGCCCCTCACCCACCCCTGTCCTCCGCCGACCCGCCCCCCGGACCGTCCGGAATGCGGTCGTCACCCCCAGATTCCGGCGCCGCGGCGACACCTCGGTCCGGATACTGGAATGCTGGGGTCTGCCGTACGGGCGGGGACGGACCCGGGGACGGGCCGGGAACAGACCGGCGCGGGCCGGCGGCGGGCTGTGGGGGGCCGAGAGACGTGGAGGACAGGGTGCGGGTGGTCATCGCCGAGGATTCAGTGCTGCTCAGGGAGGGCCTGACCCGGTTGCTGACCGACCGCGGGCACGACGTGGTGGCCGGTGTGGGCGACGGGGAGGCGCTGATCAGGACGATCACCGATCTGGCGGCGCAGGACGCGCTGCCGGACGTGGTGGTGGCGGACGTACGGATGCCTCCGACGCACACCGACGAAGGGGTGCGGGCGGCGGTGCGCCTGCGGAAGTCCCATCCGGGGCTGGGCGTGCTCGTGCTGTCCCAGTACGTGGAGGAGCAGTACGCGACCGAGCTGCTGGCCGGGTCGAGCCACGGCGTCGGCTATCTGCTGAAGGACCGGGTGGCCGACGTACGGGAGTTCGTGGACGCGGTGGTGCGGGTGGCCCGGGGCGGCACGGCCCTGGACCCGGAGGTCGTCGCCCAGCTGCTCGGCCGCAGCCGCAAGCAGGACGTGCTCACCGGGCTCACCCCGCGGGAGCGGGAGGTGCTGGGGCTGATGGCCGAGGGGCGGACGAACTCGGCGATCGCGCGCCGGCTGGTGGTGAGCGACGGGGCGGTCGAGAAGCACGTCAGCAACATCTTCCTGAAGCTGGGCCTGTCCCCCAGTGACGGGGATCACCGGCGGGTTCTCGCGGTCCTCACCTATCTGAACTCGTGAGCCACGGCGGCCGGCGGCCCGGCCCGGGCAGTGCTTGGACAGGGGAACGTCCCGGAACCAGTACGGGGAGCGACCGAACCATGACATATCGTGAGGACGAGCAGTCTCAAAGTGGTGTCCATCATGCGAACGGCCGAGGGAAGGCGACCCTTACCGACGTAGGGTTGGCCCCGGGACGGCCGGCGGGACGGCCGCTCCCGGACAGCCGCCTCGAGGGAGGTCCAGTTCAGTGACCAGCCAGGTCAGCAGTACAACGGAACAGGCCGACGGATCCGTCGTGGGAGAGCAGCGCAAACCGGCGGGCACGAAGGACGTCCGCCGGCTCGACCGGGTGATCATCCGGTTCGCGGGTGACTCGGGTGACGGCATGCAGCTCACCGGCGACCGGTTCACCTCCGAGACCGCCTCCTTCGGCAACGACCTGTCCACCCTGCCGAACTTCCCCGCCGAGATCCGCGCCCCCGCAGGCACCCTGCCGGGCGTCTCGTCGTTCCAGCTGCACTTCGCCGACCACGACATCCTCACGCCCGGCGACGCCCCGAACGTGCTGGTGGCGATGAACCCCGCCGCACTGAAGGCGAACATCGCGGACGTGCCTCGCGGCGCGGAGATCATCGTCAACACGGACGAGTTCACCAAGCGCGCGATGCAGAAGGTCGGCTACGCGGCCTCGCCGCTGGAGGACGGCTCGCTGGAGGCGTACCACGTCCACCCCGTCCCGCTGACGACGCTGACCGTCGAGGCGCTGAAGGACTTCGACCTCTCCCGCAAGGACGCGGGCCGTTCGAAGAACATGTTCGCGCTGGGTCTGCTGTCGTGGATGTACCACCGGCCGACCGAGGGCACCGAGAAGTTCCTGTCGTCGAAGTTCGCCAGGAAGCCGGAGATCGCGGCCGCCAACATCGCCGCCTTCCGCGCCGGCTGGAACTTCGGCGAGACGACCGAGGACTTCGCCGTCTCCTACGAGGTCGCCCCGGCCGCCGCCGCGTTCCCTCCGGGCACGTACCGGAACATCTCGGGGAACCTGGCGCTGTCGTACGGGCTCGTCGCCGCCTCCCGGCAGGCCGACCTGCCGCTGTACCTGGGCTCGTACCCGATCACGCCGGCCTCGGACATCCTGCACGAGCTGTCGAAGCACAAGAACTTCGGCGTGCGCACCTTCCAGGCCGAGGACGAGATCGCCGGTATCGGCGCGGCGCTGGGCGCGGCCTTCGGCGGTTCGCTCGCCGTCACGACGACCTCCGGTCCGGGCGTGGCGCTCAAGTCCGAGACGATCGGGCTGGCCGTCTCGCTGGAGCTGCCGCTGCTGATCGTCGACATCCAGCGCGGTGGCCCCTCGACCGGTCTGCCGACCAAGACCGAGCAGGCCGACCTGCTGCAGGCGATGTACGGACGCAACGGCGAGGCCCCCGTCCCCGTCGTCGCCCCCCGCACCCCCGCCGACTGCTTCGACGC
>NZ_JBIBFR010000002.1:0-907 GCF_042956125.1 Streptomyces sp. NPDC008313
GGTTGATAGGCCAGATCTGGAAGCACCGCAAGGTGTGGAGGTGACTGGTACTAATAGGCCGAGGGCTTGTCCTCAGTTGCTCGCGTCCACTGTGTAGTTCCCAGACAACGAACGGTTGTGCTGGCTGAACAGTTTCACTTACTCAATTGAAGAGTGTGCTTGTTCGCTGCCCGTTCGAGGCCCCGTTCATCGCGGGGTGTCTGAAAGGGTTTCGGTGGTCATAGCGTGAGGGAAACGCCCGGTTACATTCCGAACCCGGAAGCTAAGCCTCACAGCGCCGATGGTACTGCAGGGGGGACCCTGTGGGAGATTAGGACGCCGCCGAACAAATTTTGGAGGACCTCTGGTCCCAGCGACTCGCTGGGACCAGAGGTCCTTTTTGTTTTTCCGAAGCGCGCCGGGTACCCGGCTACGCGAGAATGACTTGCAGTACCTAAGACAGGAGTCACCATGTCCCCCAACTCTCCCGATGAGCGACCGGAGCGCGATCAGCGACGCCGGGACAGTGGTGACCGCGGCGGCTTCCGCGGAGGACCGCGCCGGGACAACGACCGCCGTGACGGCGGCGACCGCTCCGGTGGTCCGCGCCGTGATGACCGCCGTGATGACCGTCGGGACGGCGGCGACCGTGGCGGGTTCCGGCGTGAGGGCGGCGACCGGCCGGCCTTCCGCCGCGACGACCGCTCCGGCGGCCCGCGCCGGGACGACCGGGGTGGGGACCGTGGCGGATTCCGCCGTGACGACAACCGCGGTGGTGGCTTCCGCGGCCGTGATGACCGGGGTGACCGGGGCGGGCGTCCGTCGTTCCAGCGTGATGACCGGGGTGACCGGGGCGGGCGTCCGTCGTTCCAGCGTGATGACCGGGGTGACCGGGGCGGGCGTCCGTCGTTCCAGCGTGATGACCGCG